>JAZSPK010000013.1:0-7837 GCA_045537405.1 Acetatifactor sp.
ATTGTGAAGATGCTCTCATATTCAATATTATCTTTTGTCTTAAATTTAATATGTGCCGCTGTGTAGGGCTGGTCCAAATCATTAAATAAAGTTACATCTTCTATGATTCCCTCGGCCAGATTCCATTTTATAATCATGAAAAATCGTTCAGCCAAATAGATGATAGGAATAATGGAAAAAAGAGCAACTAACAAAAACCATCTATTAAAAAAGCCAACAATGATACCGGGGCTAGCCATTATAATCACCGCAATCATACACCTTATAAATGTTCTCTTTAATACTTTACTTTTATATTTATGTCCATTCATTATCTTTCAGCTTTCTTTACCATTTCACCACTACGTCAACTTCAACGCTTCCGCTCTAATACACTTCCAATTTCACACTCACTCTATAACATAAATTATAGCATAGCTAAACAGCAACGACAACTTGCTCCTACCAATACCTACTAACCTTTCTCTAGCAACCTCTTATACAGATTATCCACAAGAAGTGCTCCCAAAGGTGCCGTAAGCAATATGGACACCACTGCCACGGTGAGTACCATACTTCCGCACTCCAGTCCCATGGCTAAAGGTATGGTTCCGATAGCCGCCTGCACCGTTGCTTTAGGCGTATAGGCTACAGCGCAAAAGAGTCTTTCTTTGCTAGTCAACTTAGTTTTTATCAAGGATAACCCAACACCCAACATCCGAAACAGTAGTGCCACTACTACCAACAACATTACCATTACACCTGCTGCTAATGCATAACGCAAATCTACTGCCATTCCCACCAACACAAAGAGGAATATTTCTGCTCCCAGCCATAGCTTGTTATATTTCACCGACAATCGTTTGGCCAACACATCATACTTCTGATTGATCAAAATCCCCATGCTCATAATAGCAAGCAACCCGGATATAGGTACGATTCCTTCCAGTCTGTTTTGCACTTCCAACAACAAAAAGGAAACGCTGAGAATAATCAACACCTTTACAGAATCCCGCATGTGATTTTTCTTGAAGAACCATACCAAACTCACTCCAACTAAAGCCCCCAGCATAATACCCAGCATAATGGACACCGGTATCTGCAAAAAGCTCGTGCCTGACAGTTCACCTGTGGAAGCCAGTGTAGTCATTGCTGTAAACACCACAATCACAAATACATCATCCACGGAAGCACCTGCCAAAATCAGCTGCGGGATGCTCTTTTCTTTTCCATAGCCTTCTTCTATCAGCCTAATCATTCTGGGTACAATTACAGCCGGAGATACTGCTGCAATTACACTACCGATAATTGCCGCATCCAAAACCGATACTCCTAATAATAATGGAGCAAAAACGATTGTACCCACCATTTCCACGCAAGCAGGTACGAAGCACATCAAAACTGCCGGGCGCCCTACTCTCTTTAAATCAGCAAGATTTAAAGACAATCCCGCCCTAGTTAAGATGATTACCAACGCTATCTGCCTTAATTCTCCCGATATATTTAAAATAGATTCATCCACTACACTTAAGCAATGTGGTCCCAACACTATCCCTACCAAAATCATTCCCAAAAGGCTGGGAAGCTTTATTTTAGAGAAAAACCATCCTACTAACAGACCTAATAATAAAATAATTGCAATACTTGTTAACATATGTACCTCCTTCATCCCCAAACCTACTAATACCATGTTACCACAATCTACACATTAAAAAAGCTGACAGTTTCTGCGTGGTTCGCAGAAGCCATCAGCAAAATATTCACTTCAACCACTCCACAATTTCCTCAAAATGCATTCCGTGAGAAGCTTTCACAAGTACTGTAGTATCTGCAAAATCTTCCGGCTTGTGAATTGCAAAGAAAGCAGCCTTATCCGGATAGTATTCGGGCATGGTACGTAGCTTTGCGGCACCCTCATACATTTCTTTAGACAAACTTCCGATGAATATCATACTGTCCAATCGCGCCATAGCGGCATACATTCCCACTTCTCTGTGAAGCGCCAGTTCGTCGGTACCCAGTTCAAACATATCGCCTAAAATCACTACTTTTCTGCCTTGGGCCATCATCAGTAAATCAATAGCTGCTTTCATGGAAACAGGGTTCGCATTGTAACAATCATCAATGACCGTTTTGTCTGCCAGCTTCATAATATTACTACGACCACCGGTAGCCTGCACGGAAGCAATACCCTTCAAAATATCCTCTTCTTCCATGCCAAGCAATTTGCCCACAGTAGCTGCTGCCAGAGCGTTAATCACCATATGCTGACCCGGCAAAGGTACACTCGCCGGAAGCTCCTGACCAAACAAGGTCATCTTGAAATCACTGCCAAACAAACCGTGGTTCTGAATATCCGTAGCAAAAGCAGACTTGCCCATAGCGACACAATCCTTACCACTCTCAGCCTCTGCTTTCACATCCTCCGTCAATCCAAAGAAATAAGGCTTTCTTCCCCTTACTTCCTTCACGGTCGCCAGCTTATCGTCATCACCGTTTAATACCACATATCCATTTTCCTGCATAAAGTCAAAAATCTCAGTCTTTGCCTTTAATACACCGTCCCTGTCAATCAAATTCTCCAGATGGCACTGACCGATATTAGTTATCACACATATATCCGGTTTCGCAATAGCACTTAAACGGTGCATCTCCCCAAAATCACTAATGCCCATTTCCACCACTGCCACTTCATGCTCCTCGCGAATACTTAAAATAGTCAAGGGTAAACCCACTTCATTGTTAAAGTTGCCCTGGGTTTTCAACACATTGAATTTCGCTCCCAAAGCCGCTGCAATCATTTCCTTGGTACTGGTCTTACCCACACTGCCGGTAACACCCACAATAGGTATGTTTAACTGCTCTCGATAAAATGCTGCTACTTCTTTCAATGCAACAAAGGTATCCTCCACCAATATGTACGGAATATCCACCGTAGGTGCTTCTTCACAAATAACCAGTGCTGCCTTCTTTTCCGCCACCTGTGGAATAAAGCTGTGACCGTCCACCTTTTCACCTCTGGTAGCAAAAAACAGAAAACCTTCCTCTACCTTACGGGAATCCAACACAGCACCGGTAATCTCCTGCTGTTCCTTCCCTTCCGCATTATTCAAAGGTCTGCAAAAAAAGTCCGCAATATTTTTCAAAGTCATATTTTTCATATGATAAATCTCCTAACTCAACCAACCTTTTAACGCATAATGCTCCTTCGGCCTGTCTTCACTTACCCAAGGAGCATTTCATCCTTATTCTTCGCGTAACGATATATTTATCAACCATTCGCACAAATCCCCATAAGACACACCGATAGCCTGTGCCTCCTGAGGAAGCAGGGATGTAGGAGTCATACCCGGCAAAGTATTTGCCTCCAGACAGTACATTTCGCCGTTTTCCTTTAACATAAAGTCCATACGCGCATAATTCTTCAGACGAAGTGCCTTAAATACTGCTTCTGCATACTGTTGCATTTTCACAGTCAACTCTTCACATAAAACTGCAGGGCAAGTCTCAATAGTAGAACCTGCCTGATATTTGTTTTTGTAATCATAGAATCCGCTAATAGGTGCGATTTCAATAATGGGCAACGCCTTACCATCGATAACCCCTACACTGAATTCTCTGCCTTTAATATACTGTTCAATGATAATTTCATCATCATAGCGGAAGGAATCGGCCTTAGCAGTCTCATAATCCTCTTCCTTTTCCACAATATATGTACCAACGCTGGAACCGCCGTTACAGCACTTTACTACTACCGGAAAAGGTACTGACTTAGGATCCGTTTCGCCTTTCTTTAAATGAATACCCGCAGGTGTGGGAATCCCGTTTTCTCTGAATAATTCCTTGGAAATGGCCTTATCCATGGCAATGGCACTACTGATATGGTCGGTTCCGGTATATCGAATACCCATCAAATCAAAGCATGCCTGAATCTTGCCGTTTTCACCTTCTGCACCATGAAGCGCCATAAATACCACATCAGCCTGCTGACAAAGAGTCAGCACATTGGGACCGAAAAAGCATTTCTTATAATCCGGACGAAGCGCTTTAATCTGCGCAATATCTGTAATCTCTTCTGATACACCACACATATCTGCCGCCCAATCTTTCTCTACGGCAAATATGTCCTCGGTAAGTTCTCCCGGATAGCCCAAAAATACATCTACTAAAATGGCCTGATGTCCTTTTTCCTTCAGTGCTTTATAAATACCTGTTCCTGAGGACAATGACACATCTCTTTCGGTGCTGATGCCTCCTGCCAGTACTACAATCTTCATAACAAACCTCCATAGCGATAGCTTCGCTGTCAATTAATCTTCACACTTATTATAGTATATAGCGTTTGGTGCATAATTTCCATAAAAATTTAGCGTCTTTGCCTCTTTTTTAAGAAGCAAAAACGCTTTTTTTCACTCTTTTACACTATTTACTGCAAAAACATACTTTCCGGATTCACCGCTACACCGTCTTTTTCCAAAGCAAAGTATAAATTATTACCTTCCTCCACATAGTATTTTGTAGGTCTGCCCACCGTAGCAAAAACCTGATTTTCCTCTACGTAATCTCCAATGCCCACGCTGTAAGTTGCCAATTGTCCGTAGGTTGCCTCATAGCCATTTCCCAAATCCAATACAACCGCAACACCGATTTCTTCATTATTGTAAATCTTTACAACCTGCCCCTTGGCACAGGCTTTTACCGCACTTCCTTCACTTGCAGAGAACACTACTGCAGGATTGTACTTGTACTGATCAAGGGTTTTAAAATACACTGTATTGTCCATATTGTAATGCATCAGAATTTCTCCCTCCACCGGTCGCACCAGACCTTTACCCTCTGAAAAAGAAAGAACCGGCGCAGTAACGGTTGGGAGCTCCTCTTCCACTATTTCCATTTCAGACTCATTTACCAATCCGGGATTTTCTATTTGACCGGAACCCACTGCGGTTACTTCACTGTCTCCAATCACGCTACCTTCCATGGGCATATAATCCAGTTCATCATCTAAAACCGGAGCTTCCTCCAAGGCCAATTCAAGGGGTGTCTGCAGCTGCGGTTTTATATTTTCCACACCTTCCGCAAGATCCGCATATTTGTCACTTACATTATTTTCTAACTTCCCAAAATCTACATTGTATTCATCCTTTCTTTCCTGCTCCGTTTTATTTTTCAAATAAATACCGGTTGCCGTCAGTGCCGCCATAACAAAAGCGGATGATACCAACATAATGATCTTTTCTTTCTTTGCTGCTCTTTTTCTGCTGTTAATATTTCTAAGACGATTATTCATACGCATTATCACTCCTTTTAATCCTCACAAAAGTTTCTGATAATATTCTTTCCAACCGCAAGCAGTTTATACATCAAAAAAGCTGCTTTGCAATCAAGTTTGCAAAACAGCCTTTTCTTTTTATTTTGTTGAAATCATATTTAAAATCATTTCCTTACTGAGTACCAAATTGTTACCGGAAGGATTAATTGCGAGTCCGTCACAGGTATCACCTGCGCCCTGCATCATATTTAAATAATCATTGAATCTGAACCCAAAAACATTTTGCTTCTCTTCCTTCTGCCATTTCTGAAGCTCTCCTAAATCAGTAAAGGCCATGAAGAAATTCTTGCCCCCTGCACTCAACATAGGAACCTTAATATTATGCTCAGCCGTAATCCTGGGAACACCGGTCTCGTCCGGAACCGGTTCAGGAGTAATTACTACCGGTGATAACAAAGTAGCATGCATAATTTCTTCCATTACCATGTGACGATGCTCCATGGTGTCTTCAGCACGCAAAAGTTCAATCGCACCCACCAACATAGGATTTGTAACAGGTTTCATTCTAACTCCCATACTTTCACCTCTCTACCTTATACTCTGTTGTAATTAATCAGACAGCCCTTTAAGATAATCTGACGCTCTTCGTCAGTTAATTCACCCAACTTTAACTCGAAGGGAACCAGTCCGTTTTCCTTAACTACATAAGCCTTGATAACTTCTGTTTTATTTTCTACTGCCGCCTTAATACCGGGTACGTACAAATAATCCAAGTTCTTGAACGGAAGCTCGCCATCCCGAATCAGGAAAGGAAGCATACCCCAGTTAATTAAGTTGGAACGATAACGCTTGGTAGCATATTCGTTAGCTATATTTGCCCAACCACCAAGAACCTTCTGGCAGCTTGCAGCCTGCTCTCTTGCAGAACCGTCACCGGGCTTTACTGCAAAAATTGTGGAACCAAAGCCTAAAGAACGAGGCATCATGCTGTCTTCCTTGCTCTGTTCTCCAAAGGATACTTCAACCATTTCAGGAAACTGAGGGAATTCTGCGGTGATTGCATCAAATACCTTCTTAAGTTCTAAATCGGGACATGCCTCGCCCGGACATTTGCCTTCCATCAAAGCTTCCTGTGCTGCACGAACCTCTTTTGCACGACCTACATAAGCAGGATCCTTACGGCTCAAGGCAAATTCTGCCAATCCCAAAGGATTGGAACGATAAGAAGAGGTTTCGCCGGAAGGAATCAACTCATCAGTAGTAGTTACAGGGTCATGAATTTCACTTACCACACGAAGAATCATGTTCTCAGGAAGTGCGCCCATAGCCGGCCAGTCCTTAATGTTGGGGCCTAACTGGATTTCTACATCAGGATCAGCCACACCCTTGGAATCAAATACGCGGTTAGCGTAAATATTGCTGTCATAATGATATTTATACTTGTTCAGTTCGCCGTCAAACTCCGTAGCAGGTGTAAGGACACCCTTATTAGCCGCAGTTGCTGCAATAGAACGTGCATCCATAAGTGCCACAGAAGAAATCTGACCATTCTGAAGCTTAGAACCTTCTCTGTTAGGGAAGTTTCTGGTGGAATGACGAATACTGAATGCATTATTTGCAGGAGTATCTCCGGCACCGAAGCAAGGTCCGCAGAACGCAGTCTTCATAACTGCACCGGTTTCCAAAATAGTTGCTGCACAGCCATTCTTAATAAGTTCCATATAAACCGGCATGGATGCAGGATATACGCTTAAAGTAAATCCATCAGAACCGATATATCTTCCCTTTAAGATGTCTGCTGCCGCACAGATGTTTTCAAAACCACCACCTGCACAACCTGCGATAATACCCTGATCTACCATGAACTTGCCGTTCTTTACTTTATTCTTTAAATTAAAATCTACTGCACCATCTAAAGATACCAATGCTCTCTTTTCGGTTTCATCTAAGATATCCATAAGATTTGCATTTAACTCTTCGATAGTGTAAGTATTGCTGGGATGGAAAGGCATAGCAATCATGGGACGAATCTTTGATAAGTCAACCATAATCATGCCGTCGTAGTATGCTACTTCTCCCGGATTTAACTCCTTGTACTCTTCCTTACGTCCGTGAATCTCGTAGAACTCTTTGATTTCCTCATCGGTTCTCCAAATAGAAGACAAACAGGTGGTTTCGGTAGTCATAACGTCCACACCGATACGGAAGTCAGCACTTAAACTGCTTACGCCAGGACCTACGAATTCCATTACTTTATTCTTAACATAACCATTAGCAAATACTGCACCGATAATAGCCAGTGCCACGTCCTGAGGGCCTACGCCCTTTACAGGTTCACCGGTCATATAAACACCAACTACACCGGGCATATTAATATCATAAGTCTGATTCAAAAGCTGCTTTACAAGCTCCGGACCACCTTCACCCACTGCCATGGTACCAAGTGCACCATAACGTGTATGAGAGTCAGAACCTAAAATCATCTTGCCGCCGCCTGCTAACATTTCTCTTGCAAACTGATGAATAACTGCCTGATGAGGAGGTACATAAACACCACCGTACTTCTTTGCACAGGAAAGACCAAAC
>JAZSPK010000021.1:0-15135 GCA_045537405.1 Acetatifactor sp.
CCACGACCTTCTCTTATGCATTTTTTACCTCTGAACACGTCCCGACCCGTCTCCGCCTGCCAAAGTCTCTACTTCTTTTCTGGATACCAGATTGAAGTCTCCGGGGATGGTATGCTTAAGTGCAGATGCTGCTACACCATACTCTAATGCCGCCTTGAAATCCTTACCATCTAACAAACCGCAAATAACGCCTGCTGCAAAGGAATCACCACCACCTACACGATCTACAATAGGATGGATGGAATATTCCTTAGAATGATAGAATTCCTTAGTTTCTCTGCTATACATACATGCTGACCAGCCATTGTCTGATGCTGAGCGGCTTACACGTAAAGAAGATACGCAATATTCAAAATTGAACTTCTCTACCATCTGCTCAAAAATGGACTTATAACCTGCAAGCTCCAATTCGCCGCTGGTTACGTCTGTTTCACCGGGCTTAAATCCAAGCACCAATTCTGCATCCTCTTCATTACCGATACATACGTCAACATATTTCATCAGGTTTGTCATAACCTTCTGTGCCTTTTCAGAAGACCATAATTTCTTACGGAAGTTTAAGTCTACAGAAACCTTAACCCCTGCCTTCTTTGCTGCAATTAAAGCCTTTTCGGTAAGCTCCGCTGCCGCATCGGATACTGCAGGAGTAATTCCGGTAAAGTGGAACCAATCCGCGCCTGCAAAAATTGCATCAAAGTCAAAATCCTTTTCGGTTGCAGTAGAAATAGAAGAATGTGCTCTATCGTAAACCACCTTGGAAGGTCTCATAGAAGAACCGGTTTCCAAGAAATAAATACCAAGTCTCTCACCACATCTTGCAATATACTTGGTTCCTACATTGTACTTTCTGAGAGCCGCTACTGCACACTCACCGATTTCGTTATCGGGAACTGCTGTTACAAATTCCGCATCGTGTCCGTAATTTGCCAAAGACACTGCTACGTTTGCTTCTCCACCACCATAGCAAACATCAAATTCATCTGCCTGAATAAATTTCTCATTGTTAGGAGTTGATAATCTGAGCATAATCTCGCCCATTGTAATTACTTTTGACATTTCTTTCCCCTTTCTACTTTTGAACTAAATGTACTGCAAAACCTGCAATTTCTTCTGCCAAATAAATCGCCTGTAATCCGCCCTTTGCATTTTTCTTGGCAGATTCCTGATTGAATTCCACACCCAAAACAGTTTCAAAATAATTCACTGCTCTTTCGATGTAATTGGTGCGTACTGCAATATGACCATTCTTACCAAGGTAAGGCTGTTTCATTACTTCAAAGGCACTTCCTACAAATACGGAACTGTTACCGTTCTTTACAGGCATTCCGAAAATAAAGGACAGGCGATTTGCCGCCTTCATTGCTTCTTCTTCACTTTCTGCATTAATACCCACGTGTGCAATTTCCAAACCAAGCATGGTCTGAACTGCTTCTCTGGTCAACTTTTCAATCTGATCCCAGTCTCCCGCATTAATCATATCTCCGGGTACCATCCAGGAACCACCGCAAGCAATAATCTTGGGGAAGTCCAGGTAAGTATTCAAATTCTTTGCGCTAATGCCACCAGTAGGCATAAACTTCATATTCACATAAGGTGCTGCCATAGCCTTAATCTTAGCAAGACCACCGGACTGCTCTGCCGGGAAGAACTTTACTACCTCTAATCCCAGTTCAATAGCCTGCTCAATGTCAGAAGGGCTTGAGGTACCGGGAGTAATCGGTACATTCTTATCCAAACAATACTGTACTGTCTTGGGGTTTAAGCCGGGACTGACAATAAATTTTGCGCCTGCCTCCACTGCAGCGTCCACCTGTGCAGCATTCAAAACCGTGCCTGCACCTACACACATATTGGGGAAGTTGTCTACCATAGCCTTAATCGCACCTGCTGCCGCTTCTGTACGGAAGGTTACTTCTGCACAGGGAAGTCCGCCTGCACAAAGTGCTCTGGCCAAAGGTACCGCATCCTCCACTCTATCGATTTTCACTACCGGAACAATACCTATTTTACTGATTTGTTCTAATACTGCGTTCATTGATTCCTCTTTCTGCATGTCTTTACATGCGTTACTGTTTTCATACCTGATTAGTATTCCCTTTTCAAGTAGGAAAATATGTGAAATAAACATTATGTAAGCCCTTACATTATAGCATGACTCCACAAAATTTCAACCATGAATTTACACTTTGTGAACTTTTTACTTTTTTATATATCGACACTGCGGATAACCTTTACATCCATAGAACTCCTTACCCGCATTAACACCGCGCTTAGTTATGCGCAACACTAATTCCTTACCACAAAGCGGACAAATTTGTTTTTCCCCTATATCCTCTTTTACACTATAACTTTCCGAATCCGAATTTGTACGACTTTCAATATTTTGTACATGTTTATCTCTTATTTCTTGACCAACTTGAGTATGCGGATACAATTCATCATACATACTATTTATCTCAATTTGAGTTATTTTTTCTCCATATGTTACACTAATTTGATTAATTATAGATGCAATATTATTCCGCTTAATAACATGTATTTCAGGACTTATCACATTTATTTTTTTCAACGTACAACGTTCAGAGAAGACAATAATGGAATGAATAGGTAAGTTCTCATTATTCAACTTAATTTTCAACCATTTGATGTGTAACTTATTTTGTAATATTGGATTCAAAAAATGTTCTTTATGAGATTTTTTCCCTTGAGGTAAAGTTTGCGTCCAATTTTTATTTTTCTCATCACCAAAAATCCATCCACTATAATTTTTACTCTCAAAAACAAAAATACCGCTCTTATGAATCATGATGACATCTACTTCTGTAGTTTCTCCGTTATCTTTATCCAAATAACAGTTAAATAAAAATTTAGCACCTTCTTCTTCATATTTTCGCAAATACTTATATGTGAGATATTCTCCTAGCCTTCCTACATCATATCTCATTGCGAAATAAGGTAATTTAGTATCTTTATAATACGTAGACTCTTTGTACCTCTTTATAACAATTATGTAATAAACAATACCTATGCCTACACAAAGTATTACTAATCCCATCTTGATCCACCTCTTAACTAAAAGTCCTCTCTGTAAGTACCATCGTTTTACCCTCTGCAATTTCAATTTCTATCATTTTATCTTGGTAACGTACTCTCGTATTTAATGGCGAATCCGCATATATTTTACATTCCACCAATCTTCCCTTCTCCCAAGAAATATCCACATAAGCATTTCCCTTGATACGCAGTCCCTTCATACTGCCCTTTTCCCACTCTACCGGAAGTGCGGGAAGCAAAATCAGACGATTGCTTCTGCTCTGCAAAATCATCTCTGCCATAGCCGCTGTCGCACCAAAGTTACCATCAATTTGGAAAGGTGGATGCTTATCAAACATATTCGGATATGTGGAGTGAGCAAACAACTGCTCAATATGATAGTATGCCGTTTCTGCATCCCACAACTTTGCATAATGATTAATAATCCAAGCACGACTCCAGCCCGTATGTCCGCCACCATTTGCCAGTCTGAATTCCAAGGTTTTTCTCGCAGCCTGAGCAAGTTGTGGGGTCTCATCCATGGTGATCTGTTCTGAAGGATGTAAACCGTACAGGTGGGAAATATGGCGGTGTCCCGGTTCCCACTCCTTGTAATCTTCCTGCCACTCTAGAATAGTTCCTCTTTCGCCAATCCTTGTTGGAATCAGTCTGTTGCAGGTTTCCTCCACTTGCTTAATAAAACTCTTTATATCCTCGATTTCAGCCTCTTTCAGTTTCTTAGCCACAGTATTGTCTAATGCAGCCTGCTCCTGTAGCACTGCATAGGCCTCCATACACTGAGTGAATAAGTCTCGCAGAATCTGGTTATCCATGGTTACACCTGCACCATTGGCACCCATTTCACCGGAAGGAAGAATATAGGTATTTTCCGGGGAAACCGAAGGACAAGTCACTAAATAACCATCCTTTTCCACCAAAAAGTCTAAAAAGAATAACGCTGCTTCACACATAATGGGAAAAGTCTTTTTCAAAAATTCCACATCCTGTGTATACTGAAAATGCGTCCACTGATGGGTACATAACCATGCCGCACCCATTACCCAATAAGTTCCGGGAATCCACAAATCCTGTGGTGCGGTATCTCCGTTAATATCTGTATTGTGATGTGCCACAAAACCTCTGCAACCGTACATTTCTCTGGCGGTCTTACGACCGTTCTTAACCATCTTCTCTACCAAGTCAAACAACGGCATATGACACTCTGACAAATTACAGTTCTCTGCCAGCCAATAATTCATTTCTGTATTGATATTGATGGTGTACTTAGCATCCCAAGGTGGCATCATGTCCTTATTCCAAAGGCCCTGCAAGGTAGCCGGAAGTCCTCCGGGTCTGCTACATGCAATTAGCAAATATCTGCCATAATCAAAATACATCTTGGAAAGACCTGCGTCAGGCTTATCCTTTGCCGCATTTTCAATACGCTCGTTTGTGGGGATTGTATCGAATTTCTCTACTCCCTTAAGTTCAAAGCACATTCTGTCGTACAAAGCCTTGTAATCCGCCACATGCTCTGCCAGTATAGCTTCATAGCCCTTCTCTTTTACTTTTGCAAGACGGGCATCCATTCTCCTGCAAAGGAGGTTCTGAAGTCCCTGCTGCATTTTAATCTCAGCCAACTCAAATTCGGACTTATTTTCAAAGTTCATAATATCCGATGTATCAAATACACCTTGCATAAATTCTTCCAATGCAGCTTGCTTTTCTTCTCTGCTGCACTGGTAAGTGGTATCTGCCGTAAAGAAAAGCAAAACCTCATCAGCCTTATCCACACATAAATGTTCACCAAGGGTATATACTTTGCCCCCTTTGCTCTGTGCAGAAATCTTCATAGCAAATTCACTGGCGCCTCTTCCCAGATTACCATACAAGTAAATACTGTCCTGCCCCTGTGCCTTAATACCGTCAAAATATTTCTCTCTGCCCATACCTACGTTTAAGGAAATACTACGCTCCTTATCTGCTGTAATTCTCATGACCATACATTCTGCTGGCTTTGATATAAAATACTCTCTTGTATAAGAAGTCCCCTCTGCTACAAAGGATACTTTACATACCGCTGTGCTTAAATCCAACTCCCTGTAATACTCTGTAATCTCACCCAAATCCTTCTGGTCAAGATACATATCTCCCAGCGTTTGGTAAGGATGTTGACTGTTCGGACAGCCGGACATAGCCGCCATCATTAAACGCTCTGCCTTAGCGATTTCTCCGTTAAAAATCAACTCCCTGATTTTCGGCAAATTCTCCTTCAGGCTTGGATTGTTACGATTTACGCTCCCACCATACCAAACACTTTCTTCGTTTACCTGAATCCGTTCGCTTTTCGGATTACCAAATACCATGGCCCCTAAACGACCATTACCTAAAGGAAGTGCCTCCTCCCAAATATTAGCATGTTGCTTATACCATAATTTACTCATTTTCCTTCTCCGTAACCTCTGTATTTACGATTTCTATCGCCATTAAAAGAATATCATATTTTTCTTCCTCCAACAATGTCCTCCTATGCCTTTTTGAAGAATTATTTGTCGTCTTAGCGCATATATTATTTATAAAATCTCAGGCTTTCTGTAAAACTTGATGCATTCAAACCAGTTTCCATGAGCCGGAACGGATTCCTTATGAAAATAGGCATTGTAGGTCGAAGCAAGGACACAACACGCTATGAAAACTTTTTAATATCCCTCAACCTGTCTCCTGTTACCAGCCTCTCCCTAGGCGACCTGTCTTCCTGTAGAGCCTTCATCTTCCCCGGTGGCGGTGATATTAACCCAGAGCTTTTTGGTGAAAGCAACCAAGGTTCCACAAATATTGATACAGAACTGGACTTATTGCAACTTAGGGCCTTTCAATACGCTTTCGCTCGAAAAATTCCAGTATTAGGGATATGCAAAGGGATGCAACTGATTAACGTGGCACTGGGCGGAACCCTTATCCAACATCTGCCCACCGCAACCCTTCACACGCATCTGGATTATGACACTTACCATGCCACTACTATTTCTCCGAATTCTTTTTTGCATGCTCTCTACGGAGAGCACATTACAACCAACAGTCGTCACCATCAAGCCGTGGATAAACCGGGCGTGCATTTGCGTGCCATACAATGGTGTACGGAGGATAAATGTATAGAAGCCATTGAACACACCCGTTATCCTATATGGGGTGTCCAATGGCATCCTGAGCGTCTGGAGCCTGAAAAATCTTCCATTAATCCTGCTTTGTTATTTTCGTATTTTCTTTCTTACGTGTGATTTTGGTCTTTAGCTTTTCCTGACCACGGGCTATTTCGCCTTTCAAACGCATTTGTGTCACCAGCACATATGCCTTTAATACCTCCTTTAAGGCTTCCGTGGTCGGCTCATCCATTTCCTTTAATGCAGTGGTTACACACCCTAAGCTCTTCACCCAATCGGCAGACAACTCAATTAAATTGTCTTTTTCTGCCGCAGTAATAATCTGATAAACCGTATCCACAAAGATACGTCGCTTCTCCTCCTCCAAGGAAAGTATCCATTCATTCATGGTATCATTAGCAAATTTATGCCCCTGAAAAAAGGGACCTGCATCCACAAATCTTCCGTACTTTACAAGCCAGCTAAAGGTGTCATGTTGCAAAAGGCCCAAGGCCTTGCTTTTGATCACTTTATACTTATCGCTCTGTTCAAATACCAATCCTACCACGGAAGAATGAGGAAGAATTTTTACCACCTTTTCCTCTATGGCTGAATAATTGTTGGTTTCCAGCACCTCCGGTCTGAAACCGGGACCATCCATATTATATACTTTAACAATCCGCTCCTGCACTTCCTTCGGACAATTCATAGCAGCATATACTGCCAGGTTTCCGCCTTTAGAATGTCCTCCTATATAAAAAGGACAGTTTAGCTTGCCCACTACCATATTAAGATATTTCACGCTGAAAGACTGTCCGGGCACCGGTGTCATAAAGGACATATTGAAATCCTCTTTCCAGCCTACAATAGTCTCGTCCGTCCCCCGATACGCCACATAAATACTTCCATCCTCCAACAGAAAAGTAATGGCAGAAAACTGGGTCTCCCACTCTGCTTCTATAATATTTATATAACAATTCATACGCAGATTATGAAATCGTCTGCTCTCATACATTTTTTCAAAGAGCTCCTTATTCTTTTTCACAAACCAGGTATTTTGGAATAATTTTTCATAATCCGGATGGATAAACAAATCTTCCATTGACACTGCCGGTTTATTATCATATACCCCCGGCACCATACCATCAAACTTTAAATAGGCAAACTGGCACAATATCAAACTGTCCACTTCCCCGAAAGGCTTATGTTCAAAGGATACATCTCCATAAGTTTTCAAATAGTCCAACATGGTTCTGGCCATACTATTCCCACCTTTACACAAAACTTACTCTTATTATATTTCCAACATTTCCTACTTACAATGGGTTTTAGAAAGAATTCATATACTTTTTATTTTATCTTTGTAACTTTTCATTTCTCTGTTATAATAACAATGTGTATCCGCTTATCAGGATACAGAAAGGTGAACATAAAATGAAACAAAGAGAAAAATCAAATTTATATATATACATGCTTTTAGCGGGTGCCTTGCTCTTCCGCTGCATTTTTGCTTACTTTTATAAGGGTTTTTTAACAGACACTGCATGCTTCTCTGCATGGGCCAGTCGTATTTATTCTGTGGGTTTTGCAGATTTCTATTCTCCGGAAGTATTTACGGATTATCCGCCGGGATATATGTATGTGCTGTATATTGTCGGCGCACTTATGACCGCCTTTCACATGGAATATTTGTCCGGTGCAAGTCTGCTGCTTTTAAAACTCCCCGCTATTTTGTGTGATTTAGGTGCCGGTTACCTTATATACCGAATTGCTTCCAAGCACTTTTCCAAAGGAATTTCTCTGGCACTTACGGCCGCTTATTTATTTAATCCTGCCGTATTTATTAACTCTTCCATGTGGGGACAGGTGGACGCAGTATTTACACTGACACTCTTACTTATGTGCATGCTCCTTACGGAAGGGAAGACCATTCCCGCCTACTTTGTTTTTGCACTGGGGGTTTTATTAAAGCCTCAGACATTAGTTTTCACACCACTACTACTTTTTGGTATATATGAACATGTTTTTGCCAAAGGCTACAACCGCAAAAACTTTTTCACCAACCTTTTCAGCGGACTGGGAGCTATCGGTTGCATGGTGCTTGTCTCACTCCCCTTTGGTCTGGGAACGGTTCTGAAGCAATATGGTACCACCTTGGGTTCCTACCCTTATATCTCCGTAAACGCATATAATTTCTGGAGTTTGTGGGGACTGAATTGGAGTCCCCAGGACAAGAAGTTTTTGTTCTTAACCTTTGGACAATTAGGTACGGTTATTATCGTTTTACTTACACTTATAGCCACCCTGATTTTCTTACGCAAAATAAAATGCGATGAGCGTTACTATGTAAGTGGCGCCTTCATTATCCTGACTATGTTCCTTTTCAGTGTGCGAATGCATGAACGATATTTGTTCCCCGTAATGATGCTGCTGTTAATGACCTTTATTATGAGCAGAAAGCGTGCTTATTTATATGCCTACATGGTGCTGTCCATCAGTCATTTCTTTAATGTATGGCATGTTTTGTACCATTACGACCCACACAATTACGATGCAAAAGCTACCGCTATTATCTTGATATCTTTCCTTACAACCTTAGGCGGTACGTACTTTTATTTTGTACTTGTGCAGGATATGCGCGGGAAACTTCTTCCGCCCACAAAGGATTCAAGCGACTCCTTTGACACCATATGGAAAGACCTTACTGCCCCAAAGGCTCCCATGCCTTCCCGTAAAACCATGAAGTTTACGAAGCTGGATATGGGCTTTATGCTGGGTATTACGCTTTTTTATGCCTGCTTTGCCTTTTATGAACTGGGTAGCACCAAAGCTCCCAAGACAGAATACCCGGTTCCCAAATACACTTATCTGGATATTTCTGCACAGAATGGTGAAGCTATTTCCACTTTAAGCTGGTATCTTTTGAATGAGCAAGATATTGATTTTACCTTAGAAGTGAAGAACAACTCTGACAGTCACTGGACTTATGTACAAGACTTTACCATGAAAAGTGTATTCAGCTGGGGAACTCTTACTTTACCGGAGCCGGCTGAAAACCTTCGAATTACCAATGTAAAAGAAGATGCTGTAATCGGTGAGATTGTTATACAGGATGCGACGGGCAATATTCTTCCGGTTAAGGATAGTCACTTTTATCCCCAGCTATATGATGAGGCAAATGTTTATCCGGAAACCATCAATCACTTAAGCGGTTGCTATTTTGACGAAATATACTACACTCGTACGGCTTACGAGTTTATGCATGGACTTAGAACCTACGAAAATACCCACCCGCCATTCGGAAAGGTATTGATTACCTTAGGGGCTACACTTTTCGGTACCACGCCCTTTGGTTTTCGTTTTATGGGTACGCTGTTCGGTATATTGATGCTTCCCTTTATGTACTTACTGGGACGCAATATCAGTCGCAACCGTTATGTAGGTGCTTTTACTGCTTTCCTGTTTGCCTTTGACTTCATGCACTTTGCACAGACCAGACTTACCACCATAGATGTGTTCATTACCTTCTTTGTTATCGTAATGTACTATTTTATGGAACGTTATGTGAATACCAGCTTTTATGACAAACCCCTGAAGGAAACCTGGATTCCTCTGGGTGCCTGCGGTATTGCCTTTGGCTTTGGTATCGCCAGCAAATGGACCGGTGCTTATGCTGGTGCAGGACTCGCAGTAATTTTCTTCGCTTCCTTGTGGAACCGATACAGAGAATATAAATATGCTTTAGCACAGCCCAAAGGGCGCACAGGCAATATTGCACACAGCCATATTATTAGAGTATTTAAAGAAAACACCCTACGAACTATCGGCTTTTGTATGATTTTCTTTGTGGTAATACCCTTCTTTATTTACCTGTTGTCCTACATTCCCTTTGTAGACAGCAACAACCCGGGCTTATTTGCCCGTATGTTAAACAACCAAAAGACCATGTTTAACTACCACAGCAACTTGGAAGCTACGCATCCGTACTCTTCTACTTGGATACAATGGCCTCTTATGGTTCGCCCTATTTTCTACTACTCCAATGTTTTAGAAGGTACTATGCGACAGGGTATCAGCTCCTTTGGTAATCCTTTGGTTTGGTGGGCAGGAATTCCGGCATTTATTTACATGTTGTATCTAGTGTATAAAAGAAAGGACCGAACAGCCACCTTCCTTTGTATAGGATATCTGGCACAGTTTCTTCCTTGGGTTTTAGTAACCCGCTGTACCTTTATATACCACTACTTTCCAAGCGTACCCTTCCTGGTTTGTATGATTGCTTACAGCTTCAACCAGTTGAAGAAAAAAGTAAAACCCGGCACCTTTATCGGTATCATTACCGGTTATGCAGTAGCTGCATTTCTACTGTTTTTACTCTTCTACCCCATACTTTCCGGACAGCCTATTGACAAGAATTTTGTGGTAGATTATCTGAGATGGTTTGACAGCTGGGTATTCGTAATTTAAGACACGCAAAAAGAGCGCTATCGTTTTTTACGATAACGCTCTTTCTTAATACCTAGTTAATCTTAATGTTCTCCCACAAAGTGTTCAAATAATCTAACATTTCAGCATCCAAGTTCTGATATGCCATCTTATTGTACTTCTCTGAAAAGCTGGTCTGATCCGGGTAAAGAATTGCAATTACATCCTCACCCATATCTTCAATGTAGCCTGCATTGTTGTAAACAAGGCTGTTAGGAGTTGCATAATAGGTATATTCTGCATTTGCCACAGCAGCTTCCTCAGAAAGCATGAAATTGATGAAAATCTCTGCCAATTCCTTGTTCTGTGCACAGGAAGGAATACACATAGCATCTACATAATAATTTGTCTGTTCAGGATAGTAGAACTGCAAGTCAACATTCTCAGCTTGTGCATCTACCATGGTGAAATAATCACCTGCATAGTAAGCGCCGATTGCAGCTTCACCGGACTCCATAATATTGTAAATTTCGTCCATAACGTAGCTGTATACATAAGGTCTCTGGGTTAATAACTCTTCGTAAGCCGCATCCCAATCCGCCTTATTGGTGGTATTTACATCCAAGCCTAACTTGTACATTGCAGTACCGAAAGCATCACGGGAGTTGTTGAACTGAACAATCTTTCCGCTGTACTTCTCATTCCACATCAGGTCCCAGCTACCGGTATCTGCTTCGTCTACTACATTTGCATCATAGATTACACCAACGATACCATAAGTATAAGGAACCGTATACTTGTTATCCGGGTCATAGTAAAGACCTCTGAAAGACTCATCAATGTACTGGTAATTAGGGATATTGTTGAAATCAATTTCTAACAATAAACCTTCCTTTGCCATTCTGGCAATCATGTAGTCAGAAGGAATGATAACATCATAACTTACCGCTCCGCTGGAAATCTTACTGTACATATCTTCGTTAGAAGCAAAGGTACTGTAATTTACGGTAACCTTCTGTCCGTAGGTTTCCTCATACCAGTCCTCGAACTCGCGAACGGTATCATAAGAACCCTCACTACCGTCTGAGATGTATTCACCCCAGTTGTACACATTCAGTGTAAGAGAATCTCCACCCCCGCAACCGGTCAGGCAAAGACCAAGCAACATAACAGTTGCCAAAAGCATGACAAATTTTTTCATTTTTTCTCCTCCATATATAAAATTTATTTATGCTTCTTTTTCTTTTTTACTTCCTTCAATCGTCTGCTGTCCTCATTATCCACAAAATTGCTGATAAGTAACAAGGTCAGTGTCACAAAGAAAATGATGGTGGCCAAAGCATACATCTTGGGTGTTACCGTTTTCTTTGTCATACCATAAATACGAATCGGCAAGGTTTCAAAACCATTACCAGACGTAAAGTAACTGATTACGAAATCATCTAACGACAAAGTAAATGCCATAATTGCTCCGGTAATAATTCCCGGCAAAATCTCCGGCAACTCCACCTTTAAAAATGCTCCGATAGGAGTACATCCCAAGTCCATGGCCGCCTCCGGCAAGGACTTGTCCATCTGCTGTAATTTCGGCAATACCTGCAGTATTACATAGGGCGTACAGAAGGTCACATGGGCTATCAAAAGTGTAAGGAAATTAAGACTGGTTGCCGCACCCATGAGTCTACCCACAAATACAAACATAAGCATAAGGGAAATACCGGTGATAATATCCGGATTGGTCATGGGGATATCCGTCACTGTATTCATAGCCGCACGATACCATTTGGAACGAAGTTTATTGATACCCACTGCCGCACAGGTACCCATTACTGTGGAAATAGCCGTTGCAGAAGCTGCCAAAACCAAGGTGTTTCGTACTGCCTCCAAAGTATTTCTATCATGAAACAATTCCTTGTACCATTTCAAAGAAAAGCTTGAAAATACGGACAAGCTCTTTGCCTCATTAAAAGAAAACACCAACAATACCAATATGGGTGCGAATAAAAAAGCAAAAATCAAACCACTATAAATCTTAGCTGATAATTTCATTTATTCACCTCCATACACATATTTTGCCGTTACATACTTCACAAGTGCCATACCCGCCAACAAAATCAGCATTAAAATAAATGCAATGGCAGCGGCAAAATGTAAGTTGTTAGCAACATACTGACCTTCAATGGCATCACCGATTAAGAAGAACTTACCATTACCAAGCTTCTGTGAGATGTAGAAGGTACTGATGGAAGGAATAAGTACCATGGTAATACCGGAAATTACACCCGGCATACTCAAAGGAAATACTACTCTGCGCAACACAGAAAGACTTCCACAGCCTAAATCCCTTGCCGCTTCCAATAATTTCACATCCAACTTAGCCAAAATCGAGTAAATCGGCAAAACCATATAAGGAAAATAGTCATACACCATACCGATAATAACAGCCGTTTCGGTACCGATTACCTGCACAGGACCTAAACCAATCTTTGCCAAAAGGCCATTCATAATACCTTTGTCCTGCAAGATAGTCATCCACGCATAAGTACGAATCAGGAAGTTCATCCACATAGGAATCATGATTAAGGTCATCATAGTCTTCTGCGTCTTTTCTTTGGCTCTTGCCATAATATACGCAATAGGATAACCCATAAGCAAACAAATAGCCGT
This sequence comes from Acetatifactor sp., assembly GCA_045537405.1. Classification (GTDB taxonomy): domain Bacteria; phylum Bacillota; class Clostridia; order Lachnospirales; family Lachnospiraceae; genus Acetatifactor. Next base: position 13,266 of record JAZSPK010000021.1, read on the forward strand.
CGAAATCACCGCAAGCTTCAAGGAGCGCATGAAAATCAGCAAATAAGTTCTGACCTCTTGGGTAGAACCATCCTCCTGTACCACATTACTGGTAGCCGTAAAGAAACGGGTAATATTATCCGTTGTAAAATTAAACTGATTGTCTGTAAAGGCATAGTATGCCACGAAAATCAAAGGAACCACAACAAAGAGCATCGACCACACGGAATAAGGAGACAATGCCACACCATAGGTGTTGGGTCCTCTCTTTACATTTGTATTTTTCATTCTTCTTCGTCCTCCCCTGCGTTGGATAACTCATCCAATTCATTTGAGAAAGAAGAATAGTCACCAAACATACCGGAGTACTTGGATTTCTTCATAATATGGATAGCGTCAGGTTCCAAGGTAATGCCCACATGTGCCCCTTCTTCTACGGGGTCTGTGGTCTGAATCATCCATTTAAAACCATCAATATCTACAATCGCTTCATTATGTACTCCCATAAACGTTACGGTTGTAACAGTACCCTGAATCTGTCCTTTTTCTGCCGGTACCAAATCCACGTCCTCCGGACGAATTACTACATCCACCGGCTCATTTTTCTCAAAGCCGCAGTCTAAGCAATGGAAGGTCTGACCGCCAAAACGTACACTATAATCCTCTAACATCACGCCATCTACAATATTACTTTCTCCGATAAAGTCTGCAACAAAAGCATTTATCGGCTCATTGTAAATATCTGTAGGAGTACCGATCTGTTGTATTTTCCCTTCACTCATAACCACAATGGTATCGGACATACTAAGTGCCTCTTCCTGATCATGGGTAACGAAAATAAAGGTGATTCCTGTATTTTTCTGAATTTTCTTCAGTTCCTGTTGCATATCCTTACGAAGTTTTAAGTCCAAAGCACCCAAAGGCTCGTCCAAAAGAAGTACCTTCGGCTCATTAACCAACGCTCTGGCAATCGCCACACGCTGCTGCTGTCCGCCGGAAAGCTGGGTTACACGACGATTCTCAAAACCGGAAAGCATTACCATCTTAAGCATTGCTTCTACTTTTTCTTTAATTTCAGCCTTTGGTACCTTTTTCTCACGCAAAGGAAATGCCACATTTTCAAAAACGGACAAATGGGGGAATAACGCATAACGTTGGAACACGGTATTAACATTTCTCTTATGGGGCGGAATATCATTGATACGGTCTCCCATGAAAATCACATCACCGGCATCCGGATATTCAAAGCCTCCAATAATACGAAGTGTGGTGGTTTTACCACAGCCGGAAGGTCCGAGCAGTGTAATAAATTCATTATCATGGATATCCAAACTGATATTATCCAGTATGGTTTCTCCATCAAAAGCCTTTGTAATATTCTTTAGTTCGATAATCTTCTTCATGTTCTCTATCCCCGTTATTTGTTCTTTTCTGGTTCGTAAAAAAAAAAATGGCATGCCACTTTCGTAGCATGCCTCTTGTAAACAGTATCATAATGACGTCCCTTTGCAGGCGAATAGCAAAACTCTTCACTATTCTTATTGACCATTTCACAAGTTCATGCCATAGGCATTTGGTGGTTTATAGTAACCAACTTATAAAACTGAGCTTTTAACTCAATCAATAAGGCAATCGAAATTGCCAACCTTGCTTGGAAAACCTATTCCAATTGGGATCATTTCTAATTTATAGTATTCTTCTCACAATGTCAAGAAATATTTTTCACAACTATTCAACCACATAAAATCTAGCCAATATTTCATCGGTAGCATCTTCGTTGTATGATGTAACGGCCAGTGTTGCCAAATATCCATTGCACTTGATACCAATACTCTTTTGATACACTACCAAACCATTAACCTCTCCGGACCAACTCATGCCGGAATAATCT
>JAZSPK010000047.1:0-11190 GCA_045537405.1 Acetatifactor sp.
CAAATGTGCCGGTCACTCTGAATGCGACGCCATCATTATGGACAATGCCAAGATCAGTGCAATCCCGGAGATTACCGCAAACCATTTGGATGCGGAGCTTATTCACGAGGCTGCCATCGGCAAAATTGCCGGCGAGCAGATTATCAAGCTTATGACCCTTGGTCTTACCGAAGCGGAGGCAGAAGCACAGATTATCAACGGATTTTTAAAATAATTCACAAAAGGAATCCCTTTATGAGATTCCTTTTATCATAAGGAGAAAAAAATGAAACTGAAATTAATAAAAAAAGTTTTACCTCTTACTTTATGTCTTGCCCTTGCTTTCTGCGCTTGTGGCAATAACAACGTACCGGCTTCCGGCGATGATGTAATAGCCACTGAGGCTCCCACCGCCGAACCCACAGCGGAACCTACTCCTGAACCCACTCCCGCCCCTACGGAAGTTCCTGTGGATTGGTACCAGGAGACTTTAAATAAATCCATTCTTTCCACCGGTACCAATGGCCGTTTGGAAAAAGTAATTGAAAAAATCAAAAACGGTGAGGATGTTTCCATTGCCATGATTGGCGGTTCTGTTACAGAGGGTGCCGGCGCTACCAGCTTTGCAGGTGCCTATGGCGAACAGTTTATATTTAATTTGCAAGAGGAGTACCCTAACTCCTCCATTCATTATTACAATGCCGGTTTGGGCGGTACTCCCTCCACCTTAGGTCTTATGCGTTATGAACGTGATGTCACAGAGGTTATCGGAACAAATCCGGACTTAGTGATTGTGGAATTTGCAGTAAATGACTGGGAGGAACCTACGGGCAGCCGTGCTTATGAAGCATTGGTTCGTACCATTTTGGAAAAAGAAAATGACCCTGCTGTAATCCTTCTCTTCTCCGTATTTCAGAGCAAGTGGAACATGCAGGACAGTTACATTCCCATCGGCAAGCATTATGGTCTTCCCATGGTAAGTATAAAGGATGCTACTACATACGCTTATAAGACCAAAAATGTGGATGATGAAAAATTCTTTGCAGATATCTACCATCCCACCAACTATGGTCACGAAATCATGGCTGATTGCTTAACCGAGTTATTTGACCGGGTAGCCGTTGCCGAAGTCCCTGCCGAAATCACTCCTCTGCCTGAGAACGGCAAATATGATTTGGACTTTATGAATATGCACCTGGTAACCTCCAAAGATGCTAACGGTGCAAAGATCAAAGCAGGCGGCTTTAATCAGACTGACACTGCTTTGCAGGCTTTTTCCAGAACTACTCTGGCTGCATTCCCGGACAACTGGATGCATACTGCAAGCTCCGGCAATGAAAGCTTTACAGCCACGATGGACTGCAAGAACATTTTATTAACCTTTAAAACCAGCAGTAACAGTGATTTTGGTTTTGCTGAAGTATATGTGGATGGCGAATTTGTTACCGAACTGTTCGGTTATCAGGACGGTGGTTGGAACAATTGCAATACCGTCCTTGTCTTAGACGAGGAAACCGTTGCCACTCACACCTTGGAAATCAAAATGTCTGAGGGCATGGAGGACTTTAACTTTACTATTTTAAACCTTGGATACACCGACTAATGACATACTTTTAAAGGCATTCCGGCATGCAAGCCGGGGTGTCTTTTTTACATCTACGCACTTTTTTCGACAAATTACATACTATATATCAAAACAATTCTTAAGGAATTTCCCATGAAACTATTCTTGACAATTCTGTTAGTCATAATTTTTTTACTTCTGCTTATCGGCTACATTCGAAAGAGAATGATTCTCTCCAAAATACGTTCCATGAGTACGGATGACAAAGTGAATCTGCTGAAGGAGTTGATTGCTCCCTTTGGCTTTTATTATATTCCGGAACAGGATATTTTTTCCACCAGACTTGATGCCTGGCAACGTGAATTTGGCTACACTTCTCTCTACGACAAATCTGCTGTGCACTTTCACATGATATTCGATAATCTGCCCACATACTTTAATTATCAAAACAGAACCTGGTTGCTGGAACTTTGGAAAGGCCAGTACGGCATTTCTACCGGTTGCGAAATCGGTCTATATTATGCCGACCACCTCCTTACTCCCGAGGAATATCCTACTGCCCTTTTCTCAAGCGTAAACGATTACCATATGATAAAAATGTCCTTTACCCTTTGCAAAGAAGATATTCCTATCGCAAATCTTCACAAAAAACACTGGTGGCTTACTGCTTTTTCCTTAGGCAAATTCTCCAAGCCCTCTCAATTATCCGCCATGCTCACTCTTACCTTCCCAACCCTTGAAATGGCAAAAGCCTATGCAGACGGACTATCATCAGCCAATGAAGCCCTACGGGATATTAATCTCCATCGAAACATCGTAAGCTTTCTCTTCGTCGGCTCGCAGCAACCCTTGGGCTTTTTCCGCAAACTTCATATTGTTTTGGCCCAACTAAACAATCGCTTCTGGAGCGGTATGTATAACCGCATAACCCACCCCTTTGCTCTCTCTTTGGATAAAACGTTATTCTTGTACTATCAGCTTCCCTTTATCTTCCGTAAGCTGTTCCGCATCCGCCGATATAAAAAGCCACCCAAAAACAAATAAGGAGGGTTCTTATGAGTTATTTTACCCGATTACAAAAAGCATACGAGGGAGCATTGACGCTCCCTCTGAAATTCTCTTCCAAATATGTAATTTTCAGCGACTGCCATCGAGGAGATGGATCCTCCAATGATAATTTTATGAAAAATCAGACCTTATACCTGACCGCCTTACGCCACTATTATAAGTCCGCTTTCACATATATTGAACTGGGCGACGGCGATGAATTATGGGAAAATAGGCATATGGCGCAGATAATCGAAATTCATGAGGATGTCTTTCAACTGCTTTCGCTTTTTCATGAACAGAATCGCCTCCACATGCTCTACGGCAACCATGATATTGTCAAGAAAAACAAAACCTATACTACCAAACATTATAGCACCTATCCTTGTCGTTGTTGTAATACCCCTTCTCTAACCGGACGACCGTTTATGCCACAGGTCTCTTTCCATGAAGGCCTCCTTTTTGAAACATGCACCGATTATCCCTATGAGAACAGTTCGCATACAAGCCAAAAACTCTTTCTCACCCATGGCCATCAAACCGACCTACTCAACTCTACGTTTTGGCCACTCTCCCGTTTTCTGGTGCGCTATTTTTGGAAGCCCTTAGAACATTTGGGTTTCTTAGACCCTACCAGCGCCGCCAAGAACTATTCTCGCATGGAAAAAACCGAAAAACGCCTGCAAAGCTTTGCACAAAAACACGACCTTTTCCTAATTGCAGGACATACCCATCGACCCTATTTGTCAAAAAATGACTCTCTCTATGCCAATACGGGTAGCTGCGTGCATCCTTACAGCATTACCTGTTTAGAAATTGAAAAGTTGCATATCAGTCTTGTGAAATGGGCCCTTAGCTCCGATTCCAACAATCGCCTCTTTGTGAAAAGAGAGCTGCTTGAAGGTCCAAACCGGCTCCCTTGAAAACAATATTACAAACAATTAAAGGTGTTGCCTCCCCAAAGACAACACCTTTCTTATTATCCTAATATTTCTTCTACAAATACCGTACGATGCTCACCCAAATCGATTATTTGCGGTGAAGACAAAGGTTTATGAAAACTGTTATAGAACACCTTTACCACCGGTCTGGCACCCATATTTTTACGAATATTCACAATCACGCCCACTTCTCCGGTAGACAAACGCACCAACGCTCCCATAGGATAAAGCGCTACACTGGATACAAATAATTTAACCAATGCCGCATCAAAGTAAATACCGCTGGTACCATAAATGATTTCCCACGCTTCATAGGGTTTCATATGATTATAGACGATATTCTCGGTAATATTCGCACAAATGGATACAATTCTGGCTCCCAAAGGAATCTTATCTCCGGCCAAACCATGCGGAAAACCACCACCATCATAACGCTCTTCATGATTCTGGATAATCTCTGCAATTTCTCTGGACAAATTATTTTGAATCGCAAAGTAGTAACCATAGGTCGGATGTTCTTTCCAAAGAAGTTCTTCCTGTGGTGTCTTTTTCTCCTTACCTACCAAAAAAGTCATTTCCAGACAGCCTGTATCATGTAATAGACCACCCACCATAATGGTGTACATTTCTTGTGTATTACAACCATACACACCCGCAAGTAACCCGGAAAAAACCGATGTTTCCACTGCTTTCTGGAACAAATTCTTCTCCGAAATCATACGCATTTGAATACAATAATCCAATATAATTTCAGACTTGCAGATTTCCCCAATAATCTCCAACATACTCTTCACAATCTTTGGAATATCATCTCTTTTATTGCCTACCTGCTGCGGCGAAGAATACTTATCCAAAGTAGCCATGTATGCCTTTTTGAGCGTATCCTGCATCTGATCGATAGGATTAATCTGCAAAGAATAAATATCTGCAACCGCAATCAGTTGCACATTTCGCTCTTCCAGCTTTTGAATCATAGCACGATTCAAAACCTGTCCCGAATTCAATAACATTTGCTTACCATCCGCGGACATGATGTTTTCTGCAAGCACCATACCCACTCTGGCTTCCGATAAAGCTATTTTGTACATTACGCATACCCCCATGTATCAAAAGCACTAATAATTCCCCATATTTAAACTATACGCATCAATTATCATACTGTCAATTATATTTTTCTCACTTTACTTTCTCCACATATCACGTTTCAGGCATGGTTGTAAACACTGCCTTCCCTTCAGTTATCACACCTCCGTAGAGCATTTTATTTAATCGCCCTTCCGTTAAATAATGTTCCATTGCATATTTAGCAGAATGTGGCATCTCCAAATCCTTTATTTCTTCTAACGCAAACCACTTTAGTATACCTTCCTCAGACTTTAAATCTCTAAGAGGCCCTTCCTCCAATGTTGCAAAGAAAAAATAATTAACCCTTACTTCCCCGTTCACATGACGTAACATAATATATTTAAGATGCAAATCCTGCACATCCTCTTCCTTAATCCCCAATTCTTCCTTTAATTCTCTAAGCACACACGCCTGCGCATCATTCAATTCTTCCGGTTCAAAATGCCCACCAGCAGACCCTATCCAGACATTATTTACCACTCTAGAGCCTTGTCTGTATAATAGTAAAATTTTGTTTTCACAGCATAGAAAAACCGATGTCATGTTTCGTTGTTTCATTATAATTGTTCTCCTATATTTTACTCGCAGTTCTCCGCAAACAATCTTTTCACTTGTCCAATCACCCACTTCGTCAAGGGTTGCTCTACGTAATAAAACAGCACTCCTACACTGACACAAAATGCCACATTAATAAACAATTGCATTCCTCTTACCGAAATCAACGCATAAATTCTTTCAGCAAAATTATAATATATCATCTGAACCAAAAAAATATTGAAAGAGGCTTTTCCTAAAACCTCCAGCGGTACAAAGCTCCAATGTACCTTCTTTAATCCCAAACTTAAAATAGGAATAATGAATAAACATACAACAAAAGAACTCTCCCGCCAATATGTAATAATTTTGGACATATATGATGTATAGGAAAACAAAAATACAAAGCCCCCACCTATCAAAACACATAACGCACTCCATATTACCACTGTTTTCTTTGCAGGTAATCTACCTATGGCAATATAGCATCCGGCTGCAATAACAAACAAATAGCGGAATACTAATAATCTATATTCTGTCTCGCCCATCCCATAAGCCGTCTTCAAAACTTCATAAATACCATTTGCCCAAAAGCAATATACCACTCCTTTTAGCTGATGCTTTTTTATCACAAAAAACAAAACCGGAAAAACAAAAATAAACTGTATCATAATTGGAAAATAATAACTTCCGGGGCCTTTTCCTCCACTCAAAAAGTCCATGGTAATCGCCAATATACCGTAAGTCCTTATTCCCACTTGATAAAGCCCCATTACTCGAAATATAATCCACTCTGCAATAAAAGCAATGGTATAAGGAATCGTAAAACGAAGTACCTTCTCTAATATAACACTACTTTTATATGAGTGCTCTAATTTATCTACTCTACGTTTTTCAAATGATAACGCCGATACATAACCAGAGAGCAACATAAAGCAAGGAACCGTCAAAGTAATATGAAAAGGAAAAAAGTATTGCTGCACTTCCGATTCAGTAAACGAGAAGTGTAAAATAATAACAAGAATAATCAGTATCCCTTTTAATACATCCACAAATTTATTTCTTTCCATTTATTCTATCCTTTTTCAACATCAAACTTTTTTCCAGTTTACACTTTCTTCTGCCTTTCGTCAATAAAATACACAAATGAAAGCTCAAACCCTCTTTCAAGGATTTGAGCTTTCCACATTAAATTATCACTCTCTGCTTACGAAGCGACAGCCATGAAATACCCAGCATAACCACTCCGCATACCAGACATAACATGCATATTCCGACTATATTAAGTTCACCACCTACTCCTAACCATTTCATAAGAGCACAATCCGGACAATTGTCCTTTATTTTGACAAAACCCAAGGCAAGCAGATATAATCCTGCGAAGCCCCAGAGGCTATAAAATCCAAACCGTAGAAGCATTGCCCCTAAAAAAATAATTACTGCCGGGGCACACAAAAGACATGTCACAAAAACCAGAGGATTTCCCAGAATTAATTCCATATCCTGAAATCTAACAGATTCACCAATCACTCGAAAATAAGCTACTTCTTCTGTCAAGCCGGCTCCCAAAACAATCAAAAGTACCACCAGAGTATTTCTTAACCATAACATATAATTTCCTGCAAAAAGATGCTTTCTAACCTTTCCCATGGCCAGTGCCTGCTGGAAATAAGCTGGAAATACCAACAGACCACAACAGACCACTTGGATTGCCATTACCATAACAATCATCAATGTTCCCAAATGATTTCTGGTTTCCCATGCAAATATCATACTCAAAGACATAAGCAGACCAAAACCAGCTCCAAGTATACACGTACCCAAGCAATAAAATAGACCGGCTCTTGTTACCTTCTCCGTCTGCTTAAGTGTAACCAAAAATTCCTTCATCATTATCCCTCACTTTCTTCGAAAACTTAAGCAAGCTTTAAATCCGCCTTAATAACTGTTTTGTAGTACAAAAGGGTTCCTATCAAATCCACTGCAAGACCTGCCAACAAAAGCCAGATACTATTGCAGGAAACCAACAATTCCACATTTTTTTCGTTTGTTAAATGTGCACTGACTCCACCTATCAAACTAACACCAATCAATGCCCACAAAAAGCCAAAGACACCTGCCAACACATAATGGCCGCTTAAGCTAAGACTATCCAACCAAAGCCCGATACCTATAATCGCCAGACAAAGTGCAATGATTCCTAAAGGACAGGACCATATCACCTCATTAACAAAACTGTTTTTTGCCAGCAATGATAAAGCAAACAAAAGCACCATTTGTAGAAGCAGAAAAGCTTGTACGGAAATGATAATCCCAAATGCTGCCGGTTTTCTGGCACTTCCCAGAAAAACCATATGGCGGCAAAACGTTTCGGCATATCCCACAGCAATCAATATCAGTATAGGTGTTATATACAATAAACCAATGGGTAACACTTGTATGAGTGAAGTTAAAATATCCTCTTCCTCCAAACTTAACAGGGCTAATATTAATATCCCCATCAAGTACATTAGTAGCGGAAGCGTAAGAAGTATACTTGATGCATATTTAATATTTCTTCCAAGTCCTTTCATAGTCTTACGATACCTCCTTACCACACATTGCCACAAACACCTGCTGCAAGCTCATGGACTGTACGGAAATCTCCTCGTTTGACTCCAAACTCTCTCCCTGCTTCAAAAGAACAGTTACCCCTTTACTGCGTCCCAGTTTCTCAGGTCGGTAGGTCTCATGACCTTCCATAAACTTATCCACCGCTTCTGCCTTACCACTGATATGGCGAGTTCTGTCCAATAAATCCTGGGTATTTTCCTTCAAAAGAATCTTACCGCCATCCAGCATAATCACTTCTTCAAACACATCTGCGGCTTCTTCGATAATATGAGTTGAAATCACAAAGGTTCTTCCGCTTTCTGCAAACTCTTCCAACAAAACACGATAGAATTGGTCACGCATTACCACGTCCACGCCCGCAACCGGCTCATCCATGAACGTAAACTCAGCCTTGCTGGCCAATGCCACCGTAATGGTAACCATGGACAACATACCCTTAGACAGCTTATTCAATCGTTTTTTCTTATCTAATTCAAAAACCTTTAATAATTCCTCAGCATAAGCCTGGTCCCAATTAGGCATATAAATGGAAGCTATCTTTAAGTAATCTTTTACTTTATATGTGCCCATACCTAAATTTGATATAGGATTAATCTCTCTGGAGAAACAAATCTTATCCATAAGCTCCTGATTCTCCCAAACTGCTGTACCGTCCAAAATAATCTCTCCAGAAGTAGTTGGATTTTGTCCTGCCATCAAAGAAAGCAAAGTGGTTTTTCCGGCACCGTTTCTACCGATAAGACCGTATATCTTACCTTTTTCTAATGTCAAATCCAAGCCCTTCAGCACTTCTGTTTTCTTGTAACTTTTACATAATTTTTTACAAACCAAACCTTCCATACTCATCTTAGTTCTCCTCCTTGCTTATCATGGAAATCAGTTCCTCTTTGGTAATTCCCAGATTCTTCGCCTCATTTAAAAGCACTTTTATAAAATTGTCGTAGAACTCATCTCTTCTCTGATTCATAATCTTCTCCTTTGCCCCCGTAGCCACAAACATTCCAATGCCGCGCTTTTTGTACAAAACGCCTTCCTCTACCAAAATATTAACCCCCTTCGCCGCAGTAGCCGGATTAATGGCAAAAAGCTTAGCGAATTCATTGGTACTGGGTACTCTTTCTTCCTCCAAGATGATATCCCGAAGAATATCATTCTTAATCATGTCGCTTATTTGCAGGTAAATAGATTTCTCCTGCGTCAGAATCTCATTCATACTTCTACTCCCTTCTTTATTTAAATCTCCCCTGTCCCTCATAAGTAATGTTATATTAAAATATGTGTTACGTCTTGTGTTATTTGGTTCATTACTTATGCAATTAACCATAGCACCAATCAAGTTTAATGTCAATAGTTTTTCCACATTTTCTATTTAACAAAAATATCCTTCGTATCATCGGCATATAGCTAACAATACGAAGGGCATTCTCTAAAAACAAATCTTTGTTACTCATAATTCTTCAAGATTATCATAAATCAAATTCCAATGCAATCTTTTCCCACACGTCTTCCGGCACCATATAAGGCGGAAGACCTGTTTCCTGTTCCACTTCCGTGACACATTTTAAGACGTAGTTAATTCCGGTTGTAATCGTTTTCTTAACAGCCCTGTTTAGAACAAAACCAAGCTCGTCCAATCCGCTCTCGGCGAAATCCTTCAAGAAGGAATCCGGATCATACGGAATAGAAAGTAGTTCTATTTTCCACTCATTCATATTTCCATGAATAACGGCAAATTGGACATGGCATCCTACACCATCTAAGGTATAGCCTAAAGAACCAGGGTTCAAATACGTTTTTCCACTGTCCTCATATACTTCTTGAATGTGACTATGACCTCCAAGCAGATAATTTACTTTCATTTCTTGCAATATAGTCTTTTTTAGTTCCGGGTTAAAACCCACATTTCCACGCACATTCCCCGGTGTACCATGGCAAATAAAGAGTTCCGGACAGCCCTCGATAGCAATCTGCATTTCCTCAGGCATACTCTCCAAGAATTCCATATCCTCCTGTGACAAATGCTTGGCGGTATAATAAAAACACCCGCTGGACGATGATGGTTTCCAGCCTTGATCTATTCTTAAATTATCCAACAAATAATTTTCTCTGTTGCCACGTACCATATAACACTGATATCTTTCCCGCATTTCCTTCAACAGTGCAATCGTACGCTCCGGATACGGACTATCCGTCATATAATCACCCAGACCAATAATGCCGTCCACCGGATGAGCATTGCAATATTCCAAAAATGCCTCCAACGCCTTGTAATTTCCATGTACATCACTAATTACTGCATATCTTTTTTTCGTACTTCCATTCATTATGAACCCTCACCACATTTATTCTACACGTTCAAAGTATACCCTCTCGAAGCCACCCTGTCAACGAATGCATACTATACCATTTCTCATCTAATTCTAATTTTCACAAAACAAGAAATTTTTCACTCTGCACGATGCTAATTCAAAAGCATAAGAATAATCTTATTTACTGAGTCACATACAGGTACATACAAATTCTTCGACAAAATAAAATAAGAGAAACGCTGTAAAGTCAACGTTTCTCCCACTTTTAAATACTGCTGGTGGCCGGACTTGAACCGGCACGGGGTTGCCCCCGAGGGATTTTAAGTCCCTTGCGTCTGCCTATTCCGCCACACCAGCTGACGCATGTCATGATACTCTTTAAAGTATCGAATGGGGCCTATAGGGCTCGAACCTATGACCCTCTGCTTGTAAGGCAGATGCTCTCCCAGCTGAGCTAAGACCCCATTTACACAATTAAACGTACGCTTAATTGAACGACCCAGAAGGGACTCGAACCCTCGACCTCCGCCGTGACAGGGCGGCGCTCTAACCAACTGAGCCACTAGGCCATGTGTAATTTTATTAAGTTTAAAGAGCTTCCTCTTAATGGACCTTCGGGGACTCGAACCCGGGACCGACCGGTTATGAGCCGGTTGCTCTAACCAACTGAGCTAAAGGTCCGTAACCCTTTCGGGACTCACTCAAAGTGAATGACTCCAACGGGAATCGAACCCGTGTTACCGCCGTGAAAGGGCGATGTCTTAACCGCTTGACCATGGAGCCAAATACTAAATACCACTTGAATAGAATACCATTTGGCTATGATTCTGTCAAGTATTAAGTCAAGAAATATTTCTTTCTTGAGCTCCCCCTGTTGGACTTGAACCAACGACGCCCTGATTAACAGTCAGGTGCTCTACCGACTGAGCTAAGGAGGATCATTCTGAATGCATTATACATTCAAAACCGAACACTGATAACTCTTTACAAAACATCTCTCAAGTCTCCTTTCGGATAACTCTCGATTTTCCTCTCCAACCTTGGTTAAGCCCTCGACCGATTAGTAAATGTCAGCTGA
>JAZSPK010000011.1:0-8115 GCA_045537405.1 Acetatifactor sp.
CTCACAGAACGACATGGCTACGATCCGACTTGCCGGAGATATGCATTCCAGTGTTTGTGACATATTATTGTGGGATAGAGCATTAATGACTAATAAAGTAATCGATGCAGAGCAGTTAGAGTATATGCTGGAAATGCGGGAAGGTTATTCCTGTGGCTGGGGAGATATGGGAGGATACCTGGAACATAGTGGCGGAACATTAGCATATGCCACACTCAATACGGTGCTAGAGGTAGAAGGTATAGGAAATGTATATGCGATAACAATGACACCTAATTCACAGGAATCATATTTTCAAACTATGTTTAGGAATATTGTGTTGGAGTATTTTAAATAACACTTTCTGTATAGTATAAATGTGGGAAGCGCAGAACAGTGTCTTCCCCATTTTCGCAGGTATAGAGAGTTAGTAGCAGATATAAATGAGGTGCTATGATGATAAAAGCAGTAATCTTTGATATGTTTGAAACCTTAGTAACCCTTTTTTCCGGGCCCGTATACATGGGAAAGCAAATAGCGGAGGAGATAGGTATTTCAGAGGCGAAATTCAGGGAGATATGGAATCCTACGGATGAGGACAGGACGTTAGGAAAAAGAACATTGGAAGATGTGATAGAGGAATCCTTACGAGTGAATGACCGCTACTGTCGGGAATTGTTTGATAGCATCATTATGAAGAGAAAGAGGATGATTCAGACCAGCTTTGAACAGTCAAATATCCATCCGGAAATCATCCCCCTTTTCACATGGTTTAAGGAGCAGAATATTAAAATCGGCTTGATTACCAACTGCTATTTTGAGGAAAGGGATATTATTAAGAACAGCATCCTTAACGATTACTTTGATGTGATGTGCATGTCCTGTGAGCTGGGAGTGAAAAAGCCGGATGTACGGATTTTTCAAAAATGTATGGAGGACTTAGGGCTTGAGCCCGGTGAATGTCTTTACATAGGGGATGGCGGTAGCCAGGAGCTGGAAACTGCAAAGTCCGTAGGGATGCACTCCCTTCAGGCAGCATGGTATTTAAAGGATGAATGGAAGCAGCCTGCAAGGAGAAAGCCGGAGTTTTTACAGGCGGAATCGCCGATGGATGTGATAGCAGTCATAAATGAGATGAATGGGAGGGAATGCTATGGACCATTTTGTAGATGAAAGAGATTATAAATTATTGGAGAGCGATAAATATACATTTTTTGTATTAAGGTGTATTATGGACGGACCCTGCAAACTACTATTGTCTGACCATGAGCGATTAATTATCTGTTTTTCAATAGAGCCCTTTCCCACTTGGATTTGGACGGCGGATGATGCTACGGAAGAAGAGATGGAAAAGGCATATCAGCTTGTAGTGGAAAATAATTTGATGGACAAAAAACATACTTTTAACATTAAGTATGAGCTTGCGGATTACTTTATCAAAAGAGCTTTGGGGGATGGAATCAACTTATCTCTTACCACTAATCTTTTTGCTTACGACTGTCCCAATCCGATAAAGCCGGACAAGATGGCCGAGGGTGAAATCTGTAAATGTGAGATGAAAGATACGGAAGAACTTGCTGATTTTATAGAGATGTTCCATGACGAAACAGGAAGAGACCAGATGGACCGAAAAGGTTGCTTGGAGCATGCAGAGATTAAAATAAAGGAAGGAAAAACTTATCTTTGGAAGGATGCCGAGGGAAATCATGTGGCAACATGTGCTTACGCTTTGAAAGGGGAGCTGGCAAGCATTGGAATGGTTTTTACGCGACCGGAGCATCGAAGAAAGCATTTTGCAGAGAATCTTGTTTATCAGGTTACCAAGATGGCGGAAGCGGAAGGATGCCTTCCCATGCTTTACACAGATGCGGATTATACCGCATCAAATGCCTGCTATGAGAAGATTGGTTATATTCTTCAGGGAAAGCTATGTACCATCGGATAAGTATGAAAATATGGGAGGAGAATCATTATGAAAATCTTAATTACTAATGATGACAGTATTTCGTCCGAAGTTCTTTTGCCCCTGGCTAAGTGGGCAAAACAATTTGGTGAGGTGACCATAGTTGTTCCCAAATATGAACAGAGTGGCAAAAGTCACTGCATTGAATTTCGCAAAGCCTTTGAAGTAAAACAGGTTTCTTTTGAGGATCCGGATATCAAGGTCTATACGGTGGATTCTACTCCGGCAGACTGTGTCCGTTTTGCCTTGGAAGGCATGCAGACCACTTTTGATTTTGTGATTTCGGGTATTAACAGGGGCTTAAACCTTGGGGTAGACGTGCTATACTCCGGTACCTTAGGTGCTGTGTTTGAGGCAGCCACCTTTGGACTTCCGGCAGTAGCTCTTTCTACCAAATCCGGCGGATTTGGCGAAGCCATGGAAGCATTGGATGAAATTAAAGATTTTTTTGTCCGTCACGACTTGATGAACAAAAATGGTTTGTACAATATAAACATTCCGCGTCAACATAAAGGAATTCGCATTACTCGTATGGGAGAGCGCTATTTTGTGGATGAATTTCTTCCTCAGGGTGATGACATGTACCTTCCCACCTACAAAGAAATCCCGACAGATTCCGAGGAGCATAGTATCGATACCAATGCAACTTTGGCCGGATATATTTCTGTGACGCCGCTGACAGTGGATCGGACAAACAAACTTAAGTTTGAAGAATTAAAGAAATTGAATCCCTAATGTTTTATTATCGATTATAAAGTCAATATAACGAAACGAATTAGGAGACAAAGACTATGGCCAATCCCTGGGAAAAGATAGAATTAAGTGATTATGAAAATCATATGAGCCTGGAAAGTGTATATCAGCTGCAGGTATTAAACCAAATGATGGAGGAGCAGTTTGAAACCTATGACGTGGATACCATCATGATTTTGGGTATCGCAGGCGGAAACGGTCTGGAGCACATTGATAAAAGTAAAATTAAGAAGGTTTATGGCGTGGATGTAAATCAGGAATTCCTTGCAGAATGTAAGAAGCGCTATGAGTCATTAGAAGATGTATTGGAGACCATTCGTGCAGATTTATCGGATGAGCATTTGCAACTGCCATGTTCCAAGTTGCTGGTGGCCAATCTGCTGGTGGAATATATCGGCTATGAGAGCTTTCAAAGGATTGTGGGCTTGGTGAAGCCTTCCTATGTATCCTGCATTATCCAAATCAATACGGGAGAATCCTTTGTGTCTGATTCGCCCTACCTACACGTCTTTGATTGCCTGGAGGAAGTCCACCATCAAATGGACGAGCAGAGTTTGACAGCATGCATGAGTCAGATTGGATATGTATTGAAGCATACGGTGGAGCAGATGTTACCAAATGGGAAGAAGTTTGTCAGGCTAGACTATATCGCGCGCAAGGAAAAGTAAGCGACTGCGAAGCAGGCAAGAGGAAAAAACTACAAATAGGAGGAGCAGTATATGGAGAATAAATGGGACTCAGAAAAGTATTTGAAATTTGAGAAAGAGAGAACCCAGCCGGCCATTGATTTGGCCAGACGAGTGGAAGGGCGAAATGTGGCGTCCGCTTTGGATGTGGGATGCGGCCCGGGGAATAGTTCTGCTGTGGTAAAGAGCGTATTTCCGGATGCGGACATATTGGGAATCGATTTTTCTGCTGACATGATAGAAAGAGCAAAGAAGGATTATCCGAATATGGCATTTGAGCAGTGGGATGCGGATGTATTTACGGAAGAGACTAGTCAAAAATTTGATCTAATCTTTTCAAATGCCTGTCTTCAGTGGCTTCCGGATCAGTTTAAGACCATTACCAATCTTTATAAACTTTTGAATGACAACGGAATTATGGCAATTCAGATTCCCTGTAATTTTGATGAGCCCATCCACCATTTGATCAATAAGGTAGTTACCAGCGATAAGTGGAAAGCGGTTATAAAACAGCAAAGAGATTATGAGATGGGAACGATTGAGGATTACTTTGATGTGATTTCCGGCTTGTCTGAGAAATTTGATATTTGGACCACGACTTACCATCATGTATTACCATCCCATGAAGCCATTTGGACTTGGTACGAGGGAACCGGATTAAGACCCTATCTTTCTCAAATTGATGATTCCATGAAGGATGAATTTAAGAAAGATATTATGGAAGAGATTAGGGTAAATTATCCTTTACAGAAGAACAACAAAGTAATTTTTGATTTCCCACGATTGTTTTTTGTGGTTGTAAAATAATACTTATCTTTGTGGAGGAGCGTTAAGTGGAAAGACTTTTTGTGATAGATTTAAAAGATTATGATGAGGACTGGCAACGTTCTAAACGCCCGTCAGTTCGTGCAATTATTAAGTGTGGCGATAAACTGGCTATGGTGTACGACCAAAAGTACGACTACTACGGATTTCCCGGTGGTGGCATTGAAGAGGGTGAGGATTTTCATCAGGCGTTAATACGCGAGGTAAAAGAAGAGGTTGGATTGATGGTTATTCCGGAAACCATTGAAGAATTTGGTTCTGCATTAAGACGGGGTAGCAGCCACAGATTTGAGAAAACCATCTTCGAGCAGGAGAATTATTATTATACATGCAAAGCCTACGATACCATAGGCGAACAGATGCTGGATGAGGAAGAGGCCGAAGAAGGATATACCTTAGTTTTTGTGTCACCGGAGGAGGCATTGCGAAAAAACAGATTTGACGACCATAAAGAAGAGAATGGTGGAGTTTGGATAGAAAGAGAAGCAAGGATATTGGAGATTTTGATTCGAGGAAAAGGATTATGATACAACCTATAAATATTTCGAGGGAACAGTTTCCCAAAAGTAATGTGAAGTCTGATGGTATGATAACACTGAATATATGCTGTGATAATAGTTCTATGGAATATATTCCCGATATTGAGTATATTAACAGAGATGGTATTTCGCTATATATTCAACTTATATTGCCTTATGACAGATCAGAAAATACGCCACTGGTTATTTATGTGCCGGGGTCAGCATTTCGTTGGCAGAATGTCAAAAGAGTAATTCCTTCTATCAGTCTGCTTGCAAACCGTGGGTTTGCGATTGCAATGGTTCAGTATAGAGGTTCTGAGGTTTCGCCCTTTCCGGCGCAGATGCTTGATACGAAAGCAGCTGTTCGCTTTATGAAAATCAACGCACAAAAATATGGACTTAATCCGGATAATGTGTATCTTATGGGTGATTCATCGGGCGGACATACTGTTCTTATGGCAGGACTAACTGCAGGTATTGAGAAGTTTGAAGAAGAAATATATAGTGAAGTATCTTCGAGTGTAAAGGGTATTATTGATTTATACGGACCAACAGATATCACTAAAATGAATGACGAGTTGTCATCACTAAGTCATATTGAGCCTGATAGTCCTGAAGGATGCTTAATAGGCGGATTTAATGTTCTTGAGCATCCTGAGCTTACCGGACCTACTGTTGTCATGAATTATATAGATTCTGCCAGAGAAATACCGCCTATTTTGATATTACACGGTACAAATGATGAACTTGTTCCATTTGGTCAAAGCTGTATGCTTTATGATAAGCTGGTGAAATGTAATAAAAAGGCAACATTTTATGCAATAGAAAATGCTCATCATGGTGGCAAAGAATTTTGGTCTAATCAAGTGCTTGATATTATGGAAGAATTTATAAAGAAAGTTTAGAGAAATTCAGAATTGTATGGGGCAAATGAGTTTCATAAATAAGAATTTGTGGAGGTTTAAGGGATTAAATGAATAATACATATATAATTAGAGAGGCTGTTTCAGATGATGCAGAGAAAATGATTTTATATCTGAATCAAGTAGGTGGAGAATCTGATAATTTGTTACATGGAGAAAATGAATTTATTGTTCCAATTGAAGGCGTAAAACGAAAATTGGCTATGAGTAAAGACTCGGAGAATAGTATTGTTTTGATAGCTCTTGAAAACGAACAGATTATTGCGAGAGCAGAATTAGAGGGATATTATGCAACAAGAATTCGTCATAGGGCTAAATTCTCGATTTCGGTAAGAAAGGAGTACTGGAATCAGGGAATAGGAACAGAAATGTTAAAAAGAATTGTCGAGCAAGCAAAGAAGATGAAGATTAGGATTATAGAACTGGAAGTAATCTCTGATAATGTAAGAGGCATTAATTTGTACCACAAAATGGGATTTGTTGATATAGGAATATATAAAAATTATTTTTATGTAAACGGGATGTTTAAAGATGCTGTAGTAATGCAGAAAATATTATAGGATATAGAAATTATGCTTGATTATTTTACAGGTAGTACCATAAAACTCGGCGAGATTACACCTAAATGGTGGATTAAATAAATTCAAGTTTTTGAGGATGATATTATAGAAAAAAGAATAGCAGAATTTATAAGGAAAGAGAGGCTTTTTGTTATGCAAGAAGATTTTTATGAATCAGTATCAAAGCCATTGAGGAATAAATTGATATTTGAGATGGCGAAAGACTATGCATTTGATTACATGGATGGAATTTCAGAGCGGCATGTGTATCCAAAGGAGGAGGATTTATTAAAGCTTAAGAATTTTTATGAACCACTACCTCAAGTTGGTACAGATGAAGAGGAAATTTTGTTAACACTTCATCAAAATGGTTCGCCCAATACATTAGCACAGACTGGTGGAAGATATTATGGATTTGTGAATGGTGGTGCGTTACCGGTCACACTTGCAGTCAAGTGGTTAACTGATGTGTGGGATCAGAATTCTGTACTCTATGTTGCATCACCTATTGCAGGTGTAATTGAAGAAGTATGTGAGAAATGGATTGTTGATTTGTTTGGGCTTCCTACAGAAACTGCGATGGGATTGGTGGGAGGTTCTTCGGATGCATCTCTATGTGCACTGACCGTTGCGAGGAATACCATATTAGAACGTAATGGTTACAATATTTATGAAAATGGATTAATGGGTGCCCCAGAGATCCGTGTTGTATTAAGTGAAAACGCTCATGCAACCATCTTCAAAGCCTTATCTATTTTGGGTATCGGTTCCAAAAATATAATTAAGGTAGAGTCAAATCCAGATGGAACATTACGTTTGGACAAGTTGCCTGAATTAGATGAAAAAACGATTTTGATTCTTCAAGCTGGTAATGTAAATACAGGAGCATTCGATCAATTCGATACACTCTGTGATTTGGCCAATGAAAAGAATGCATGGATCCATATTGATGGAGCGTTTGGACTATGGGCAAAAACAAGCAAGGAATATGCTTATCTAGCAAAGGGAATGGAAAAAGCTACGTCGTGGTCTGTCGATGCACATAAAACATTAAATGTTCCATACGATTGTGGAATTGTTCTTTGCAAATATCGAGATGCATTCTGCAAAGCATTACAAGCCAATGGAGACTATATCATTTACAGTGGAAAACGAGATGGCATGTTATATACAACGGCTATGTCAAGAAGAGCAAGATCTTTCGAATTGTGGGCTGCAATTAAGTACTTAGGCAAAGAAGGAATTGGAACTCTTGTGGAAGCTCTTTGTAAGAATGCAAAAACCTTTGCTGAGCGACTATCACAACTTGGATTTACAATACTGAATGATGTTGTGTATAACCAAGTCCTGATACAGTACGTAGATGATGAGATGACAAAATGTGTTCTTGAATATGTCCAAGAGGATCGTGTGTGCTGGTGTGGACCAACACAATGGAAAGGGAATATGGCAATTCGATTAAGTGTATGTTCTTGGGCGACCACAAAGGAAGATCTTGAATTATGTATCGATAGTTTTAAAAGGGGAATTGAATATACAAAAAAGAATGAAAAATAAATGAAATCGACAAATTCCAACTTGGCGAAGAAATAATTTAGAATTTTAAAGGAGCAAAGAATATGAGAAACGATATTATTATCAGACAGGAAAATGCCAAGGACTATAAGGACATTGTGTCGCTAATTCTCCGGTCTTTTCAGGAAGGAACAAATTATTCAGATGGGAGCGATATTATCGCCTTGATAGAAGAAATCCGGGTGTCTAAGTACTATATTCCGGAACTGTCATTTGTGGCGGAATTGGATGGAAAGATAGTGGGACATTTCTTGTTTTCAAAGTTCCCATTGTCCCCAAATGCAGACGGCGGGCATGGAGATGATAGTGATATTGTGATGCTGGCACCGG
>JAZSPK010000032.1:0-56875 GCA_045537405.1 Acetatifactor sp.
TATACTTGATTGTTATTGGAATTCCTTCTACAATGTGGGCGTTTTTGTTTGAGAAGAAACGAAAAGATGAGCAAATACCATATGGCGCTTTCTTTACAGAAAAATGGGCAAATAGACTTGGGGAACGAGTGACTGGCGAGAATTCTATAGGTATGCTTGTGATAGATTAGAGAGAAAAATTTCAGTTTAACAGAGCGATAAATTCCAATTTGTATTGAACACAATAATATAAATTTTGATTTTACAGCATGATAGTCAGTTGTCTATTGAAGGATTTAAAGAGTTCTTGCAAGAAAGAGAAATTATGATATTATATATTTTGGATTTGGAACAGTTTGAAAAAAGTGAATACTGTCAGGAACTACCCAAACAAAAAAGGCATCATGCGGCTGGCCTGTTCCTACTGCGACAGGCGCTTGGTGATGAAGCTTATGAGCAGGCGGAGTTTGCCACGAATGAGCATGGAAAGCCTTATATAATCAGGCACCCTATTCACTATAATATTTCCCATTCGGGGAGATACGTGGTGTTAGTAACAGCCAACAGTGAAGTGGGCGTGGATGTGCAGGAGAAGAGAAGTGCCCGCATGGAGTCCGTGGCGAAACGTTTCTTTTCTGAGAATGAGTGGCAGGCTGTTTCCGAATGCGAGAGTGAAGAAGAGAAAAAGGATTTGTTTTACCGTATCTGGTGCCGCAAGGAAGCTTACGGAAAGTATTTGGGAACCGGATTAAGTAATCATTCGCTGGGGATAAATGTGTTGGAGGAACCGGACGTTTGGCAAGGCAGAATGTCGGATGAAAATGTAGAAGACAGTGCGAAACGAGAAGGTTGTAAATTCCACGACTTGGAAATAATAGAAAATTACCAATTAAGTATTTGTAGCAGAGAGGGAGAAAACCTTGAAAAGATTATTAGTATTTTTGAAGGATTATAAAAAAGAAACCATACTGGCGCCTTTATTTAAGTTGTTGGAAGCGTGCTTTGAATTATTTGTTCCGTTGGTCATTGCCGGAATCATCGATAAAGGTATTCCCGGCGGGGATACAAACTATATTTTAAAGATGGGTGCCTGTTTACTGGCACTGGGCATCGTAGGACTTATCAGTGCGGTTACGGCACAATACTTTGCTGCAAGAGCAGCGGTGGGCTTTGCTACTAAGCTTCGTAAAGCCTTGTTTGAGCATATTCAAAATTTGAACTTTACTAATATTGATAAAGCGGGAACAGCTACACTGATTACCCGTATGACTGCGGATGTAAATCAGTGCCAGAATGGTGTGAACATGGTACTTCGTCTGTTCCTTCGTTCCCCCATCATCGTATTTGGTGCCATGATTATGGCCTTTACTATTGATGTAAAGTCTGCACTTATTTTTGCGGTGGCAATCCCGGTGCTTGCTATTGTGGTATTTGGAATTATGGTGATTACTATGCCTTTGTATCGTAAGGTGCAGAGCAGTTTGGATAAGGTGCTTGGTACTACCCGTGAAAATTTGACAGGTGTGCGTGTGATTCGTGCATTTCATCAGGAAAAGCGTGAAGAGGAACAATTTCGCAAGCAAAATGATGTGCTGGCAGATGCCCAAATGCATGTAAGTAAAATCAGTGCCTGCATGAATCCCATTACTTATGTGGTAGTAAATGCGGCGGTCATTGCCTTGATTTATACAGGTGCCATTCAGGTAAATATCGGTAGTTTAAGCCAGGGTGATGTGGTGGCTATTTTAAACTACATGTCACAGATACTGGTAGAGCTTGTGAAGCTTGCCAATTTAATTGTACTGGTAACCAAAGCGGCAGCCAGTGCAGACAGAGTAGCGTCTGTGTTTGAGATTACCAATGCACCTATTACGGCTGTAAAAGAACGCAAGCAAGAAGGCAAAACAGCGCCGTTCCTGGAGTTTGACCATGTGTCCCTTACTTATGAGGGTGCGGGTGATGAAACTTTGCATGATATGCATTTTACCGTGGAAAAAGGTGAAACGATAGGTGTTATCGGTGGTACCGGTTCCGGTAAATCCTCTCTTGTGAATTTAATTCCCGGATTTTACCCGGTGACGGAAGGTGCTATTCGTTTAAATGGAGAGGATATTAAGAATATGGATGAAGACACCCTGCGTGAGTGCATAGGTGTAGTTCCGCAAAAAGCAGTACTTTTTAAAGGAACTATCCGAAGCAATTTGCAGTGGGGTAAATTAGATGCCACGGAGGAAGAAATGTGGCAGGCCATAGACCTTGCGCAAGCTAGGGAAGTAGTGGAAGGCAAGGAAGGAAAATTAGATGCCGAAGTAGCCCAGAATGGTAAGAATTTTTCCGGTGGTCAACGTCAGCGTCTTACCATTGCCAGAGCCTTGGTGCGTAAACCGGAGATTCTTATTTTGGATGATAGTGCATCTGCTCTTGACTATGCTACGGAGGCAAAGCTTCGTAAGGCAATTCGCAGTTTGGAAGGAAATATGACCACATTCATTGTATCCCAGAGAGCATCCTCCATTATGCATGCAGACAAAATAATTGTATTGGATGACGGAGAAATTGCCGGTTTGGGTACCCACGAAGAACTTTTAAAGAATTGTGAAGTATATCAGGAAATTTATTATTCACAGTATCCGGAAGAAAAGCCCGTAGAAGCAAATAAGGCTACTGGGGCTTACGTATTGGAAGGAGGTGCTGCAAATGTCTAAAGCAACAAAGAAAGCATCTCAAAAGGGGACTATTGGAAAGATTTTGCGTTATATCCGCAAGTATTGGCTCTTTGTAGGGGTATCACTTGTTTTGGCGGCTCTTACAGTAGCATTTACCCTTTATATTCCTATTTTAACCGGTAATGCGGTGGATTTGATTATTGGTGTGGATGATGTAGATTTCCCCGCTATCTTTAAGATTTTGAAGCAAATCGGTGTTGTTATGGTATTAACAGCCATTGCTCAGTGGGTAATGAATACCTGTAACAATTATATTACCTATCATGTGGTTCAGGACATTCGTCAGGATGCCTTTGCAAAGCTTGAAATTCTGCCTTTAAAGTACTTGGACAGACAGTCTTATGGAGATATTGTAAGTCGTATCATTGCAGATGTGGATACCTTTGCGGATGGTTTGCTTATGGGTTTTACCCAGTTGTTTACGGGCGTAATAACCATAGGCGGTACATTGCTATTTATGTTAATGACAAATATACCCATTACCTTAGTGGTGGTATGTATTACCCCGGTATCCTTCCTTGTAGCCAAGTTTATTGCAAAGAGTACCTACAATATGTTTAAATTGCAGTCTGAAACCAGAGGAGAGCAGACTGCTTTAATCGAGGAAATGATTGGCAATCAGAAGATTGTAAAAACCTTTTCTCAGGAAGAGGAAGCCATAGAACGTTTTGATGAGATTAATGAGCGTTTGGGGGCATGTTCCCTACGTGCCACATTTTTTTCATCCCTAACAAATCCTGCAACCCGTTTTGTGAACAGTCTGGTGTATGCGGGAGTGGGTATATTTGGTGCTTTTGTGGCCATTAAAGGTGGTATCACCGTAGGTAGATTGTCCTGCCTGTTAAGCTATGCGAATCAGTATACAAAGCCTTTTAATGAAATTTCCAGCGTTATTACAGAGCTTCAGAACGCATTGGTTTGTGCGTCACGTATTTTTGAACTTATAGAAGAGGAACCTCAGATTCCGGATGCAGAGGATGCACATGTTCTTACAGATGCCCAAGGAAATGTTACCTTGGAGGAGGTATACTTCAGTTATGTGCCGGATAAGAAACTGATACAGGACTTCAGTCTTTCTGTAAAACCCGGACAACGTGTGGCTATTGTAGGTCCTACCGGTTGTGGCAAAACTACGGTTATTAATTTGTTGATGCGTTTTTATGATATAAACAGCGGAAGCATTAAGGTGGATGGCACCGATATACGAGAGATGACCAGAGGCTCTTTACGTACAAATTTTGGTATGGTACTTCAGGAGACCTGGTTAAGAAGCGGTACCATAATGGATAATATTCGTATGGGTAAACCGGAGGCGACCAGGGAAGAAGTAGTAGAAGCAGCCAAAGCGGCGCATGCCCATGGTTTTATTAAGCGTTTGCCGCAAGGATATGATACTGTTATTAGCGAGGACGGCGGAAGCTTATCTCAGGGACAAAAGCAGCTTTTATGTATTGCCAGAGTAATGCTTTGTCTGCCACCCATGCTTATTTTGGATGAGGCAACCTCCTCTATTGATACCAGAACGGAACTGCGTATTCAGAACGCGTTCAGTCGTATGATGGAAGGAAGAACCAGTTTTATTGTAGCTCATAGATTATCAACTATTCGTGAGTCGGATATTATTCTTGTTATGAAAGACGGTAATATTATTGAGCAGGGCAATCATGAAACCTTGCTTGCGCTTGGTGGATTTTATGCGGAGCTTTATCGTGCAGGTATTTCGAAATAAAAATGTACGAAAAATAAGTAAAATAAAGGTTTACAACTTGGAAAATATGTGATAATATAACCAAGTATGAGTTCAGCCGATACTCAGATTTGGGACACTCCGACCCGGTCTTGGTATTTGGTGAGTTTAAATAATAGGAGGATACAAAAATGATTTCTAAAGAGAAGAAACAGGCAATTATCAAAGAATTCGGAAGATGCGAAGGCGACACAGGTTCACCTGAAGTACAGATTGCAGTATTATCTGCAAGAATCGCAGAGCTTACCGAGCACTTAAAGAGCAATCCTAAGGATCATCATTCACGTCGTGGTATGTATATGATGGTTGGTCAGAGACGTGGTCTTTTGGATTACTTAAAGAGAACTGACCTTAACAAGTATCGTGAATTAATCGAGAAGTTAGGTATCAGAAAGTAATTGACTTGTAAGGCGGCGGAGTGTCCGGGTTTGTGACCTCCCCCGTCTTTTTGTGCGTAATAGCACCAAAACTAAAAACCAAACGGATAGGGTGATTTGCCCGAGACCGCTGAAAAGAATGTATGCTAGAATATGCTCTTTTCAGTAGTTTCGGTAGCCCCTATCTGTAACAAAACAAATCGTCGCTAAGCGACAAGAAGGAGGAGCTATGTTTAATACTTTTACAATGGAACTTGCAGGTCGTACCTTGCGCGTAGACATTAACCGTGTAGGTAAGCAGGCAAATGGTTGTGCATTTATGCAGTATGGTGAGACCACCGTACTTTCTACCGCAACCGCATCAGAGAAGCCCAGAGACGGAATTGACTTTTTCCCTTTGAGCGTAGAATACGAAGAGAAGTTGTATTCTGTAGGTAAAATCCCCGGAGGATTTAACAAGAGAGAAGGAAAGGCTAGCGAGAATGCAATTCTTACCAGCCGTGTAATTGACAGACCCATGCGTCCTTTATTCCCTAAGGATTATCGTAACGATGTTACCTTGAACAATATGGTAATGAGCGTTGATCCCGCATGTCGTCCTGAAATCGTAGCTATGCTTGGTGCAGCAATTGCAACCAGTATTTCAGATATTCCTTTCGATGGTCCTTGCGCTATGACTCAGGTTGGTTTGGTAGATGGCGAATTCGTAGTCAACCCCAGCCAGGAGCAGTGGAAGAATGGTGATTTGAACTTAACCGTTGCATCTACCAAGGAAAAGGTTATCATGATTGAAGCAGGTGCTAACGAAGTTCCTGAAGCAAAGATGATTGAAGCAATCTATCTTGCACATGATGTTAACCAGACCATTATTGAATTTATTGATAAGATTGTTGCAGAAGTTGGTAAGCCTAAGCATGAATATACCAGCTGTGCAATTCCTGCTGAAATGTTTGAAGCAATGAAGAAGATTGTTACTCCCGAAGAAATGGAAGAAGCAGTTTTCACTGATGAGAAGCAGGTTCGTGAAGCAAACATCCGCGAAGTAACCGCTAAGATGGAAGAGGCATTTGCTGATAACGAAGAGTGGTTGGCAATTCTTGGCGAAGCAGTATATCAGTATCAGAAGAAAACCGTACGTAAGATGATCTTAAAGGATCACAAGCGTCCCGATGGTCGTAAGATTGACCAGATTCGTAAGTTGGCTGCAGAAGTAGATATTATCCCTCGTGTACATGGTTCTGCTATGTTCACTCGTGGACAGACTCAGATTTGTAACATTACCACTTTGGCTCCTTTGTCAGAGCAGCAGAAGTTGGATGGTTTGGATGAGAACGAAGTATCCAAGAGATATATGCATCACTACAACTTCCCCAGCTACTCTGTAGGTGAAACCAAGGTTTCCAGAGGTCCCGGACGTCGTGAAATCGGACATGGTGCATTGGCAGAAAAGGCATTGGTTCCCGTACTTCCCAGCGAAGAGGAATTCCCTTATGCAATCCGTACCGTATCTGAAACCTTTGAATCCAACGGTTCTACCTCTATGGCATCTACCTGTTCTTCTTGTATGTCATTAATGGCTGCAGGTGTGCCGATTAAGAAGATGGTTGCAGGTATTTCCTGTGGTTTGGTAACCGGAGATACAGATGATGATTTCGTATTATTAACCGATATTCAGGGTCTGGAAGACTTCTTCGGTGATATGGACTTTAAGGTAACCGGTACTACCGATGGTATTACCGCTATCCAGATGGATATTAAGATTCATGGTTTGACCAGAGAAATCGTAGAAGGTGCTATTGCAAGATGCCGTGAAGCAAGAATCTTCATTATGGATACTTGCATGAAGCCTGCTATTGCAGCTCCCCGTCCAGAAGTTGGACCTTACGCTCCTAAGATTATCTCTATCCAGATTGATCCTGAGAAGATTGGTGAAGTAGTAGGACAGCGTGGTAAGACCATTAACGAGATTATTGCACGTACCAACGTTAAGATTGACATTACCGATGACGGTAAAGTATCTGTATGCGGTACCGATAAGGATATGATGGACAAGGCAGTAGAAATGATTAAGATTATTACTACCGAGTTCGAAGAAGGCCAGATTTTCAAGGGTACTGTTGTAAGTATCAAGGAATTCGGTGCATTTATCGAGTTTGCACCCGGCAAAGAAGGTATGGTTCACATTTCCAAGATTGCAAAGGAAAGAATCAACCATGTAGAAGATGTACTTACCTTAGGCGACAAGGTAACTGTTGTATGCTTAGGCAAGGACAAGATGGGCAGAATCAGCTTCTCTATGAAGGATGTAGCTCAGGCTTAAGAAAAATATAAGAGCAAGGCGCCTGGCCTTGCTCTTTTTATGTTTTAAGCATCATTTCTTTCTTCTTCGTGGAAGGAACGACGTACGGTAATTCCGTTTACTTCTACATCATTTCCCAGGGAAATAACTAAACATTCTCTACCGTCAATAGTTTTGGTTTCTACCAAGTCCATGCGCTCCGGATTAACTTTAATCACTACATCGGGCATTTTTACTTCAAAGGTACGGGTATTTACCACATTGTTTACCACAAGTTCGGTTTTTTCACCGGCAGTAGCATCATAGCAACGGTCAAAAAGTTCCATTTTTTCATTGGAAACACCGCTACTTGCAAAAACGGTTTTTACCTCTTCTTTGTCAAGGGTTAAGGGAACTGGATCTTCTTTATGTTCCACAATCATTTCGTTTAATTTTTCATGAATGTTGATAACAGCTTCAATACTGCAGGTTTCCTGTAAGGTTTCTTCGATTAAGGTCTGGAAGGATACCTTCTGACCAACAGCAGGCATTGGAAGGGGGCAGTCCAAAATCAAGTTTACAAAATCTTCTTTTAAATCATCTGCATTCTTTGAGTAGTACAGAGTACTGTGTAAATCAGCACCACGGTCATTAAATGCAGGGAAGAGGAAGCCATGCTCCGGTGCAGCCACCACCCAGTCGCGTATACGGTTTTGGAAGGTGTTTTCCACTGCGTTATAGCTAAGTCCGGGTTTAGAGAGATTCACGGGACAAATACTTACCATTATGTATTCGTATACTTCATCGGAAGCATCCTCCATTTCAAAACCATCGGAGGTTTTGCCGGGGACGTCGTATACATCATGAATTAATAAAATCAGGTAATTGCCTACATATTCATAGGCTTCGATAATTTTGTCGTAGAATTCTTCGAGCAAAGCATCATCCTTTAATTTGCTGTCGCGCAGACGAAGTAAGAATTCCTGAGTACCTCCTTCTTCCTCGGATTTTAAAGGAAAATTCAAAGTTAAGAGATTTTTACCCAGAGTGCCGGACAAATTTTTTCGCAAAATCTCGAAATATTTAAACATTTCTTCTTCCGGAAGTGCCAGAAAGGCTTCCTTAAATTCAGTTTTTTTATTCTTTTCGCCATCCACATAACAGCCGCAAATACGGGTGATGGAGCAGTTATTTGGGGTGAATAATTTTTTGATTTCAGATATTTCTGACTTAATCATAGTTGTGCCTCCCAAGGTTTTTCATAATTCGTGTGTGATGCAGGGAATGTGCGTCACATGAATATAGTATAGCCTATTTCTCTTAAAACTGGCAATCATATTTTGTGAGAAATTGTTGATTGCGGAAGAAAAGAAAAGGATAGTAAATCTGTTTGTAGCAAAAGGAAAAAGCTTGCGGTGGGAAGTTGTTGAATAGGTATGAAAAGTACCTTATAATAGGGAAGACGTGGATGAAATATGTCAGTAAAAGAATTGGAGGATGGACCATGGAACAGTTAAGTCTTGTTTCTACAAAGGAGAATCGAGAAGTTTACCGCATTTTAAATGATTTGATGAATCAGGACAAGGAATTTCAGATTATGATTACCGTACCCTCCGTAGAAAAAGTAAGAAGTACCACAGAAATAATAGAAAAGAAGCCGGTTGTACATGATTTAGAGCAGGATGTGACAGATATAATTCATGACATTGGTGTTCCGGCACATATTAAAGGTTATCAGTACTTAAGGGAATCCATTATGATGTCAGTGAATGACCCCATTATGATAAGCTCCATTACAAAAATTTTGTACCCGACTATTGCAAAGCGTTTTCAAACAACTCCCAGCCGTGTAGAAAGAGCTATACGACATGCAATAGAAGTGGCCTGGTCCAGAGGTAAAATGGAAACTTTGGATAACTTGTTTGGTTATACGATTAATACCGGAAAGGGTAAACCCACCAATTCGGAATTTATTGCACTGATTGCAGATAAAATTAGGTTAAAATACAGAGAAAAATAAGAAAATATGGTAATTGCAGGTGGCGGTATCCGAAAGGGTACCGTTATTTTTTAGGATTTCATTAAGGTTTGTTTAAAGGTTTTTTAGGTGTCTTTTTTTATGGGGACTAATAATGTTATGCTGAAAAAAACAAAATCCGGGAGGTATGCTCATGAAGGAAAAAAGTGTAAAGAATTCAGTATTAGTACGAATGTTAGTATTGTTATTGGCAATATTTTCATGTGGTTGCGGAAGAACCGAAGAAAAGCCACAGGATACGCAGGTTGAAAAGAGGCAAATCACTATCGGCTGGAATGAAAATATTGTACCACAGCTTCTGGAGGCGGCAATGGTGGAATTTAATAAGAGTAGTCAGGAGTATGAGGTGGTAATAGCGCATTACGACTGGCAAACAGGACAGCAACAGTTGGAGATGGAGCTTGCTACCGGAAGAGGGCCTGATTTGTTTGATATGAGTATGGTTTATGGTAAAAAACTGGCAGAAAAAGGGTTGATTGAGGATTTGAGTCCCTATTTGGAGGATGGAGATGGCTTGGAAAGAGAAGATTTGGTGGAGAATGTGCTTGCATGCAATACGATGGAAGGAGTTTTGACATGCGTGCCGGCACGTTTTGAGTTAGAAGTGTTGTTGGGGAAAAAATCTCTGATTGGGGAGAAGGGTGCATGGTCTGTGGAAGATTTTTTAAATAGTGTACAGACTCATGAAGGAATCATAGTTTCGCAGGGAGTTACTGTAGTAGATAGTGAAGTAGATAATCAATATTCCATAGTGCGAACCGTGCTACATGGAAATACGGAGTACTTTTTGGATGCAGAGAATCCAAAGGCTGCTTTTGATAAGGAGGAGTTTAAGGAACTTCTTAGGTTTGCAAAAGAATATCAGACGGGGCAATATGACTACGGAACCCGGGAAAATACCAGACTGCAGGTAAAAGAGGGCGAATTATTACTGAGTAGTGCGACCATATATAGTGTGGAAGAGTATATGCTGGCAAAAAGTATTTTGGGAGAGGAGACCATGTTTGTGAGTCATCCGTCTTATGAAAGTAATACAGGATATTGTTTGCAAAATGTTGTAGCATGTGGGATGAATCCAAACAGTCAGGTGAAGGAAGGTGCGTGGAAATTTATTGAGTTTTTGATCCAATATCGATTTGCAGATGTACAGTTGGAACACGGTTTTTTTAGCGAGAAGAGTGGTTTGGAGGAAGAATTTGCAGAAGCCATGGAAAAAATAACTACATTATCATTAGTACCGGATGGGGTGGAACCAATAGAAATTCCCAAATGGAGCGTTACATATGGTAATGGAGAACTAATAGAGGCTTATGCAGCCACAAAGGAGGATATTGCGTCACTTAAGGCACTGATAGATGGTGCAGACAGGGTTTATGATTTAGGAAGTAATTCTATATTTAAGATTGCGGAAGAAGAGGTGCTTGCTTATTTGTATGAGGATAAAAGTTTGGAGGAGACTATTTCTATGATACAAAATCGAGTACAATTGTATCTGGATGAGCAAAATTAGTGGAAAACACTTTCCATACAGGCTGAATTGTTGTATAATCAAATTATCTATAGTCTAACAAATGTATGGAGGTTTTTCAGATGAAAAAGATACTTTTTGCGGCTTCCGAGGGTGTTCCCTTTATTAAAACCGGTGGTTTGGCGGATGTTGTAGGTTCTTTACCGAAATGTATTGACAAGCGTTATTTTGATGTGAGAGTTATCATGCCCAAATATTCCTGTATGAAGCAGGAAGTGAAGGACAAGATGCAGTATATCACTCACTTTTACATGGATTACAACTGGAGAGATGTTTATGTAGGCATTTTAGGTGCTGAAGTAGACGGTATTCAGTATTACTTTATTGATAATGAAGGTTATTTTACCGATTTTAGACCTTACGGTGACAATGCCTTGTTTGAAATCGAGAAGTTTGCATTCTTTTCAAAGGCATTATTGTCTGCGCTTCCTTTATTGGGCTTCCGTCCCGACTTGATTCACTGCCATGACTGGCAGACCGGTTTGGTGCCCGTATATTTGAAGGAGCGTTTTGCAGGTAATGAATTCTTCCGTGGAATTAAGACTGTTATGACCATTCATAACTTAAAGTTCCAGGGCAGATGGGGCGTGGAAGATGTGAAGAATATTACTGGTTTGCCTGATTATTACTTTACTTCTGATAAGCTGGAATATTACGAGGATGCCAATTTGTTAAAGGGTGGTATTGTATTTGCAGATGCAGTTACTACCGTAAGTGATACCTATGCGGAAGAAATTAAGACTGAGCAGTATGGTGAAGGTTTGCATGGTCTTATGTACGAAAAGATGAGCCAGCTTCGCGGTATTGTGAATGGTATTGATTACGAAGAATTTAATCCTGAAAACGATAAGTACATTGTAAATAATTATAGTGCAAGCAATTTCCGTAAGGAAAAGATTAAAAATAAGAGAGCACTTCAGAAGCAGCTTGGTTTGAAGGAAGATGACAAGAAGATGTTAATTGGTATTGTTTCCCGATTGACCGACCAGAAGGGCTTTGATTTGATTGATTATGTGATGGAAGAGCTATGCCAGGACGATATTCAGTTGGTAGTGCTTGGTACCGGTGAAGAACGTTATGAGAATATGTTCCGCCATTATGATTGGAAATATGCGGACAGAGTTTCGGCTAATATTTTCTATTCTGAGGAATTATCTCATAGAATTTATGCAGGCTGTGATGCGTTCTTAATGCCTTCCCTGTTCGAACCCTGCGGACTTAGTCAGTTAATGTCCTTACGCTATGGTACAGTGCCCATTGTACGTGAAACGGGTGGTCTGAAGGATACCGTAGAGCCATATAATGAGTATGAAGGTACAGGTACAGGATTCAGCTTTACCAATTATAATGCACATGAGATGCTGAATACCATCCGTTATGCAGAGCGCGTTTATTATGAAAAGAAACGTGAATGGAACAAGATTATTGACCGTGCTATGGCGGCTGATTTCTCTTGGGATGTATCTGCCAATAAATATCAGGAGATGTACGACTGGCTTATCGGATAAGGGAACACATAGTTATGAGTAACCAAAAGAAACAAAGTAATTTTATCCTGCAGGCGGGCATTTTGGCCGCCGCAGGATTTATTAGCAGAATCATAGGACTTCTGTATGTCAGTCCTGTGCAGACCATAATCGGTACGGTGGGCTTTGGATATTATTCCTCAGCCTATACTTATTATACGATAATTTTGTTGATTTCCTCGTATAGTATTCCCTCGGCTATCTCTAAGGTCATTGCACAGAAACTGTCCGTAAAAGAGTATCGCAACGCACACAGAGTATTTCTTTGTGCGTTATATTATGTACTGGGAGTAGGATTACTTGCCAGTTTGTTTTTGTATTTTGGGGCGGGGCTGTTTGTAGAGAAATCGGCTGTGCCCGTTCTTCGTGTGTTTGCGCCCACGATTTTTGTATATGGTATCTTGGGTGTGCTTCGTGGATATTTTCAGGCCCACAAGAGTATGGTACAAACTTCTGTTTCCCAAATCCTGGAGCAGATTGTGAACGCTGTGGTAAGTATCGGTGCGGCGTATGGTTTTGTACAGATTGCTAAAAAAGCGGCAGAAGAGGGGGAAGAAGCTAATGCCGCCATGTATGGTGCCATGGGTAGTGCAGTAGGTACCGGTGCAGGTGTTTTTGCAGCTCTTTTATTTATGTGTGGAATTTACATCCTGAATAAGGATTTGATACATAGACGTATTCGCAGAGATAAAACGGTTAAAGTGGATTCCTATGGGGATATCAGCCGGGTAATTGCAGGGGTGGTACTTCCCTTTATTTTGAGTACGGCGGCATATAATTTAAGTGCTTCTTTGAATAACAAATTATATACCAGCATTATGATTTATGCTAAAAACGTAGAAGAAACCGTAGTTTACAATGATTATGGTATTTTTAGCGAGGCTATGAAGGTATCCAATATTCCTATTGCATTTGCTTCTGCGATGGCGGCAGCTATTATTCCTACCATTGCTCAACTGGTGGCAGTAAAGGATTTAAAATCTTCCAAGGAAAAGATTCATCAGGCAGTTAAAACTATTATGATTGTATCCATTCCTTCAGCAGTGGGCTTGGGTGTGTTGGCAAAGCCTGTTATACAATTGCTTTTCCCTACGGAAGCAGGATTGGATGTGGCCGGATATACTTTGATGGCGCTGGCACTTTCCGTAGTATTCTACGCATTGTCCACTTTGAGCAGTTCCATTTTGCAGGGTATCGGTAAGGTGAATTCGCCTATAATTAATGCTGTGCTGGCACTAATTATTCAGACATTTGTTTTGGTGCCCATGCTGCTTTTGACAAAGTGGAATGTATATGCTCTTGCTATTGCAAGTACTATATATTCCGGGGCTATGTGTATTCTAAACCAGATTTCTGTGCGAAAGGCGTTGGGTTACAGACAGGAGCTTGTAGGTACCTTTATTTTGCCAACCTTGTCTGCTGTATGTATGGGCGTAGGTGCGTGGGCGGTTTATACAGGTATGCATTTCCTGACTAAATCGAATGTAATTTCTTTGATACCGGCTATTTTGATTGCGGTAGTAATTTATTTTGTATTGTTAATTTTGTTTAGAGGTATTAATGAGGAAGAGTTAAAGGCCATGCCTAAAGGATATATGCTGGTTAGAGTAGCTAAGAAGTGTAGATTGATGTAGATTTGAAAAAAATAAGCGTCTGCGGTGGCAGACGCTTATTTTTGTATGGTTATACTTGTTTAATCCCCGAAATATCCGAATCAATCATCAAAGAATAATTGGTGTAATATACCACAAAACCGGGCTTGGCGCCGGCGGGCTTTTTCACATGTTTTTTTTGGATATAATCGATTTCGACCTTATCCTGTTCACGACCTTTAGAGTAGTAGGCTGCCAAACGACCGGCTTCTTCAAAGGTTCTATCGGGAAGTTCTTCCGCACCTTCGGTTTTTACTATGACGTGAGAGCCGGGAGTGTTCTTGGCATGAAACCACCAGTCATTACCGGTAGCAAACTTAAAGGTCAGTTCGTCGTTCTGGTAATTATTTTTGCCCACATACATATGAAAACCGTCGCTACTGATGTAGTGAAAGGGCTTGCTGGTGACTTTTTCTTTCTTAGAACCGCCTTTTCGACGGATATATCCGCTTTCGGTTAATTCTTCCTTAATCTGTACCAAATCCTCTTCCTGTAAAGCAATATCCAGGGCAGTGGAGATGGACTCTAAATGTTCAATTTCAGCCTTTACCTGCTCGGTTAATTCGGCGAGAGCCTCATAGGTACGTTTCAGTTTATTGTATTTATCAAAATACTTCTTGGCATTTTCCTGAGGGGTTAAATCCGGATCCAAAGGGATGGTGACCATTTCGTTAGTGTAATAATTCAAAGCTTCCATGGACTTAGCCTGAGGTTCAATACCATAACCGTAGGTGTTTAACAATTCTCCGTAAATACGATAGGTGTCACGCTTTTCGGTATCCTTCATCTGACGAAGCTGCAAATCGTATTTCTTTACATTACGTTCCAAGGCGGTCTGTACGATTTTGCGCAGGTCGGCAGATTTTTGGCGAATACGGGTGAGAGCATTTTTTTCCGCATAGTACTGCTCTAAAAGAAGGGACATGCTTTCGTAAGGAACAATATGGTCGTCACCCTGAGAATACATAGTTAAGGGAAGGGCAGCAAATTCCACGGGCTGTTTGCCGGTATAGGCAATATGTGGTGCAAACTCACCGTTCTTTACCATATTCATAACACCTACAAAGGTTTCAAATAAATTCTTTCCCTGTTCTGCCGAAAGAGAAGCGCAAGGGGCATCTCCGTCCACATTTGCACGGAAACAAATTTCTTGTGCAAGGATGGGAGAGATACCTGTATAACTGCCATAAATCGCTTTAAAAATCGCGGTGGGCTTATTTAACACCAAATTGCTCCATTCTTCAAAAGAAGTGCTTAAAGCGTCCGCCTTATCTTGGGTATCCGCAACAAAATACTGTTTGCCGGGCAATACTTCACGGACACTGCTGACAAGTCCGGAAACATGTTTAATACTGTCAATAATGGTACCGTTTTCATGACAGAAAATAATGTTACTGTGTTTGCCCATGATTTCGATAATCAGACGTTTACGGCAAAGATCGCCCATTTCATCCAAATGTTCAATGTCCATGTGAATAATACGTTCCAAGCCCGGTTGGGTTACGGAAACAATGCGACCGTTTTGCAGGTGCTTGCGAAGCAGCATGCAAAAGCCTGGTGCAGTCAAGGGACTGGGCTTATTGGTTTCGGTGAAATAGATCAAAGGAAGAGAAGCACCGGCAGAAATAAAGAGTCGCTTCTGACCGCAACTTCCCTTAATGGTTAACAATAATTCGTCAGCTTCCGGCTGGGCGATTTTATAAATACGACATCCGATAATGGTGTCATTCATTTCTTTTACTACATTTGCAATTGTAATACCATCAAAAGCCATGTTAAAACCTCCTAAAAGCTTTATCAAATATTTATGATAGCACAAAACAAACCTTGACGCTACTGAAATTGTATTTTATAATAAAATGTGGTATGCGACAAAGGATGAAATAAGAAAAATATGGAGTCGCAACCGGAGAGGATTCTAAATATGATTAAGAGTATGACCGGTTTCGGAAGATGCGAAATCACAGAGAATGACCGTAAATTTACGGTAGAAATGAAGTCTGTAAATCATAGGTATTTAGATGTAAATATTAAAATGCCCAAGAAATTGAATTTCTTTGAGTCTGCAATTCGTGGAGAACTTAAGAATTATATTTCCAGAGGTAAGGTAGATATTTTTATTACCTATGAAGATTTTACAGAGA
Source organism: Acetatifactor sp. (assembly GCA_045537405.1). Lineage (GTDB taxonomy): Bacteria > Bacillota > Clostridia > Lachnospirales > Lachnospiraceae > Acetatifactor. Next base: position 15,996 of record JAZSPK010000032.1, read on the forward strand.
ATAATACAACTATCCGATATAATAAGGAAGTTGCCACAGAATACTTAAAGTACTTAAGAGAGATGGCACAGGAGTTTGAGTTGGATGATGATATCCGAGTTTCTACCTTGTCCAGATATCCGGAAGTATTCACCATGGAAGAACAGACCATGGATGAAGAAGAACTGTGGAAGGGCTTGCAGAAGGCTATTAAGGGTGCGGCTGAGAACTTTGTACAGACAAGAATTACGGAAGGTGAGAATTTACGTAATGATTTGATTCAGAAACTGGATAATATGCTTAACTTGGTAGATTTTATTTCGGAGCGTTCTCCGCAGATTATCAAAGAGTATCGTGAGAAGCTTATGGTGAAGATTCAGGATATTCTCGGAAGTGTGCAGGTGGATGAAAACAGACTTCTTACGGAAGTAACTATTTTTGCAGATAAGGTATGTGTGGATGAAGAATTGGTGCGTTTGCGCAGTCACATTGAGACTACCAAGAAAACCTTAATGGAAGGCGGAAGTATCGGTAGAAAATTGGATTTCATTGCACAGGAAATGAACAGAGAGGCCAATACTACGTTGTCAAAATCCAATGATTTGGAAATTTCTAATTGTGCTATTGAATTAAAAACCGAAATTGAAAAGGTTCGCGAGCAGATTCAGAATATTGAGTAAGATGTAAGCGGAGGATATATGAAGGATAAAGGAATATTAATCGTGGTTTCCGGCTTTTCAGGAGCTGGTAAAGGTACTTTGATGAAGAGGCTTATGTCAGATTATGACAATTATGCATTGTCTATCTCCATGACCACCAGGGATCCCAGAGAGGGAGAGGTACATGGCAGGGAATACTTCTTCACCGATAAAGAAAATTTTGAAAAAACTATTGCAGAAAACGGTTTGATTGAGTATGCTACTTATTGTGGAAATTATTATGGAACACCCCGTGAATACGTAGAGCAACAATTAATGGCCGGTAAGGACGTAATACTGGAGATTGAAATCCAGGGTGCTCTAAAGATTAAAGAAAAATTCCCGGAAAGTTTGCTTTTGTTTGTAACGCCCCCCAATGCTAAGGAATTGGAACGCAGACTGGTGGGACGTGGTTCGGAAACTGCAGAAGTGATTGCGAATAGACTGGCACGTGCAGTAGAAGAGGCCGAAGGAATTGAAGCGTACGATTACATTGTAATAAATGATGATTTGGATGAATGCGTAAAGCAGCTTCATACCATCGTTATGAATGAACACTATGCACCGATTAGATGCGCAGAGTTTATAGAACAAATTAGAGCAGAACTGAAAGCGTTCTCGAAAGGAGATAAATAATGTTACATCCATCTTATTCAGATTTAATGAAGGTAGTAAATAGTGAGGTAGAACCCGGTGAAACTCCTGTAGTAAACAGCCGTTATTCCATCGTTATGGCAACTGCAAAAAGAGCAAGACAGCTCATTTCAGGCGATGAAGCGTTGGTAAGCGGTACCTGTGGTAAGCCTTTATCCATAGCAGTTGAAGAGTTAAATAAGGGCAAGATTAAAATCTTAACCGAAGAAGAAAATTAATCGGCGGTATCTGAGGGAGAAATGTCGTTAGGGAGATTTCTCCTTTCTTTTTAATGCGGAAAGGTTTTTAGGATGAAAATTTTATTTGTGTCCCTAGGCTGTGACAAGAATCTGGTTGATACGGAAATGATGCTGGGTAAGCTTCTGGCTAAGGGCTATGAATTTACGGACGATGAAACAGAAGCAGAAATTGTGGTAGTAAATACCTGTTGCTTTATAGGAGATGCCAAGGAAGAGAGTATTAATGTTTTGTTGGAAATGGCTGAGCTACGAAAAAACGGGCAGTTGAAGGTACTTGTGGCGGCAGGTTGTTTGGCACAACGCTATAAAGAAGAAATTCAGACAGAGATTCCGGAAGTGGACGCCATAGTGGGTACTACAGCGATTGATAAAATTGTGGATGCTATTGATGAAGTTTTGGACGGTCACGGACAAAATTATTATGCGGACTTAAATGCAAATCCCCTTACCGGTGTTAACAGAGTGATGACGACCGGAGGACATTTTGCTTATCTGAAAATTGCTGAAGGCTGTAATAAGCATTGTACCTATTGTATTATTCCTAAGGTGCGTGGAGATTTTCGGAGTGTACCTATGGAACGTTTGGTACAGGAAGCAACGGACTTGGCAGAAAAGGGCGTAAAAGAACTGATTTTGGTGGCCCAGGAAACTACGCTGTATGGTATGGATTTGTACGGAAAGAAGAGTCTTCCGGAGCTTTTACGTAAGTTGGCGCAGATTCCGGGGATTTTCTGGATACGTATTTTATATTGCTATCCGGAAGAGATTACGGATGAATTGATTCAGACTATAAAAGAAGAACCTAAAGTATGTAAGTATTTAGATATTCCTATTCAGCATGCCTCCGATGCAGTTTTAAAGCGCATGGGCAGGCGTACTAATCAGCAACAGTTGCGAGATATGATAGAAAAGCTGCGAAAGAATATTCCGGAGATTTGTTTACGTACTACTTTGATTACTGGTTTCCCGGGCGAAACGGAAGAGGACCATGAAGAATTAATGGATTTTGTGGACGATATGGAATTTGACCGTTTGGGGGTGTTTACCTATTCTCAGGAAGAAGATACCCCGGCAGCAATTATGCCTGAACAAATACCTGAAGAAGTTAAGGAAGAACGCCAAGCAGAGCTTATGGAGCTACAGCAGGCAATTGCATTTGAAAAGGCAGAAGATATGGTGGGACAGGTGCTTGTGGTTATGGTGGAAGGTAAGATTGCAGAGGAAGATGCTTACGTAGCCAGAACTTATCGGGATGCACCCAACGTGGACGGATATCTGTTTGTTAAAACGCATGCAAATCTCATGACCGGTGATTTGGTGAAGGTATTAGTTACAGATTCCAATGAGTATGATTTAATTGGTGAAATATATAATGATTGAAGGGAATTTTAAAAACATGAATTTACCTAATAAATTAACAATTTTACGTATGATAATGATTTTGCCTTTTGTGATACTTCTTTTGGGTGGTTATCATCAGTGGGGATGGTTTACCTTTATGTTTGGCGGGATTATGGAATATGTGGATTATATTGCGTTAGCGATTTTTATTATTGCCAGTTTGACAGACTTGATTGATGGTAAGATAGCACGCAAATACAATCTGGTTACCAATTTTGGCAAGTTTATGGACCCTTTGGCAGATAAACTATTGGTATGTGCGGCGTTGATAGCCCTTACAGAAATGGGAAGAATTCCATCCTGGGTAGTTATTGTGATTATAAGCCGTGAGTTTATTATCAGCGGTTTCAGAACCATAGCCTCCGATAATGGTGTGGTTATTGCAGCCAGCTATTGGGGGAAATTTAAGACCACTTTTCAGATGATAATGGTCTGCCTGATGATTGCGAATATAGAGGCGTTGAGTTTCGTGACAGCTATTGTTATGTGGATTGCTTTGGTGCTTACCGTAGTATCCCTTGTGGACTATTTGTGGAAAAATAAAGAGGTTATGAAAGAAAAATAAAGCATAAAGGGCCGTTTAGGCTCTTTTTGCGGTTTAGGAGAAGAATTATGAACTGTAGAAAGACCATTGAAGAGGAAGTTGTAAAATTGTTGTTGGAGAAGGGGTACACCATCACCTGTGCGGAATCCTGTACAGGAGGGCTTTTATGTGCATCTTTGGTAAATGTATCAGGTGCTTCGGAAGTGTTAAACAGAAGTGTGATAACTTATGCAAATGAAGCAAAAATGGAGCTTTTGGGAGTGAAAGAAGAGACTTTGCGGGAATTTGGTGCCGTTAGTGAACAAACTGCCTATGAAATGGCTATGGGGGCTGCGACTTTCGCCAAAGCGGAGGTTGCTTTAAGTGTAACCGGAATTGCAGGTCCCGGAGGCGGAACACCGGAAAAGCCGGTTGGTCTTGTTTATATGGGATGTTTCGTAAAGGGAAAAGTGACTGTGAGAAGATGTGTTTTTTCGGGGGATCGTTTACAGGTGCGGACAAGCAGTGTAAAGACTGCTCTGGAATTAGCGAAAGAATGTATTCTAAAATATTAAATTAATATTAAGTATACAAAATGTATTGATAAGTATATATGGCTTATGATATAGTGTCACCGTAAGATTCTAAAACAAATCTGAATTTTCCTGTACCGGTTCGGTAAATATTCAAGGAGCAGAGGATTTTGAAAAAGAGGTGGTGGTACTTATTGAGGGTGGATTATAGGACAGATACTCTGATAAATTATGGGTAGAAATTAAAAATAACAGTTGACAAAATCGAACAAATGTTTTACTCTAATATCAATCAGAACATTTGTTCATTGCGAGAAGGAGATTTTTATGGACAAGAATGAAAAATTAAGAGCATTAGATGCGGCAATCAGTCAAATTGAAAAGCAGTACGGTAAAGGGGCAGTTATGAAGTTGGGTGACCCTTCAGCGCAGATGAGTGTAGAAACCATTCCTACCGGATCTTTGAGCTTGGATATAGCATTGGGATTGGGCGGTATTCCTAAGGGAAGAATTATTGAAATCTATGGTCCGGAGTCCAGTGGTAAGACTACGGTTACTTTACATATGATTGCTGAAGTACAGAAGAGAGGCGGCATTGCAGGCTTTATTGATGCAGAACATGCTTTGGACCCTGTATATGCAAAGAATATTGGTGTGGATATTGATAATTTATATATTTCACAGCCGGATAATGGAGAACAGGCATTGGAAATTACAGAAACTATGGTGCGTTCCGGTGCTATTGATATTGTAGTAGTAGACTCGGTTGCGGCTTTGGTACCTAAGGCTGAAATTGATGGAGATATGGGAGATTCACACGTAGGTCTACAGGCCAGACTTATGTCACAGGCTCTTAGAAAATTAACCGCAGTAATCAGTAAGTCTAATTGTACGGTAGTGTTTATCAACCAGCTTCGTGAAAAAGTGGGGGTTATGTTTGGTAATCCGGAAACTACTACCGGTGGTCGTGCTTTGAAGTTCTATTCTTCTGTACGTTTAGATGTACGTAGAATCGAATCCTTAAAGCAGGGCGGAGAAGTTATCGGTAATCGTACCAGAGTAAAAGTGGTAAAGAATAAGATTGCACCTCCGTTTAAAGAGGCAGAGTTTGATATTATGTTTGGCGAAGGTATTTCTGCAGTGGGAGATATTGTGGATTTGGCTACCAATATTGATGTTATTAACAAGTCGGGGGCATGGTATGCTTATATGGGCAATAAGATTGGACAGGGCAGAGAAAATGCTAAGCTTTATTTGAAGGAGCATCCGGAAGTATGTGATGAAATTGAAAAGAAGATTCGTACACATTATGGTTTGACCGGAGCAGAAGAATGATTGTTACGCAGATAATAGAATTATCAAAAAATCGCAGTAAAGTATATATTGATCAGGAGTTCGCCTTTGTGTTATACAAAGGCGAATTGCGTCTGTATCATCTTACGGAAGGTAGTGTTATTAAGGAAGAAGATTACTTGGAAATTACGCAGACAGTACTACCTAAACGTGCGAAACTGCGAGCGATGAATTTATTACAAAAGAGAACTTATACAGAAAAACAGTTAAGAGATAAATTAAAAGAAGGATTCTACCCGGAAGAAATTTTAGAAGAGGCTATTTCTTATGTGAAGTCCTTTCATTATGTGGATGATGAGCAGTATGCTTTGGATTATCTTACCTATAATGAAGAGAGAAAAAGTCTTCGCCAGATAGAGCAGGAGTTGTATCAAAAAGGAATATCTAAAGAATTATGGTCAAAGACATTAAGTTTATGGGAAGGAAATGGCGGAAAACAGGATGAGTCGGAGATGATTTCAGCCTTGCTTGAGAAGAAGCATTATCATGCAGAGTGTGATTTGAAGACCAAACAAAAGATATATGGGTTTTTATTAAGAAAAGGTTTTACGTCAGAGGCCATAAGTAGAGCTATGCGTTTGGAATGCGATTAAATGTGCAAACAATATAAAAATCATATACAAATTTAGGAACTTTTAGACAGTTTTACTTGACATAACATAGAATAGAGTATAAAATTATACTGTTGTAAATTGCTTGTTAGAATGAATGGGTATATATTCGTTCTATATTAGATATTTGTACAATGATAATTTAATAAGGAGGTGTCCTGTATGTTGGGATATGTTATCACCGCCTTGATTGCAATAGTTGTTTCTGCAGCTGTTACTTATTTTGTGACGTCATCTGTTCTGAAAAATGATGCAAGTTCTAAGATTGGTAATGCAGAGAATAAAGCAAGAGAGATTATCGATGAGGCATTAAAAACTGCTGAAACCAAGAAGCGTGAAGCTTTGTTGGAAGTGAAGGAAGAGTCTATTAAGACTAAGAATGAACTTGACAAAGAAATCAAAGAGCGTAGAGCAGAAGCTCAGCGTTATGAGCGCAGAATTCAGCAGAAAGAAGAAAACATCGATAAGAAGGCCGATGCAATCGAGAAGAAGGAAGCTAATTTGGCAGCCAAGGAAGAAGCCCTCAATAAAATGAAGGACGAAGTTTCTAAGCTGAATGAGCAAAGAGTACAGGAACTGGAAAGAATTTCAGGATTAACCTCTGAACAAGCAAAAGATTACTTATTGAAAATTGTTGAAGATGAAGTGAAACATGAAACGGCTGTTATGATTAAAGAATATGAGAGCCGTGCAAAAGAAGAAGCAGACAAGAAGGCAAAGGAAATCGTAGTATCCTCTATCCAGAGATGTGCAGCAGACCATGTGTCAGAAACTACAATTTCAGTTGTTCAGCTTCCGAATGATGAAATGAAGGGTAGAATCATTGGTCGTGAAGGTAGAAATATTCGTACCTTGGAGACTATGACGGGTGTTGATTTGATTATCGATGATACTCCGGAAGCAGTTGTATTATCAGGATTTGACCCGATTCGTCGTGAAGTGGCAAGAATTGCCCTTGAAAAATTAATTGTGGATGGTCGTATTCACCCGGCTCGCATTGAAGAAACGGTTGAAAAGGCTCAAAAAGAAGTTGAAGTAATGATTAAAGAAGAAGGTGAGTCCGCTACTCTTGAAGTAGGAGTACATGGTATTCATCCTGAACTTGTGAAATTACTTGGTAAGATGAAGTTTAGAACCAGTTATGGTCAGAACGCATTAAAGCATTCCATCGAAGTGGCTCAGTTGTCCGGTTTGTTGGCATCTGAACTTGGCTTGGATGTAAGACTTGCTAAGCGTGCCGGTTTATTACATGATATCGGTAAAGCGGTTGACCATGAAATGGAGGGTTCACATATTCAGTTAGGTGTGGAACTTTGTAAGAAATACAAAGAAAATGCTATCGTTATCAATTCGGTAGAATCACACCATGGCGATGCAGAACCTACATCCCTGATTGCATGTATTGTACAAGCTGCAGATACAATTTCCGCTGCAAGACCGGGGGCTAGAAGAGAGACATTGGAAACCTATACTAGCAGATTAAAACAATTAGAAGAAATAACAAACAATTTCAAAGGTGTAGAAAAATCTTTTGCTATTCAGGCAGGTCGTGAAGTTCGTGTTATGGTAGTACCTGAGCAGGTAACGGATGATGATATGCTCTTATTGGCACGTGATATTTCAAAGCAGATTGAAGCTAATATGGAATATCCCGGACAGATTAAGGTTAATGTTATCCGTGAGTCAAGAGTTATTGATTACGCGAAGTAAAACCATAAGCAGTTCGATTGACTGAAAATTTAATAAGTAATAAAGGGCCATCGCAAACTCAAAAGAGTCGCGCGATGGTCTTTTTTAATTCTTTATTAAATCTTAATGGTATACATTTTTATTTTATGATATGATGGTTTCATAGAATTTTTATAAGATAGGGGAGTTTGTATGAAAAGGAAGAATGATTGGATGAAAAAGATACCGATTCTACTTGCTTTTGCTCTAATGGCAATGTGTTGGATGGGTATGGGAACCATGTTTGTTCATGCGGCAGATTATGATTTTGATGCTGATGCAGAGCTTCTGCCCGCTAATGATGAAACTTATGATTTTCGTATTACGGTTTCTAATGATGGTGAGGATTGGGAAGGTGTGGTAAGAGTTATTTATGAGGAAACTTACGGTCGTACACCTACTGCTTATGATACAGTGATTTCTCTTCCCCAGGGAAGTAAAAAGCAATTTGATATTAAAATGCCCATGAACAATATAGATCAGATTGATGGTAATCTGAAGGTTACTCTTTTAGATAAAAAGGGAAAGGAATGCGGTGAATTTTTATTCCGTAATATTTTGCGGCAGGGAGAAGATTCCCTTCTGATGGGTATTTTAAGTGATGATTATGATTCTTTGACCTGTTTGGATATGGGAGGTTCGCTTTTTTTCTATTATGGATATGAATACCCTATTAAATTAAAAGAATTAAATCAGGATAATTTATTAAATTATTTGGATACCTTAGAGTTTTTGGTAATTGATACTTATGATACTTCCGTGCTTTCAGAGGATGTGGTTGATGCTATTGAAAAGTGGAATGATGACGGTGGTGTATTGGTTATTGGTACGGGTGAGTATGCGGAGCAAACCTTAGCGTTATTTGAAGACAGTTATTTGGAGGTGGAGCCCAATGTGGTTTATGAACCGGGACAGGCTCCCAGTTATGATGCCTTGGATTATGTGGATTGGAGAGAATTGCATAGGGTAGAATTTTGGAGTTCTTCAGATTATTTTGAGTCCTATCCCTTCAATATGTTGCTTCGTTCCTATGGTACGGGTGCAATCGGTGTTTTGCCTTTTTCTTTGACGGAAGTTGCAGATTTGGATTACACCTTTTATAAGAGTACGGACAGACAAGGCTTTTTACTACATATGTTTGATGTTATTTCCAGCGAAAGTGACCGTCGATACAGAACTAACAATAAATATTTTAATACCAGTCAGTTAAGCAGAATGCTTCGTATGATTAGTAAAGCAAATACAAACCTGAATTTTGGTGCTTTGAAGGCTATTATTATCATGTATGTGATATTTGTAGGACCGGTATTGTACATATTGCTTCGTATTCTGAAAAAACGTGAATGGTACTGGGTTGCAGTGCCCGCAACCACAATACTTGGGATTGTGGTCGTGTTTTTCGCCGGAAGAGGTTTTGAAGTTAACGGTACCCAGGTGTATTCTGTGACAACCCAGGATTTGTCGGGACATAAGGCTGAAGAAGGCTTCCTATATTGTTTTGATGCAGGGAATAAGGAATGGAGTTTGGAGCTTGAAGAAGAATATGATTATGTGGCGCCATTTAATTCCTATAGCTATAACGGTGATGCATATTATCATCATATTGTCAAAGAAGGTGATAAAACTTCTATTGGTATTAAGCCGGATACAAACTTTGAGGATACCTTCTTTGTAACGCATAAAAAGCCCGGTAGCGAAACGGTGGAAGGAACCATTGAAGTACATTATGTTGCTAACGTAGGTAAAATTCAGGGAAGTATAACTAATGCTACGGAAATGGATTTTAAATATTTCGCAGTAATGATGGGAGAGTCTCTGTTTGTGTTTGAAGGACTTGATGCAGGAGAAACAGCGGACTTAACCAAGAAAGATTGTATTTTTGGTGATTTGCAATACGATATTTGGTACGATTATATGTATGAAGTTAATGATATGATGGATGAGGAATCACCGGAGAATATTTCTGCACTTTCAGCTTTAGGTGTGGGCATAGCTGGTATTCGCTACAAAGAAGACGCATCAACAGTGGATTTATCAGACAGCATAATCGTAATGGGTGTAGTGGAGAATTGGAATGTAATTGCCGATGAAGATTGCACAGAGCAATCCTATGGATGCGTTTATGTAGAACAGTAAAGGAGGAAGGATATGTTACATATTACAGATTTGACAAAAAATTATGGCTCCTTTACAGCAGTGGACAATTTAACGCTTCATATTCCGGAAGGGGAGTTGTTTGGTTTTGTAGGACCTAACGGAGCTGGAAAAACTACAACCATTCGAATTGTATGCGGATTATTAAAGGCTACCAGCGGTAAGGTGCAAATCGGTGAGACCGCCGAAAAAGTTGGTAGTAAAAACATGAAGCGCCAGATTGGTTATGTGCCCGATTTCTTTGGTGTATATGATAATTTGAAGGTGCGGGAATACATGGACTTATATGGTTCCATGTATGGTATGACCAGTAGGGACATTGCCAAGCTTTCCGATGATTTATTGGAACTTGTAAATCTTACGGACAAGAAAGAGTTTTACGTGGATACCTTATCCAGAGGTATGAAACAGCGTTTGTGTGTGGCAAGGGCTTTATTGCACAATCCGAAGTTATTGATATTGGATGAGCCTAATTCCGGTTTAGACCCAAGGGCCCGTGTGGAAATGAAGGAGGTCTTGAAGAATCTTCATTCCATGGGAAAGACCATAGTAATTAGTTCCCACATTCTTTCCGAGCTTTCAGAAATGTGTAGCAGTATTGGTATTATGAATAAGGGGAAGCTGGTTGCTTCCGGCAAGATTGAAGATATTATGCATCAGTTATCCGGTGGCAAAAATATTCATATCCGCGTGGAAAACAATATGGAAACCGCAGTTCGCGTATTAAAGGAAACTGCCGGTGTTGTGGTGGATTCCGTAAGAGAGAATGAAGTGCTGATTTCTTATAATGGAACGGATGAAGAAATATGTGCATTAATTGCGCGTTTGATTGAAAATAAGGTGCTCCTTACCGGTTTTCATAAAGAAGAGGGTAATTTGGAGTCTTTGTTTATGCAGTTGACAGGAGGTGAAACAAATTGAGAATACAGTTAAATCCTATTGTCAAAAAAGATTTGAAGGTTACTGCCAGAAGCATGCGTTTAAGCTGGGGATTATTTGCTTATGAAGCGATTTTAACCATGGCGTTTTTACTGGTGCTTTTGATTATTCAGGAGAATAACAGCAGTTTCTATAACTATGGTAACGTGTATAGTGATTTGGTTTATTTATTCCCGGTAATTTCTATTGTACAGGTATGTATTGTGGCATTGATTGTGCCCATTATTACAGCTTCATCCATATCAGGTGAGAAGGAGAGACAAACCTTTGATATTATGTTGACCACTTGTATGTCACCCCTTGCAATTGTAGTAGGAAAGGTAACATCAGCAGTTTTGCGTATTTTATTCTTTGTAGTGGGTTCATTGCCCATTATGGCTCTTTCCTTTGTAGTAGGTGGTTTGAAGTGGAGTAATTTATTTTATTATATTTTGGCAGTTACTTTATTGGCGATTATATCTGGAAGCATTGGCATTTTGTGCTCTGCCTTTAGCAGAAAGTCCATTACAGCGGTTATTTTATCTTTCGGTGTTTATTTCGTGGTATATGGACTGACTTTTTTACCTATGCTTATGAAGCTATTTTTTACAAATGGTGATCATGGCGGAGAAAGTATGCTATTTTTATTGTTTAATCCGGGTGTGTTCTTTGAAGAGTTTTTTTTGCACCTGCTTACCAATGACCAGGCATTATTATCAAATTCACCATTCCCGCGTAAGAATATAGGTGCTATCACATATTTCTTAACCCAGGATAGCAGATGGATGTATACCTCCATTGTTTGTATTTTATTATTATCATTTGCGTTTATGTTGTTGGCAGCATGGAAGGTAAATCCCATGCATTCTTCCAAGGGAAAACGCCGCAAAAAGAAAAAAGAGGTTAATTAATGGAAAGAAAAGAATTCCTAAAAACCATAGGTGTTTATCGTAGAAAACTGAATATTGGAAGATTCTTGGAAACGCTTATGATTGCAATGTTGATAGGGCTTGGCATAGGAATTCTTTTCCAAGGATTAGCATTCGTGATCCCATTTTATTCTGCAAATGGTTGGTCCGTGGCATCTGTCTTATTAGCAATGATTACAGCCTATATCTTCTTCATACTAAATAAGGCCTCTGTGAAGGATGCAGCACTGGTTATGGACCGGTTTGGATTTAAAGAACGAATTATTACGGCTTATGAAAACTTGGAAGCAAAGGGTGCCATGGTGGAACTGCAACGAAGAGATGCCATGGAGATGTTAAGAAAAAATAGGGATAATATAAAAATTTCTATTTGGCCGTCTATGAAGAAAATCGTAGTTGTATTTACCATGCTGGCACTGATGCTGGTGCTTATGTATATTCCTTCTCCTGTAAAGGAGCGTGCTAAAGAGTTACATGAATTAGCGGAAGCAGCGGAAGAAAAGCAGACGGAAGTAGAAGAAATGGTGGAAGAGTTGGAGGAACTGGCACAGGAGGAACTTACAGCGGAACAACTGGCCGCTTTGCAGGAAATGATGGAAAGTTTAGAAGCCTCCATGCAGGAATTTGAACAGGCATCCTCCATTCAGGAGTTGGCAACAGCTACGGAAAAGTTGGAATATAAGTACGAAAATATGAGTTCCCAGCTTGGGGATATGTCCGAACTTTTAGAAAGTGGTGCTAATGTTTCACCCCTGACAGCACAGGCAATGCAGGAACTGGCACAGCAGATGCAGGAGTTAAGTGGCAATCAGAGTTTGGCATCCGGACAGAACGCCCAGGAGGGCAATGGTCAAAACGGACAAAATGGACAGAATAATGGTCAGGGAAATGGCGAGGGCCAAGGTGAAGGTCAGGGAAATGGCGAAGGCCAGGGAAGCGGCGAGGGCCAAGGTGAAGGTCAGGGAAATGGTGAAGGCCAAGGAAACGGCGAAGGTCAAGGTCAGGGACAAGGTAACGGAAATAATCAGGGAGAGGGTAGCGGTAACGGCCGGGGAGAAGGCAGTATCAGTATTCCCCATGATTATGTGAGCATTCCCAATGCCATTGCAGATAGCGGTAATTTGACCGGAAATGTGCAGGACCATGTGAATTCCGATTACTTTAAAACCCAGAATGGAATCAGCTGGGAAGGTAGTCATGTGGATTATGAAGAAGTAATCGGTAAATACGAACAAAATGCCTACGAAGGTATTTCAACAGGACAGTACCCCAGTGGTATGGAAGATATCATAAAAGATTATTTCTCCAGCTTTAACTAAGAGAAATTTTCTTTAAAAAGGAGACGTAAGTGTATGAGTGGTTTAGAAAAAGACAAATTACAGGATACGGTTTATATGGCAGAGCAGATTGCTGCTTGTGAGAAGGAAATACAAAAGGGAATTATAGGTCAATCTGTGATTATCCGTCAGGTTATGATTGCTATGTTGACCGGTGGTAATGTTCTTTTGGAAGGTATGCCCGGACTGGGAAAAACCAGACTGGTCAGCACTATCAGCAAAGTGTTTGATCTGCCTTTTAAGCGTATTCAGTTTACACCGGACTTAATGCCCAGTGATGTGACCGGTACCAATATTATTGTTAAAAATGAAAAAGGAAGCTCATTTTCTTTTGAAAAAGGCCCTATTTTTGCGAATTTGATTTTGGCGGATGAAATTAACCGTGCCACACCGAAAACCCAGTCCGCGCTACTTGAGGCAATGCAGGAGCATACGGTTACGGTGGGGAATGACAGCCATAAATTAGAGGAGCCTTTCCTTGTTTTAGCGACTCAGAATCCCATCGAAAATGAAGGTACCTATCCTTTGCCGGAAGCCCAGTTAGATCGTTTTATGTTTAAGATTTTGGTAGATTTTCCCAGCAAAGAAGAATTAAAGGGAATCGTTATGCTGACAGAAGGGGCAAACGCGCCTGTTATTGAAAAGAAAATGGACGGGGAAGGGCTGCTTGCGGCAAGAGCATTGGTAAACCAGATTCCGATTGCAGATGCAGTTATGGATTACCTGTTGGATATCGTCATGGAAACCCATGTGGAAAATGCTTATATTAAAGAGGGTGCCAGCCCGAGAGCTGCACAGGCATTGATTCGTGGTGCCAAGGCAAAGGCATTTTTAGACGGCAGATATAATGTATCTTTTCAGGATGTGGAAGAGGTGGCATATCCCGTACTGCGCCACAGAATCATACCAAGTTTTGATGCAATCAGTGAAGGAATTACCCAGGATGACATTATTCGTAAGATTCTAGCAGAGAAGAAACCGAAGTTATAATTTATTGTCCGATTGGATGAAAGGCGGTAAAGAATGAGGCCTGATGCAGTATTTTTTGAAAAATTATCCCGGTTTCGATTGGCTATGGGTCATAAATCCTCTATGAACCTTACCGGTAATCGTAAGTCTACTCAGAAAGGTTCCTCTACGGAGTTTTCAGATTTCAGGGAATACATGCCGGGGGATGATATTCGCAGGATTGATTGGAACGCTTATGGTCGTTTGGACCGGTATTATATAAAAGAGTACATGGAAGAAAAAGAAGCCGTGGTGAATATTTTGTTGGATACCAGTGCTTCCATGGATTATGGAGAAAATAAAAAGAGTGATTTGGCCTGTATGCTTGTGTCTGCGTTTGCCTATCTTGGCTGGAGTAATATGGACCGGGTAACAGTGTATGATATGAAAAGGATGCAGACGCCTTTTGTGGGAACCGGCGGAAAAAACGCTATCCAGGGACTTCTCTTATGGTTGGATAAATGTTCCTTTGAGGGTCAGGTTAATGTGCATGAAGCGGTTCGCCAGATGCGGGCTAAAGGAAATGGCGTAACTATTATTATCAGTGATTTTTTGCAGGAAGCTTTTTTAGAGGAAGAACAGGAAGCTACCAGGCAGTTATTGCGTTACCTAAAATTTTGCAAACAAAAGCCTATTCTTTTACATATTCTGGCAAGAGAAGAATTGGAAATTTCCATGACCGGTACCAAAAATTTTATTGATGCAGAAGATGCAAGCACTTTGCGTGTTACTTTGGAGGCACCGGGAATACGCCAATACGAACAGGCACTTAAGAGTTTTATAAATACGTTACAGAGAGAATGTGCACGAAGTGGTGCGTCCTTTGTACTCTGTGATACAGGGAAAGATATTAACGAATTACTATTTCAGGATTTAAGGATGTTGTATGATATTTGAGAGTTTGTGGCCGCTTTTTTTGCTTGCGGCGGTACCCATTATCATAATTTTATATTTGCTTAAGCCTAAGGGGGAAGACCATCGGATTTCTTCTAATCTTTTGTGGCAGAAAATATTAAAGAATCAGCAATCCAAAACTTTTTTTGAGAAGTTCATACATAATATTTTGATGTATGTGCAAATCTTAATTGTTTTGTTGTTGGTTCTTGCTTTGATGTCGCCGTTTATCCATGTAAAAGGGCAGGGAGGCGGCAGAAAGGTTATTTTGCTGGATACCTCAGCCAGTATGCAACATATAGGAGAAAACGGAGTAATGCGTCTGGAGGAGGCGATAAACTCCATAGAGGACTATGTGAAAAATGCACCCGAAACATCGTTTAGTCTTATTTCCGTAGATGCTACGGGGGCGAAGCTGCATGCAGTGGATTTGCAGGATAAGAGCAGTTTGGTGCAGGTTTTAAATCAGCTTAACTGTATAGATGGCGGAGGCGATTTAACCATGGCACAAAGTCTTCTGGACACCTTGGTGGCAGAAGAAGATGCTGAATTAATGGTATATACGGATGGTGCAGGGGCATCTTCCTTTGATAATTTACGTTTTAACGGTGAAAAAGAACTTTATGTATGCGGTGGTCCGGTTAGTAATGTGGCAAATGAATATACGGTTTGCACCCTTAGGGAAGATGGTTTATATGATGTTATGGTAAGCCTGAAAAATTATAGCGGACAAAATGTATCTTTTGATGTGAGTCTCATGGGAGAAGCAGGGATGCTTGGATTAACCACCAAGACACTTTCGGCTTCGGAGAGAACCTTTTGTTTGTTTGAAGGGGTGACGGGGGAAGGAGAAACCTTTACTTCGCAAATCAGTGCGATTACCTTTGCAAATAATGAGAAAGATAGTCTGGAGGCGGATAATGTTTCTTATGCTCTTGTCGCACAAGCTAATGTGATGAAGGGACTCTTAGTCAGTGACGGAAATACCTTCTTGGAAAAGGCGTATATGGCGGTTGCCGGTGAAAATATTGTAAAATCTCAAAGTGATACTTTGGCAGGAGAGAACTATATTAACATGGTTATATATGATTATAATCAAAAGCCGGAAAATAATTTGATAAATCGCTTGATTTTTGGTGACGGACAGGGAAAATCGATTGATACCTTAAGCAATGTAGTACTCAACATGAAGGATTGTGATTTGACTACCGGTTTGTCTGATTTTGTAATCGGTGTAAATAAGGCCTATTGTTTTTCGCAGCCGGAAGGGGCAAAGAGCTTCTTAGAGTATGATGGAAAATGTGTGGGTTATTATAGGGAAATAAATGGTATTAAGGAAATTGTAGTCGGGTTTGATATTCGAGAATCGGATTTCCCTTTGCGTGCGGAATTTCCGGTATTTTTAGCGAATGCCATGATTTATCTGACCAATACTTCCTGGCTTGCTACCAATGAGTATTATGCAGGAGAAAATCTTGCAATTCAGCCTTGGGCAGACATTTCAGCAGAAGCAGGAGATTACACTCTTTCCAAGAAAGGCATTTATACCATCGGAAATGAGGAATATGAAGAACCGTATGTGGTTCGATTTGCGACTGCAACCGAATCGGACGGTCAGGTAGAGGCACAATCCTTAGTAGGCAATAATTCCTTGCAACTTCAGCAGGTAAAGCGGACTTTGCGAAATATTCTACTGGTTGCGGCGTTGGGGTTACTAGTGCTGGAGTGGTGTTTATATGTACGTCAAATGCGTTATAAGGGTAAATTCTATTTGGTGATTCGAGGAGTAGTGTTTGTTCTCGTTTTATTGGCGCTTATGGGACTGAAGATTTCCATGGGAAAAAGCCAGAATGCCACCATCTTTTTAGTGGATGTATCCGGAAGTAATGAAGAGAACATAGTGTACGCAGAGCAATATTTAAAAGATACCATTGCCAATATGCCCGATGGCAATGCATATGGCGTTATTACCTTTGGAAAAGAGGCACTGGCAGAGCAGTTTGTTACGGAGGAAAAATATTTTGCCGGTTTAATGACTACACCGGATAATACAGCAACAAATTTTGAGGAAGCCTTATCAAAGGCGTTGACAATGATCCCTGCGGATATGAGCGGGCGTTTAGTGGTTCTTACGGATGGTAAGGAAACCAGAGGCGATATTCAAAGAATGGCACATGCATTAACAGCCGGACAAGTTCCTTTTTACACGGTTCTTTATGAAAGCATTGCGAAAGAGGATGCGTATGTAGATAGTGTGAAGCTTCCATCCTATTTGCATCCCGGCGATAAGTATTCCATTAATGTGGTAGTAGAAAGTAATTATGCTACGGATGCATTGATTACCGTATATAACGGCAGTAGGGCAATATCCAGCAGTCAGGTTCGTTTGAATAAGGGTAGTAATCATTTTGTGTTTGATAATCAGGTGAGTGAAACAGCAGAAAGTAATAGTATGGAGAATCTGCGGGTTGTGGTTAATGCAGAGGGTGATACCTGTAAAGAAAATGATTATTACAGTGCTTATTGCGTGGTAGAGTCAGCTCCTAAGATTTTGGTTATTTCCGGTAGAAACACAAATACTTCTGCATTTACCGCCATACTAAATGCTGCAGGTTGTGATTATAGTGTTGTATCAGCCTTAAATGCACCTCAGGATATGGAGGCTATGCTTGCATATAAGTCCATTGTATTGGTGGATACCTATATTGATGATTTGCCCATAGGATTTTTAGAGAATCTGGAAACCTATGTGAAGGATTATGGCTGTGGATTCGTCTGCTGTGGTGGTGAAGAAAGCTATGCACTGGGTGGATATCGGGATACGGTTCTGGAAACCGTGCTTCCTGTAAATATGGAGCTAAGGAACATGAATGAAATGCCCAGTATGGCCATGGTTATGGTAATTGACCGTTCCGGTAGTATGAGCAGTCCGGTGGGGAATTCTTCCGTAACCAATTTGGATGTGGCCATTAAGGCGGCAACGGTGGCGGTGGATAATTTAAGGGATTCGGATTATGTAGGTATTCTTACGTTTGATGATGAATTTAGCTGGCAGGTAGAGCTTGTACAGGCAAGCGACAGACAGGCTATTAAGGATAAAATTGAAGGTATTGCAGAGGGTGGCGGAACCACTATTAAACCCTCCTTGGAGGAGGCTTATAAAGTACTTTCCGGTGCTGAGGCGTCTGTAAAACATGTGGTACTTTTAACAGATGGTATGGGCGAAACCACTAATTTTGCGGATGTTATACAACAGTATCAAACGGGAGGAGTAACCCTCTCTACCGTAGCGGTAGGAACAGGCTCTGATACAAGTTTATTAGAACGTTTGGCAACGGAGTGCAGCGGACGGTATTATTATTCTGACTTATCTACGGATATCCCTAAAATATTTGCCCGAGAAGTATTTTTGGGTGGAGACAGTTTTATCAGAAACGGTGAGTTTCCCCTTTCTGTACGTACCGGCCATGAACTGGCAAAGGGTTTATTTGGGGAAGGTTGGCCGATTTTAAAAGGATATGTAGCCTCCAGTCCCAAAACTGCATCAAATACGATTATTTCAGCCGGTGAAAAAGAGGATCCCATCCTGACGGTATGGCAGTATGGTTTGGGCAGAACTGTGGCTTGGAACAGCATGGTGACCGGTGAATGGGACGGTGTTTTTGCGGGCAAAGAGGATTATGTTCAGTTATGGAAGCGAGTCTTGGATTATTCCACCGGAAATGCTGACCTGGGAGAAGATAAGGTTAATATTGTAACCTTATCCGATGCTACGGAGATTACCTATGAAGCGCTTTCTTATACAGATGCATCAGAAGTTTTGGCAACCGTGATTGCACCGGATGGTGAGGTGAGCGACATCAAGTTAACTGCCTCTGCACCGGGTAAATTCGTAGCTTCCGTATCTACGGAGCAAACAGGGGTGTATCATTTTAATATTCGACGAATGGAAGCTGGCGAGATACAAAGCTTCCTAACTACGGCTGCTTCTGTACAGTTTTCCGATGAATATAAGTTTGATGTGAGTTCGTCTGCTTATCTTCAATTTGTGGATAATTACGGCAATGTACTTACAGAAGAAGATAATATTTGGAGTGAAAAGGTAACTGAAAAGAGAGGAAAGCGTTCTATTGTAACCCTTTTAATATGTATTGCCCTAGGTATGTTTTTGCTGGATGTGGCATTCAGAAGATTCCAATATGAACCTAAATGGAGATTAAAACCTAAAAAAACTAAGAAGCAGGAAAGTGATTTACGAAAAGGACTTGTGGTGACGGGGGCAGAAGAGGCTACGATTACAGAAGCAGTGGTAACAAGCGGGAAAGCAGAGAAAAAGACAAAGAAAGAAAAGAATACTAAAAAGAGCAAAAACACTTCCCAGCAGACCTTGGATACTTCACAACTGCTGAAAAAGAAGGAAGAGCGAAATCTTTAATTCTGTGAAGAAAAAATAAAAAAATAGTTCTTGTGTTATAGGATGATTTGTAGTATTATATATGAAATGTATGATTGTATACAATTATCCACGAGTGTTTTGGAGGTTTTATGAAAGCATATCAGGAGTTAAGCAGAGAAGAACTTTTAACCTTAAGAGAGCAGTTACAGGCTGCCTATGAGGAAGAAAAAGGAAAAGGATTAAAATTAGATATGTCGAGAGGTAAGCCGGGTTTTTCACAGCTGGCCCTTTCCATGCCCATGTTGGACGTTATTAACAGTGATTCAGATATGAGAACCATGCTTGGTAATGACACCCGTAACTATGGTGATTTGGATGGTATCGGTGAGTGTAGAAGACTGATGGCCAATATGATGTCTGTAAATAAAGACAATGTAGTGGTTTGCGGTAACTCCAGTTTGAATATTATGTATGATACAGTGGCAAGTTCCATGACCCATGGTGTGAATGGTTCCACTCCCTGGTGCAAATTGGATAAGGTGAAATTTTTATGCCCTGTTCCCGGTTATGACAGACATTTCAGAATCACAGAGTTTTTTGGAATTGAAATGATTCCGGTTCCCATGGATGATAATGGTCCGGATATGGATATGGTAGAGCAGTATGTAAGCACCGATGCAGCAGTAAAGGGTATTTGGTGTGTACCTAAGTATTCTAACCCCAGTGGTATTACTTATTCAGATGAAGTTGTTAAACGTTTTGCAAACTTAAAGCCTGTAGCTGAGGATTTCAGAATTTACTGGGATAATGCATATTGTATTCACCATTTGTATGAAGATAACCAGGCAGAGATTTTGAATATTTTAGAGGAATGTGAAAAAGCAGGTAATCCCAATATGGTTTACATGTTCGCATCTACTTCTAAGGTAACCTTTCCGGGTTCCGGTGTGTCGGCAATTGCATCTTCTTTGGAAAATGTAGAATATATTGAGAAGCAGATGACAGTTCAGACCATTGGACATGATAAGATTAACCAGCTTCGTCATGCACGTTACTTCAAGGATATTAATGGTATGAAGGAGCATATGAAGAAGCACGCTGATTTAATGCGTCCTAAGTTTGAAGCAGTACTTCAGGTATTGGAAGAAGAATTAGGTGGTTTGGGTGTAGGTACCTGGACAAAGCCTTACGGCGGCTACTTTATTTCTTTCGATGCAATGGAAGGCTGTGCAAAGGCTATTGTTGCCAAATGTAAGGAAGCCGGTGTTGTACTTACCGGTGCTGGAGCAACCTATCCTTACGGAAAGGATCCTAAGGACAGTAATATTCGTATTGCCCCTTCTTTCCCTACACCGGAAGAGATGGCAATGGCAACCAATTTATTTGTTCTTTGCGTGAAATTAGTCAGTGTAGAGAAATTATTAAGCAAATAAAGAGTGGTTATTTTTTCGGACAAACAAGCATAGAATAAAAAGAAGATTTTTTGTGAGGTAATCTTGTGCAGACTTCTTTTACTACAAAGCTTCGTAGCATGAGAGAATTTTCTTTTCTTACTTTGTTTATTCTAAGCATTGTGTTTGCAATGATTTTTTGTGTGATTTATAAAAGTGAATTTTTATTACAAACGGATGTATTGGCCAGGGATTCGCTATCTTTGGTAAAAACTTACGGTGGTGATAAGGGTTCACTTTTTATTTATGTATTAAATGAAAGAATTTGGATGATACCTTTGTTATTTTTGAGTTCCACAACTTATTTGTGTGGTGCAGTGGTTTATGGAGTAGTAGTATGGTATGGAATATCTTTGGGCATGGTATGGTCCATTGCTTTACTTCGGTATGGAATGAAGGGAATCTGGTTTTTGATTTTTTCGGGGCTTCCCCAATATATTTTTTATATTCCGGCGTTATTAATCGCGCTTAAACTTTCCTGTAAAATAAGAATACCGGATAAGCGTTTTTTAATGCAGTTTTTTGTGCTGGAGAGTCTTGTTTTTGTGGGTGCATTTTTTGAAACCTTTGTAAATACAATATTTATACAAAAGATTATCAAATTATTTATAGGGATTTGACGCTACATATTGTGTTTACATAATATAGCAAATCCATTATTTTGTGTGATTGGTAAAAAGCACTGAAAAAGCCCGGAAAAATAGGCAATTTGGCGGTTGATTTTCATGAAAAATCACAGTATAATGTGGCTTATCCGCTTGAATATGAAAGGGGAGAGTTTTCGTGAAAGGGGCAGGTTGTACATATGGAACAGTATATTGAAGCGTTTATTATGTATTTACATAATGTGAAAAAGACCTCAGATAATACAACCCTGTCTTATAAGCGAGATTTATACAAGTGGATGGATTACATGAAGTCTCGTAAAATTGATTCGTTAGAAGATATTACACAAGAGCATTTGACGGACTTTGTGGCTTTTCTGGAGGATAAAAAATTTAAGGCGGCAACCATATCCAGAAATATTGCGGCGATTAAAGCTTTTTATCATTACATGTACAAAGAAAAAATAGTGAAAGAAGATATTTCGGATATTCTTCATGCGCCTAAGGTGGAAAAGAAGCTGCCGGAGGTTTTAAGTATGGAAGAGGCTATTCGACTGGTAGAGCAACCTAATGGAGATACCCCGAAAGAACTTCGCGACAGAGCTATGTTAGAACTTTTGTATGCTACCGGAATCCGAGTATCCGAACTTGTAGGTTTAAAGGTTTCCGATGTAAATATGCAAATGGGTATTTTGAATTGCAAAGAAGGCAATAGAGAAAGAATGATTCCCTTTGGAAATAAGGCAAAAAGTGCACTGCTTCGTTATATGGAATATGGAAGAGCACCTTTACTTTTGGATTATGATGCAGAAGAGTTGTTCGTGAATTGTTCGGGACAGTCCATGAGCCGACAAGGTTTTTGGAAGCTACTTAAGTCCTATGCCAAGAAAGCCGGAATAGAAGTGGATATAACACCACATACCTTACGTCATTCTTTTGCGGCGCATTTGGTGGAGAATGGTGCGGACTTAAAGAGTGTACAGGAAATGATGGGACATTCGGATATTGCAACCACGCAGATTTACGCATCCCTTACTAAGAATCATTTAAGAGAAGTATATGCAAAGACTCATCCGCGAGGATGAGTCTTTTTTTGTTGTTATTATTCAAATTCTGCAATGGAGTAAATGAGTTTTTCGGTATCTTCCCAGCCCAGACAAGGATCGGTAATGGACTTGCCATAAATACCGCCGCCAACCTTCTGGCATCCGGGTTCAATGTAACTTTCTACCATAACCCCTTTTACTAATTTGTGAATATCGGAGCTAAGTTTACGACTATGCATTACCTCCTTAACAATACGAATCTGCTGCTCATATTGCTTGTTAGAGTTAGAATGGTTAGAATCAATAATACAAGCCGGATTTTTCAGATTCATGTTTTCGTACATATCGTAGAGACGAATCAAATCTTCGTAATGATAATTGGGAAGATTTTGACCATGCTTATTGTTTGCACCGCGAAGCACAGTATGGGCCAGTTCGTTTCCGGAGGTTTGCACTTCGTATCCGCGATAAATGAAAGAGTGGGGATGCTGTGCGGCATATACAGAATTCATCATAACGGAAAAATCGCCACTGGTAGGATTCTTCATACCTGCTGCAACATCAAAGCCGCTTACGGTCAAACGATGCTGCTGGTCCTCTACGGAACGGGCGCCGATAGCTACATAGGAAAGTATATCGGATACATACATCCAGTTTTCCGGATAAAGCATTTCGTCTGCTGCGGTAAGTCCGGTTTCGGAAACCGCGCGGATATGCATTTTTCTCATGGCGATAAGGCCGGCCAGAAAATCTGGCTTTTTTTCCGGATTGGGCTGGTGAACAATTCCCTTATAACCTTCGCCGGTGGTACGCGGCTTGTTTGTATAAATACGGGGAATAAGGATTAATTTATCTTTTACCCGGTCATTAATTTTTGCCAGACGACTCACATATTCACATACAGAATCTTCGTTATCTGCGGAACAAGGACCGATAATTACTAAAAATTTATTGCTTTTTCCGGTAATGACATCAGCAATTTCTGCATCACGTTCTTTTTTTAACTGCATCAGTTTCGCCGGTAATGTGTACTCTTCCTTGATTTCTTCCGGAGTAGGTAACTTTTGTAAGAATTTGAAACTCATAATTTTCCTCCTTTGTGATAAAAACCACAAAGAAAGATTACCACTTGATGTGTTATCTTGCAAGTTTTTTCTTACGGGAGATTGTTAAAAGATAAATAACACAGGTGTAAATTTGCGCAGCCAAAAGCCCCCATAAGTAACCTTTCATGCCATGGACAGGGACAAATTGGTACAAAAAGAAAAGACGTAGTAGTAGTGCTGAAACACTTATTGCAAATATAGTAATAACCTTACCCATGCCGTGCAAAATAGCGGATAAGGTATTGTTTAAATAGAGAAAAGGACAAATAAAACTTAAGGCTGTAATATATATTCCTGCCAATTCACTTTGAAACAAAAAGGTCCCTAAGAATCTGCCGGATAGTAAAAATAATGCCATGCAGGAAAAACCTAATATAGAGCAGTATTGAATTACTTTTTTCGTAAGTTTACGAACTTCTTTTGTGTTGCCTAAAGCAGTTTGCTCCGATATCAGCGGAAGGAGCAGTACGGCAATGGAACCGGTAACTGCATTGGGAAAAAAGATAAGTGGGAAGGCCATACCCGTTAATACTCCATATACACTTAATGAGGTGGTTTGGTCATATCCATAGAGTTTTAACATGGAAGGTAGGGCGATTGTTTCCACGCTTAATAAGGCATTTAAAGTGACCCGATTGGCGATAAGAGGAATCACCATTAGGAAAAGTGCGCCATAGCCCAAGGTACAGGGAATGGATTTATCTTGAATATTATGTTTGCTTGAGGTCCATAAAAAGAAAATAATACATATAACCGTAGACAGTAATTCCCCTATTAAGGTACCGAAAACTGTAATTTGCAGAGGCGGGATACTACCTTTTGAAATATAGAACTGTACGGTAAGATAAACAGCCAGTACTCGGGAGCATTGTTCGATAATTTGGCAGATGGCGGGTACCGAAGCTTGTTTTTTTCCGTAAAAGTATCCGTTTATACAAGCGTGTAGAGCACTTAATGGAATGGAAAGCGCAAGGATATGCAGCAAGGGTGCGGTACGTGGCTCGTTTAACCATTCACAAGCTAATGTGTTAGAGAAGCGTATCAACAAAAGCATAATAAGCACGGACAATGGTAATGAGATGGATATTCCCATATAGAAAGGCTTGGGCGATACGGTGGGATTTTTGTCTTTTGTTGATTGCGTGGTTTCTGCTACAAATTTGGAGATAGAAGTTTGGAATCCGGCGGCAGTTAAAGAAAAAGCTAGTGCCATAATGGGACCGATTAGCTGATAAATGCCCATACCTTCTTCACCAAATGTACGTGACATATAAATTCGATAGAAAAAACCGATAAATCGTGTAATCAGCCCGGTTAAGGTTAGTAAAAAGCTTCCGGTAATTAAAGGGTGTTTGCTTATGAGATGTTTAAGTTGAGTATGTGATCCTATCATTTCTTACCTCTTATAGATTACTGCTTGCACATAAGAAGAAAACAGCATATGCAATAATTGATAGTATTTATACTAAAGTATTCATATGCTTAAGTTGACAGAACAGGAAAAATACGAGTAATATGGTTGTAGGAACATAAATATGTTAGGAGGGATGCTTAGATGGAGAACAAAACGATAATAAAATGGGTTTTGGGTTCGATAGGAGTTTCCTTGATATTGAGTGTTGTTATACTTATTATTCTGCCAAGCAGCATGTTAGGATTTGTAGCATACGGCATATTGATATTGTTTGGAATAGAGGGAGTGAGACAACATTTGGTGAAAAAATACCATATTGGTTTTGGAAAATTTATGGTGTTGACAATGTTGCCTTCAGTTTTGGTTTATGGAATATATGTATGTTTATATATTAGTATGCCACAACCTGAGTTGAAGGGAATGTTGGGATATATAATTATGCTGGCTTGGGGTGGTTGTATTGGTGTATCTGTTTTGGGAACACTAATAATTGCACTGATAAGGAAATTGATAGCGGGTCATGAGGATGAAGCAGAACAGAAGGTAGAATAAGGAGTTAAAGTATGTCGAACAAAGTAGTGGTAGGTATGTCCGGCGGTGTGGATTCTTCCGTGGCGGCATACCTTTTAAAAAAAGTAGGATATGAAGTAATTGGTGTGACCATGCAGATTTGGCAGGAAGATAAAGAGTACCAGGAAGATAATGGTGGCTGTTGTGGTATTACTGCGGTGGAGGATGCCAGACGGGTAGCAGAACATTTGGATATTCCTTATTATGTAATGAATTTTAAAGAGGAATTTAAAGGTAAGGTTATGGATTACTTTGTGGAGGAGTATTTGCAAGGCAGAACTCCCAATCCCTGCATAGCTTGTAATCGGTATGTAAAGTGGGAATCATTACTTAAACGTAGCATGGAAATTGGTGCGGATTATATTGCAACCGGACATTATGCTCGTATTGATACTTTGTCAAATGGTCGATTGGCGATTCGAAACAGTGTAACGGCTGCTAAGGACCAGACCTATGCTTTGTATAATCTAACCCAGGAGCAATTGATCAAAACCCTGATGCCGGTAGGTGAATACACCAAAGAAGAAATTCGAGCAATTGCAGTGGAGGCAGGGCTTCCGGTTGCACATAAGGCGGACAGCCAGGATATCTGTTTTGTGCCGGACGGAGATTATGCGGCGGTTATTGAACAGATGGCAGGGGATAGGGTGCCAGGTCCGGGCAATTTTGTGGACAGAGAAGGTAAAATATTAGGCACGCACAAAGGTATTACCCATTATACCATTGGTCAGCGAAGAGGTCTGGAATTACCCATGGGAGAGAGAGTATTTGTTACAGGAATACGACCAGCAAGCAATGAGGTTGTCATTGGTAAGAATGAGGATATTTTCACGACCACAGTATTATGTGAAAATGTAAATTATATGGGGATGGAAGATTTGGAAAGGCCCCGAAGAGTACTTTGCAAGATACGATATAATCATAAAGGCGAGTATTGCCTGTTAGAGAAGTTGCCGGATGGGAAGGTGCTTTGTACCTTTGAACAGCCGGTTCGGGCTGCAACTCCGGGACAGGCGGCGGTCTTTTATGAGGGAGAATACGTGCTGGGTGGCGGAACCATTATTCAGTAGTCGATGGTTTTATGAATGCTTATCAATAAAGTGAATATGTATAATAAGATGGAGGTTTGAATTATGGATTATAGAAATGAATTTGGAAATGAAAACGGATATCAGGGAGCTATGTACGGTAGTTTTACAGGGACGATTGTAGAGATAATGCAACATGGTGTAAACAGTCTTAATTCGGATGGTTGCAGTTTATTAGTTACCGTGGAAGCAGAGGAAAACAATATTACTAATTTTGTGGTAAATCCTAATACTTATGTGGTAGATTATATGACTCTTGAGGTAGGCATGAAGTGTACCTTCTGGTATTCTTTGAATGCTCCTGCAATATTAATATATCCGCCACAGTATACTGCTGTAGTTGTAGCACAGTTAGAGAATGACAGACAGGTAGAAGTGGCTTATTTTGATGATGAACTCGTAAATGATAAGAAGACATTGAAATTAGTTCTGCCGGATGAGCAGATGATATATACCACAAATAACCAACAGTTTTTGGGTAGTCCCGCGGGACGGGATTTGGTAGTGGAATATCATATTTCCACCAGAAGTATTCCTGCACAGACCGTACCGCTTACAGTGGTTGTATTATGCCCGCCGAGAATGTTTTAAGGAACGAAGGAAAAGATGAGAGAAGAAATAATCAGTGCAGAGAAGAAAACACAAATACGTAAGGACATGAATGAAAAGTCCAAGAATTTCCCGGGATTTTACTCTAAATACTATGAGGGTGTTTATGATGATACGGAATTACAGGAAATGACCACCCAGCCCTTTTGGCAGAGTATGCGTCTGACCAAAAGACGTTTGGAAGCCAAGGGCTTACATATGAACTTGTCCTTAAAGAGACATCGGGATAGAAAGGGGAATACTGGATATTCTCTTGAAGTATTAGAAGACGGTTTGGGGTTTGTGGGAGAGAACAGACAGAATGTAATTGCTGAGAGAAATTATCAGTTAAACGGTCGAAAAATACGTCCTTTAAAAGATTATGAGCATATGAATATTCATATGTTGCATGGTATTGTGGATGAAGAGAATGCAGTATGTCCAAACTGCGGTCATGAAAGTAAATTATCCGAGTTTATTGATGGTTGCGATTACTGTGGCTCCCGGTTTTCCGTAAAGGATTTTGAAACAAAGGTTTCCGGATTTTCTTTGGAGGAAAATACCCGGGAAAAGATTAAGAAAACTATGAACAAAACCGCATATGCCTTAGGGGCGACAACGGGGATATTGTTGCTAATAGGTGTTATTTGTTTTATTGGATTATTTGTTTTGGTGGTAAATAACCATACAGGATATGATGCTGTTGCAACTCTTTGGGGAACCCTTTTTGCTTTTGATATGGTGCCGGTTTGTTTCAGGTGCATTATTATTTTGGTAGTAATGTACTTTTTATGGCGGTCAGTGCTTACCTATGTGTATGGGCAACGCATTGTGGGAGAAGATATTGCCAAAAGAGTAATTCCGGATTTTTCCGGAGAAGATTTTTGCCAGAATTTGGAGTACAAGCTTCGTAATATTCACATGACCAATGATGAAAAGGAAGTGGCTGCGTTTGCTACTTTTTCGCTTGAAAATATTGTTGAAAAGTATCAGGATGTGGTGGACTGTTGTGTAACCCGGTGTAAGTTTAAAGAAGTGCTGGATCAGGGAGAGGCTTATGAAGCGAAGGTACAGGTTACTATGCGTTTAACCTTGCTGAAAGGAAGAAAAATCCGCACCAGATATGAGAAACTTATGTTGGTACTTTCCGGTAGAAAAGATGTAGTACATAAGAAGGAAATGGCTCTTCGAGAGTACAAATGTGAAGGATGTCATACCAGCATTAATATTTTGGAAGGAAGTAATTGTAAATACTGTGGTGCAGAGATTGATTATGCACGATATGGATGGGTAATAAAAGAGTATCAGATTGAGAGCAAGCCCGCCAACATTCATGCCCTTGCCAGCGGCTCCTTGATTGTTATCTATTTGCTGATTTTTGCTTCACATTTAGTTTATGTGAATACCGATACGGAGAACGATAATTGGTTATCTCTTTATAAGCTTGTTTGGAAGTCCTATGCGGAATTTCTGGAAATGTGTGAGAGTGTACCCATGCCCGATGTGGTAGATTCTGATATAGAGCAGATAGACAGTAAGTTGCAAAACGATACTTTAATTAATACTTATAAGGCAGAGGATGCACAGTCGGTTGTTATGGAGTATCTTCCTGTTTTGTTAGAAGACGGATTTACCTTTTATGGGGACAGTGTAGAAAAAGATTGCTATGTGTTTTATCGTAAAGTAGAGATACAGGGGGATGAGGGGTATCTGATTACCGCCATATTAGTGGAAGGCGAAACCATTACTGTGGCAGTTTTTGGAGATGATGAATATGCTCAGACTAAAAGCGATATAGAAATAAAATTGGCACCGTAGGGATACGGTGCCAATGGTTTTTTACAGTTTCTTAAATTCCGGTATTCTTTTCTCAAAAATTGTATAGTACTTAAATCCACATTCTCTTAAAACTTCTTCTGCACGGATAAAATACCCGCAGATATTTTCAGGCTTGTGGGCATCAGAGCCGATGGTAATGATTTCGCCACCTAATTCCTTGTAGCGCTTAATAATATCGGTGAGAGGATGCAATTCACGTAATCCGCTGCTGACGGCACCGGTATTGATTTCGATACCTTTACCGTTATCAATTAATAACTCCAAAATCTTGTCCAACAAGTCTTTGTATTTTGTATAGGTGTAGTCCGCATCCTTGTTCGGACCATAACGTACCACATAATCCAAATGACCATATACATCAAAGTTTTGGAACTTCTTAATATTATCAATAATGGACTGGAAATATTCGCTGTAGGCTTCTTCTTCACTGCGTCCTTCGTAAAAGGCAGGGAAGTAGGGGTCTTTTTTATTGCAAATATGAGAAGAACCGATAATAAAATCATAGTCATGGGCTTTTGCAAAAATAGCATTCTCACGAGCAATGTGAGGTTGAAGTCCCAGTTCCACGCCGAACAAAATATTGATTTTGTCTTTGTATTTATCTCTGTACTTCAAAAGATCGTAAAGATATGCATCTGCATTAACCTCAAAGGTGCCGGCAGGGACTTCTTCACAAACAGGGAAGTCAAAATCGTTATGCTCCGTAAAGCACATATGGGTTAAGCCCAGTTCAATACCTTTTAATATCATGGACTCCATGGAGGCATCGCTGTCGCCGGAGAAGTTGGAGTGCATATGGAAATCGGCTGTTATAGGCATAAGGAAATCCTCGCTTTCTGATATTTAAAATACAAATACAGTATAAAACATTTAAAATCAAACTGCAATATATGATAGAATAGGATAGAAGAAGCATATCTTTTCTAGTAAAATGTACGAAAAATTCTTTGAAATGTAAAGAAAATGTAAAAATCAACCAAATTTAAAATATTTTTGATTTACATCTTGAATTATGTGAAGGAATTAGGTAAAATAAGACTGCTGATAAAATTTTGACAATCTAATCTCGGCATTTGGACGAGCAAGAGATAGTATATGTCAAAAAATATAAAATTATTCATATTTTAGGAGGAAACTAAAATGGCAGTTAAAGTAGCAATTAATGGTTTCGGCCGTATTGGTCGTCTTGCATTCAGACAGATGTTTGATGCAGAAGGTTATGAAGTAGTAGCAATCAATGACTTAACAAGTCCTGATATGCTTGCTCATTTATTAAAGTATGATACCGCTCAGGGTAAGTACAAGTATGCTGACAGCGTAGTAGCTGGCGAAGATTCTATCACCGTTAACGGTAAGACTATCACCATCTATGCTAAGGCTAACGCAGCTGAACTTCCTTGGGGTGAATTAGACGTAGACGTAGTATTAGAGTGTACCGGTTTCTACACCTCTAAGGCTAAGGCAGAAGCTCACATCACCGCTGGTGCTAAGAAGGTAGTTATCTCTGCTCCTGCAGGAAATGATCTTCCTACCATCGTTTACAATGTAAACCATGACACCTTGAAGGCTGAAGATACTGTTATCTCTGCAGCTTCTTGTACAACCAACTGTTTAGCTCCTATGGCTAAGGCTCTTAACGATTTAGCACCTATCATGTCTGGTATCATGACAACTGTTCATGCTTACACAGGTGATCAGATGATCCTTGATGGTCCTCAGAGAAAGGGCGACAAGAGAAGAAGCCGTGCAGGCGCTCAGAACATCGTTCCTAACTCTACCGGTGCAGCTAAGGCTATCGGACTTGTTATTCCTGAATTGAACGGCAAGTTGATCGGTTCTGCACAGCGTGTTCCTACCCCTACAGGTTCTACTACTATCTTAGTAGCAGTTGTTAAGGGTGCAGTTACCAAGGACGAAATCAATGCAGCTATGAAGGCAGCAGCTACCGAAAGCTTCGGTTACAACACTGATGAAATCGTTTCTTCTGATATCATCGGTTCTACCTTCGGTTCTATCTTCGATGCTACTCAGACTATGGTAGCTCCTATGGAAGATGGCAACACCCAGGTACAGGTTGTTTCTTGGTATGATAACGAGAACAGCTACACCTCTCAGATGGTTCGTACAATTAAGTACTTCGCTGAGTTAGCTTAATATGGAGCGAGGAAGGAAAACAAGCGGATGCGTAGCAGACATTTGTTTTCATCCGGAGCGACAACGAGAAAATCGTAAGCAACGTCAGTTGCGTTTCTGCGTAGCAGAAGGATTTTCGAGTGGTATAGTTTCGTAATTTAAACGACCTAAAAGGTCCGGTTCATTAGGACCGGACCTTTTTTAATAAAACAAAAAAGAAAGTGGAGGTCATCACAATGGGCTTAAACAAGAAATCAGTAGATGATATCAATGCTAAGGGCAGAAAAGTACTCGTAAGATGTGACTTTAACGTGCCTCTTAAGGAAGGCGTGATTACTGACGAAACTCGTATCAACGCAGCACTTCCTACAATTCAGAAGTTAATCAATGATGGTGGAAAGGTTATCCTTTGCTCACATCTTGGTAAAGTTAAGGAAGGTCCTAACGAGAAGGAATCTTTAGCACCTGTTGCTAAGAGACTTTCTGAGAAGCTTGGTAAGGAAGTTGTATTCGTAGCAGATTACAATGTTACCGGCGAAGCAGCTACCGCAGCTGTAGCAGCTATGAACGAAGGCGATGTAGTATTACTTCAGAATACTCGTTTCCGTGGCAAAGAAGAAACCAAGAACGGCGAAGAATTCAGCAAGGAATTGGCTGATTTGGCAGATGATTATGTATGTGATGCATTCGGTTCTTCTCACAGGGCACATGCATCTGTTGCAGGCGTTACCAAGTTCATCACCGAAAAGGGTGGTTCTAACGTAGTTGGTTACTTAATGCAGAAGGAAATCGACTTCTTAGGTAATGCAGTAGAAAATCCTGTAAGACCTTTCGTTGCAATCCTTGGTGGTGCTAAGGTTGCTGATAAGTTAAACGTTATCTCTAACCTTTTGGAGAAGTGTGATACCCTCATCATCGGTGGTGGTATGGCATATACCTTCTTAAAGGCTCAGGGCAAGGAAATCGGTAACTCATTAGTAGATGATGAGAAGATCGATTACTGTAAGGAAATGATGGATAAGGCAGAGAAGCTTGGTAAGAAGTTGTTACTTCCTATCGACACTACTGTAGCAGCTGGTTTCCCCAGCCCCATCGATGCTGAAATCGAAGTTACTTATGTAGATGCAAATGAAATTCCTTCTGATATGGAAGGTCTCGATATCGGACCTAAGACCGCTGCTATGTATGCTGACGCTGTTAAGTCTGCAAAGACCGTTGTTTGGAACGGACCTATGGGTGTATTCGAGAACCCTACTTTAGCAGCTGGTACTATTGCTGTAGCTAAGGCTTTGGCTGAAACAGAAGCAACTACCATTATCGGTGGTGGTGACTCTGCAGCAGCTGTTAACCAGTTAGGCTTCGGTGACAAGATGAGCCACATCTCTACCGGTGGTGGTGCTTCCCTTGAATTCTTAGAGGGTAAGGTTCTTCCCGGTGTAGATGCAGCAGATGATAAATAATAGTCGAGATGAGCAGACTGAGTGAAACTTCATAGGCGTTCGAGTCATGCTTGCATGAGCGAGGACGACAATGAAGTTTTATGAAGGTGCAACGCGCCTCTGGAAATGCGAAGCATTTTCAGAGTGTCTGCGAATAGAGAAAAAATATGGTGCATCTGCACCAGAAAGAGGAAATTAATCATGGCAAGAAGAAAAATTATCGCTGGTAACTGGAAGATGAACATGACTCCCAGCCAGGCAGTGGAACTTGTAAATACTTTAAAGCCCCTCGTAGTTAATGACGATGTAGACGTAGTATTCTGCGTACCTGCAATCGACATTATTCCTGCTATGGAAGCTGCTAAGGGTTCTAACATTAACATCGGTGCTGAAAATATGTACTTCGAAGATAAGGGTGCATTCACCGGTGAAATCGCTCCTAACATGCTTACAGATGTTGGAGTTAAGTATGTAATCATCGGACATTCTGAGAGAAGAGAATACTTCGCAGAAACCGACGAAACCGTAAACAAGAAGGTATTAAAGGCATTCGAGTACGGTATTACTCCTATCGTTTGCTGTGGTGAAACCTTAACTCAGAGAGAGCAGGGCGTTACCATCGACTTCATCCGTCAGCAGATTAAGATTGCTTTCTTAAACGTTACCGCTGAGCAGGCTGCAACTGCAGTAATCGCTTACGAGCCTATCTGGGCTATCGGTACCGGTAAGGTTGCTACTACTGAGCAGGCTCAGGAAGTATGTAAGGCAATCCGTGACTGTATCGCAGAAGTTTATGATGATGCTACTGCAGCAGCTATCCGTATTCAGTATGGCGGCTCTGTATCTGCTTCCAGCGCACCTGAATTATTCGCTCAGCCGGATATCGACGGTGGTTTGGTAGGCGGCGCTTCTTTGAAGCCTGACTTCGGCGCTATTGTAAATTACAACAAGTAATTAAATCATAATGATTTATGCACCGGGTAGTGAGAAATCGCTATCCGGTGTTTTTTATCATTATGTCTTTATGTATAATATATGTTATAATGATTATCAACATATTAAGATATTAATTTGTAGTAAGTAGGAGAATATAATGAATTACGAACAACAGATTTCTCAAATATTTCTGGAGAGCATGAAAGAATATCCTATTGCGGCAGAGCGCTGTGCTGTGGGTCAGGGTAATTATGTGTATATAGTAGTGTGTCAAAATGATAAGTATGTATTCCGATGCAGTGAAGAAAAAGATGCCTACAAGGATACTATCTATTGGTTGGAAAGACTGGCAAATTTGGATATTACGGTGCCGAAAGTGCTTGGGAAAGGTTCTTTTGCAGAATATGAATATATTATACTGACCTACTTTGAGGGCAAGGACATTGGCTTGGTATATACACAACTTACGGATGTAGAAAAGAGAAATATTGCCCGTGAAATAGTGACTATCCAGAAGGAGATGGAAAAACTGAAATTGGAAAATATTCCTACAGATTGGTCCTGGAAGGGCGAAATTGAGGAAATGCTGGAACGTTCAAGGCTTCGTATATCACAGAATGGCTATTTTGAAA
Source organism: Acetatifactor sp. (assembly GCA_045537405.1). GTDB lineage: Bacteria > Bacillota > Clostridia > Lachnospirales > Lachnospiraceae > Acetatifactor. The sequence goes on from JAZSPK010000032.1 coordinate 50,198, forward strand.
CGTCCAAGGTTGATGCACTATACAAATTAAAAGAGGAACTGAATGAATATTTTGCATGCATAAAGCCGGTTGCCTATTTAGATGATGTGAGTACGAAGAACCTATTGATTTACAATGGTCATATTTCAGGGATTGTAGATATTGACTGGATGGGTATAGGAGATAAGTTGACTTATGTGGCATTAACCAATATGGCGCTTCTTAATATGAATTGTGATACAGACTATGTGAAGTATATCTTAGAAGAAATGCAATTAACTCCTATTCAGAAAAAGGCATTTCATTTTTATACCTTGATGTATTGTGTGGATTTCATGGGAGAGCGTGGCATGCAGTTCATGGATAAGAAAATTGAGGTGAATGAAGAAATTATTAAACGATTAAATGATTTATACGATGAATTGATGCAGAAGTGGAATGAAAAATATTAGCATACAAAAAAACCGGGCAATGCTTCAGCATTGCCCGGTTCGTATATTATGAAAGAAAATTATAAATACTTCAACAATTCTTCGCGAACGCCGTCCATTCTTGCATCAGAAAGACCGAAGTCCATTTCTTTGTAGCTCCATGCACTTCTGGAGATAGAGTACTTCTCGAAAATTTCATTAATTGCTTTGTACCACTTTAAAGTATCTTCGGGTGAAACAATGTCGATAACACCGTATTCGCCGCAGTAAAGAGTGGTGTTACATTCCTTTGCCTTTGCAATGGCGGAAGCAAAGAAATCATCAAAGAACTTAGGAGTAATGTCACATTCTTCAAAGCTTAAACGTCTGTTCTGGTCGAAAATGGTTACCCAGTGTGCTCCCTGATGTGTGAACTCAATAGGATCGTAGCAGTGGAAGTTGAAGATTACTTTATCATCATAAGGGTCAGCCAAATCCTTAACTGCACTAGCAGAGTTGTTGTAATAGCTGCCTACCAGGATAAGAGTGTCGGGAGCGTACTCACGAATTCTCTTAATACATTCATAAGAAATTCTGTTCCACTCATCAATATATTCCTTTGCAGTAACTTCGTTTAATAATTCAAATGCAACATGTGCAGGGTCATTACCAAAACGCTTTGCTAACTCAATCCAGAGAGCATAGAAACGTTCCTGTAACTTTTCGCTACCAAAGAAACCGTCTTCCATATGGTTGGGGTCGAAAGAATAGCCTGCTGTTTTGTGCAAATCAAGCACAAGATTTAAGTTATATTTCTTACACCATTCGATAGCGGTTGCAATTCTGGCAAAGCCTTCTTCTTTGTAAGTACCGTCTTCATTTTCTACTACATTGTAGTCGAGAGGAAGTCTGACATGGTCCATTCCCCAGGAAGCGATTTTTGCGATATCTTCTTCTTTGATAAAATTGTTTAATCGGTCTTCGCTGTAATCGCACTGTGAAAGCCAACCGCCTAAGTTAACACCCTTGTAAAAACCCATTTCTTTAACCATTTTTTGTCCACCTTTCTAAGAAATAATTATTTTGTTTATACTCGTACTATAGCATAAAGCTAATGGAAAAACTATCAATTTTATGCCAGTTATATTAAAATATTGACATATGTCTTGTGCAAAAACAAAAATCGTGACATAATTAATAAAAAAATGATATTCCTTAGTGCAGTTGAATGATATATTAGATAAAAAAGTGACATATTGGAGGTCGGTTACATGAAGAAAATAATAATATTGTTATGTTGTATTGGTATGCTTTCTGCTATGGTAGCATGCAAGAAGGCTGAGGAGCAGAAAGCCCCTGTAAATAATCAGGAGCAAAACGTACAGGAAAATCAAACGGCTGATACCGATGAGGTTAAGCAGGAAGTAGGAAATAGTACAGAAGCAACTGACGAAAAGGTAGAGGAAGTTGTGGAAGAAGCTGTAGAAGAAAAACCTGTTGAAATGTACGCTGATTTTACAAATGGACAGCCCAAGGGGTTTGAGGCAGCAAACGGCTGGACAAATGGCAGTATGTTTAATGTAACCTGGAGAAAAGCCAATGTTACCTTTGAAAATGGTAATATGCAGTTGATTATTGATAAGGATGCATCGCCTAAGGATAATATTCCATATAGTGGTGGAGAGTTCCGTAGTAAAGATTTTTATGGTTACGGTAAGTATGAAGTAAGTATGAAGGCAGCAAAAAATGATGGTATTGTATCTTCTTTCTTTACCTATACCGGCCCTTCCGATAATAATCCATGGGACGAAATAGATATTGAAATTTTAGGTAAAGATACCACGAAGGTACAGTTCAATTACTTTACAAGTGGCCGTGGTAATCATGAATATATGTATGATTTGGGCTTTGATGCTTCAGAGGATTTTCATACTTACGGTTTTGAGTGGTATGAAAATAAAATTATATGGTACGTAGATGGAGAGGCGGTTCATACTGCAATTACCAATATTCCTTCTACGAAGGGTAAAATCATGATGAATGCATGGTGCGGAACCGGTGTGGATAGCTGGTTAAATGCCTTTGACGACTCGAATTTGCCGATAATAGCAGAGTATCAGTGGATTAAATATACTCCCTTTGAGTAAGGAGAAGGAATATGGATATCACTAAAAATTTGTCCCATGTAGAATTTTTAAATAGAGAATATAATGTTTCCCATTTGTCGTATGAAAGAGAAATGGCCTTTTTTGACAGCATCAAGCAGGGAAATCTTGAAGAAGTAAATCGTCTGTACAAGCCTTTAAATAGTGACGATTTGGGACGGTTAAGCGAAGATCCTTTGCGTAATATGAAGTATCATCTGATTATTACGGTTGCTTTTATTACTCGTTATTGTATTGAGGGTGGTATGGAGATGGAGACCGCCTATAATATGAGTGACATTTATATTCAGAATATCGATAAATGTACTTCCAAAGAGCAGGTGCAAAAGATACATAAGGAGATTGTGGAAGGTTATACCAAGCGTATGCAAACCATTCGCAAATCCAATCATTATTCCAAGGCTATTCTTCTGTGTTTGGATTATATTTACGATAATTTGCATACGAAAATTACCTTAGAGCAATTGGCAAATAAAGCAGGGTTAAGTGAAACCTATCTATCAAAATTGTTTCATAAGGAAGTGGGAATAACCGTATGCGGATATATTATTAAGAAGCGTATAGAAGCAGCTGAAAATATGTTGAAATTTTCCGATTATTCCAGTACAGAGATTTCTAACTATTTGTGTTTTAGTTCAGAAAGTCATTTTATTCAGGTGTTTAAGAAGATAACAGGTTATACCCCGAAGCATTACAGAGAGCAGTTTTTTAGAACCCGCTGGGGCGCTTAAAGCGCAGGAGGATTGTTTTATGGCAGAGTGTGATAAAATCTTTTTTCAAGAAATAGCAGCAATTTTTCGCAGATGCTTTCCTTATATTGTCAGAGATGATGGTTCCTTGCGTAATATTGTGTCCCATAAAGGAAATCTTTATGTGGAAAAAAGAAATGGACAGGGGGAACTCATCGGTATTTCTGTAATAAATGATAACACTATTTTATTACTTTGCGTGGATCAGGAATATCGAAGGCGGGGAATTGGTTCCTATCTTTTGGAGGAGAGCGAGAAAAAGATTGCGGAAAAGGGATATAAAGAAGTAAAAGTAGGTGTAAGTTTTGATTATTTAATGCCCGGTGTTCCCACTTCCAAACGTTATTATGAGTCCGTAAATGAGCGTTTATATGAAGGTCTGGATGAACATGCCAGTAATTTTTTTGAGAAAAAGGGATATGTTCATCATAGAGACTGTAATATTTTTGACATGCGATTTCCTTTAGAGGAGTTTTGCAGAGAAGAATACTCTGTGGGTGATACCATAGAGGGTATTACATATCGTTTTGCTACCTCGGAAGATAGAGAAGAGGTATGGAAGTGTACTGATGATGCGTTAAAAGAGTTTACCCAGTGGTATCGATCGGACTATCTTTATACTTCTGAAAAGGTGCCGAAGGTGCTAATTGCTACGCAAGGCGATGAAGTCTGCGGTGCCCTTTTGGTAGAGGTGGCGAATGCAGAATCAGGTCTTGGTACCGTAGGTTGTACCTCTGTGCGCACTTCCAGCCGTGGCAAGGGAATCGCTACCAATATGGTTGCATTAGGAACCAAGTATCTGAGAGATATTGGTATGAAAGAAGCTTATTTGAGTTATACCTATTCCGGATTGGACCGCATGTATGGATATGCCGGATACAAGATTTGTGTTTATTTTATGATGGCGAGAAAACAGTTGTAAATAGTTGTGAAATTAATGTGTTAACTGCCGTTTTCATTGCATATTTTTGATTGATGTGGTATAGTAAAGCATGAAAGTTATTTCCTATACAATGGGGAGGAATGAGAGCTATGATTTTTAAATGTAAAAACTGTAGCGGAAATACCATATACAGTCCGGAATTGCATGCTATGTACTGTCCGTATTGTTCCAGCGAGAATACGGAAGAACGTACCAATGATGCGTATAATATTGAAGTTTGCCCTGATTGCGGTGGTGAATTGACGATAGAACAATATACTTCTGCCTTGCAGTGCAAATATTGTAATAACTATATTATTTTAAATGACAGGGTTGAGGGAGAGTACCAGCCTCATAAGATTATACCTTTTAAACTCAGCAAAGAAATGGTGAAAAAATCCTTGAGGGATAAGTTTAAAGGATGTGTATTTGCACCTTCGGATTTCCTTGCAGAAGCAAGACTTGAAAGTATGAGTGGAGAGTATGTGCCTTTTTGGGTATATGACTATAGCGCCAATTGTAGATTTAACGGTGAAGGTGTAAAGGTACGTACCTGGAGAAGTGGTAATACAGAGTATACAGAGACCTCTTACTATAGTCTTGTGAGAAATCTGGATATTACATATAATGATATTCCGGCAGATGCATCTATCAAAATGAATGATGATATTATGGATTTGCTGGAGCCCTACAATTATAACGAAATGATAGAGTTTGCCCCTAACTATATGTCAGGATTCTTGGGTGAAAAGTACAATTTACAGTCTGAAACCTTGGAACCCAGGGCTAAAGATAAAATGACCAAGAGTGCAGAGGCTTTGCTTAGCCAGAGTATCAGTGGTTATTCCAGAGTGACAACTAATTCAAGAGACATAAATGCTACAAACACAAAAACCGAATATTGCTTATTGCCTGTATGGAAGTACGATTATTCGTACAAAGAGGAGAAATATCCATTTTACGTAAACGGACAGACCGGAAAAATTATTGGTAAAGTACCGGTTTCCAAGAAAAAAGTATTTTCGTATGGCGTAACCTTGTGGGCAGTACTGACTTCACTTATGTTTTTGTTAGGCTATATTGCAGAGAGATTGTTGTAATAGGAGGCATTTATGGATATTGATGTTAAGAAATTATCGAAGCAACAATACATAAGTTACTTCAAGATATGGTTTATTATTCTGGGAATTGTGGTTGTTGTTGCAGCGGTTCTGTTTGTAGGAAGTTTCTTAAATTCCGGTAGCAAGTCAGAACGTGAAAATACAGACTCTCCTTCTGAGAGAGTGTATGACAATGCAAATGTATTATCAAATACGGAAGAGAAGAAGTTGGAAAAATTAATCGAAGAGACCGAGAATAAAATCCAATGTGATATTATTCTGGTTACTATAGACCAGCCGGTTGAGAATTTGAGCGATGAAGAAATAGAGGAATATGGCTACCGTTATAATGATTGGGAAATGAACATGCGTGATATCGCGGATGATTTCTATGATCACAATGAGTTTGGTTATGATGAAGTTGGAGATGATGGAGACGGCGTTCTGCTATTAGACAACTGGTATGATGGCCAGGCTGGTAGTTGGCTTTCTACTAGTGGCAAAGTATTTGAAAAGTTTGGTGATTATGAAATAGACCGGGTTTTGGATGCCGTTTATTATGGACTGGATGATGGTGAGTACGAAGGCTATGTTGCATATGTGAAAAAAGTGGAACAGTTGATGTCCGGTGGTAGTGGTGATTTGGTGGTTTATGGTTCCGGCAGCAAATACATTTTTGCGGCGATTGCCATTCCTATTATCGTTGCATTGTTCTTCATCTTTGGCAATATTAAGTCAAAAGAAGGAAAAGTGACAACAACCGCAGCAACTTATGTTGTAAACGGTAAGCCGAGAGTAAATGTGAGTCAGGATAATTATCTTCGAAAGAACGTTACTTCCAGAATTATTCAGACCAGTAGTTCAACGGGTGGTACCCGTAGTGGCGGTGGTGGCGGTGGTCATCGAAGCAGCAGCGGAAGAAGTCACGGTGGTGGCGGTAGAAGAAGATAGCAAAAAGAGTTCGGAAATTTTCCGAACTCTTTTTAGACAAAGAAAAGCACTCGCATGACGGTACGAGTGCTTTTATATATTTCATAAAATTAAGCCATTGCATTAACAGCTTTGCTAAGACGAGAAACCTTTCTGGCAACGTTGTTCTTGTGGTAAACGCCCTTAGAAGCAGCCATCTCGATAACCTTAGTAGCGTTAGCAAGTTCAGCAGTAGCAGCTGCCTTATCGCCAGACTCAACAGCAGCGAAAACCTTCTTCATAGCTGTCTTAACACCAGACTTGATAGCCTTATTTCTGTCATTTCTAATCTGAGCAACTTCAATTCTTTTCTTTGCAGATTTAATGTTAGCCAAAGTTCTACACCTCCAATTGATATATACATTGATTATTTTACACGAAAAT
>JAZSPK010000016.1:0-410443 GCA_045537405.1 Acetatifactor sp.
TAAAAATAAATAATAAATGTGAATAAATATGTGAATAACTCAATCTTTTTGTGGATGAAAGAAAAAAGGCACTTTTACAGCATATTGATAAGTTATAAACATATTAAACACAATATATAGGGTTTACATAAAGATGATATCCACAAGTAATGAACAAATTGTGGATAACTTAATGTTTATAAAATTATGTGATTATGTATGTGGATAACTAAAAAAATGAAAATAATTTTTTTTTAAGTCGCTTAAAAATACGATATTTACGTGTTTTTTTATAGATTTTACTTGACATTGTGCGATTTTTCATTTACAATCAATTTGCTGTTTTTCAAGCGTATGAATGCAGAATTTTTAAAATTTTGTATGTAAAATTGATTAACTTAGTTACCTTAAAATAGATTAAGGTTAAGAGAGAAGGAGGTGCCTTTTTTATGAAGATGACATTTCAGCCAAAGAAGAGATCTAGATCTAAGGTTCATGGTTTCAGAGCTAGAATGAGTACTCCGGGCGGAAGAAAAGTTTTGGCAGCAAGACGTGCAAAAGGAAGAAAGAAATTATCAGCATAGGTCACAGCAATGTGACCTTTTTTTCTCTTTCAAAATGAAAAGTTTTAGAAGGGAAATGTTGTATTATGAAATTTTCAGAATCACTTAAAAAAAACAGTCAATTCCAATTTGTTTACAAGAACGGAAAATCATACGCGAATAAGTATCTGGTGATGTACGTGAAAGAAAATGGCCTTGAAAAAAATAGAATTGGAATCAGTGTTAGTAAAAAAGTAGGAAATAGTGTTGTAAGACATCGTGTTACAAGACTTATAAGAGAAAGTTATCGATTACACGAAAATATATTCAATAGTGGTTTGGATATAGTAATCGTAGGCAGGCCCGGTGCAGCTACCGTAGGTTATGAAGAGGTAGAGAGCGCACTGTTACACTTAGGAAAGCTTCATCATATTATAAAAATTTTTGTTTATATGGATGAATAAAAATTTATGAGTAATTTCATATTTATTTTATAATGTGGGAAGTAGGATTTGTTATAATATGAAAAAACTACTTATTGCTCTTATAAAATTTTATCAAAGAAATATTTCTCCTTTAAAGAGAACAAAATGTCCTTATGTACCCAGTTGTTCCCAGTATGGATTAGAAGCAATAGAAAAGCATGGTGCTATAAAAGGTTCTTTACTTGCTCTTTGGAGAATATTAAGATGTAATCCTTTTTCAAAAGGAGGATATGATCCTGTTCCTTGAAAATAAGAAGCAATACAAGGAGGATACATGAATTTAATTATTTTAACAAAGGACAATGGGCTTATTATCGGTAATGTAGCAAAATTATTGGGACTTATTATGAATGGTATTTTTGAGTTAATTAATTTACTGGGTATTCATAATATTGGTCTTACCATTATTTTGTTCACTATCGTAATATACCTGTTAATGATGCCTTTGACATTGAAACAGCAGAAGTTCTCTAAACTTTCTGCAAAAATTCAGCCGGAAATACAGGCAATACAGGCGAAATATAAAAATAGAAAAGACAACGAATCTGCTATGATGCAAAATCAGGAAATTCAGGCAGTGTATGCAAAATACGGCGTATCACCATCCGGAAGCTGTGTACAGTTGTTGATTCAGATGCCTATTTTATTTGCGCTTTACAGGGTTATTAATTCTGTACCTGCGTATGTAACAAAAGTAAAAGAAACTTTTACTTTATTAGCTGACAAGATTATCTCTTCCGAAAATGGTTTTGAAACCTTTAAAGCAATGAAAGAAGGTAATATTGCAAATACCATTGCAACGTATGGTAATAATATGGTAGAAGGTAATGAAGTTAATGGTATTATCGATGTTTTAAACAAATTATCTTCTACAGATATGGCTATTGTTGCAGAAAAATTTGGTCTACAAAATCTTCAGTACCAGGGACAGTTAATCTTAGGAGAAGGTGGCCTGTTAAATGAGTATAACCAATTTTTTGGATTAAACATTGCTAATTCTCCTCAGGTAATTATGAAAACTGCCTTTGAAATTGGAGCATGGGGATTAGTAATAGGAGCTCTTTTAATTCCTATTTTATCTGCTTTAACTCAGTGGATTAATACAAAATTAATGCCTGCTAGTAATAGTAACGATCAAGATAATCCTATGGCATCTTCTATGAAGACCATGAATATGATTATGCCTTTGATGTCAGCGTGGTTCTGTTTTGCATTCCCTTGTGGTATGGGTATTTACTGGATTGCAGGTTCTGTAGTAAGAAGTATCCAGCAGATAGCTATCAATAAGCATTTTGATAAGATGAATTTTGAAGATATCATCAAACAGAATGAAGAGAAGAGCAAGAAAAAGATGGAAAAATTGGAAAAGCAGCAGGAAATGTTAAATGCTTATGCCAATATGAAGACCAAGAGCATTCAGAGTAAAGCAAATATTGGTTCTAATAATACTAGCAATTCATATGATAGTTCTTCAAGTACAAATTATAATACTACCTATAAGCCCGGCAGTATGATGGCAAAGGCAAATATGGTAAAGGAATTTAATGAGAAGAATAATAGAGAATAATGAGGAGAAAAAAAATGGAATATATTGAGGTTTCAGCAAAAACAGTTAGCGACGCTATTACAGAAGCTTGTCAAAAATTATCTGTAACCAGTGATAAATTAGTTTACGAAGTAATTGAAGAAGGTTCTACCGGTTTCTTAGGAATTGGTGCAAAGCCTGCGGTAATTAAAGCAACTGTAAAGTGCTCTGTTGAAGATAATGTAAAAAGCTTCTTAAAGGATGTTTTTGAAGCAATGAACATGACAGTAGTTGTAGATGTGAAGTTTAATGAAGAAGAAAAGACCATGGACATCGATTTAAGCGGTGATGAAATGGGTGTTTTAATCGGTAAAAGAGGACAAACCTTAGATTCATTGCAATACTTAGTATCTTTGGTAGTAAACAAGGAAACTGATGATTACATTCGTGTAAAGGTGGATACCGAAAATTACAGACAGAGAAGAAAAGATACTCTGGAAAATCTTGCAAAGAATATTGCTTATAAGGTTAAGAGAACCAAGAGAACCGTTTCTTTGGAGCCTATGAATCCTTATGAAAGACGTATTATTCACTCTGCATTACAGAATGATAAGTACGTAAGTACTCATAGTGAAGGTGATGAACCTTTCAGAAGAGTAGTTGTAACATTAAAGAAATAAATAAAATGTAAGTTAAAAGGTCATTTATCTGAAAAGATAATTGACCTTTTTTATTGAAATTAATATAGAATCTATAAGTTTTTATCTTGCTATTTTAATTGAGAAGTTTTATGATTATAGTGATATATTGTGAACTAAAATGAGGTAATGTTTCTATTTTTTATAGAATAAATTGTAAAAGGTTTGAAAGCATGAAAACAGATACGATTGTAGCAATTGCCACAGCACTTTCAGATGCGGGAATCGGTATTGTGAGAGTGTCCGGAGATGAGGCATTTGAAATTGTAAATAAAGTATATATTAATAAATTTGGCAAAAATAATTTACTCCAGTATGATACCCATACCATTCATTATGGTTATATAGTGGATCCTGCCAAGGAAGGAAATGATTACAAGGATAAAATTATTGATGAAGTCATGCTGATGGTTATGAAAGCGCCCAATACTTACACCAAGGAAGATACCATTGAAATAAATTGCCATGGTGGTGTTTTATTACTTCAGAAGGTGCTGGAATTGTTGATTAAGAACGGTGCCAGAATTGCAGAGCCCGGTGAATTTACCAAGCGTGCTTTTTTGAATGGGCGTATTGATTTGGCTAAAGCAGAGGCAGTAATTAACGTGATTCATTCTCAGAATGAATTTGCCCTGACGTCTTCTATGGAACAGTTGAAGGGTAGTGTTTCTGATGCAGTGAAAACTTTGCGTGAAGAAATTATTTATGAAATTGCTTTTATCGAATCTGCATTAGATGACCCGGAACACATTAGTTTGGACGGTTATGAGGAACGTTTGACAAAAAAAGTGGAGTCCATATTAAAACGTGTGGACAAGCTGATTGCGTCAGCGGATAACGGCAAAATGTTAAGGGAAGGTATCAATACCGTTATTGTAGGAAAGCCCAATGCAGGTAAATCTTCACTTTTGAATCGCATGGTGGGTGAGGAACGTGCCATTGTTACAGATATTGCCGGAACCACCAGAGATGTATTGCAGGAGTCCATTAAATTGCAGGGAATTGGTTTAAATATTATTGATACTGCCGGTATTCGCAGTACCGAAGATGTGGTAGAAAAGATTGGTGTGGAGCGTGCTAAAGAATATGCTGCTAAGGCAGACTTAATTCTTTACGTGGTAGATGCTTCTGTGCCTTTGGATGATAGTGATAAGGAAATTCTTACTGTTATTCGGGACAAAAAAGTTATTGTCCTTTTAAATAAGTCTGACTTGGATATGGTGGTAACGGAAGAAGACTTTAAAGATTACGAGTCTATACAAATTATTCGAACCTCCACCAAAGAAAATATCGGTATGGATGAGTTTGAAAATGTAATAAAAGATATGTTCTTCCAAGGAGAGATTCGTGCCAATGACCAGGTTATTATTACCAATATGCGTCATAAAGAAGCACTTTTGGACGCCAGAGAAAGTCTGCAGATGGTAGTAAACAGTCTGGAAAATCATATGCCGGAAGATTTCTACTCCATCGATTTAATGAGCGCCTATGCATCCTTAGGAACCATTATCGGTGAAGAAGTAGGCGAAGACTTAGTGAATGAGATTTTCGCGAAATTCTGTATGGGTAAGTAATGAGAAATTCTTGTGTCCGAGGACTTGCGCAAATGAACTATTAATCTAAATATCCTAGGATACATCTTACAAAGTTATAATTAGAACGAGGATTTAATTATGCCTGAAATTAGAGAAAAAGTAGATATATGTGTAATTGGTGCCGGTCATGCCGGTTGTGAAGCTGCACTTGCGGCTGCAAGACTGGGACTGGAAACCGTGATTTTCACAGTAAGTGTGGACAGTATTGCCCTTATGCCCTGTAATCCGAATATTGGTGGTTCTTCCAAGGGACATTTGGTAAGAGAAATAGATGCCTTGGGTGGTGAGATGGGCAAGAATATTGATAAAACCTTTATTCAGTCTAAAATGTTGAATGTTTCAAAAGGTCCGGCGGTGCATTCTCTGCGTGCACAGGCGGACAAGGCAGACTATACCCGTGAAATGCGTACTGTTTTGGAAAATCAGGAACATTTGACTATTAAACAGGCAGAAGTTTGCGAAATTCTTTGGGAAGAGATAGAAGAAGGTAGTACTGCGAAGAAAGTTATTACCGGTGTGAAAACTTACACAGGTGCTATTTATGAATGTAAAGCAGTGATCCTTTGTACCGGTACATATTTAAAGGCAAGGTGTTTGTGTGGAGAAGCAATTACTTATACCGGTCCTAACGGTTTACAGGCAGCAAATTATTTAACAGATTCCTTGAAGAATATGGGTATTGAAATTCGTCGATTTAAAACCGGTACTCCTGCCCGTATGGACAAGAGAAGTATTGATTTTTCCAAAATGGAAGAACAGACTGGTGATGAAAGAATAGTACCTTTTTCTTTCTCAACGGATCCAGAAACCATACAAAAAGATCAGGTTTCCTGCTGGTTGACATATACTAACGAAAAGACTCATGAAATTATTAGGGGAAATTTAGATCGTTCTCCTATTTATGCCGGAGTAATTGAAGGAACGGGTCCCAGATACTGTCCTTCTATTGAGGATAAAGTAGTAAAATTTGCAGATAAAGAGCGTCACCAGGTGTTTATTGAACCGGAAGGTATTCATACCAATGAAATGTATGTGGGTGGTATGTCATCTTCTTTGCCGGAAGATGTGCAACTGGCAATGTATCGTACAGTTCCCGGTTTAGAAAATTGTAAGATTGTAAGAAATGCTTATGCTATTGAATACGATTGTATCAATGCCAGAGAATTATATCCAAGTCTGGAGTTTAAAAATATTAAAGGGCTTTTTAGTGCCGGTCAGTTTAATGGTAGTAGCGGATATGAAGAAGCGGCAGCTCAAGGATTGATTGCCGGCATTAATGCAAGTATGTCCATTTTGGGCAAGGAACCTTTAGTACTTGACCGTTCGGAAAGTTATATTGGTGTTTTGATTGATGATTTGGTTACTAAGGATAATTTTGAACCTTATCGAATGATGACTTCCCGTGCAGAGTATCGTTTGCTTCTTCGTCAGGATAATGCGGACAGAAGACTACGTAGAAAAGGATATGAAGTAGGACTTATTTCTGAGGAACAATATCAGGCCCTTTTAAAGAAAGAAGAATTGATTGAAAAAGAGGTAGAACGTCTCAAAAATACTAGTGTAGGTGCTAATAAGCACGTCCAGGCATTTTTAGAGGAGAAGGGTAGTTCCAGTTTAAAGACAGCTGCTTCTTTGGCAGAACTTATTTGCCGACCGGAGCTTACTTATGAAAATTTAGCTGCAATAGATCCGGGTCGGGAAGAGTTTGCATTGGAGATTTGCGGAGCAAATAAATTGCCTGCGGATGTAATAGAGCAGGTGGAAATAGAAATTAAGTATGAAGGATATATTTTGCGCCAGCTTCGTCAGGTAGAACAGTACAAAAAGATGGAGAAGAAAGCAATTCCGGAGGATTTAGATTACGATGAGGTTCCTTCTCTTCGTATTGAAGCACGTCAGAAATTGAAATTGTTTAAACCGGTTTCTGTGGGACAGGCTTCACGTATTTCCGGTGTTTCTCCGGCTGATGTTTCAGTGTTACTTGTTTATTTGGAGCAATATAGTAGAAAAAATGGATAGGAAATTAATGTAATTCGAAAAAAGGTTTACATAATAAATCTTATGCTTTTGAGGAGTATTCTTACATGAGTTGCGATACCACACAATTTAATAAAGATTTGGCAGATTTGGGAGTTGTCTTGACTCCGGAGCAAATAAATCAGTTTTTAAGATACTACGAATTATTGGTGGAGTGGAATGGTTTTATGAACCTGACCGCTATTACAGAATATGATGAAGTAATGAAAAAGCACTTTGTGGATAGTCTTTCCTTAATCAAAACTTTTGATGTCAGCAAAAAAGTTAAGGTAATTGATGTTGGAACCGGTGCGGGATTTCCGGGACTTGCTTTGAAAATTGCTTATCCGAATTTACAAGTTACTTTGTTGGATTCATTAAATAAGAGAATAAATTTTTTAAATGAAGTGATTTCACAATTAGGTCTGTCCGGTGTAGAAACAGTTCATGGAAGAGCGGAAGATTTTGCAAAACCTGACAAGTTACGCGGAAAATTTGATTTATGTGTATCCAGAGCGGTTGCAAATTTATCGACCTTGTCAGAGTATTGTCTCCCTTTTGTAAAAGTAGGCGGTGAATTTATTTCCTATAAATCAGAGAAGATTATGGAAGAAATGTCTGCTGCTAAAAATGTAATCAGTATTCTTGGTGGTAAATTTGATAGAAGTGAGGAATTTACTTTGCCGGATTCGGATATTTATCGTAATCTTGTAGTTATAAAAAAAATAAAAGAGACACCTAAGAAATATCCAAGAAAAGCAGGATTACCTTCGAAGGAGCCAATAAGTTAATGGATATACATAAACGAAATAACGATACAAAATATATGAAAAACAAAATACATATAATTGAAGTTCAGGAAAAAGAAAGAAAGAGAATTGCTAGAGATTTACATGATGCGGTACTCCAAAATCTTACACATATTTCACATCAGTTGGAATTAAGTCAATTGTATATGGATAATGATATTCTAAAAGCAAGATTAGAATTAATGAGCGCCCGACAAAATATGAAAGCTACAATTGAAGAAATTCGAAATATCGTTTTTGACCTTAGACCCATGTCCTTTGATGATTTGGGATTTAAAGAAACTTTTGATAATTTTTATGAATTAATTATCAGATATTCTGATTTTCAGGTTGAATTTGATGTAGATGATATTACAGGCAAAAGTGAATATTTTTTATTGACAGTTTATAGAATTGCACGTGAAGCATTAACGAATGCACTAAGACATTCAGGTGGGGATAGAATTACATTTAAATGCAAAAATTCCGGAGATAAAATACTTCTTGAAATAGAAGATAACGGTAAGGGCTTTAATCCAGATAATTTAAAAGATAAAAAACATTACGGTTTGACAGTGATTCGTGAAAGAGTAGAATTACTGGGTGGGACGATTGATATCATGTCAAATAGCGGAACGAAGATTATGGTGGATATTCCTCTTTAGAATCTTCCTTCTAAAAAGATAATTATTTACAAGGGGTAATTGAATATGATAAGAGTTATGCTTGCAGATGATCATGTATTAATAAGAGAAGGAATTCGTCAGTTGCTTGAATTTGATGGAACAATTGAAGTTGTAGCTGAAGTAAATGATGGAGAAGAATGTTTAAATACAATATCTACTATTATGCCTGATCTTTTACTTTTGGATATTAATATGCCTAAGAAGAAGGGAATTGAAGTATTAGGTGAAATTCGAAAAAAGAATCTTTCGGTGAAGGTATTAATGCTGACGGTTCATAATGAAGTAGATTACTTGATTAAGGCTGTGGATCTTGGAGTGGATGGTTATATAGTTAAGGATTCCGGCTCCGCAGAATTAAAGAAAGCAATTAAATGTATTATGAATGGTGAAAAGTACATTCAACCAAATTTGATACCCGGATTGAATAAACGTTTAGTAGCTAGAGACACCGATAAAGATAAGATTGCACTTTTGACCAGAAGAGAGATGGAAGTCTTAATTCAAGTCGCAAATGGTATGTTTAATAAAGAAATTGCAAATTTATTGAATATTAGTGAACGTACAGTTAAGAATCATATTTCTAATATTTTTAAGAAAATTGATGTAAATGATAGAACACAAGCAGCTGTATTTGCAATAAAAAATGATATTATTAAACTATAATTATTCGTCGGAATGTTTCACGTGAAACATTCCGATGTTTTGTTTTAGGGATTAGCGAAAACACAATATAATGTTTCACGTGAAACATTATGACCCCTATATATTGTGTGAGGTGTCGTGAAACATTCTAAAAAAGCCTCGTGAAACATGAAAAACCCATATTTTAAGGCATTTTCAGACCACAACATATAGTATGTGACATAAAAAAGAGACACAATTAAAAATTCGCAATATATTTATATAGATATCTTTTCATTTTAGTGTTATAATTTAGAAATATGGGATGGATTATTGTTGAGAGAAGAGTTTGAAACGAAAGGTGAGTAAATTATGGGAAGAATTATTGCAGTAGCAAATCAAAAAGGTGGAGTAGGCAAGACCACCACTTCTATTAACTTAGCAGCAGCCCTTGCTGAAAAAGGGAAAAAAGTATTATTAATTGATACTGACCCACAGGGAAATGCAACCAGTGGATTTGGAATAGAGAAGAATGATTTGGAGTATACCATTTACGAATTGGTATTAGAGGAATGTGGAATCAGAGATTGTATTATTGAGGATGTAATTCCTAATGTCTCTGTTATTCCGGCTAATGTAAATTTAGCAGCAGCAGAGATTGAATTAATTGGTGTGGATAGAAAAGAATTCATTTTAAAGAATGAAGTGGACTATGTTTATGACAGATATGATTATATTATTATTGACTGTCCTCCTTCTTTGAATATGTTGACGATTAACTCAATGACTACCGCAGATAGTATTTTAGTTCCTATTCAATGTGAATATTACGCATTGGAAGGATTAAGTCAGTTAATTCATACTGTTAATTTGGTAAAAGAACGTTTAAATCCAAGCTTAATCATGGAAGGTGTGGTATTTACCATGTTTGATTCTCGAACAAACCTTTCTACACAGGTAGTGGAAAATGTTAAGAGTAATTTAAACGGATACATATTTGAGACGGTAATTCCAAGAAATATTCGTTTAGCAGAGGCACCCAGCTATGGCATGCCAATTATTAAGTATGATCCGAAGTCTTCCGGTTCTGACGCATATATGAGCTTGGCAGAAGAATTACTTAGTAAATATGAACCACGTCCAAAACAGGAAGAGGAAGAAGAGCCTGAAGAAAGTAAAGAAAATAAGAAAGAAGATAAAAAAGCGAATAAGAAAAAATAGGAAGGTGAGATAGATGGCAGCGCCCAAGGGAAGAGGATTAGGAAAAGGTTTGGACTCCATGATTCCAAATCTGGTTGGAGAAGGTAAAATAAAAGAAACAAAGGCTCCGGCAGAAATTAAGAATGTGAAAGAAGAAAAAGGACCGGAAACCATGGTGAAAATCACTAAGGTGGAGCCTAATAGAGAGCAGCCCAGAAAGTATTTTGATGAGGATGCTTTGCAGGAGTTGGCAGATTCTATTAAGCAGTTTGGTTTGTTACAACCTATTTTGGTACAGGACAGAAAGAATTACTATGAGATTATTGCAGGGGAACGTCGCTGGAGAGCTGCAAAGTTGGCCGGATTAAAGGAAGTTCCTGTTATCATTCGTAATTATACAGAGCAGGAAATTGTTGAAATTGCTTTGATTGAGAATATTCAACGTGAAGATTTGAATCCTATCGAGGAAGCGCAGGCATATAAGAAGCTTTTGACTGAGTTTAATTTGAAGCAGGATGAAGTGGCTGAAAGAGTGTCTAAGAGTCGTGCGGCAGTAACCAATTCTATTCGTTTGTTGAAGTTAAGTGATAAAGTGCAACAAATGGTAATCGATGATATGATTAGTACCGGACATGCAAGAGCACTTTTGGCAGTTGAGGATGCGGACGAGCAGTATAATTTGGCGCAGCGTATATTTGATGAGAAATTAAGTGTTCGTGAAGTAGAAAAATTGGTTAAGAACTTAAATAAAGCACCTAAGGTTAAAAAAACCAAAGACGAAACCCTGGAAACAATTTACCAGGATATTGAAGAAAAGTTGAAGCATAGATTAGGAACAAAGGTTTCCATTGCAGCAAAAGGTGAAGGTGCCGGTAAGATTGAAATTGAGTTCTACAGCCATGAGGATCTGGATAGATTAATTGACATGATGGGAAATTAATTAAGGAGTATTTATGAAGATTAATAAGTTTATATCAACTGTTACTGCCCTGTCAGCAGAGGTATCTCCAATAGGAAATACTTTAAATACAGAAATGATATTAATTATAGTATTAGCAACAATCTTGGCAGTATTATTAGCTTTAGTGATTATACTGTTTGTGAAAATGGATAAGCTTAGTAAAAAGCTTCGTACCTTTATGTCCGGGAAGGACGCTATTAGTTTGGAAGATAGTTTCCAGGTTTTAGAAGAGGATGTTTTTGCACTGAAGGAACATGCCTCCAGAACAAAGCGCGAGATAAAGAATATTTACAAGAAACAGGAAAATAATTTCCAGAAGCTCGGATTAGTAAAGTATGATGCATTTCAGCAAATGGGAGGCCAGTTGAGTTTTAGTTTGGCTCTTTTGGACGAACATAATGATGGTTTTCTCATCAATTCCGTGCACAGTACAGAGGGTTGCTACTCTTATACAAAGCCTATCTTAGGCGGAGAGTGTGAACTGGCACTGGGTAAGGAAGAACAGCAGGCATTGGATATAGCAAAGGCAAAGAAGTAATCAAGTGTAGATGGGTGTAATATGATAAGAAAAAAAGTAGACGAATTACAAGGAAACGAAATCCTTAGTAAGCCTTTGATGACGTGGGACTATCAGATTATTTTGCCGGAAGGAGCCTTAATACGACCGGATTATATTGAGAAAATCAAGGATTTGGGCGTAATTGAGGTGTGGATACAGGATCCTTATGCGGAAGAAATTAATGATGTAGGGCTACTTAAGAAAGATATTACTTGTACTGCAAAGCAGAAGGTAAAGGATATTCTGGAGCGCCACACTTATCAAAATAATGAGGATTTAGAAGAGATTGCACACACTGCGGACAATATTATTTCCAATATTTTGGAAAAAGAGCAGGTGGTGGAGCAAATTTTTGATATAAGACAGCGAAGTTCGGATTTGTACGAGCATTCTATAAGTATTTGTTCACTGGCTATTTTGACGGCACTAAAATTAAAATTGCCGGAATATAAAATTCATGAAATCGGTGTGGGCTGTTTACTACATGAGATTGGTTTGCGTTATCAGACCGTGGACTTCAGTAACAAGGACATGCAAAAGGCAAACTTTTCAGAAACCTCGGAATACAAGAAGCATCCGGTTTTGGGATATAATGCACTGAAAAATGAAGACTGGTTGGGAAATATCAGTAAGAGTATTGTACTCTTCCACCATGAAAGGCTAGACGGTTCGGGATACCCGCTACGGACCAAGGACATTCCTTTTGAGTGTCAGGTGGTAGCGGTGTGTGATGTTTTCGATGAGATGATTTGTGGTATCGGTTATGAAAGAATGAAGGTATACGAAGCAATCGAATATTTGAAAGCATATAAGAATACTTGGTTTCCTGAAAAGGTGGTGGACACCTTTTTAAGCTTTACAGCAGTATATCCATCGGGAACCCGAGTGGTAACCAACGAGGGAGAAATCGGTGTGGTTGTGGCACAAAACAAAGAATTTCAGGACAGACCCATTCTTCGTATGTTAAAGGATAAGAATGGCAATGATATACAGGGCGAAGTTATGAAGGACCTGGTAAAGGTACATAATATATTTATTGAAAGAACATTGGACTAGTATGAGGAGGACATATTATGATAGACATTAAATTTTTAAGAGAAAACCCTGATGTAGTAAAGGAAAACATCAAGAAGAAATTTCAGGATGCAAAGCTTCCCTTGGTGGATGAAGTAATCGAACTGGATTTGCAGAGCAGACAGGCAAAGCAGGAAGCAGACGATTTGCGTGCCAGCCGTAACAAGATTTCTAAGGAAATCGGCGGACTTATGGCAAAGGGCTTAAGAGAAGAAGCAGAAGCAAAGAAGGCAGAAGTAGCTGCAAATGCAAAGCGTTTGGCTGAATTGGAAGTTTTGGAAGCAGAACTTCAGGAAAAAGTAAATAAGATTATGATGGTGATTCCCAATATCATTGATGAATCAGTGCCTATTGGTAAGGACGATAGTGAAAACGTGGAAATCAAGAAGTATGGAGATCCGGTAGTTCCTGATTTTGAAGTACCCTACCATGCAGATATTTTGAACAGCATCAATGGTTTGGATAAGGATGCTGCAGGAAGAACCAGCGGTAATGGTTTCTATTATTTAATGGGAGATGCAGCTAGAATTCATTCTGCAATGATTAGTTATGCAAGAGATTTCATGATTGATAAGGGCTTTATCTACTGTATCCCGCCTTTCATGATTCGTAGTAATGTAGTAACCGGTGTTATGAGCTTTGCAGAAATGGAAGCGATGATGTACAAGATTGAAGGCGAGGACCTTTATTTAATCGGTACTTCTGAGCATTCTATGATTGGTAAGTTCCAGGGCGAATTAGTAGAAGAAGCAAAGCTTCCTATCGCCATGACTTCTTATTCTCCTTGTTTCCGTAAAGAAGTAGGTTCTCACGGTATTGAGGAAAGAGGCGTATATCGTGTACATCAGTTTGAAAAGCAGGAAATGGTTGTGTTATGTAAACCAGAAGAATCTATGGACTGGTACAACAAGATGTGGCAGTACTCTGTAGAATTCTTCCGTAGCTTAGATATTCCGGTACGTACTTTGGAATGTTGTAGTGGTGATTTGGCAGACCTTAAGGTGAAGTCTTGTGACGTTGAGGCTTGGAGCCCCAGACAGCAGAAGTACTTTGAGGTAGGTTCATGTTCTACTTTGGGGGATGCACAGGCGAGAAGATTAAAAATTCGTACCAAGGGTGAAAATGGTACTTACTATGTGCATACATTAAATAATACCGTGCTTGCAACTCCTAGAGGACTTATTGCGTTCCTTGAGAATAATGTAAATGCGGACGGAAGTATCAATATTCCCGAGGCTTTGAGACCATACATGGGCGGTATAAGCGTTGTAAAGCCACGCTAAAAACAAGCGCCGACGAAGTCGGCATTTGTTTTTGTTTCCTTGATAAAGGGAGGAAAAAAACGGATGAAAAAGAATGATTCGGTTATATATATTGCTTTAGGAATATTTGCATTTTTGGGTATTTTGTCCTTAGTGCTTGGTGTCTCTAAGTTGGTAACAAGCGGAGCTTCAAAAGCTTCCAGGGAGCAAATTACAGCAGAAATCACAACAATCAGCCAGCAAACCGATTCGGAGGGAGAGATTTCTTATTTTGTATTTGTAGACTATAAATATGATGGCGTGGAATACGAGGATGTAAATTTAGGTGTTTATACAGCCTCCATGTCTGAGGGAAAACTGATTGATATTTTGGTAAATCCTAAAGACCCAACGGATATTAAGATAACCAGTCAGGATACCATTGATGCCGTTGGCGGTATATTTATGGGTGTTATATTTGCTCTTGTAGGTATAGTACCATTGATATTTATGTATAAAGGCAAACAAAGAATCAAGAATTTGATTGAAACAGGGTATTATATTTATGCGGTGGTTGACCGTGTAGAGAAAAATTATGGATATTCAAGAAACAGACAGCATCCATACGTTGCATATTGTACTCATGAAGATGAAGAAACAGGCAAAAAGTATAAGTTCCAGAGTTCTCCTATGTGGAAAAATCCTGATCCGGTTATTCGGGTGGGAACCCGGTTAAAGGTTTATGTAGAAAGACAAAATTATACAAATTATTATGTGGATATAGATTCTCTTTTTTAGGGGATAAATATGTTATAGGAAAGAAGGTGAAATCTTGCATAAATTCATGAAGTCCATCGGTTTCAGTGAATACACGGACCGTAAGAAGCTGAAAAACTTAATACAGGATGTGGTAACCACTGCGGACAGAAGAGAATACACTCTCAATGAAGACGGCGTGATGATGGCTGAATTTTGCAAGGATTTCACAGATACTTTGGGTGTGGCAGTGTGCGGTGAATTTGATGAGGAGGATAAGTTTATCTATGAATATTATTATCCTTACATTAAAGGTACCGGAATTACTTCTTATGAGGATGTTACAGTAGAGCGTCATGCTGCAAAGGAATCTTATGCCGGAGTGTGTGATGATGTAAGTGTGGGAATTACTCTTATTTTCTACCTGCAGAATATGATTGCTTATGTGAAAGAGAAATACTGTGGCAGAATTCCTGTCCAGGGAACCACTTTAACCTTGTCGGCGCTTTCGGACAAGGGCACCATTATGATGCCCATTAAGAAAAATGAGTTTCAGAAAAGTCAGGTGCGCAGGGACTCTGCAAACCGTACGAAATTAATCCAGGCGGCCAGACGCGGCGACGAAGAGGCTATTGAAACCCTGACGCTCGAGGACATGGATATGTATACTACCATTTCCCGCAAAATCCAGAAGGAAGATGTATTCAGTATAGTGGATACGTATTTTATGCCCTATGGAGTGGAGTGTGATTACTATTCCATATTGGGCGAGATTACCGCTTGCAGAAAAGTAAAGAATAATCAGACCGGCGAGGAGATTTATTTGTTGACAATTTTCTGTAACGAATTGACTTTTGACGTAGCAATCAATATAATAGATTTGTTCGGAGAACCCCAGGTAGGCAGACGATTCAAGGGAACCATCTGGCTTCAGGGGAAGATTAATTTTCCGGAAATGTTCTCTTAGTTAAATGGATATAACAAGCGCCTCCTAAGCGCTAGTTGTGAGTTCGATTCTCGCAGGGAACATTAAAAAGCAGCAGTGATTTTAGAATCGCTGCTGCTTTTTTAGTAAATTACATAGAGAAGTTGGGTTTTCTTTTAATAGGTTTCAAAAAAATAACTTGGTAAATATGCCAAGTTATTTTTTTTGAAAAACTTAATAAGGTGTTACTTTTGCAAAAAAACGACCCTATGTATATATAACAGGGGAGTTCCGTAAAAGAAATATTACGTATGTTCAAAAAATTTAAAAAATTTTCAATGAGATGTTACCTTTGCGAAAAAATGACCCTATGTATATATAGCGGGAGAGAAATCCTCAAAAGTTTATATTTAAGGAGAAAATTGTATGAGAAAGAAAATTACAATCATCAAAGAAAACGACCTTCTTCATTTCTATTTGTGTACGGAGCGAAGTAGTGCGTATTTGTTTACCCAAGAATACTCTAAGGGAGTCTATGATTATTTTTTGAGAGGGCGTTTTGACTGTGAATTGCATGAGTATAAACAATGGAACAAGAATCCCCGATTGGACAAGACCATCGAGAAGATTCCTATGTATATGCGGTACGTATTGAGTGAAACGGTGTGAAATAGGAGGTGTGAAATATGAGTATTATCAAGGATATATTCAGAAAGGGCAAAACGGAAGAAGTGATGCCTGCGCGTTGTGTAATAACCAAGGAAGATTTTGATATCTTATTGGATAAGGTCAAAGGACGATTGACGATGATTGGTAGCAAGCGGTCGGAGTATACCTCTTCTCAAATGAGCAAGAACAGAAAGGGTATGAAAGCAATTGACTTATCTAATGGTCTTGATACCGGTCGTACATATCATTGTCCAATCTGTGGAAATAAACATATTGTAAAGTGTGGTCGTTGCCATCGTATCACGTGTTACGACGGAAGTGGACATTTTACATGTGCCTACTGCGGTAATAAGGGTGAGGTATCCGGAACCATGAAGCGTGTTGAGATATATGATACTTCTGGTTTAAAGGTAGGATTAAAGCAGGATGGTATGAAATATTGTCCGGGAGATAAGTAATTTTTGTTCGGGTCACGAACTGAAACCACAGCAGAAATGCTGTATAGAAAAGTAACAGAAAATTCAAACACCATTATTAGGAGGAATTGCTTATGAGAGCAACAATTGAAACTGTAACAGGAATTAAAATGAATCGAGACATCGATGTATCAGACACCCCCATGATTATTCTTCGCAAGTTTTATGAAGAGGATGCAACAGCAGCAACTCAGATCTTCACCAACCAAACAGCTATTGACCAGTTGATGGCCGGCTATGTGGATGCGGACAAGAGCTCCTTTGAGTTAATTAGCAGCGACACGAATAATATCCGAGCAGATTGGAAAACCCCGTTATGTAACCAGCCATCCATTAAGGAAGAATTAGCATGCATTGAGAGCCAAGGACTGGTGCCAACTTTTGTGGTAACCGTAAGTTCTATCGTGGCTAATGAGCTTGATATGTAACAGGCATAACTAACCACCCTTTCGTTCGTGACCTGAACTGAAATATAAAGAAGTAAGAGAAAGCAAAACAACCATTATTAGGAGGAATTGTTTATGAGAGCAACAATCGAAACATTAACAGGAACTAAAATCAATTGCGACATCGATGTATCAGACACCCCAATGACTATTCTTCGTAAGTTTTATGAAGAGGACGCAACAGCAGCAACGCAGATCTTCTGTGACCAAAAAGCCATCGACCAGTTGATGGCTGGCTATGTGGATGAGGCAAGAAGTTCTTTTGAGTTGCTCAGTATGGCCGGAGATAATATTCGAGCAGATTGGAAAACTCCATTGTGTAACCAGCCATCCATTAAGGAGGAACTAGCACTCATTGAGAGTCAAGGGCAGGTGCCGACCTTTGTGGTAACCGTAAGTTCTATTGTAGCATAAGTATGAGGAGGAAAAGCCTATGAGAGATTATTCTATGGATCTGGCAAAGATTGCGGCCAATATTGTGACGGATGTTATGGGTTCCGGTTTGACGGCTGAGGTTCGATACAGCAATGATGGGAATCAGGTTATTATGGAGTTTGATGGTTATCCCCTTTGGAAGAGTCGACGTAAGGGAAAGGTCTTTGTGCAATTTCCTCGTTCGACCTTCTATATGAGAAAGGGAAATGTCCACTTTAATGCCCTTCAGCAGGCGCAGTGTCGCTACTACCAGGAGGAGATGGGAAAGCCGTTCGTACACCCCCATGTATATGGTGACGGACATCCCTGTTGGGATAATGGTAAGAGGGAACGAGCTACAGATTTTATCGCAAACATTGTGGAGACCTTGTCTTTGCAGAATGTTACAGAGGCTTCCGTAATGGTTGGCCGTTGTGCTTCCGGCATTATGGGAGTTCAGATGGAGGCATTGAAAAATGCGCAACAGCATCAAAAGGCAATTATTTCTGCACTGAAGCCCAAAGCGTTTATCAGTGATCGAAGAGAATTGGAAAGTTATGTAAGCAAGCGTTGGTGTTCCAGAATTTCTATTTTGACAAGAGCAGCTTAAGGAGGATGTGAATATGCATAAGAATTATACCCATATTACTAAGAGTGTAGATGTTTTTATGGATAAGAGTGTTATTTCGAAGATTAACGTTCTTATTCACCGTGACCCTCAGCATGAGTGTGGTGGTATTTTCATTGGAAATGTTTCGCAGGATTCGATTACCGGAAAGCATACCATATATATTCATGACTTATATTCAGAAGAACGTTTGGGAACCAGAAGTACCTTTGAGTTTACTACAGACTATCAGATGAATGCTGTGAAGTACGTTAAGAAGAACTGTCCCGAGTATCATATTATTGGAAATATTCACTCTCATGCTCAGTACCAGGCGTTTTGGTCCGAACAGGACAAAGAAATGATGCGTCAGGCAAGAGATAATGGTTTCTATATGGTAGTGTCTCCGAAATATGGAACCTGGACAGCGATTTTTAAAGATATGGATTTCAATTTTTACCACTGCGATCTCAAGGTAGCAGATGATACAGAATGCGAGCATATGTTTGAAAGATACGTGGAGAGTGTTGAAGAGACGCCGCCCTTTCGTAAGGAACGCACTTTTCAAACCGCTTCTTATCGTGTTAATCACAACTATACTGATGTGCAGCAGCGTGAAATGGATAAGCGCTTTCTTCATTCGATAAAGGAGCTTTCTGATAAGAAGGTCTTAATTGTTGGTGCAGGAACCATAGGAAACCTATTGGCAGAGTATGCAATGAATAGTGGCGTAGGAAATCTGTGCATTGTTGATATGGATGCGTATCACTATTGGAATCTTCCCAGATCCAGCATGATTGAAGCACACGCGCAAGAGAAACCCAAAGCGCTCGAACTGGCTAAAGCAATTGCTGAAAGAAGCCATTTTCCAATGCAGGTTACCGGAATTAATGCAGATATTTGTGAGCTGGGATGGGGGTTCTTTAAAAATTTTGATTTAGTATTGTCCCCTGTAGATAGTGCAGCTATCAGACAATATATAGACCGTGGATGTAAGCTTTATCATATCCCCCACGTTACTTGCGGTACAGGAATAATTGATCAAAGTTTTACTGGCAATATTGTAGTTTTTCCTGCACAGGCGGTTGTAGACCTTGAGTATGTATGGGGAACGGGCTATCGGAACAAGCTTGAAGAACGCAGAAGTTGTAGTGATATTGCAGAGGAGACCCAGGCCCAGGTAATGAGTTTTTCGGCTCAGATTGCCGGGATCGCTATGGATCTTGCTTTGAAGATTTTGCGAGAACAAGATACGGACAAACATACTGTGTGGAAATATATTCTGAATGCAGTGGGCAATGGATATGAACGAGATAACGCTGCATTAAGACTCTATAAGTATGGTAAAAGGCCAACAGCGATAAAGAGTGAACTCTACGATGTATTTGAACCTGAAAAGGAGATAACGAGAGTAACTTTTGATCGTTCTCAGCCGAAGCATGTGCTCTGGGAGAAGTTGAATGAGTTGTTTGGCGAGAATATCTATAGTTACGCTTTGAATCTTGAATGGAGCTTAAATATTCCGATTGCTTATCATAGCACCCAAGCCCTTGCAAAGCTTGAAGTCACTATGGATTCCGGAGTGGATGAGAATTTGTTTAAGCTACCGGATTGCCACGTCTATCTTGTTGAAGGTGACGAGAGAGACTATTTGATTGAGTTACAGTTCACGGATTCCGAAAACACAGAAGCATAAAAGAAAAAGGAGGATATTTTCTATGAGTACAAAAATTGCTATGCAAGCTAGATTGACTGAACCACAGGAGTGTACGGGTTGTCATTGTCATGCTAATCAGGGCTATATGATTAGAAATGACAGCCTTGCACGATTTGTATGTGAGGATTGCTATCAGGAATTGAACCAGGAATATCCTATTAGTAATTTCACAGTATCTATAAACAGAGATGTACTGGTGAAGTTGCTTTCTGAAGAACCTAAATTCTCCTTCAAGGCAGGTTATTTTCTTGGAAAACGAGAGGGAGATGCTACCGGTTATGCTGTGACCATTACAGAATGTATTGAGAGCACTCATCCTGGTCGCGGAACTGTTGATTTTTTTAATGCGGAGGATGTTCGAAAGATTCGTGAAAAGGCCAAACAAAGCGATCTTACCCTTGTTGGTATCTTCAGAACCAGTCCAAGTGGTAGCCCGGATTTTCATGTTTTAGATAATAAAACAATAGAGGATATGCTGTTTGATGTGGTATATGTTGTGATTGGCGCAATCAGCGAAGTACAGATAGCAGCAAGGGATAAACATCATTCCACGGAAGAAATAGGAGTTGCTATTATATAAGGTCTTTTATAGAAAGAAGAGGTGATGGAAGTGGCAAACTACATTGCGAAAAAGGTCACGCTTGACCTTATGAGGGAGTGTAACGGAAGGAATTGTGGTGTTCATACGCGGTCCGGTTATTACATTCACTACAAAAACAGCAATGTAGATAGTATTTTGTTTGTCTGTGAGGATTGCTTTGCCGGACAATATCATTCCAAATGTACGTTGGGAGATTTTCAAGAAACCAAGTACATTAGCAATCCTCGCAGAATGCGATATCCGTACGGAAGTTTCCGGAAGATTGCTGCTGTAATAAACAGAGGGATTAGAACGATTAGAAAAGCAATGGTATTGGTGTTGATTTTTCTATTAGTAGCATTCTTTGCGGAAGAGCAACCTTCTGTTAGGAGTGAATTTACCACACCGGAGATCAATACTGTAAATTGGGACTGCAATGAGATGATTAACTGCTTTAAACGTATAGGTGTTCAAGTTGAACGAGTTATTACCCATGGAGGAAATCAAAATGGTTGAAAGAATTATATCAAAAGGTTTTATTGTCATTTCGGCGTATATGTATATGTTTGCACTTGTGGCGTTAGTTTTGTTTGTGGTGGCTATTTTGGCTAATGCATTCTTTAAGTCTAATCGATTTAACCTTGAAGAGATTCGCAAGTTTTTTTTAACAAGCCTATGGTTTATGACGGCATTTGCTCTTATGGACTATTTTCTTGTTTAAAGAAGGAGCGGGATTATGGTATATAGACACCTATCAGAGGTTATTAAGTTCGTTGCTGAGGAAATCACAGGAAAACGAAAAGAGAACATTTCCTTCTGCGTACTCGCAAATCAAATGCCAACGTCGGATTTTTTACCTCAACTAATAGAATATTGCCCTCCCCTATTGATGTGTGTTCAAAAGGTTGGTTTTCAGGTGTGTCAGTTAGGTCTGATGTTAGAATATAGACTCTCGGTTGATTATTCAAAGGTTATGCCGGCAGGTGTTACGCTTGTTTCGGATGTAGGGGACTTCAACCGGGCAGTGTTATCATCTGTTTCCTTACACCATAGGGAGCTGTTTTTGGTATTCCGAGAAGAATTGTACGAGGAATTGATGGATAGAACGTCGGTCCTAACAAAAGAAGCGGACTTCCTCTCTTGCTATCTGCAAAGCGTTAGGAGTGAGGTGAAAAGATTGGAAGGATGCTCGTATCGTGGTTTACATATGACCTTTTCTTATTCCTGTTCCTATGGTGAGTACCGTTCGCGCACAGAAGCACTTGATAGAGCTGTCAAAGACATCCTCCAAGAAGCAAGGAGGGCAGGTATTGAAGATTGGAAGAAAGCATATGCAGTTGTGCGTTATTGTGTGAATCACTGGGTATATGGGAAATTTCCTGATAATCCGGGAATGGAATTTACCGCGTATGGTGCTGTTGTAAAGCGAAAGGCGGTATGTATGGGAATTTCATTGGCTATATGCAGGATTTTTAAGGAGCTTGGTATTCCGTGTCGGTATGTTCATGGAAGGCGTAATGGGGAAGGGCATGCTTGGAACAAGGTATTTATCATGGGCGGCTGGTTTTATATTGATGTAACCGATGCAATTTGCTCCCAAAATCCGCTGTATCATTGGGGTATGACATCGTTCGAGGATGGAAGAAGTATTGATGGTCCGCCTCCGCTTGAGTTGAAGTGTAACTGTCCACCAAGCTACATTCTTGCTTGCCTTAAATGAGTAACGTATTCGTATAATTATTTGCTGTGAGGTATAGAACATGAACAATATTTGGACTGAATCCCGTATCAGAGAAGAACTTCAGCGTCTGGATCAGAAAACA
The DNA here is from genome assembly GCA_045537405.1 of Acetatifactor sp. Lineage (GTDB taxonomy): Bacteria > Bacillota > Clostridia > Lachnospirales > Lachnospiraceae > Acetatifactor. The sequence goes on from JAZSPK010000016.1 coordinate 22,384, forward strand.
GGCCTTAGTGGTGCTAAGCTTCCGATTGTTTTTAATAATGCTAAGTGTACCTTAGGAAGTTTTAGTACTTTTAAAGACAAGCCACGACAGTTTTGTTTTTCAAATTACTATTTTCAAAATAAGGATTTTCCTTATGAAGAAGCGGTTGACATCATAAGACATGAATATGCACATTATATGGACTTTGTTATTTATGGTGGTTGCGGGCATGGTGCTACCTGGCGGCAGTGTTGCATTCGTATTGGAGCGTTACCGACTCGTTTGTATAGTGAAGAACGAGCAAACTATCATCGAAAGAAACATGAAGCTGAGCTCCAAGAAAAGGGTATGTTGGACAGGTTTTTACCGGGAACGATTGTAGAGCATCCCAGATTTGGAAGCGGAGAGGTGCTTTGCTCCTCCGGAGCTGACAATGGAAGGGTTTTGCAGATTGTTTTTTCCAAGGTGGGCCAGAAGACCCTTAATGCTTCATGGGTGCTGAACAATTGTAAGCATCCGTGGATGGATGAAGAAAGGTGAGGTGAAGAGGCGTGGACAGAGAACAGTATAACATCAACAGAAGTTATGAGATAGCGGTTAGAAATCTTAATTCCAGAGCCTGGAGGGAGGTCATGCTCCCAAGTGAAAAGATTGGAGATTTGCAGGCTATCGAGAACAAGAATGCTATGGACCAAGGACGAATTGCATGTTCGGTTCGAGCTGAGCCAATGGAACCGGGAAAGTGGGGATACCAACAAGGAACGGAGATTGTCATAAATGCTAATGAGTTAAACAACCCTCATTTTATTGAGCATATAGATACCATATACCATGAGGGGTCTCATGCACGAGATTGGCAGGCTCAGTTCTTTTCGGGGATTAGAAGCGAGTATACGCAGGAGCAACTGCAAGCAATTCATTCACCAATTCCGGATCCGGAGATAGACCCCAATGGTTATTGGAATCATCCTGCAGAGGTGAAGGCAAGAGAAGCCGGTACGCAAGGGGTTGAAAAGACTTTAAGTGATCAGGAGCAAATCGCTCAAGTAGATATGGCTAATCATACCCCCATAAATCAGATTCTTCAGACGTATGATTATCTTGCGCTGGAATCTACACCGTCTCAGGAAGTTGCGACTTCCGTATCTCTGGATACGGATAGGGGAGAGGAAGCTACTTCAACGGCTAACCTATCTGCAGAAGTCGGACAGGGAGAGGATATGTCCGATAGCATAGATTTGAGTAATGGTGAGGAGCAGGGCGCCGGATATGAGTATTAGGAGGAAACGCTATGCAATACAAGAGCACTACTTATACGTCCACGAAAGAGTGGTATCCCGCTAACTCCGAATTGACGATTTCGGTTTTTAATGAAGCCGGTCAGGAGGAGGATATGGGATTTGGTGATGAAATTCTTTCCGGTCATGTGATTGTTTTAGGTGGTCCGGGTACCGGAAAAACTAATTTCCTGTTACAACTGGCAAGGAAATGTCGCAAGACCTATCCGGAGGCCAAATTTGTTTTTCTTGATATAAAGGGCGATTTTCTGCCTTTATATCAAGCTTCGGATAAGCTGTGTTCATTTTACCCTCAGCAAGGAGAATATAACTACTTTAAATGGAATATTCTCTCGGAGTGCCTTGCGTCCGAACATCCGGAAGATGAGCTTAGGGAAATTATTACAAAATTATTTAAGGAAAAGATTGAGAACAGCGGAGCAAGTCGATTTTTCCCGGAAGCAGCCAAACAGATTTTGGAGGGTTATTTATTGACAGTGCTTCGAGGAGTGCGTCCCGGGTTTGTACCGACACATAGGGAGATGGCCCATCAGCTGAGGCGAATGAATGTTGAGCAAATGCGTGCTCGTTTGGAGAGAGAAGAGGATTTAGCGGGGGCACTTTCCAATATAGCTTCTACCGGAGGTGCGTCTATATCTAATCAGGCGGCAGGTGTAATGGCGGAGTTTCATCAGTTTGTTTCCTCTTTTTTTGTAGGAATGCTTTCTGATGAGGGATATGACACCATAGACAGTTTCATAAACGGCCCCGGGGGCAGTGCTCTCTTTTTAGAGTATAATATGAATCGCGAAGAAACTGCTAATACATACTTTCGAATGCTACTCGATATTTTAATTAAGAACAAGTTGTCCCCCCAAGCAAAACGGGACAAGATATTTTTGTTTTTGGATGAATTTCCGACATTAAAGGGAGATTACAGTATTTTGAAGGGGTTACATGTCGGAAGAGAGCCGGGCTTGAGAATAATAGCCGGACTTCAGACGAAAGAACAAGTTTATGATATATGTTCGGGACAATCTGCAGAACATACCGGCAATAGTATCCTCGGTGCGTTTTCTACGATGGTAGCGTTTCATCCAAATGATGCTCCTACAACATCATATATTCAAGAAAAAATCGGAGAAGACAATATTACCTATATGCAATTTGGACTATCCAGATATGAAGCTCCGCATATGGTCCTGAAATTGGAGCCTTTGGTTACCAGTAGTGAAATTAATGCTTTGGGTTTGGGTGAAGCGTATGTCAAAATGAGGGAATATAATCACCAAAAGGTCAAGTTCAAAGTATTTGAGCAACAGGAGGAAGCTTAGATGGTAGAAAACGAATTGAAAATTATTATTAATGATACCGGTTGTAATTGGTTGGTTTCGGGACAGGATTTGTGTTGTCGTTCTATCTTGCTGGAGGCTGAGTTAGCAGAGTCTGTAAAAAGGAAATGCTCTCATGTTTTGATTGTTCCGGAGGACAGAATGACCTTCACATCCTCAATTTTATTAAGAAGCGGATTGTCTTGTAACGGAGTATTACCCTCCCGTAATCTATCGTATTTTCCGGTTTTTACACCTAAATATCATGAGAACCGTGTATCGCGATTTCTTCAATTACTTCAATTACGAGGGATGAGCGAAACGGAGGTGGAGCGTGCAAATAAGTATCTGGAATTTTTGTATCACCTTGAAAGCCTGCATACACAGGAAACGGTTGTTTTGAGCGGAGAGCTTATAACCAAATATTCAGGTATTTCTAAAGTAGAGAGTACAATGAATGATCTGGTTCGCGAAGCCCGTTTATCCCCGATGCAGTGTAGAGAGTTAATGGAAAAATATGCAGAAGTATCTTCCGTGGCCCCCGAAATCGAGAATTTCCTGAGCTTACTAAACGATACGTTTTTCTGGAAGAACAACGATGAAAGAAAAATAGCAAGGATGTCGGCACCGGAAAGTATGGTATTTGTGATAAAGAAATCCATGAAGCCGGTAATGCGCAAATATATGCTACAGATGATAGCATGGGATATTGCTGATGCATGTGATTTGGGGAAAAAGATTGCGGTAACCCTGTTAGAAGGGCCGGAAAAGTATGATGAGGAAATGCTATTGTTTTTGGAACAAATAAATGGGTATGCAAGAGTTTCGTTGTATGCAGATGATATGTTTTCGGGTCGCTCGAAAGAACGACAAGAAAGCCTAAAGGGATATTTTGCAAATTATATATACAGTTATCATGGGTCCATGGAAAGTTGTGAGAATATTTCAAAACAATGTGGGGAGATTCCCATTGTACGAAGCAGTTATTCTTATGATAAGGACCGCCGGATTGCAAACAATAAACTTGTTGACCGTTTGTTTAATACCAATCGGGTAGATCATTATACCCAACATGCACCGGTATGGGAACCTAAATACCCTAAAGAAACGATTAACTCCTTGCCGTCGGGAAGTTGTTTGGTTAAAACGAGGAAGGATGACTCTATTATAGATATTAGTTCAAGCTTTGATAATTATTGAGGCAGATCGGTGAAATTATTCAGAAGGCTGTAAAACGGTAAAAGGAAGGTGTACAAATGAGGGGCAGAGGATACATTTATTCGATCATAATATTGCTGGTGGACGTTTTGTTTACGCCGTTTGGTGGGGGAATACTTGCGTTAATTGCGGTGATATATGCCTTTGCTATGGGAGAGTGGCTGGGACGCAAAAAGATGGGGGCAATTGCATGCGATTCTCTCTCGGGAAGGAGCCAACAGAAACTGAGTAGTTGCTTTGAGAGGGTAAAGACCAAAGCTGAACGAGAATCCCAATATGTTTCCAAAAAGGTTAAGGTTTACTACATTCCGAGTGACGAGATTAATGCTTGTGCTTTTGGGCGGAGAAGCATAGGAGTTACAGCCGGTGCATTAAATTTGGATAACAAAACGGTTGAAACGCTAATCGCACATGAGTACGGTCACATAGTTAACGGAGATGTCGTGTTGAATATGGTGTTGATCGCAAACGGTTTTGGAATTGTAACAATATTGGGTATTTACCAATTCTTTTTTCTGGCGATGATTTATTTGTTTATTTTGTTTGCATATTTAATCGGAATGATGAGTTTTTCATTTTTATCATATTATATTTCGAGCAAAATAATTGCAGGGATTCGTGCAGTTGGAAACTTTTTTCGATTGGGGGCATTGCGATTGTGTGAAATAATTATTTGTCTGGTTGGAAGAAAAGGAGAACTGTTAGCGGATGGATATGCCTGTAAGCTGGGATATGGATTCTATCTGCAAAATTTCTTGACTCGATACTCCCAAGAACAGCAAATTCATGGATTTATTGATGTACTTTACAGAACCCATCCCGCTAATGAACTCAGAATTGCGAACCTCAGTAGGGTTTTGGAAAGAAGGCGAATAGGCTGATATTTTAGCTAGAGAAGGGATTTTCTCAATATATCAGCACCTTCCCCTTCAACCTCTCCTGCTTGGGGGTAATGCCGCACCATTTCTTGTATTGCCGGATAAAATGGCTACAATCGTAAAAGCCGGTTTCTTGAGCAATGTAGTCCAGGTCGAAATCAGAATGTAACAGTAAATCCTGCGCCTTGTTGATGCGAATATACTGAATGTACTCTTTGCAGGAACGGCCGTAGTTTTCCCGGAAAATTCTGGCAAAGTGGGAATAACTCATATTACATATTTTTGCAAGCTCTTTCACTTCAATTGCTTCTGCCGAATGAGTATCAATATACTCTAAAATATGGTGGAAGGACGGATTTTGCTTGGAGTGTTTGGGGGCTTGCTTTTCTTTGGTCTCGGTACTTCGTGCAATGGAAATCAACAGAGAGATTATGGAGGACTGTACTGCCAGCATGTGCAAGGGCTCTTGATTTTCGTATTCGGTGATTATATTTTCTACAATGTGCTGTAAGCCTCCGTTATTGCGAACCACAAGGCAGGAATCCTCCTCCGAACTCTTGTGTACAAAGCAATCATAAATAGGTTGCAAATAAGCTTTGGCTATATTCAGGGTTTGTACATTGAATTTAATTACCGCGTGGCGGACGCTTTCGGTACACTCCGGATTGGGTAAAATACTATGTAACTGCATGGGGTAAAAATAGCATAAATCCCCCTTAGAAAGAATGGTTTCTTTTCCGTTGTATGCAATTTTAAGAGAACCGCTGTAAATATACAGTATTTCGCTGTAATAATGCCAGTGCAGCGGAGAATTTACACTATTCGTACAAAAAATATCATAGGGTTGGTTCATGGTATCAATGTATTCAAAAAGTTCCATATTTGTATCACCTCTACTGTAATTTTAGCATTGTTTGTACAGTAGTCAACAAATATATGATAGGTTTGTACAATTTTTTGGTTTCGCTTTCATAGTTTCATTGGTGGGCAAAAAGTATAATGAAAATAGAATTATGTATACGGGAGGAAAAGGAATGGAATTAATGACCTTACAGGATAATTGGAAAATGCACCGTATTGGTGAGCAGGAGTGGATAAATGCAATTGTTCCCGGCTCGGTTTATGGGGATTTGCTTCGGGAAGGTAAAATGGAGGACCCTTTCTGGAAGGATAATGAAGACGAAGCGTTAAAGCTTATGGAATATGATTATGAGTATAGCACAAGCTTTGCCTGTGAAAGCAAAATATTAACATCGGATGAGGTTATCCTGCGTTTCGAAGGTCTGGATACCATTGCAGACATTACTTTGAATGGTGTGAAGCTTGGACATGTGGAAAATATGCATCGTACCTGGGAGTATTCTGTGAAGGAGTTTTTGAAGGAAGAGGATAATGTCTTAAGTGTATATTTTTATTCTCCCACCAAGTATATTGCAGATGCGTATGAGAAGGCTCCCACCCGGGGAACAGAGGATGCCATGAATGGTTTTGTGCATATTCGTAAGGCACATTGTATGTTTGGTTGGGATTGGGGCGCACATTTACCGGATGCGGGTATTTGGCGACCGGTTTACCTGATGGGCGTGGATACGGCACGTTTGGATTCCGTGGAGGTTTTGCAGTATCATGAGCAGGGCGAGGTAAGTCTGGAGATTAAGCCGGAGATAGTGTTTGCGGCAGGGATTTGTCGGGGCGAAGAGAAACTTGAGACAAAGGTGACCATTACAGACCCTACCGGTAAAGAAATTATTAGTAAAACAACTTGCGAAGAAAAAATCACCATTGAAAATCCCCTGCTTTGGTGGCCAAACGGATATGGTGAGCAGAATCTTTATACGGTTTCGGTGGATTTAGTGAAACCTGATGGAACGGTTATAGATAATTGGACACGCAAAATCGGTCTTCGTACCATTACTATGGATCGCACCAAGGACCAGTGGGGCGAGAGATTTGCTACCTGCGTGAATGGTGTGAATATTTTTGCCATGGGAGCGGATTACATTCCGGAGGATCACTTACTGGGAAGAGTAACAAGAGAAACTACCAAAACTTTGCTGGAAAAGGCGATATTTGCTAACTTCAACAGTATTCGTGTATGGGGTGGCGGCTATTATCCGGATGATTGGTTCTTTGATTTGTGTGATGAAATGGGTCTGGTTGTGTGGGAAGACTTTATGTTTGCCTGCGCAGTGTATGATTTGACACCGGAATTTGAGGAAAATATTACACAGGAGTTTATTGATAATTTGAAGCGAATCCGTCATCATGCGTCTTTGGGACTGATGTGCGGAAATAATGAAATGGAGCAGTTCGTAAAAGAAGGTACCTGGGTAAGCAAGGACAGTGAGGTGCGCGATTATATTATTATGTATGAGCGAATTTTGCCGCAGATTATGAAGCAGTATGCACCCCAGGTGTACTATTGGCCCGCAAGTCCTTCGTCAGGAGGTTCCTTTGATGATCCCAGGGACGAGAACCGCGGTGATGTACATTATTGGGATGTATGGCATGGCAACAAGCCCTTCTCGGAGTATCGTAAGTTTTACTTCCGCTATTTGTCAGAGTTTGGATTTCAGGCGTTCCCGTCCAAGAAAACTGTGGAAACTTTCACTGATGATGAGCGTGATATGAATATTTTCTCCTATATTATGGAGAAGCATCAGAGAAATGGAGCTGCAAACGGAAAGATTATGAATTATATGCAGCAAACTTATCGTTATCCTTCCAATTTTGAAACTGTGGTGTATGCGTCTCAGCTTTTACAGGCGGACGCAATACGCTATGGTGTAGAGCATTTCCGTAGAAACCGTAATGACAGTCGTTGTATGGGAGCGGTGTATTGGCAGTTTAATGACTGCTGGCCGGTTGCGTCATGGTCCAGTGTAGACTATTGCCAGCGCTTAAAAGCGCTGCACTATTATGCGAAGCGTTTCTTTGCGCCCATAATGATTTCCTGCGAAGAAGAAGGCATGATTAACAGCGGACAGGAATTGGTGAGACTTCCGTTTGGATTCCCCAAGTCCATTCGTCTCAGCGTGGCAAACGAAAGTATGCAGGACGAAGAGATAACTGTGAAATGGCAGGTAAGAGATGCTGCCGCAAATATCCTTCGAGCAGAGGAAGAAGTAATAAAGGTGCCCGCCCTTACCAGTGTATGGTTGGAAAAGGTGGACTTACCGGACATTGATATTTATAATGAGTATGTAAGCTTCCAGGCAGTAAAGGACGGAGTGGTAGTATCGGATGGAACGGTTATTTTCTCTTATCCCAAATACTTCCGTTATGAAAATCCTGATTTACAGGCTACGGTGGAAGGCAATCGTATCACGGTCAGTGCAAGTAAGTATGCAAAGAGTGTAGAGATTTTGAATGAAGCGGAAGATTTGGTTTTGTCCGACAACTATTTTGACTTGAACGGTGATAGTAAGACCGTAGAGGTGATAAGTGGTGACGCCACCAATTTGAAACTTCGCAGTGTCTACGATATTAATTAATGGAGGTAAGACAGTGATGGACTTAAAATATACCATTGATACACAGGAAAACAGGGAGTTCTTAAAGAATATGACGCAGGATTTGCTTCGTTTCGGAAGCAAATTCCCTTCACCTGGGGGCGGCTCTTACTATTTAGGGGATGACGGAACTCCTTGGAAGGACAGACCACGCGAGACCTGGATTACCTGTCGTATGGCCCATGTTTACAGTATGGGAACTTTCCTGGGATACCCCGGAAGTAAAGAACTGGCAGAGGCAGCCATAAAAGGTTTGCTGGGAGAACTTCATGATGATGAAAACGGAGGCTGGTACAGTGGCCTTACTTCCGACAATCAGATTTTGCCAAACAAACAGTGTTATGCTCATGCGTTCGTGATTTTGGCGGCAAGCTCCGGCGTTTTGGCAGGTTGTGAAAATGCACAGAAGCTACTTGAGGATGCACTGGAAGTCTACGACCTGAGATTTTGGAATGAAGAGGAAGGTCTGGCATGCGATACCTGGAATACGGAGTTTACAGCGTTAGATACCTACCGAGGTTTAAATGCAAATATGCACACCGTAGAGGCATTTCTTGCGGCAGCAGATGTGACCGGCGTGGAAAAATATCGTGTTCGTGCCGGAAGAATTATTGACCGTGTGACCCGCTGGGCAAAGGATAACAACTGGCGCATACCCGAGCATTTCGCAGAGGATTGGACTGCAGATTTGGAATGTAATAAGGAGAAACCGGCGGATCCCTTTAAACCCTATGGCGCAACCCCCGGTCATGGAATCGAGTGGGGACGTTTGATTACCCAGTGGGCATTGTCTACTTTTAAAGAGGATAAAGTGGCAGCAGCCCCTTATATAGAAGCAGCAGAAGAATTGTTTATGCGCGCGGTTTCCGATGCATGGAATGCAGATGGAGCACCGGGGCTTGTATATACTACGGATTGGGAAGGCAAGCCGGTGGTGCATGACCGTATGCACTGGACCTTGGCAGAGGCTATCAACACATCGGCGGTTTTGTATCGGGTGACCGGCAAAGAGAAGTATGCGGACGCTTATTCTGAATTTATGAAATATTTGGATGAGGTTGTTTTGGATTATGTAAATGGTTCCTGGTTCCACCAGTTAGATGCACAAAATCAGTTGCTGAATACCGTTTGGCCGGGTAAATCGGATTTGTATCATGCTTTTCAGGCAACCCTGATTCCTTACAGCAGCGTGGATTTGTCCATTGCCTGCCGTGTAAAGGAAGAAAGCAAATAAGGAGGGGAAGGATGAAGAAATATGATGTTATCGCCTTGGGCGAATTATTAATCGACTTTACTGAGAACGGAATTTCCGAAAATGGTAATCCCCTTCTGGAAGCAAATCCGGGCGGAGCACCCTGTAACGTACTTGCCATGTTGCAGAATTTAGGCAAAAAGACCGCCTTTATCGGCAAAGTGGGCAAGGACGCATTTGGTAAGTATTTGGCAGAGACCGTTCAGGACAAGGGTATTGATATTACCGGGTTGGTACAGGATGAGGAAATTCCCACAACCCTTGCTTTTGTACATACAGCGGCGGATGGGGACAGAAGCTTTTCTTTCTATCGCAATCCCGGGGCGGATATGATGCTTGCGAAAGAGGAAATAGATTATTCTCAAATTGACGAAGCGAGGATTTTCCATTTCGGAACCCTTTCCATGACCCATGAGGGAGTGAGAGAGGCTACCAAGCAGGCGGTTTCCCACGCAAAAGAAAAGGGATTGCTTCTTTCCTTTGACCCTAATTACAGACCTTTGTTGTGGAAGGATGCAGAAACTGCAAAGGAAATGATGCGTTATGGTTTTGAACAGTGTGACATTTTGAAAATTTCTGATGATGAAATTACTTTCGTAACCGGCAAAGAGTCCATAGAAGAGGCTATTACTGCTTTCTGCAAGCTTTATCAGCCGAAGCTTATGAGTGTCACCTGTGGCAAAAACGGTAGTATCGTAATATACAAGGGCATGATGGTGAAATGTGAGGCACATCTTCGTCCGGATACCATTGAAACCACCGGAGCGGGAGATACCTTTATGGCTTGTATGTTAAACTACGTTTTGGAGCAGGGGCTGGACGAACTGGATGAAGAGCATCTGATGGAAATGCAGAAGTTTGCCGGTACGGCAGCATCCCTTATTACTACTAGACGAGGGGCGCTAAAGGTGATGCCCACAAAAGAAGAAATATTATGCGAACTTAACAAATTTTTGTACTAAAATAAGTACATTGTTGCAATTTGCAATTTTTGGGCTTAAAATAATTAAGATTACATAAATATGCTAAAATTTTAACAAAATGAAATGTGAGGGAAAGTAAAATGAAAAAAGCTAGAAACAAGTGGGTCAGCGCCGCAATCCCGGCATTGTTACTTCACTGCAGTATCGGTACTGTTTATTGCTGGTCAATTTTCAGCCAGGAAATCGCAGACCACATTGGTTTTTCAAAGGGAGCAACCGAATGGGCATTCAGCTTTGCAATTTTCTTCTTGGGTATGTCAGCAGCATTCCTCGGAAACATTGTAGAGAAGGATATTCACAAGTCTTCCTTAATTGCAACCATCTGCTTCGCAGCAGGTATGGCAGGTACCGGTTTCTTCATTTGGTACGGCGGTAACCAGTTTGCAGCAAATGGCAAGGGTAGTATCTTAGCCCTGATTGGTATTTACATTTGTTACGGTTTCATCATGGGTATCGGTCTTGGTACAGGTTACTTATCACCGGTTAAGACCTTGATGCTTTGGTTCCAGGATCGTAAAGGTCTGGCTACCGGTCTTGCAGTTGCAGGTTTCGGTGCAGCAAAGGCTATCGCATCTCCTATTATGCAGGCTATGCTTTCAGGACTTGGCGAAGGCGGTATCTACAAGATGTTCATTATTCTGGCTGGTATCTACTTCGTAATGATGTTCGTTGGTCACTTGTTATTACATAAGCCCGAAGGCTGGCATGAGCCTCAGTCTAAGGAAAAGGGTCAGGGAACCTTTGCTGTTATCAAGTCTAAGCCCATCAGCCTTTACATCGGTATCTGGTTAATGTTCTACCTGAACATTACTTGTGGTTTGGCACTTATTTCTCAGGAAAAGATGATTATCAAGTGTATCGGTCTTGCCGGTTCCGTAGGTATCATCTCTACCATTTCTGCTATCTTTAATGCAGGTGGACGTCTTGGTTTCTCTGCATGGGCAGATACTTTTAAGGATAGAAATACTATTTACAAGATGATCTTCATCCTTTCTATCGTATTTACCGGTCTTGTAATTTTGACAAACGGTATTAAGAATGGTGACGGAAACATTTTGGCAATCGTTTTGGTACTTGGTTTGATTTTCGTAGTAAACGCAGGTTACGGCGGTGGTTTCTCTAACGTACCTACCTTGCTTTCTGACCACTACGGAATGGGTAGCATCAGTGCAATTCACGGTATTACCTTGTCTGCTTGGGCATTTGCAGGTTTGACCGGTAACCAGATGGCAGCTTGGATTGTAAATCACTTCGGTGAGTACATTACCGATGCACACGGCAACCTTGTTAACCCTGTTGGTTATCAGACCGTGCTTTATGTAACCGGTGCATTGTATGTAGTTTCCCTGTTAATTAGTATCTTCTTAGTTCGTTCCAAGAAGGAAGCATAAAAATATATGAAATTGTGGCTGCGGAGCTGAAAGGCTTCGCAGTTTTTTTATGGGCAACAATCTTATCAATAAAATACATTATGTTGCCTATTTTTTCATGTCATTTTCTGTATGGTTGTATTATAATAATTATAAACATTTATAGGAGGAATAAGTTATGAGAGAATATATTAAAGGAGCCAACCCTTACATGCCTTTATGGGAGCATGTGCCGGACGGAGAGCCCCGCGTATTTGAGCATGAGGGAGAAAAAAGAGTTTATGTATACGGGTCCCACGATATTGAGGTAACCCAGTATTGCGGAAGAGATTATGTGGTTTGGTCGGCACCGGTGGACGATTTGACCAATTGGACTTGTCATGGGGTTGCCTATGAAACTCATTATGATTCCATACTGTATGCACCCGATGTAGTAAAAAGAGGAGATACTTACTACATGTATGCTGCAGAGAGAAAGGGTAGTCTGGTTGTGGTTGCCAGTTCCAAAACTCCTTGGGGCCCTTTTGAAAATCCGGTGGAAACCAAGCTTGGCTTTGACCCGGGTGTATTGGTAGATGATGACGGAAAAGTATATGCCTATTGGGGAGGATGTGCTGCACCCTGTTATATTGCGGAGATGGAAGAGGATATGGCGACTATAAAAGAAGAGACCCTGGTTTCCAACCCTTTAGGACATTCCACTTGCCCCTGGAATCCGGTGGACGACGGACATATTTCCCTAATTGATGGTTTCTTCGAGGCTTCCAGTCCCCGAAAGGTGATGGGTAAATACGTGTTTGTTTATTCTAAGCGCTATGAGAAGCCTATTCCGGAGCTTGGAGTATACACAGAGAATAACGGTTTTCTTTCTTATCGTTTTAGCGATTCTCCGTTTGGACCATTCCACGATGGCGGAGACATCAGTTTTAACGGCGGTGAGATTCTGAAGGATGCAGAGGGCTGTGGTACCATGACTTATCAGTGGGGCAACAACCATGGCTCTATTATGGAAATCAATGGTAAGTGGTATGTCTTTTATCATCGTCAGACCGGTGTGAATGAGTTTTCCAGACAGGCTATGCTGGAACCCATCGAGGTTGCTATGGGAAAGGACGGCCTGCTCTACATAGGCGATGTTAAGTTCTTAAATGGAGAGCCGGTATCTTCCAAACCGGTTGAAATGACTTCTCAGGGAGCGCATATTAACGGTCTGGATGCTTATAAATGGATTTCCGCAGGCTATGCCTGTCATATTTATGGCAGCAGCACCAGAGCCTATATTCGTCCCGGGTATGAAAAGCGAGAGGATATTTCCACACCGGTTGTGAATATGTCTTCCGGTACAACGGTGGGCTTCCGTTATCTGCAGTTTGGAAGCAATTCACCAAAACAGGTGCAGATAGTTTTGGGCGAACACAAGAACTTAAAGGTTAATGTAAGAATAGATTCTTATCAAGGCCGTATAATAGCATCCGCGGATTTCACGGAAGGCGAAGCAGAAAAGAACGTGTCTCTCACTTCGGCAGTGATTGGAAAGCATGCGGTTTATTTTGAATTTCTTTCAGAAGAGCCGGGAGCGGTTGCAGAATTTGACCGGTTTTGCTTTCTGTAGAAGATTATAATAAAATTATGGAAAATTGTATGAACCACTTTCAAGGATACACTTGGAAGTGGTTCCTTTTTTGTTGAAAAAATCCCCTGTTTTTTCATAATGAAATTCTTTTTTGGGTAAGCTATATTGAAAAACAGGCGTATTTGTAAGAATGTAATGATTTTGCACCGATAGAGAGGGAATTTAATGAGACGTATTTTGAAATTAATGACGGACTGGAGCTTCGCAGGAGGTGACGTGCGGATTGAAGGCTTGGATTTGCCGCACACCTGGAATAATCTGGATGGTCAGGACGGGGGAAATGATTACCGCAGAGGTTTGGGAGTATATACTTGTAAGGTTATAAAGCCAGAGTTTACGTCGGATGAGAGAGTTTACTTGCAGTTTCAGGGGGTGAATGCAAGTACAAAGGTATTTTGGAATGATATTCTTGTATGCACCCATGATGGCGGATATTCTACTTTCCGCGTGGATGTGACGAAATATTTGCGAGAGGAGAATACTCTTGTGGTGGAGGTGGATAATTCTGTAAATGACAGGGTTTATCCTCAAAAGGCGGACTTTACTTTTTACGGTGGTATTTATCGGGATGTAGAATTGCTGATTGTAAACAAGGCACATTTTGATTTGGATTATTACGGTGGACCGGGATTGAAGTATATTTCTCAGGTAACAGGAGAGAACGCAACCTTGCAGGTAAGTACTTATGTGAATAAGGAAGCGCTGGCGGCAGATACTAGGGTAAAAGTGTCTTTGCTAGACAAGCAAGGAAATATTGTCGCTACTACTGAGGCAAGGGTGAATAGGAAGTCTTTTGCAACAGATGATGCAGAAACGCAAGTAGGGCAAAAAGCAGGACCGGAAAATCAATTTACCCTTCAGGTACCCCATGTGCATCTATGGAACGGATTGGAGGATCCTTATTTATATACTTTAAAGGCTCAGCTTTTACAGGACAATCAAGTACTGGACGAAATCAGCTGTAACTGCGGCATTCGTACCTTTGAATTTAAGTCTAAGGATGGGTTTTACCTAAACGGCAAACCTTATTCTTTACATGGCGTGTCGCGTCATCAGGATCGAAAGACCATCGGCAATGCCATTTCCTACGAAAATATGGAGCAGGACATGGAGCTTATCAAAGAAATCGGTGCCAATACCCTTCGTCTGGCCCATTACCAACATAATCAATATTTTTATGATTTGTGTGACAAGACCGGTATGATTGTATGGGCGGAGATTCCTTATATTTCCGAGCATATGCCAAACGGTAGGGGGAATACCTTTTCCCAGATGAAGGAATTGATTGTTCAGAACTTTAATCATCCCAGTATTGTGACCTGGGGTATTTCCAACGAAATTACCATTTCCGGAAGAAAGCATAAAAAGGATATGCTGGATAATCACCGGGCGCTACAAAAGCTTTGCAAGGAAATGGATCCTACCAGACCTACTACATTGGCATGTTTCGCCATGTGCCTGCACTGGAACCCGGTAGCACATATTACAGATTTGGTGGGCTGGAATTTGTATCTTGGTTGGTATGTGCCGGGATTATTCTTAAATGATTTGTGGATCCTACTCTGGCATCTTTTGTATCCAAATCGCCCTCTTTGTTATTCGGAATATGGTGCGGAGGGTATGCCAAATTTGCACAGTAAACATCCCAGACGCGGAGATAATTCAGAGGAATATCAGAACAAATACCATGAATTTATGCTTCGCTGTTTTAAGCGACATCCTTATCTGTGGGGCACTTATGTATGGAACATGTTTGATTTTGCGGCGGATGCCAGAAATCAGGGAGGAGAGCCGGGCATGAACCACAAAGGTCTGGTAACCTTTGATCGTAGCTTGAAAAAGGATAGTTTTTATCTTTACAAGGCTTATTGGAGCAAGGAGCCCTTTGTGTATTTGGCCGGGAAGCGATTTGAATACCGTACCGGTAATACTACTGTTATTACGGTATATTCCAACGAAAAGGAAGTGGCACTGTACAATAACGGCAAGCCGGTAGAGGTTAAAGCCGGAGAGCAGGTGTTTAAGTTCCGCTTGAAGCTGGAGGAAGAAAATAAGCTGGAGGTTTATGCGGGACAGCAAAAAGACAGCGCAGTGATTTATAAGACGAGAAAAGCGAAAGCGGAATATAGATTAAAGAGGGGCGACAGCTCCAACTGGATGTAGAAGAGGAAAAGAATGGTAAAGCATTCTCCAGTGGTGTAGAAGTCTGAAAAGAAGAAAGAGGGAAAATGGAAGTGACAACGCAGGAAAGAAAACTTCAGAAAAAAGCGTTAAAGAAAGCATACAAAAGAGCGGTTAGGCCATGGAGATTTCTCACAGGCTTAAGTGGCGTGCTTGCAATTATTTTGGTGGTGGCTGTGATTGTTGTGGGTATGTTTGATAATACGGTGGCATTGTTTGTGGGCGATACTTTCTGGGAGTTAGAGGACGAAGATGAAGATGCAATCTACTTCACAGAAGATTTTGCCACACAGGAAGAAAGAGTAGCCAGAGGTTATGAACTGGTGAAGCAGGTAGAAGGAGAAGGAGCAGCCCTTTTAATGAATGAAAGCAAGGCCTTGCCATTAAACAAGGGTGCAAAGGTCAGCTTGTTCTCTACCTCCTCCGTCGCGGTGGTTTATGGCGGAACCGGTTCTGCAAATGTGGATTCTTCCAAGGCGGATAATCTTAAGATTGCTTTGGAAAAGGCAGGTATTCATGTAAATCAGACCCTTTGGGACTTTTATTTAACCGGTGAGGGCAGTCAGTATGTACGTGACGGCGGTGGCTTTACCAGCGGTGCAAAGGTAGGCGAGGCTCCCTGGAGTGCCTATACTTCAGAGGTTTTGGATTCTGTGGCAAACTACTCCGACGCGGCAATTGTAACTTTTTCCCGTGTAGGGGGTGAAGGTGTGGATCTTACCTTCCTGGAGGAAAATTATCTGGCACTGGATGCCAATGAAAAGGACCTAATGAGTAATCTTTCCAAGTTGAAAGCAGAAGGCAAAATCAAGAAGATTATCGTATTAATCAACTCCTCCAATCCTCTCCAGGTAGACTTTTTAAAGAATAATGACTACAATGTGGACGCCTGTCTTTGGATTGGCGGCGTAGGTGTGAGCGGTATTAATGCAGTTGCAGAGATTTTGGCGGGCGATATCAATCCTTCCGGAAGTCTGGTGGATACTTATTGCTACGATAACTATTCCAGCCCGGCTATGAAGAATTTTGTACCTACCACTTATGCCGGTTATGCGGAGGGTATCATTCCTGAACACGCAAGCACTTATATGATTTATCAGGAAGGCATTTATGTAGGATATAAATATTTTGAGACCCGTTATGAAGATTATGTAATGGGTACCGGCAATGCAGGTAATTATGTGTACGGGGATGAAGTAGGATTCCCTTTTGGATATGGTCTTAGTTATACAAATTTTGAATACAGCGACATGAAGATGCGTTATGATGCGGCAACCACTACCTATACTTTTGAGGTAACCGTAACCAATACGGGAGAAATGCCCGGTAAAGAAGTAGTGCAGCTTTATGTATCCAGCCCTTACACACAGTATGATATTGAAAATAAGGTGGAAAAGGCTTCCGTATCTTTGGTAGGATTTGAAAAAACCGATATTCTGGCTCCGGGTGCATCTGAGACCCTTACCATTTTGGTGGATGGCGATGATGTGGCAAGCTATGATGCTTATGGTGCAGGCACCTACATTTTGGATGCAGGGGATTATTATTTTACAGCGGCAACCGATGCCCATGATGCAGTGAATAATGTGTTGGCGGCAAAGGGGTACACCCCTGTAAATACTGCGAACCGTATGGATACAGAGGGTAAGGCGGACTTGGTAACCATCTGGAATAATCCGGCTTTGGACACTAGCACTTATGCAGTAAGCGACAATGGTACGGAGATTACGAATCAGTTGTCCGATTCTGATATGAACTTAAATGACGGCGTGCAGGAAAAGGTAACTTACCTAACCCGTAACGACTGGGAAGGCACCATGCCCACCGGTGAGATTTTGAAGCTTACCCTGACAGAGTATTTGAAGGATGCGTTGCAGGATGTACAGTATGACCCGGCGGATTATCCGGAAATGGAGATGCCGGTTTTGGGTGCAGATAATGGTCTTAAGCTGGTGGATATGATTGGCTTGGATTATGATGATCCGAAGTGGGACTTGCTTTTGGATCAGTTGACCTTTGAGGAAATGGTGTCCTTTATCGGTGATGCTTTCCACTGGACCATGCCGGTAGAATCTGTACAGGCTCCCGGTACCCGTGACGAGAACGGTCCCCAGGGCTTGACAGTAACCTTATTTGGTTCGGGTCTTGGCGTGGAAACCACCGCTTTGACTTCCGAAGATGTCTTGGCGGCTACCTTTAACAAAGAGTTAGTATATGAAATGGGCAAAATCGTGGGTAACGATTGTTTGGCAGCCCAGGTGGCGTTCCTTTACGGACCCGGCGCCAATACCCACAGAACCCCTTATGGCGGACGTAACTTCGAGTACTATTCAGAAGATGGTTATTTGTCATCGGCTATTGGTGCCGCAGAAGTAAGAGGTATTGAAGAAAAAGGTGTTCATGTAGTAATAAAGCATTTTGCCTTAAATGATAGTGAGCAGAACCGTATTGGTCTCGGTGTTTGGTTGCCGGAGCAGGCTGCCCGTGAAATCTATTTGAAGGCATTCCAGGGTGCTTTGCAAGATTCCCAGACCGGCGGAAACGGTGTTATGATGGCGTACACCCGTTGGGGTACCCAGTGGTCCGGTGCAAACAGAGGTCTGGTAACCGGTATTATGAAGGAAGAATGGGGCTGTAACGGTCTGCAGATTACGGATAACGTGTTAACCACCTATGTAAATGGTGTGGATGGTGTAATGGCGGGAACCACCGCATTTGACTCTATGATGGCATTCTATATTACCGACCAGTTGCCTAAGTACAAAGACGACCCGGTGGTAGTAGCGGCCATGAAGGAAGCCAGTCATCAGAATTTATACGCAATTGCCCATTCCTGCGGTATGAATGGTGTGGGACCGGATACGGAGATTGTGGCGAAGCCCCCCGGACTTTTGGTATTGGTAAGAGTACTGGCAGTAGTTTTTGGCGCAGGATTTGTGGCATCTCTGATTATGTGGTTGAAGAGAAATCGTCAGTTTAAGGCAACAGAAGATTATGCTAAGTACAAGGAGTTTCAAAAAGCTTGTAAAGAAAAATAAAAGAAGGCGCGCTTATGAGTGAAGAAGTAAAAGCAACCACCGTGAATAAGGCGAAACTGTACCAGCTGGTGCTGTTTCCCCTAAATAACGGTGCAACAAATGTATATTTTGTATTGATTTTGTCCTACATTGCGACCTTTGGTTCCAATGTATTGGCGTTGGGGGCAGTATTTGCATCGGTGATGGTGACCGGTATGCGTGTGTTTGACGCTGTTACCGACCCTGTTATCGGGGCGTTGTTAGACCGCACCAGCGGAAAGTTTGGAAAGTTCAGACCCTTCATGGTTATAGGTAATGTGATTATGGCGGTGGCGACCATTGTGCTTTATATGGTGACGCCCAGGATTCCTGCGGATATGCAGTGGTTACGCTATGTGGGCTTTATCGTTTTGTACGCGGTGTGGGTAATCGGTTATACTTTTCAGACCTCCATTACCCGTTCCGGTCAGACGGTTTTAACCAATGACCCCAACCAGCGACCGCTGTTTACCATTTTTAATACGGTGGGATCCTTGGCGGGTATGGGAGCGATGCAGTTTTTGGCACCTATTATCCGTGCCAATGTGGCGGACTATGGTTCACCCAGATTTTATGCGGTGTTGACACCCATTGGTATTATCGTGTCGATTGGGCTGACCATTTTGGCGATTATCGGTATCTGGGAAAAAGACCGACCGGAGTATTATGGTTTGGGTGGCGATAAGCAGGAAAAGGTAAAGTTTTCCGAATACGTAGAAATTGTGAGGAATAACAGCCCCATGAAGCGTTTGATGATTGCGGGGGCAGGCTGCAAGCTGGCTTTGGCGATTGCTACCAATACCACCATTCTCTGTATGTTGTATGGCTGTATGATGAACAATTATGACGGGTTGTATTTGCCCATGATGGTGCTGGGCTATGCCTTTTCCGTGCCGTTTTTCTTAATGACGGTACGTATGTCCCAGAAGAAAGGTCAGAAAGCGTCATTGGTACGTTTTGTGAGCTTGGCCCTTGCTTGTTATGTGGGTGTGCTGGTGCTTTTGCTTCTTTGGCAACAGGGCAATCCGGCCACAAACCTGTCGTTGATAACGGATGGCAAGCTTACCATTAATCTGTATACGATTCTGTTTATTGTATTTTTTGGTGTGGGCTATGGTGCCTACTATTCCACCGCAGATATGCCTATTCCCATGGTGGCGGACTGCTCGGATTATGAGACTTATCGTTCCGGCAAATACATTCCGGGTATTATGGGTACACTGTTTAGTTTGGTGGATAAGCTGGTCTCTTCGTTATCGGCGACGGTAGTGGGGGTGGCGGTTTCCTTAATTGGACTGGAAAATCTGCCTACCGCGGAAACTCCCTACAGTGGTGGTATGAGTACGGTGGTTTTGCTGTTGTTTTGCATTGTGCCCATGGTTGCGTGGGTTGTGACCCTGATTGCTATGAAGGGATATATTCTGACGGGCGACAAGATGAAGGAAATTCAGGCAGTGAATGCCAAACGTAAAGAAGCCATGGCAACAGGCATGAGTTTGGAAGAGGCTATGGATAAGTGGAAGAGTGGCGAGGATTTGGAGAAATAGTGGAACTTACAGCGCATGACTTACGGTCATGCGCCTTTTGTATAAGTGGTAAAAGTGTGGTATAATATACGCGAACACAATGAGCCAAGCGTCTGCTGAGCAGACATTTGGCGAATGTGCGCGAACCATGATGGAGTGAAGCGGAATCATGGTATAATATATGCGGAGGAAGAAGCATGTATCATATTTCTATATACTTTGATGAAAAAACCACGGTGCATATGCATAAACTAATAGAGAAGGTGGCGCGAGCCACGGGAAATAAATATATGCTGGAGGCAAAGGTTCCGCCGCATATTACCTTGTGTGCGCTTGAATGTACGGATGAGGAACTTCTGAAAGAGCGGCTGAAGATGGTGCAAGGCGTTCTGAAGCAAGGCTCTCTGCAATGGGTGTCCATAGGAACTTTTCTGCCGGGAGTGATTTTTGTGCAGCCCGTATTGAATGAATATTTGCAGGGACTCATGGAGCAGGTATATAGTTGCGTACAGGGTTCTTGTGAACAAATGCAAGGGTGTATGCAAAGAAGAGAGCAATTACTCAGTAAGACAGCGAATGGTTGTAAGAATGTGTTTCCAGAGGTAAAAATCAAGCCCTGTTACAAGCCGTTTTCCTGGTTGCCTCACAGTACAGTGGCCAAGAAGCTTACATCAGAACAACTTACCGATGCTTTTGAAGTATTGCAAAAGGAGTTTCAGGTTTTTGAAGGTCAGGTAGTTCGTATTGGGCTGGCAAAGATGAATCCCCATCGGGAAATTGCAAGCTGGGAGCTAAAGGAAACAAGTGGAAAGGATAGAATAAAATGAAGAAGAAAATAAGTGTATTCCTTGTCATAGCCGTGACGTTCTTATTCTGTGGTTGCGGTGTGGTGGATATATTTCAAATCAACGAGGAGATTGGGCAAGAAGCTCAGGAAGAGGTATCTGCTGACAAAGAAAAAAAAGATTTGCCGAAGGAAGAGGCTTTGAATGGTACAGAGGCTATGCCGGGAGGGGAAAAAACAAGTGGTACGGGGGAACTGACGGAAGCAGACTCCGGAGAGGAACAAGAACTTAAGGACATTGCACAAAACCAAGAAAAAGTGTATATCGGAGAATATTTAGACTACGACAACGCAGAGCCGAACCTTGAGATTGCAAAGGGCGAGGACGGTAAGTATGTTGTGCAAATTGGTATTTTCCGCCTATGTTCTTTGGAGGATGGCGTGGGAGATTTGACGGCAGAGGGCATGACTTTTACTGCTACGGACCCGGCAGGGAATCCAATAAGCGGAGTAATTACCGTGGAGGAAGGACTGGCAAAGGTTACATTTACGGATTCCACATGGGAATACCTGGAAAACGGTACGACGTATGAATATGTTAAGAGTTCCGAAATACCTAATATATGGGGAGAGTAAGAATCACGTAAAGTCAGCAAATGCATATATTACGGAGGATTAAAAATATGACTATGGAGAAGTACATAGGCAAAAAAGCGTTTCGGGAAATTATGTCCTATATTATGTGCGGTCTAGGTGCCGCACTGGTATTGATGGGGATCGTGTTTACGATTCTTGCAGCGGTAAGTACAGACGAAAACAATGATATGATGGATTTTGCAACGATTGGATATTCCTTTGGTGTTATTTGCCTGATTATTTTTCTCGTATATTTGTTAAGCGGAGCTTTAGACCGGCCCAAGCAATTTAAAAGGTGCATGAAAATGCTAAAGGACAGAGGTCTTTTGGAGACGGCCCAGAAGGAATTTGAGCAGGCAAAGGACAAAAGCTTTGACTGTCTTCTTACATTACATTTTTTGTACTTGAAGGGGAAGGGAATGGTAATTCCTGTGGAAGATATGGCATGGGTTCATCTGCAGCAGATTAATTTAAGTCGTGCCGGCGGCAACGGGACCCCCATGAATTTCCGCCCTTGGATTTATGATATTTACGGAAATGAATTCACGACAGTGTATCTCTATGATCCGAAAAAGTATGAAATCATGAAAAATGTATTGAATTACACCAAGAAGTTTAACCCTAATATTGTGCTGGGCTATTCCAAAGAAATGGAGAAAGCATACAAAGAAAAATATAAAAAGAACAATAAATAGCAAAGGTGGAGGATCATTCCTCCACCTTTTTCATGCGACCTTCTGCAAATTCACACTCACATTCGGTGAGATTGTTATAAAGGGTAAAATCATACATGCAACTATAGCCTCTGCCCTCTTCAATGTAGATGCAGGTGACGTCGGGCTCTGTACTGCTGTTTTCGCCAACCCAATCGGCATGAATCTGTTTGATCAGTGCCCATTCATCGTTTGACAACGCATATACCTCAATAATGGGGTGTTCCGCAAAGTAAATCCTCATGCGCACGGTACCGGTTTCGTCTTCCCAGGTGCCTGCAATTTTGGCCATGGCGGCATCCCGTCTTTCCAGATTTTCCTGGATGCGTTTTGCTTGTGCATCTTTTTCCGCCTGGGTATAGTAAGCGTCTTCGTCACCATTGCAAAAGTACCCCCAATCATCTGCCCAGGTATATTGCAAAATAGCACATTTATCGGAATCCAAATACCGAATAGTCCAATACTCCTGATTATAGTCTAAAATAATTTTCAGTCCGCTGATATCCTGAGGCTTATCGGTATAAATAATCAAAACATCATCATCTGCATCAAAATCAATTTCCTCATCCCACTTGTTAAAATCCGCATCATAGCATTCCACCTCTTCCGCATCGGACAGGGCGCGTCTGGAAAAATTCACTTCTATCCGGTCTTCATATACAAGCGTCTGTTCCACAGAAAAGGAAAGCACCTCTTCTTCCTCATATTCATAAGTTTTCACAGGCTTTTCTTCACCGCAGCCGGTAAGAAGTAAAAGCATTAATATAGACAAACAAAGAAATCTATTCATAAGTATCCTCCGTAAAAGCTTCTTACTTCATAAGTAGGAAAACCGTGTTGTTTCGTTACATAAAATTACCATACCATAAAAAAGATTTTAGAAAAATAAAAATTTTTAAAAAAAGTGTTGACACACATACTGTTCATGGTGTATATATAACACATAAACAGTTGAAACACTGTTACGTAGCTTTTTGTTTTACACAGAAAGAAATGAGGTATTTATGAAGATTTTGCAAAATTCAGATGTCCCTATTTATCAGCAAATTGCCGACCAGCTTCGGGAGGAAATTCTGACTGGGGCAAAGAAGCAGGGCGAGTACCTACCTTCCATCAGAGGTTTGGCTAAGGACTTACGCATTAGCGTAATTACTACCATGAAGGCTTACGAGGAATTGGAGAAGCAGGGTTTGGTTACCGCCATGCAGGGAAAAGGGTATTATGTGAATGCCCAGGATAGTGAAATGTTAAGAGAGCAGCACATGCGAAAGATGGAGGAGCATCTGATCAATGCCATCTCCGCCGCAAAGATTGCCGGTATCTCCGAATCCGAGATGAAGGAAGTGCTGGAGATGTTGCTGAGCGAGAACGGATGATAAACCGGTGTTTTTTTGCCCTGATGCTTTAGGATGATAGCGAGGCACCATGGTAGCGAAATGAAACAAAACAGCAGAAAGGTGCTGTAGTGTGAGAAAGGGAAAATATGCAAACAGAAGCAAGTATTTCAATGACAAATATTAAAAAGAGTTTTAGGAACTTTGAATTAAACATTCCGAGCCTGGAAATCCCCAAGGGATTTGCCACCGCGCTGATTGGTGAAAACGGTGCCGGAAAAAGTACACTGCTTAATATTCTGGCAGGAATTCGTTTGGACTACGATGGTGAGGTAGAGTACTTCGGCGGTGAAAAGGATGAAAAGGTAATCCGCGAAGCGGTGGGTTACACCAGCTCCGGAAGCTATTTCATGCCTCACTGGAACGGCAGGGCAATTGCAGAGGTAAGCAGTCTCCTATTTGATAATTTCCATGCAGACCGTTTTAAAGAGTTATGCAAGGAAATGGGTGTGGAGAAACTTAATAAGAAGGTTTCTGAAATGTCCGACGGTATGCGTATGAAGACCACTTTGGCGGCAGTCTGGGCCAGAGATACCAAGATGCTGATGCTGGATGAGCCTGCATCGCCTTTGGACCCGCTTATGCGTGATAAGCTTTGCAATATGATTCGAGAGTATCTGGAGGAAGGTGCCGGTGAAAAGAGCGTATTCTTCTCTACTCACAATATTTCGGATATGGAAAGCGTAACCGATTACTGCATTATTATGGAGCAGGGCAAGGTGGTAGAGCAGGGCTTTGTGGAAGATTTGAAAGAAAAATATGTGATGGTAAAAGGGGAAGTAGCAGATGCAGAAAAGGCGCAGAAGTACTTAATCGGTTTCCAGAAGGGCAGCTACGGTTTTGAAGGCTTGTGTAAGACGGACGATTTGGACAGTCTGGCAGGATTGGATATTGCGGCAGAGCCGCCCACCCTTTCTCAAATCAGCGTATGCATTATGAAGCAGTACTCGAAGCTTAGTTAAGAGGTGGCAGCATGAGAAATTCAATAAAAAGTTATCATGTGTTTTTATCCTCCAGGTTGTTACAGGTGCTTTTGTATGTGCTGTATCTGCCGGTTATAATGTTCATCATGCTGGCAATCCTGTGCATTTGTCTGGATTTTGGCGGAGGCCTCAGCTTTGGTTATACGCTGAGTGCAAATTTGATATTTGGGGGAGAGGTAATTTGGGGCTACCTGGTTTTTGGAGGTGTGGCTGCCAAGGAGACCAATAAGTTAGAGTACTTGAAAACTTCCAAGAAGGGCCTGCCCATCTTAAAAAAGGCGATGATAGTGGATGTAATCCGACGTATCCTGTGGGTAACAGCAATTCAGAGGGTGCCGCTGGTGATTACAATGGAGAAGCCCGAAGCAAGCGTTTGGCTGGCAAATGCCATGGTGCTTCTTTTCGCGGAGCTGGGTTGCCTATCAGTGCGAAAGAGCAGTTCCGTGACAATGCTACTGGCAGTGATTATGGCAGGAACAACGATTTTGAGCCCCCTGCTTAGTGTGACAATGATGATTGCACATCAAATCTGGCCCATCATACTTTGTTATGTATTGGCAGTGGCAGTAATGGTTTTGAATAGTAAAATGGTAATGAAGAAAGCGAGGGATAGCTTTTATGATGACCGAAATAAAAAAATGTCTGAAGATATGTAAATATGGCTTTCAGTTAAAAACAAATATAGTAGCCGGTCTGATATTTATGGCATTGGGCTTGCTTATGTTGTTCATTGGCGATGGGTATTCAGCCCTCTTGGGTATTTTTTATCTTGCACTGGTGCCCCTTTACATTGCACAGATTTCCTGCAGTGTACTATATTCGAATATGTTGCTGTCTTCTTCCTTGCGAAAGGCTTTGGATGGGACATTTCCCAATGTGTGCGGGGCCATGGCCAGTGCATTTGCTTTCGGAATGACCTATGTAGGCCTCTTGGTAAATCCCGAGGTACGAACGGGCTCTGTGGCAGAAAGCGGAAACAATATGATTGCAGCAGGGATTGCAATAGCGGCAATTATGATGTATATGGGAGTTGTTTATAAGTTTTTTATTGGAAGTATTGTGGTTTTTTCCATCATTACCATCGGGGTAATGGCAGGAGGATGTATTTTGCTGGAGATGGTGCAGCCCACAAGCTTACTTGTAGGAAGTATTATTGGTTTATTAATTGCAGTAGCAGGAAATGTATTAGGTTGTATTTTGAGAGCAGCCGTGTATAAACGTTCTATGGATCCGCTGGCAGGCGGAGCAAGCCTGCGTAAAGCGTTAAAATAGATAAAAATTTTTAAAAAGGAGAATAAGAAAATGTCAATGTGGAAAAGAAGTGGCTGGTTGGCGCTGTGCTTGCTGGCGGTATTGGTATCGTTTTTGATGCAGATTATAGGTGCGATTATTGGAAGCTTTGCTTTCAGTCTTAAGGAAATGGCGAAGCTTGAAGAGCAGGGGATGCTTACACAGGCAGCCATCGATGATGTGAACAACAGACTTTTGACAGAGGGTATGGGGCTCAGTCTGTTATGGGCACATATTCTGATGTTGGTATGCTTTGCGATTTGGTTTTACTTCGGTTGCGGCAGAGCCAAGCTTCGTCAGGCGAAGGTGTTGTTTACAACTAAGGCTTTCTTGGTAACGGTATTGGTAGCACTTGGTATGTGCTTCTTTACAAACTTCGGTTTGCCCGTAGCAACACTTATTATTCCTGAGAGCATTATGAATCACTACATAGAACTCATGGAGCAGGCAGGCTTTGGTGTGGATACTTTAGCAATTATCGCCTCCGTGCTTCTGGCACCCTTCGGTGAAGAATTTATTTGCCGTGGCGTGGTATTCCACTATGCGAAGAAAATGGTTGCAGACATGGATAACCGCAGAGTTGCTTTCTGGATTGCCAACAGCGTACAGGCTGTGATGTTTGGTGTTTTGCATGGTAATATTGTTCAGGGTTCTTATGCATTCTTAATGGGCTTGGCACTGGGTTACTTAAGACATCGTTACAATAGTCTGGCACCTGCAATTATGGCGCATATGTTGATTAATGCTACTTCTTCCTTTGTTTGGGAGCCTTTTGCAATGCTTTTGCCGGAAAGTTATGTAGTATATGCGATCGGAGCAGTAATTTTCTTAGGTGTTGCCTTTGTAGGACTTCGCATTGGCGGCAAGGCAGAGCAGGAGACCGTAGTTGCTGCGGTAGCGGAGGAAGCGTAAGCAGATTAAATGCGGTTTAATCTACAATATTAATTATGTTACCCGTAATTTTTCTCTCATTTTCAGATTTTAAAGAAGAGTGGAGAGGGAAGTTACGGGTATTTTATTGTAACGGTAGAAGATGTCCGTACTTTTATTGTGTGAGAGATATATAAAGTTAACTTCGAAAGAATTTTTACGGGTCGAATTTGGTAAATAAGAGTATTGCCCGTAAAAAAATAATTTAAAGGGAATAGAAGGTATGGGAAAAAGCAGAAGGCACAACGCATAAGGTGTAAAGGTGAGAGGGAAAGATAAAAGAAAGCATGTATTGAAGAAGAATCCCCCAAATAGCAAAAAATGATAAAGCCATGACAAAAAATAAGAAGTATTTAAGGCAAACAAAAGGTATAATATACGCGAACACAATGAGCCAAGCGTCTGCTGAGCAGACATTTGGCGAATGTGCGCGAACCATGATGGAGTGAAGCGGAATCATGGTAAAATATACGCGAACACAATGAGCCAAGCGTCTGCCAAGCAGACATTTGGCGAATGTGCGCGAACCATGAGGAAGTGGAACGGAATCATGGTATAATACAATAAATATCTGCACCTTGCGGCAGATATGTAAATACCAAAATAGGAAAGAGGAAAAAATGAAGCGATATAAGAAAATTTTAGTATCGCTGATGCTGGTCAGTCTGTTGTGCGGTTGTGGTGCTACAGGGCAGAGTAGGGGAGACTCAGAACCTGCAAATCAGGGCACACAGGCAGGAACAGAATCGAATGGTGGCGATGAAGTTGGTCCCGGAGCGGATGGCAGTAATGTAACAGAAAATCAGGAGGAAGAAAAAATGGTAAATCCCGAAACTTATTTTGAGAGAATGATGTATGCGACTGCATACAAGAGCACTATGCAGTGCAATCCTATTATGACACAGCGTTTTGGCGCGGATCCTTATGCAATGGTGTATGGAGATAGAGTGTATTTTTACATGACCGCAGATGCCTTTGAGTATGATGCGGCAGGCGAAATTATCGAAAATACGTACAGCAAGATCCGCAGTATCAACGTGGTTTCCACCGACGATATGGTGAACTTCACAGATCACGGTTCTATTCAGGTGGCCGGCAAAGACGGCGCAGCAAAGTGGGCGAACAATTCCTGGGCACCCGCAGCAGCATGGAAGAATATTGACGGACAGGACAAATTCTTCTTATACTTTGCAAACTCAGGCGGCGGAATCGGTGTACTTACTGCAGACAGTCCTACCGGACCTTTCACAGATCCTTTGGGAGAGGCTTTGATTTCCAGAAACACCCCTAACTGTGCGGATGTACTCTGGCTTTTCGATCCGGCAGTTTTAGTGGATGATGACGGCAGAGCATACATTTACTTTGGCGGTGGCGTACCGGAAGGCAAGGTGGCAGACCCCGGCACAGCAAGAGTAGCAGAGCTTGGTGAGGACATGATCAGTATCAAGGGCGAGGCTCAGAGAATTGACGTGCCTTACTTGTTTGAGGACTCCGGTATCCATAAGTTTGGAAACAAATACTATTATACATATTGTACTAACTGGCAAGTAGACCAGGCTGGTACCGACAAGTATGGTTTCGTTAATGCGGAAATTGTTAGCTTGGAAAGTGACAGCCCTATGGGACCTTTCGTATTTAAAGAGAAGATTTTGGAAAACCCCGGCAAGCATTTTGGTTTGTATGGTAACAACCATCACTGCGTATTTACCTTCCAAGGAAATTGGTATATGACTTATCATGCAAGATTCCTGGAGAAGAATATGGGTATCGAAAAGGGCTACCGTGCGACCCATATTGATGCCTTTGAAATGGGTGAGGACGGCACCATTGGCATCATTCCTCAGACCAGAGTGGGCAGAGAGCAGTTAAAGAATGTGGACGCTTATGCCGTAACTCCTGCGACCACCATGGCAATGATGGCAGGTTTGGATACCGCACCTTTGAATGACAAAAAAGATGGCAGTATGGTATTAACTTCTATTGACAGAGGTGATTACCTGAAGGTGCAGGGCGTAGATTTCGGTGAAACAGCACCTACCAAGTGGAATGCATACATAAAGAAATCTGCAGATTGCGGCGAGGATTGTGCAATTCGTTTGAGTGTAAAGAAGTTTGATGGCGAAGTAATCGGTTACTTAACCCTGACAGAGGCAGGCGAAGCTGATGCGGATGGTTTTGTGAAATATACAGCAGAATTAACCGCAGAAGTAACCGGTGTACACGATTTATATTTGGTATTCAGCGGCAGCGGATATGAAGTAAAGAACTGGTGCTTTGAGTAAGTAGAGGAACGGCGTAGCGGAGTCGCCGAAGTAGATTGTAGAAAATGCAGGTCGGCGCAGGGAGCGCCGCGAAAGGAGAAAATATGATGAGACCTATGGGATATTGTCCACCGCTTGGTTGGAATTCTTGGAACACTTTTACTTGGGATATTAATGAGACTTTGATTAAAGAGGTAGCAGACCTTTTCATAACGGAAGGTTACAAGGATGCTGGTTATGAGTACATTGTTATTGATGACTGCTGGAGCTTAAAGCAAAGAGATCAAAACGGTAATTTGGTACCCGACCCGGAGAAATTCCCCAGCGGAATGAAGGCGCTTGCTGATTATATTCATGCAAAAGGTTTGAAGTTTGGTATGTATTCCTGTGTAGGAACCAATACCTGTGCGGGTTATCCGGGAAGCTTTGAGCATGAATGGCAGGATGCAAAGCAGTTGGCTGAATGGGGCGTGGACTTCTTAAAGTATGACTTCTGTTTCAAGCCTCGTAATGTGGATGGCGAGCTTCTTTACAGACGTATGGGCCTGGCGCTGAAGAATTGTGGCAGAGACATTCTTTTCTCTGCATGTAACTGGGGTTCTGATGACGTACATGGTTGGATTCGTTCTACCGGTGCACATATGTATCGTTCTACCGGTGATATCCGCGACAGATGGGACTCTATTAAGGACATTACCTTGTCCCAGCTTGATAAGGCGGCATTTTCCGGAAACTACTGCCACAATGACATGGATATGTTGGTAGTTGGTATGTACGGCGGAAGTAACAGCGATTTCATTGGTTCCCACGGTGATGATAAGGGTTTTCAGATTGGAAGCTGTGGCGCACAGGAGTATAAGACTCACTTCAGTTTGTGGTGTATAATGAATTCTCCGTTGATGATTGGTTGCGATATCCGCAGGGCAAGAGAGGAGACCAAGAATATTCTCTTGAATCCTTATTTGCTTAAGATTAATCAGGACCCGGAAGCAAGAAGCTGCTATCTGGTGAAGCCGGAGCCTCAGTGGTTCCCCACCAGAGAAGTATTTATGCTTGCAAAGCTTATGAGCGACGGTAAGATTGCTATCGGTTTCTTCAACTTATCCGATGACGACAGAGAACTTTCTCTGCAGTTCTGGGATTTAGGTCTTACCAGCGAGTTTGGCCAGAAGTTGAAGCTCTTTGATTGTTGGGAGCAGAAGGATTTAGGTACCTTTAATGAAAGATATGTAGCAAAAGTACCTGCACACGGATGCCAGATTGTATTGGCAGAGCTGGACGCGTAAATACTGGACGAATAATCGGTTTTTTGATAATATTAGATTACATAAGGGTTAGTAAAAAATGTAACAGAATAGGGAGGATAAGGATATGGCAAAATTATATGTAAATCCTAAGGTGCAAAAGGGACATTTGAATCCCGAATTGCAGGGACATTTTTCCGAGCATTTGGGAAGATGTATTTATGAAGGAATTTTTGTAGGAGAAAACTCAGATATTCCCAACACCAACGGTATGCGTAACGATGTAGTGGAAGCGTTAAAGGAAATGCAGATTCCAGTACTTCGTTGGCCGGGCGGATGCTTTGCGGACGAATATCATTGGAAAGATGGTATTGGCCCCAAAGAAACCCGTAAGAAAATGATTAATACTCACTGGGGCGGCGTGGTAGAAGACAATAGCTTTGGTACCCACGAGTTTATGGAGCTTTGTAAGCAGCTGGGTTGTAAGACCTACATCAACGGTAACGTAGGTAGCGGTACCGTGCAGGAAATGAGCGAATGGGTAGAGTACATGACCTTTGACGGTGTATCTCCTATGGCAGATATGCGTGCAAAGAACGGACATCCGGATAGCTGGAAGGTAGATTACTTCGGCGTAGGTAATGAAAACTGGGGCTGTGGCGGTAATATGACTCCCGAATATTATGGAAATCTTTATCGTCATTATCAGACTTACGTGAGAAATTATAAGCCAGATTCACCTATTTTCAAGATTTGCTGCGGTGCAAATGTGGCTGATTACTTCTGGACCAAGGGTGTGTTAGAGACTACTCACAAGAATAATCCTCCCGGAGCACATGGCTTTATGGATGGTTTGTCTCTCCATTACTATACCGTTCCTTTGGAATGGTCTAAGAAGGGTCAGGCGACTGAATTTGATGAGGAACTGTGGTACAGAACTTTAAATAAGACTTTGTTTATGGAGACCTTGATCAAGAATCATGGTGCATATATGGATGAGTACGATCCAGAGAAGAAGATTGCCATGGTAGTAGACGAATGGGGTACCTGGTATGATGTTGAGCCCGGCACCAACCCCGGCTTCCTCTATCAGCAGAACACCATGAGAGATGCTTTGGTTGCAGGTATCAACTTAAATATTTTCAACAAGCATTGCGACCGTGTGAAGATGGCAAACATCGCACAGATGGTAAACGTACTTCAGGCAGTAATCCTTACCGAAGGCGACAAGATGGTTCTCACACCTACCTATCATGTATTCAACATGTTCAAGTATCATCAGGATGCAGAGTTGCTTGACAGTTATATCGAAACCGAGGAAATCGGTATGGGCGAGTGGAAGGTTCCGAACCTGACCGAGTCCGTATCTTTAGGCAAAGATGGCAAGATTCATGTAACCTTAAACAACTTGTCTGTAACTGACAGCTACGATATCGATGCGGTATTTACTGAAACTGAAATCAAGGCAGTGACCGGCACCATCTTAACCAACAAGATGGATGCACACAATACCTTCGACA
Organism: Acetatifactor sp.; assembly: GCA_045537405.1. GTDB lineage: Bacteria > Bacillota > Clostridia > Lachnospirales > Lachnospiraceae > Acetatifactor. Next base: position 54,335 of record JAZSPK010000016.1, read on the forward strand.
ATCCTGACGTAGTTCGTCCGGAAAGCTTTGACAAGGTAGAAATCGCAGGCGGCAACGTGAAGTTTACCATTCCTGCATGTAGCGTACTGCATTTGGCAATTGAAGTGTAAAAGAGATTAATATAGAAAAGTGCGAATTCCCCACGCCATAAAGGTGTGGGGAATTTGATTTATAACTTATTTTTGCAGTAGATGGGATAGCATTTCGTAATCTTTGGTGCAGTTCAGCAGTTCACAAGCTTTTTCTAAGCTGACGGACAGGGAGCTCATGAGACTTTCCACATTTTGCTTTAAAGTTTCCATGTGCCCTTGAGATAGCCCCTGAGATAACCCCTCACTTAATCCCTCCTGTCGACCATCTTCTATTAATTCCCTAATTGCCTGACACATATCATATCCCTCACTTTCTTGTTTTTCGGTTTCTTGGTTTATATCTTTCCGGCGCATATATTTTTTACGATTCTTCCAAATACTTGGACTATCCATAAGTATAGACAGAAGCTCCAGACTGTCCTCGCTCATGTGTTTATAGGTGGAGTTTTGCTCTAATTTTTGTAGTAAACGCTTTTTATCTTTTCGCAGGGGCAGTAGTTCAAATACATTCCGAATTTCCGTATGAAACATGGAAAAATCCTGCTCTTCATTAACACAATATAGGCGAAAGGGATAATCGGCAAAATAATCCTTCATATTTTCTGCACCTTTCCCGAAATCCATCATATCCATAAGGCTACGTGGGCCATCCCAGGGCTCTGTACCCAGATACAGACAAAGAGTATATACCGGATGTAACCGGTCGGTTTTCATCACCTTGCACAGGCGTTCGTTGGGTGTTGCAAATATTCCTTCTGCTTCGTTGCGACTCTTAATTTCTTCCAGTTGGTTCTGATATTCCAACGCATCATATTGCATATTTCGAAAGGGCATACTGTAGTCTATATAATGCTGATTTTCGATGGCAAGTATCCGAATGGAAGCACCGGCTTGGTGACGCATTTTGATATCGCGGCTTCGCTCCAGATAATGACGGGTTTCCTCATCCGTATCAGGTTCCAAAGGTTCAGCATATATTTCGCTACTCTCGATCAATTCGTTTGGGTGTATTACCTCTTGTCCCTGAAAATATACTCCGTTTACCAAGTCGGCAAACCTGGTTTTGTCACTATAATAACGCTTAGTGACGGCATTTTTTTGTCCCATATTCTCCTCCTTAATTAGCAGGAGTTAAGTATCGGAAAAGCTCCTGCTTAAAAATGTGTTGAAATAAAGCAAGACTTTTCTGAATGTTAGAATATAGAATTCTCAGAATATAAGAAAATTGCTTTACGGAAAGTATACTAAATAAACTCAAGAGTGTCAAGTGTACTAAAAATTTTCTATTGACAATATAAAAAACAGGGAGTATTATCAAGAACAATAAATTTAACGAAAGGAGTTCCCGCAATGCGTAAAAACCACAGCTTTGATTATCTTTATCATTTTGATGTCAATTTCGTCCATGTCTTATCTCATGGATTTATTGCTGATGGTAAAAATGGGTATTGTGAGAATTTCGAATTAGGATAAAGAGCAGGAAGAGATATAGGAAGTTTTCAGAAAAACCATAAGGTAGTGATTCTACACCATCAGACAATTAGATTTGTTTGGTGGTGTTTTTTTATATAAAGGAGGAGCGGCTATGGAATTTAAGTTGGCGAAGAAAGAAAATTTAGAACAGGTTTATGCTTTGGTACAGGAAACTATCAAAGCGGTCTATCCTAAGTATTATTTACCGGAGATTGTGGACATGTTTTGTGAATATCATAGCAGGGACAATGTTTTAAAGGATATAAAGGCCAGAAACACCTATCTTCTATTTATGGGCGGAACCCTTGTGGGTACCGGAACCAAGCAGGAGAATCATATTACCAGAGTGTATGTGTTACCCAGGTTTCAAGGAAAAGGGTACGGCACCTATATTATGAAGCAGTTGGAAGAATTGATAAAGAAGCAGTATGATACCATAGATATTGACGCTTCTTTGCCGGCGTGTCGGCTGTATGCATATTTGGGATATGAGACCGCAGACCATGGGATTTGGGAATGTAAGAATGGAGTAATCCAGGTGTATGAAATCATGAAAAAGCAGTTGAAGAAGCGCGCGACAGACGTGCTAATCACCAATTCCTGCAAGCCTACGGACAAACTCAAACTACGTCCCTATAAGCCTTCCGATGCTCAGTCAATCGTAAGCTGGATTAAGGATGAGAGAGCCCTCCGCAAATGGAGCTCTGACCGTTATGGTACATACCCAATTACCGCAGAAGATATCAACCACAAATACCTGGATTGCAATGGAGACTGTGAGGAGCCGGACAATTTTTATCCTATGACACTGGTAGATGAGTGCGGTCCCGTAGGACATTTGATTCTTAGATATACCAATGAGGAGAAGTCGATTATACGCTTTGGCTTTGTTATTGTAGATGACAGCAAGCGCGGCAAGGGCTACGGCAAGAAGATGTTGCAAATGGCCATCCGCTATGCTTTTGATATGTTGAAGGCGGAGAAAATCACTTTGGGCGTTTTTGAGAATAATCCATCTGCTTACTATTGCTACAAGGCAGCAGGATTTCAGGAGGTTCCTGTGGAGCAGGAGTTTATTTTTGAGATACTGGGTGAACAGTGGAAGTGCATAGAATTGGAGGTAAAGAGGGAATGTTAGAATTACGCAAAATGAATCTGGAAGATGCAAAAGCCCAGTGGGAATATGTGACCGCCATGCCGGCGGATGAGAACGGAGTCACCAATTCCCATGAGGGAGTATCCTTTGAGGATTATATGGACAAGGTGCTTCGGGAGCTGATGATGCATGAAAACCCTGTGAATATGCCGGACTGGTTTGTGCCGGAGACCCGTTACTATCTGTGGGACGGGGAGGTGCTTGTGGGCGAATTCAGAATTCGCCATTACTTAACGGAGGCATTGAAAATCGGTGCCGGGCACATCGGCTACAGCATCAAAAAGGAATATCGGGGAAGAGGCTATGGCACCAAGGGAATGGCGCTGGTGCTGGATTTGGCAAGGGAAATCGTGCCGGAGGATGAAATTTATCTGCGGGTGCTGAAAAATAATATTCCTTCTTTCAAGGTGATTACCAAGAATGGCGCCTATGTGGCAGGGGAGGATGAGACACATTATTTGTTAAGGGTGAAGAAGTGAGTGATGTTTGAAATGTATAAGATGAAAAAGTGCAGGTCTTGACGAGTGTCAAGATTTGCACTTTTTTGTGCTTTATATGGTGCATGTACTTTGAAAACGTAATAAAGGACTTTTCACCTTGAAAAAAACCCCTTATAATATAGGTATATATCTGTAGAAGGAGGGTGCCAAGATGGAGGTTGAATATATGACAGATAAACAATACGAAGGTATGTTGAAAGACAATATTGCTTGCCTGGACAGAGTGGCGGAGCATACAACAGACATCAATGCGTTGAAGGCATTGCTTTATGAAAGAAAATTGTTGGAATCTAAGTTGGGCTATCCGGTGCCCGACAATAACTTATATGATGCAGTCAAAGAAGCAGAATAATCAGTAAACAATCAAGGTGCAGAGTCTTTTATTATTTTTTCAAGGTCTGCACCTTTATAGATAGTGAGGAGCAATACGTATGAGAAAAGTAACGCAAAACCTGTTAATTTCCATTGGAATCTTTATTTTGAGTCTGGTATTGATAACATCACCGGTTTTTCTGGTACTGGGCGTAGAGGAAGGAATGGAATATGTCGGGGAATTCTTGGAGCAAATCTGGGAAGACGGTGAAGTGGATACGGTGGAAGGACATGGTGCCATTTTTGTCGGGGCTTTGGGTTTTCTGGGCTTGTTTGGAGAAATTATGATTTTAATGATTTTGTTTTTTATGGGTCTGCATATAGCGACCTGTCTGTTTCTGGCAATCATTGCCCGTTTTTTTTATGCGCCCCGGAAGGGGTGGCGTCTGGTGGTCTATCGTATTTTGATGACCATAGTATATATCCTGCAGGCCGGTACTGTTGTTTTTAGCTTTACTTTGATAGGGATTGAGGGCATGGGGACAAAACTGATTTTTATCCCCATAACACTTTTGATGATTGCCGGAATTATTTATAGCGCAATCAACACTTATTCCCAGAGAATCCTGAAATAAAACAGCAATATAGTGGTAGAAGTGAATAACATAGTGCGTTGAAGATATATTTTCGTAATGATATAATAAAAGGCAGAAAGTATAACCAAAAGGATTATTATATCAATGGAGGAAAAGCTATGAAATTCAGTAACGGATGCTGGTTACAAAAAGAGGGATGCGGATGCTTCGCACCTACAGAAGCTTATTTTGTGAAGGTTACAGATACAGAGGTGACTATTTGTGCACCTACGACACATATTACCAACAGAGGCGCAACACTGGGCGGTATTAATTTGACTGTGAAAATTTCATCTCCCAGAAAGGATGTTTTACGTGTGCAGACCTATCATCATTTAGGCACTGTAAAGAAGAATCCGGAATTTGAATTAAATATTGAAAAGATTTCTTTGGAAACCACCCAGGAGGATAATCTGATTACCATTAAGAGCGGTGATTTGTCCTTGGAAATCACCAAGAAGCCCTGGTCCATGACCTATAAGCGTGATGGTAAGGTGCTTACCAAGAGTAACGGCAAGGATTTAGCAATAATGAAGACGGACTGGAAGGGTGACGCTTATGATAAGGGCGATTTGACTGATACCTATATGCGTCAGCAGCTTTCTATCGGAGTAGGCGAGTTGCTTTATGGTACAGGCGAAAGATTTACTCCTTTTGTAAAGAACGGACAGAGTATTGATATTTGGAATGCAGACGGCGGTACCAGTACCGAGCAGGCGTATAAGAACATTCCTTTTTATATTTCTAACAAGGGTTATGGTGTACTTGTAAATCATCCTGAAAACGTGTCCATGGAGCTTGGAACAGAGATGGTAACCAAGGCAGAGTTCTCTGTAGAGGGTGGTTATTTGGACTACTTCCTCTTTGGCGGCGAAAGCATGAAGGACGTTTTGGTAGCCTATACCGATGTGACCGGTAAACCCAGTTTGCCTGCGCCTTGGACCTTTGGTTTGTGGTTATCTACTTCCTTTACCACCAATTACGACGAAGCTACGGTTATGAGCTTTATCGATGGTATGTTGGACAGAGGTATTCCTCTTAGAACCTTCCATTTCGACTGTTTCTGGATGAAGGAATTCCACTGGTCTGATTTTGCTTGGGACGAGAGAGTATTTCCCGACCCTGCAGGACTTTTAAAGAGAATTAAGGAAAAAGGTTTAAATATTTGTGTTTGGATTAACTCTTACATTGGACAGGAGTCTGCTTTGTTTGAGGAAGGCATGGAGAAGGGCTATTTCATCAAGCGCCCCACCGGCGAAGTATGGCAGTGGGATATGTGGCAGCCCGGTATGGCAATCGTAGACTTTACCAATCCTGCAGCTTACAAGTGGTTCCAGGACAAGCTGGAAGTGCTTATGGATATGGGCGTGGATTGCTTTAAGACTGATTTTGGCGAGAGAATCCCTACGGATGTAGTTTATTACGACGGTTCCGACCCGAAGAAGATGCACAACTACTATACATACCTGTACAACAAATGTGTATACGAATTATTAGAGAGAAAGCGTGGCAAGGGTGAGGCAGTGCTTTTTGCACGTTCTGCAACCGTTGGTGGTCAGAAGTTCCCTGTACATTGGGGCGGTGACTGCTGGTCCGATTATGAGTCCATGGAAGAAAGCTTGCGTGGCGGCCTTAGTCTGCTGATGAGCGGTTTCGGCTACTGGGCACATGATATCGGTGGTTTTGAGCATACTTCTACTGCAGATGTTTATAAGAGATGGGTGGCATTTGGTTTGCTTTCTTCTCACAGCCGTCTCCATGGAAGCCAGTCCTACCGTGTACCTTGGCTTTATGATGATGAGGCTGTGGATGTAGTTCGTTACTTCACACGCTTGAAAGCGCAGATCATGCCTTATTTGTACGAAGCTGCTATTGTAGCAAACCGTGAAGGTATCCCTACCATGCGTAGTATGGTTTTGGAATATACAGCGGATAAGAATTGTAGCTATCTGGATAAGCAGTATATGTTGGGTGACAGCCTGCTGGTAGCACCTATTTTCAATGATGAGTGCATCGGCGAGTACTATTTACCGGAGGGTAAGTGGACTGACTTCTTTACCGGCAAGACTTATGAAGGCGGCAAGTGGTACACTAACAAATATGATTACTTAAGCCTGCCCCTTATGGTTAAGGAAAACACTATCTTACCCATGGGTGCACGTGATGACAGACCGGATTACGACTATGCGGACGGCGTAGAGCTTCGCATTTATGAATTACAGGAAGGTGCAAAGGTAAGCAAGACCGTATACGGCATGACTAATGAGGCAGAGCTTATGGTAAAAGCAGCTAAGGCAGAAGGCAGAATTACTGTAAATGTGGAAGCTACCAAGAATTACACCGTACGTTTGATGAACGTGCAGGCAAGTGCTGCAGAAGGTGCAAGCTTTACTATTGAAGGCAATGATACCCTTCTGACTCCTGCTGCAAGCAAGATGGTAATTACCTTATAATGAGTACAATTTAAAGTTTTTTGATAAGAGAAAGTGCAGCAAGGTCACAAGGGAGGGTGACTTTGCTGCGCTTTTTATGCGTTAGCGAGGGGAGCATGAAAAATATGTGAAAAACATTTACTTTTGCACAAAAAAAGGCTATGATAGAAAAAGTAATTTATGTATTCGGAGGTTAGTTATGAAGTTTTGTAATATGCCTTATACCCGCGTGGATTTTGCCGGGGTACAGGAAGAGTTTGAGCAGATTATGCAGGATTTTGCGGCTGCAAAAAGCGGCGAAGAGCAGTTTGAAGTGCACAAGAGGTATTATGCCCTGACGGACAAGGTATCCACCCAGATGGTGATTGCCAGCATTCGTCACGATGGTAATACAGTAGATGAATTCTACGATGCAGAGAGAAAGTATTATGATGAGAAGGGTCCTATTTATCAGAATCTGGCACTGGCTTATCAGAAAATGATGTACGAATCTCCGTATAGAGCTTATTTGGAGGAGAAAATCGGACCCGTTGCTTTCAAAAACATGGAAATCGCCCAGAAATCCATGGACGAGAAACTGATTCCTTTGATGCAGGAGGAAAACCTTCTGACCCAGCAGTACACCAAATTAATTGCAGGGGCCAAGATTGATTTTGATGGTAAGGAACTGAACTTATCTTTACTTCGTCCTTATTTGGAAAATCCGGACAGAGAAATTCGTGCGGCAGCATGGCAGAAGCAGACCGAGTTCTTTGAAGCAAATGAAGCGGAGCTGGACGAAATTTATGACAAATTAGTAAAGAATCGTACCGCTCAGGCCAAGGAAATGGGCTATGAGAATTATGTGGAGCTTGGTTACTACCGTATGATGCGTAACTGCTATGGCAAGGATGAAGTGGAAAATTTCCGCAAGCAGATTAAAGAGGTATTCGTACCCTTTGCGGAGAAGCTTCATGACAGAAGAAGAGCTCGTCTGGGCTTGGATAAGTTAGCTTATATTGATAATGGTGTATATTTCAAGAGCGGTAATCCTGCACCCATCGGTACTCCGGAAGAAATTATGCAGGCCGGACAGAAGATGTACAGTGAGTTGTCAGCGGAGACCAGGGAATTCTTTGATTTTATGATGGAGAATGAGTTGTTTGATGTTTGGGGACGTAAAAATAAGCGTGCCGGCGGATACATGACTTATTTGGCAGAGTATAATTCGCCTTTCATCTTTGCAAACTTCAACGGTACTGCAGGAGATGTGGATGTTATTACCCATGAATGCGGTCATGCCTTCCAGGGATATTTGTCCGGTATGGATGAAATTAAGGAGCATGCAGATATCGGTATGGAAACTGCGGAAATTCACTCCATGTCCATGGAATTCTTTGCAGAGAAGTGGACGGAGCTGTTCTTTGGAGACAGAGCGCAGGATTATATTGATATGCATTTGGAGGATTCTGCAGCATTTATTCCCTACGGATGTATGGTGGATGAGTTCCAGCATATTGTTTATGAAAATCCGGACATGACACCCGCAGAGCGCAAGGCTGCTTGGAGCAAATTAGAAAAAGTATATAAGCCTCATTTGGATTATGGCGATAATACCTTCTTTGGTAAGGGTGGCTTCTGGCAGAAGCAGTCCCACATTTACTCTATGCCCTTTTATTATATTGATTATTGTTTGGCACAGATTTGTGCTTTGCAGTTTAAAGTGAAGTTAGATGAGGATTTCAATAAAGCTTGGGGAGCATATCTTAAGCTTTGTAAACTTTCGGCAAGTGATTTCTACACCAATATGTTAAAGGCAGTTGGCTTGGATTGTCCTTTTGAAGATGGCTGTGTGAAAAATATTGTAGAGAAGTTAGAAAAAAAGATGAAGTAAGCTGCATATCAGCAAAAGAAGTAGGAAGGAGACATGAAACTAATGTCTAAGAAAGAAAAAACTGTTCCTGAAGCAGAACAGAAAAAAGAAAAAGTAATGACTAAATACGATCTCAAAATGCAAAAGCGTAAGGAGGAAGAGCTTCGGCGCAAGAAAGAAGAACGCAATGGTAAAATTCTTACTGCAGTTGTAGTGATAGCATTGATTGCTTTTGTGGCGTCGTTCCCTATCCGCAAGTATATGGCATTGAATGGCACGTATATTACGGTGGGTGAGGAAAAAATTACCCAGGTAGAGTTTGACTACAATTACGCGGTAGCAAAGGTGGGCTACCTGGATACCTATGGAAGCTATTTGTCCATGTTCGGCATGGATACTTCTGCTATTGATGACCAGATGTATGATGGTGCCATAACCTTCAAAGAATACTTTCAGCAGTTGGCTGTGCAGAATATTGCCAGCACCAAGGCGTTGAAGGCAGCAGCAGAGGCAGAGAATTTTGTATATGACACCACCATGGATTATGATATGTTCATTGCAGAAATGAGTGCTCAGGCGGCTACTGCAGGATTGCCTTTAAAGGAATATATCACTGATATGTACGGACCTTTAGCAACGGAAGAGAGATTAGAGGGTATTATCAAGGAAACTTTATATACCGCAGCTTTTTATGAAAGCAAGGCCAATTCTTTTGTTGCTTCAGAGGATGAAATTGTGGCTTACTATGAAGCAAATAAGGATTCTTATGACTCCGTAGATTATCATATGACCACTATTAAGGCAGATTTGCCTACTACCAATCCGGACGGAAGTGTTCCTACCGATGCAGAAGGTAAGGAAATTGCTTATGTACCTACTGATGAAGAAAAGGCAACCGCTATGGCAGCTGCAAAGGTAGAAGCAGAAGCGGCGCTCAAAACCGTTGCAACTGAGGGAGAGGTTTATACCAATGCCCAGAAAGCGTCTATTAACAGCAAGGTGAGTGACTGGTTGTTTGAGGAAGGCAGAAAAGCCGGCGATACTTACATGGCTGAGGATACTGTAAACAGTGCATATATTGTAGTTTCCTTTGATAAGCGTTATCGTGATGATGTACCCAGTGCAAACTTACGTATTATTGTGTCTTCTGCAACCGATGCGCAGACTATTTTGAACGAATGGGAAAGCGGTGCTAAGACAGAGAATAGCTTTGTGGAATTGGTTTCCAAATATGATGAAATCGGTTCTTCTGCTTACGGCGGTTTGTATGAAGGAATCAGCGCGGCTTCTCTCCCTGAGGGTATGACGGACTGGTTAAGAGATTCAGCACGTAAGGCTGGCGACACCATTGCCCTTAATGTAGAAGATGACGCAAATTATGTGTGCTATTATGTAGGAGCCAATGAGCCTTCTTGGAAGAATAGTATCAGCAACACCTTATTAAGCCAGAAGATGAGTGATTATCTGACAGAAATCACTGCTGCTTATCCTGTGAAAGAAGGTCGTGGTAAGCTGGGATATCTTCATGTAGGAGAAACCGCTACCGCGCAGTAATAGGAGCAACGTGTATAAGGAAACGAATAAGTAATAACGATAAAAGTACGAAAGGATGCGTGCAATACAAAGGCCCGCGTCCTTTTCTTAAAACCGTTGGATGTGTAAAGTATGAAGAAAATTTTAGTAGCAGATATTGACGGAACATTATTAAATTCTAAAAAAGAAATATCTCCTGCCACAAGGGAGGCGATTATAGATATTTTAAAAGAAGGTCATCGGGTTATATTGGCTTCGGGACGTCCTCTGCCCGGTATGCGACGTTTTGAGAGGGAGCTCAGACTGGATTTGTTGGGCGGTTATCTGGTGGCTTCCAATGGTGCTAAGGTAGTGGATTGCATCACAGGAGAAATTGTATATCAAAGGCTTCTGCCCCTGTCGGTAGTGCCCAAGATACATGCTTATGCCAAGAATCGGGGGTGTGGGCTGATTACCTTTATGGGGGACTATTCTATTTCCGCTTTCGAGCCGGATGAGTATGTCACCTACGAGGCCAAGATCAACGGTATTCAGATTCAGGTTCATGAAGATTGGCCGGAATTCGTAAATTTTGATATTAATAAGTGTATTGTGACTGCTCCGCCGGAGCTTGCAGAAGGTTATGAAAAGGAGCTGCAGAGGCTTCTTAGAGATGAGGCAAATGTATTCCGTTCGGATCCGTTTTTTATCGAGGTAGTACCTAAGGGTGTGGACAAGGCGCTGACTTTGGAGAGCCTTCTTCCTCTGATAGGGGCTGAGCATGAGCAGCTGGTGTGTTGCGGTGACGGTTTTAACGATATTTCCATGATCGAATATGCTGCAGTAGGTGTAGCTATGGGGAATGCCCAGCTGCCCGTAAAAGCAGTGGCAGATTATGTAACTGCCACCAATGACGAAGAAGGTCTGGTGGAAGTAATTGAGAAATTTTTTGTGCAAGAGGGATGAGTTGAGAAAGTTTATGAAGATTCAGTTACCTGAAAGAGTGAAGTTAATAATAGATACCATCATGGCAGCAGGCTATGAGGCCTATGCAGTGGGTGGTTGTATCAGAGATTCTATTCTGGGAAGAGAACCTAACGATTGGGATATTACTACTTCGGCAACGCCCGAGCAGGTAAAAGCACTGTTCCGCAGAACCATTGATACAGGTATTCAGCATGGTACGGTGACAGTTATGCTGGATAAGGAGGGGTTTGAGGTTACCACCTATCGTATTGATGGGGAGTATGAGGACAGTCGTCACCCCAAGGAAGTCATTTTCACTCCTGATTTGGTGGAGGATTTGAAACGCAGGGATTTTACCATCAATGCCATGGCGTATAATGAGACCAAAGGCTTGGTGGATGTTTTTGATGGCTTGGGAGATATTGAGAGGGGTATTATACGCTGTGTGGGTGATCCTATGGAACGTTTTACGGAGGACGCTCTGCGAATTCTCCGGGCCATTCGTTTTTCCGCTCAGTTGGGATATGGTATTGAAGAAAACACTAAGGCTGCCATTACCCGATTGGCACCGAATCTGCGCAATATCAGTGCAGAACGTATTCAAGTGGAGTTAACCAAGCTTTTGGTTTCGCCCCATCCGGATTATATGGAGATGGTTTATGAGACCGGAGTAAGTGCCGTTATTTTGCCGGAGCTGGATGTTTGTATGAAAACAGAGCAAAACCACAAGTGTCATTGTATGAGTGTTGGTAAGCATATTTTGTGTTCCTTGAATTATGTACCGGCGGATAAAAATTTACGTCTGGCCGCACTTTTACACGATATCGGGAAGCCGAATACTCTTACGGTTGATGAAAAGGGGATTACACATTTCTATGGACACCCCAAGGTTAGTGCAGAAATGGCAAGAGAAATCTTAAAACGACTGCGATTTGATAACGATACTCTTTATGTGGTTTGCCGCCTGGTGGAATATCATGATTGCGGTATAGGTGTGGTACCGGATATGAAGCGCGTACGCCGTGCGATTAACAAAATGGGTGAAGATATTTTCCCTATGTTTTTGCAATTATGGTATGCGGACATTATGGCGCAAAGTGAATACAAACGGGAAGAAAAGCTGGAGGCCATAAGGCTTTGGAAGGAAATGTATGAAGAGATTAAAGAAAAGCATCAGTGTACTTCCCTAAAGACTCTGGCAGTTACAGGGGCAGATTTGATTGCTCTGGGGATGAAGCCTGGCAAAGAGATGGGAGATACATTAAAGGAGCTTTTAGAGTATGTGCTGGACCATCCGGAAGAGAATACCAAAGAAAAATTATTAAGGCGTATTAATCTTACAAAATAAGGAATCATACTTTCTTAAAACCTTTCATAAGATATGGTAGAGTCAAGAGGCTCTAATAGAACTTATGGGAGGAATGAATGTGAATGATAAGGCAATCGCTTTGTTGGAGCAATATGATATAGAGGTAATCCATGTGCGAAAAGGAAGAGGGGCTTTTCTTTGCGATACGGACAAAGGCGTGTTGATTTTTAAGGAATACGTGGGAACGGAGGGGCATCTTACACTTCAAAATCACGTACAGCAACATGTGGGAAGCAGTAATCTGGTTAAGACAGATGCCATTATTCCCACAAAGGAAGGTGCTCTTTTGGTAAAGGATAAAGATGGTATACGCTATATTCTGAAGACCTATTTTGAAGGTCGGGAATGCAATATTTATGAAAAAGAAGAGTGTCTTTTTGCCATGGAATTATTGGCAACGCTGCATAACAGTATGCAGAACATACCGGCTTTGGAGGAAATCCAGTCTCTGCCGGAAGAGAATATTTTGCAGGAGTATGAAAAGCGCAATAAGGAGATGGTGCGAATTCGTAATTTCCTGCGCAAGAAGAGTCAGAAGCAGGTGTTTGAGAGGGAGCTTCTTCATGTAATGGACACATTTTTGGAGCAGGCAAGGTCTGTTACCGAGAATTGGAAAAGCTATGTACTGAATCTGCATTTGACAGAAGAGCCCGGTACCTATTATCATGGTAATTATCAATACCACAATATCATCTGTTTTGAGAAGGAGTGGTATGTGATTAATTTTGAAAGATGCCAGCAGGGAAGTCAGGTACGGGATCTCTTCCTATTGTTGCGTAAGCTTTTGGAAAAGAATGACTGGCAGCCGGATTTCGGGAAAGAATTATTGGAGGCCTATTGTAGAATACGCCCGTTAAGTGCTTGTGAGGGCATAGATTTGTATTACCGGCTGGCTTATCCGGAGAAATTCTGGAAAATTGTGAACTTTTACTACAATGCTTCTAAGGCATGGATTCCCCAGCGTAATCTGGAGAAGCTTATGAAGGTTTTGGAGCAGGAGGAAAACCGGCAGATTTTTTTGGAGGAAATGATAGAAGGGATATATTTTGAAAAACCAAGGAACCAGTAAAAAACCAAAGATAATTTTATATATGTTGTTATTGGGACTTTTTCTTATATGTTGCGGTTGTGGCAGGGAGCAGGCGTCGACCGTTCCTACCCCCACGCCCTTACCTAAGGAAGAAGGCGAGACAGAGATTGTTTACCGTCCGGGAAGCTATGATTCCTTGGATACGGCAGTCATTGTGGCCAAAAATGAGGAGGAGAAGACCGTTACTCTCTTAAGTACTGCTGTGGGAAAAAAATATACTTTGCAGGTGGAAGGAACTTCCACGCTTTACGATAAACACGGCAGCGCTGTATCCCTTGGACAGATGAAGGAAGGGGATATTGTAGAGGTTACCTTCTTAAAGGATATTAAGCGTCTGAGCAGTATGCAGCTTTGTCCGGAGGCTTGGGTAAATGCATCCGTAGGACGATATGAAATTGATTGGAAAAAGAACAGTATTACCATAGGTAAGGACCAGTATAAATTCTCGGACGATACACTTTTCTTATCCCAAGGAAAAGAAATTGAACAAATGGATTTAAGTGCAGTGGATGTACTGACTTTTCAGGGCATTGGCAGCAATGTTTTAAGCGTTGTAGTGGAAAAAGGTCATGGTTATCTGCGATTAGAGAATGATTCCAAGTTTATCGGCGGTTTCATTGAAGTTGGTCAGTCTCTGATAACCGTTATTAAAGAGGATATGCTTTTGACTGTGCCGGAAGGGACATATCAGGTGCTTTTCAGCGTGGATGGCGGAGATGGTGTAAAGAACGTCACCATTGCTCGCAATCAGGAAGTTACCTTGGATATTGGTGATTTGGAGGTAGAGGATACCAAATTCGGTACGGTTATCTTCTCCATGAGTCCTGCAGAGGCAACGCTTTACATAGACGGCAACAAGGTGGATACCAGCGTGCCTATTACCCTGGAATATGGTATACATCAAATTATTGCCAAAGCAGATGGGTATTCTACTTTGACAAATTATCTGAAGGTGGGACAGGTTACCACCGGTATTGATATTCAGTTGGATAAGGTACAGGTGGCGCAGGAAAAGGAAAAACCGTCAACTGCCTATAAAGTATTTATTGATGCACCCACAGATGTAGAAGTGTACGTGGATGGTAATTATGTAGGTATTTCGCCGGTGAGTTTTACAAAGGAACCGGGAAATCACAACTTAACCTTACGTAAGGAAGGGTATGAGACCAGAAGTTACACGATAGTGGTTGATGATGAGGACAAGGACATCTCCTTCTCTTTTGGAGATTTAACCCTAAACTCCACTTTATCTTTAGAGTCGATTCTGTTCCAGTGAGTAGTGAAAATCAAGGAAAGCCTTGTATAATTACGGAAAATGCCTTGACAAACCCTATAAAAAAAGTTATATATTAATATAGACGTTTCGATTATTAGAATCTGTCAATATAATGTATATACTCAAACAGGAGGAATTAAATATGAACAAAACAGAATTAGTTGCAGCTATGGCTGAACAGGCTGGTCTCTCTAAGAAGGACGCTGAAAAGGCATTAAAGGCATTCACAGATGTTGTTGCAGACGAATTAAAGAAAGATGGTAAGGTACAGTTAGTTGGTTTTGGTACTTTTGAAGTAGCTACCAGAAAAGAAAGAGACGGAAGAAATCCTAAGACTAAGGAAGCTATGAAGATCGCAGCTTCTAAGGCTCCTAAGTTCAAAGCTGGTAAGGCTTTAAAGGATATGCTTAACGCTTAATTACGAAAATCTTTCAGAGAACCTGCAGGCAGGTTCTCTGTTTTTATGTTATGGAGAGAAATCAAGAATGAGATTAGATAAGTATTTAAAGGTGTCCCGTCTGATAAAGCGTCGTACAGTAGCCAATGAGGCCTGTGACGCGGGAAGGGTAATGATTAATGACAAACCTGCAAAAGCTTCCACCAATGTAAAGGCTGGAGATATTATTGCGATTTCCTTTGGTAACAAGGAAGTTAAAGTGGAAGTATTGGATGTGCAGGAAACAGTAAAAAAAGACGAGGCCAAGGAACTTTTCCGTTATATTTAAGGAAGGATGCTCATATATTGAATAAAGCAGACATATATAGGAGCATAAATGGAAAATTTTAATATAGGAAACAAGCAGCACAAGATTACTATGCTGAACCGCCAGACTTGCCTGATTACAGGTGTGAAGGACGCATTGTCCTTTGATGTGAAGGAAGTTATTCTGGAAACGGAACAGGGGATGTTGACCATTCATGGAGATGATTTGCATGTGAGTCGTCTTAGTCTAGATTTAGGAGAGGTGGACTTGGACGGCAAGGTGGATAGCCTGACTTATAGTGATGTATCGGGTATGAACCATAAAGGCGAATCCCTGTTTGCAAAGCTTTTCCGATAATTCGGGCAGTGAGGTTTTCATGATGCAGGGAAATATTTTTTTGTTGCACACTTTATGGACCGGTGTGTTAATTGCCTTAGTATATGACGGTCTGCTGGTTTTAAGAAAAACCATACCCCACAACGCTTTTGGGCTGGCCTTGGAGGATATAGGTTTTTGGTTTTTTTGTGCCATATATGTGTTTCTGTGGTTGTATCGGGAAAGTAGCGGTACCTTGCGTTGGTATGCGGTGGTCGGTGCG
The DNA here is from genome assembly GCA_045537405.1 of Acetatifactor sp. GTDB lineage: Bacteria > Bacillota > Clostridia > Lachnospirales > Lachnospiraceae > Acetatifactor. Next base: position 70,302 of record JAZSPK010000016.1, read on the forward strand.
CTTTTGGGAATGTGGCTGTACAAAAAGACCTTAAGCGGATTATTTCTGAAAATAAGTGCCTTTATTTTGGCGAAGGTGTTGCGGTTTCTGGGGAAGCTTCTGGTTATTTTGGCAACACCGCTTCGTTTTTTAAAGCGTAAATCAAAGGCCTTACATATGAAAATACAAAAACGACGCAGGAAAATATTAGGAAAATGCAAAATTAAGTTGAATTCTTTTGCAAAAGCCCTTAAAATAAGATTATGTAAACAATAGCATTGAAAATATACAAGGAGAAGTTATGGCACGACAGACAGAAAAAAGAAAAACTGTACAAGGTAAAAAATTACAAAATCGTCCCAGCATGATTTTGATTATGTCCATCGTGTTGGTGCTTGTATTAGTAGTGGGAATCAAGGGATACGGCCTGATGAAACAGCTGGATGAGAAGAAGGCAGAGTATGCAGCAAATGAAGAAACCATTCAGGAGCTGGAGGCAGAAGCCCAGGAAATAGAAGAATATAAAAAATATATGCAAACCCCGCAGTATTATGAAGATATGGCGAGAGAAAAGCTGGGGTTGGTATATGAGAACGAAGTGATTTTCGTACCGGAAGATTAGAACTGTCGGCATAGCCGGCAGTCTTTTTTTGCAGATAATGTCGAGAACTTTATAAAAGTGCCCTCCCTGTTTTGACAAAATCCAAGAATGGACATGGGTATAATACTCGTTATCACTAAGAGGAGAGGATGAACGGGTATGGCAGTTTTAGGAAATCGGGGAAGACAGAATATAAAAGAAATGACTATGGCGGAGTATAGCAGAAAAAAACTGCTGGCTTACGCGGATTCTTTAAAGGAGCTGGCGAATTGCTTAGTAGAGGCGGAGGAAGAAACGGCAGTTTCTTTAGAACGACAGCAACTCATGGAACAATATCAGGCTTGGGAAAGGCAGCGGGCCGTATGCGGACATGTAAGGGAGTTGTCCAAAACCTTATCAAAGATGGCGGGAGAAGCCTTTTCCTACCGTCCGTTTCCGGAGCGTTTGCGAAGAAGAGTCATTACGGCGCTGCGGGGCGAGCAATTACGGGTGACGGACCTATATTATTTGGAGGATGCTCATTATTCCATAGGAGTAAAAATGGGGAGTGAGGCACAGGGAGGTCATGGAACCCAGGAGGTAGCAGACATGCTGTCAGTGCTTTTGGATAAGAGGTTATTGCCAGCTATAACCGCGCCGACTTGGGTGGATAGGGAGGAAAAAGTTTACGTCTTTTTGGAGGAACCCAGATTCCTGGTGGTGCCCGGTTATGCCAAGGCCGTAAAGGAAAACGAGACGGTTTCCGGGGATAACTATGCTTTAATTGATACCGCCGGTGGAGAACTATGTGCTTTGCTTGCAGACGGCATGGGTAGCGGAGAAGTTGCCAGCAGGGATAGTGAGAAGGTTTTGGAGCTTATGGAGAAACTTTTGGATACGGGAACGGACCAGGATGCAGCAATTGAGCTTTTGAGCAATGACCTGGCAGTATCTCCCGGGCAAAATATGTCCACTTTAGATATGTGTACGATGGACTTATACAGTGGTATGTGTCGGTTTCGAAAAGCCGGAGCGGCAACTACGTTTTTAAAAAGTAATACTTATGTGGAGCAGATTCAGATTGCTTCTCTTCCTTTAGGGATTTTTCGGGAAGGGGATAAGCAGGTGGTTGTTCGGGAAATGATAGAGGGAGATTATATTATCCTGGTAACGGATGGTATCATTGATGCGTTGGAGGATGGGTACGAGGAAGTGCTGCAGCGGTATATTGAGGATATGGCGAATGTAAGTCCCGGAGAGATGGCACAGAGAATTCTGCAGTTTGCATTACATATGAGTGGCGGGCGTGTGGCAGATGATATGACGGTATTGGTGCTGGGAGTTTATACTAACGGGTGAATTTCCGCGGGTTGACACAGTAATAAGTCTCCCCAAGCTTTTTATTGCATTTTTAAAAGAAAATCAGTATAGTAGAATATAACAAAAATTACAGGAAACGGGCAATATGCAAAAGAGAGTGGAAAACAAGGTTTTAGAATATTGCAAAAAGCACAAGCTACTGGATAAGGGAGACCGTATCGTAGTAGGTGTTTCCGGAGGGGCAGACTCAGTTTGCCTCTTATTTGTGTTGCTGTCCCTGCAGAAGGAATATGATTTAAAGCTCCATGTGGTGCATGTGCATCATGGTATTCGTCCGGAAGCGGGAGAAGATGCTGCCTATGTGGAAAAATTGTGTCAGGAAAAAGGACTACCGTTTACCCTTGTTTGCAGAGATATTCCCACAGAGGCGGTAGGTTATGGCTGTTCGGAGGAAGAAGCCGGACGAAAGGCGCGTTATGAAGTTTTTGAAGAAATATTTCGAAAAGAAGGGGCTAAAAAAATTGCTGTAGCACACAATGCTAATGACCGGGCAGAAACCATGCTGTTTCATTTGTTTAGGGGAACAGGATTGACCGGCTTGAGTAGCATTAAACCTTTGCGGGAGCAGGTTATCCGCCCTATTCTCTGTTTGGAAAGAGTAGAGATTGAGGCTTATTTGGAGAGTCTCGGGGTAGCGTATTGCCATGATAAAACTAATGATAGTGATGATTACACCCGTAACAAAATCAGGCATCATATTTTGCCTTTTGCGGAGGCTCAGATTGTGGGCGGTGCCGTAGGGAATATGGTGCGGACAGCGGATATTTTGGCGGAAACCGAGAATTATATAGAAGAACAGGTACAGGAAGCAAAAGCGTGTTGTGTCCGAAGGATTTCTTTGCCGTCCACAGTCGATGAAGGTGGCTATCGGGTGGATTGTGCTGCATACTTAAATCTTCACAGTGTAATCCAAAAAAGACTTTTGCTTACAGTGTTAAAGGAATTATCCCCAATGCACAAGGATATTGGTGCGGTTCATGTGGAAGCGGTGCATACTCTTTTTTTACAAGAGGGTAACAGACAGGTGCATTTGCCCTACGGAATTCGTGGCAGCAGGGAGTATGAAGCGGTGCTTTTGGAGCGGAGAGTTTCTCATGTAGAGTCTGCCGGTGAAGTGGCGGTAGACGAAGTATTGTTGGAAACGAAAGCTGCGACGGTACGAAGAGAGGATGGAGTCTTTTCCTTTACGCTTTTGGAAATATCCGGGGATGGCCTAAAATGTGAAGATATTCCGCAAAATCAGTATACGAAATGGTTTGATTATGATAAAATAAAGGAACGTTTGGTTATTCGATACCGTAAGACAGGGGATTATCTTTGTACCAGGGGTGTCGAAAACCTTCAACATAAAAAAATAAAGGATTATATGATTGATGAAAAAATCCCACAGAGGCTACGGGACAGAATATCCCTGCCGGTGGATGGGGAGCATGTGCTTTGGGTGCCGGGTTACCGCATTAGTGAGTATTACAAGGTGGATTCGTCAACCAAGAGGATTTTACAGATAAGCTACGAGGCCGTAGCGGGAGCTTTGGCAGACCTGTAGCGGTCAGGAAGGAGAAAATATGGCAGAGCATGTAGAAGTACTTTTGACCGAGGAAGAAGTGGACGCGAGAATTCGTGAAATTGCGGAGCAGATTAACAAGGATTACGAGGGCAAGGAAATTCATATGATTTGCGTATTAAAGGGTGGCAGCTTCTTTATGTGTGAGCTGGCAAAGAGAATTACCGTGCCGGTTTCTTTGGATTTTATGTCCGTATCCAGCTATGGAAGCGGTACAGAGTCCAGCGGAAGAATAAAGATTGTGAAGGATTTGGACGAGTCCGTTATGGGCAAGGATGTTTTGGTGGTAGAGGATATTGTGGACTCCGGCAGAACCTTGAGTTATCTGTTGCAGTTACTTCGCGACAGGGGCGTACAGTCTCTCCGGCTGTGTACCTTGTTGGATAAGCCGGACAGAAGAGTGGTAGAGGTTCCTGTAGATTATACCTGTTTCCAGATTCCGGATGAATTTGTAGTAGGCTATGGTTTGGACTATGCCCAGAGATATCGCAATTTGCCTTTCGTAGGTATTGTGAAGTTTGACTAAGAAATTATTTAGATAAATGAGGTGGATAAATTGAAGCAAAACAGTAGAGGATTCGGTTCTTATTTCGTGTTTATAGGGCTGCTTATACTAATTATGTTTGCCCTGAATTATATGAAGAGACCCGACAACAATTATACCCAGGCCCAGTTGGTGCAGGATTTAACGGCGGGGGAGGTAAAGGAGATTTATATTTCTCCCAATAAGGAAGCACCTACCGGTTATGCAACCATTGTTTTTAATGATAATACGGTGAGGGAGCTTTATGCAACCGACATCCGTACCCTGGAAACGGTGATTCGTGAAAATGGTAAAGAGCCGGTGATTGAAGATATTCAGCGAGAAAGCTGGTTCTTGAACTATATGCTCCCCATCTTTCTGGTGTTGGTGGTAGGGTTCATTTTTATTACGATTATGAATGCCCAAAGTGCGGCACATAGTGGTGGAAGTAATGCTAAGATGATGAACTTTGGTAAGAGCCGTGCTAAGATGGTAACCGGTGATAACAAGGTGAATTTTGGTAATGTAGCAGGTTTGCGTGAAGAAAAGGAAGACTTGGCAGAAATCGTAGATTTCTTAAAGGATCCCGGCAAATATACCAAGGTGGGAGCGAGAATTCCCAAGGGTGTGCTTTTGGAGGGACGTCCCGGTACCGGTAAAACCTTGCTTGCCAAGGCGGTAGCAGGAGAAGCTGGTGTGCCCTTCTTTAGTATTTCCGGTTCGGATTTTGTGGAAATGTTTGTTGGTGTGGGTGCCAGCCGTGTAAGAGACTTGTTTGCAGAGGCCAAGAAAAACGCACCCTGTATTGTATTTATCGATGAAATTGATGCGGTTGCAAGACGCCGTGGTACCGGTATGGGCGGTGGCCATGATGAAAGAGAGCAGACCCTGAACCAGTTGTTAGTGGAAATGGACGGTTTTGGTGTGAACGAGGGCATCATCGTGATGGCTGCTACCAACCGTGTAGATATTTTGGATCCGGCGATTTTGCGTCCCGGTCGTTTTGACAGAAAGATTACCATCGGTTCTCCCGATGTGAAGGGCCGTGAGGAAATTCTCAAGGTACATGCCAAGAATAAGCCTTTAGCAGAGGATGTAAACTTAGGTGAAGTGGCACAGACTACTTCCGGCTTTACCGGTGCGGATTTGGAGAATTTGCTGAACGAGGCAGCGATTACCGCAGCCAAGGAAGGCAGAGGCTTTATCAAGCAGGACGATATTCAGAAATCCTTTATTAAGGTAGGTATCGGTACGGAGAAAAAGAGCCGCATTGTGTCCGACAAGGAAAAGAAGATTACCGCTTATCATGAAGCGGGCCATGCGATTTTGTTCCATGTGCTTCCTGATGTGGGTCCGGTTTACACGGTGTCCATTATTCCTACAGGACTTGGCGCAGCAGGTTATACCATGCCCCTGCCGGCTAAGGATGAAATGTTCTTAACTAAGGGCAAAATGTTGCAGGATATTATGGTTTCCTTGGGTGGTCGAATTGCTGAGGAGATTATTTTTAGCGATATTACCACCGGTGCTTCCAGCGATATTAAGAAAGCAACCCAGGTGGCACGCCAGATGGTTACCCGCTACGGTATGAGCGAGAATATTGGTGTGATTTGCTATGACAGTGACGATGATGAAGTGTTTATCGGACGTGATTTGGCGCATACCAAGTCCCATAGCGAAAATGTGGCAGGCGAAATCGACAAGGAAGTTAAGAGCATTATTGATGATTGTTATGCAAAAGCCAAGGAAATAATTACGGAGTATGAAAGCGTACTTCACAGATGTGCAGAGCTTTTGTTGGAAAAGGAAAAGATTGGACAGGAAGAATTCGAGGCGCTGTTCCAGGCTTAATATTCAGTTGTTTTGGTAGAATTGCACAAAAACAGCGGGTGTGAATTGTAATGTTTGTGAAATTTGGGGATATTCAAATAGGGTGGATGGTGGTATTATACTACTTGTAACCCCCCCAATACATTTTATAGTTTTTTGCTATACCCCATAAGAAAGAAATACCTTCTCTAAAAAGGACAGTCGTTTGGCTGTCCTTTTTACCTTATATGGAAACTTATGCTTGAAGTCGAGGGCACTATCCATTAAAATATAGGGGAAATCTTTTTTTGAAAAGTGAGGAAATATCCTATGGATTTGGAGCAAATAAGGCGCAATTTGAATAATCAATTATATATTGCGTCCATGCGTCCCGTTTTTAATAGAAGAGCGTTGTATTCAGATACTACCGCAGATTATGTATCCCCCATGGAACCGGAGCCCTTTGAGGAGCTCACCATACGCTTCCGCACGGGCAAAAACAATGTGGATCGTGTGTTTTTAATGAGCGGCGGCAAGGCTTATCTGATGACAAAGGTGGAAACGGAGGAAAGCTTCGATTTTTATGCATATACGTTGAAGCTGGGGGAAGAAAAGTTTGCGTATTATTTTGAGGTGGAAACCGGTCGCGTAACGATGCGTTATGATGTGCGTGGTTTGGTGAGAGAGACCAATGAATACTATAACTTTGTGATTATTCCCGGCTTTAAGACGCCCAAATGGGCCAAGGGAGCGGTAATGTACCAGATATTTGTGGACCGCTTCTGTAATGGTGATACTACCAACGATGTAGTAACCGGTGAGTACAATTATATTAACGAGCATGTGCATAAGGTGGATAATTGGGAACAATACCCTGCCAATATGGACGTGCGCGAGTTTTACGGCGGTGACTTGCAGGGAGTTTTGGACAAGATGGACTATTTGCAGGATTTGGGTATTGAAGTGATTTACTTTAATCCGTTATTTGTGTCGCCGTCAAATCATAAATACGATATTCAGGATTATGATTATATCGACCCTCATTTTGGCAAGATTATTGTGGATGAGGGAGAGGTTTTGACTACGGGAGACCGTGATAATACCCATGCTACCAGATATATTAACCGCGTAACCAATAAGGTGAATTTGGAGGCCAGCAACGAGCTTTTCATCCAAGTGGTGGAGGAAGCCCATAAGCGCGGTATGCGCGTGATTTTGGACGGTGTATTTAATCACTGTGGTTCTTTCAATAAGTGGCTGGACAGAGAACGCATTTATGAGAATGCAGAAGGCTATGAAAAGGGTGCGTATGTATCGGAGGAAAGTCCGTATAGGGATTATTTTGATTTCCGGGCAAAGTATTGGCCTTATAACCCGAGCTACGACGGCTGGTGGGGACATGAAACTTTACCAAAGCTTAATTATGAAGATTCGGAGAAATTATTTGATTATGTGATGAAGATTGCTGCCAAGTGGGTGTCACCGCCCTTTAATGCGGACGGCTGGCGATTGGATGTGGCGGCGGATTTGGGACATTCCAGAGAGTATAATCACAAGTTCTGGCAGGAGTTTCGCCGGGTGGTGAAGGAAGCTAATCCGGAGGCAATTATTCTGGCAGAGCATTACGGTAATACCAGAGAATGGTTGCAGGGTAATGAATGGGATACCGTTATGAACTACGATGCTTTTATGGAGCCGGTGACCTGGTTTTTGACCGGTATGGAGAAGCATAGTGATGAGTACCGTGAGGACCTGCTGGGAAATCCCGAAAGCTTCTGGGGTGCCATGAAGCACCATACCTCTAATATGACCATGCCCAGCTGGCAGGTGGCTATGAACGAGCTTTCCAATCACGATCATTCCAGATTTTTGACCCGTACCAGTCGCAAGGTGGGACGTACCAATACCTTGGGACCGGAGGCGGCAAATCATGGCAATAACAAGGCCATATTCCGCGAAGCTGTGGTAATGCAGATGACCTGGGTGGGCGCTCCTACGATTTACTATGGTGATGAGGCCGGTTTATGCGGTTTCACCGATCCGGATAACCGACGCACTTACCCTTGGGGCAAGGAAGATAAGGAATTGATTCAGTTCCATAAGGATATCATCCGTATTCACAAGGAAAATCAGTCCCTGCGCGACGGTTCCATCAAATATATTGATGCGGACTACAATTACCTGGCTTATGGCCGGTTTAAGAAAGAAGAATGCTGTGTGGTTGTAGTGAATAACAACTACCATGAAATTACAAAGACCCTAACAGTGTGGGAAGTGGGTGTGCCGAAAGATGCAACTATGGTGCAACTTCTCGAGACCACGGAAGAGGGTTACAGCATAGAGTCTAAGGAGTACGAGGTGAAAATGGGCAAGATTACCATTACCATGCCCAAGACATCCGCGGTGATTTTGAAGTGGAAATAAAAGAATGCCCCGACTTGCTTATTTGTATATTGGGGATGAAATAGGCGGAATGGGCATAACATCCTACCGCAGGACGCTTTCGCTCCGTGAAAAACGCAACGGTTGCTAAGCTCATGACGAAACGCTGTTTCGTCTTAAGACTTCGCTAAGCACCGGCGATTTTCAAGGCCTTGCTTGTAGGAAATTATGCCCATTCCGCCTATTATCATGCTGATGATAGGAATTGAATAAGCAAATTGGGGCATTAATGTTAGCAAAATATCTTGCAATTTGTAGGAACATATGCTACAATTCGATTTTGTTAGGACATATATGTCTTATATGGGTGGATTCCCGAGTGGCCAAAGGGGACAGACTGTAAATCTGCTGCAAATTGCTTCGGTGGTTCGAATCCACCTCCGCCCATTTACACGTTGCAATGCGCGCGTGCGCAGAAATGCATAGCAAGTAGCTTGGAAGCTTGCTTACAAAGTGCTTGCTATGCATTTCTGCATAGGCGGGTATGCCGTGAACGAGGAAACGTAGTTTCCGAGTCTGCACGAGCACCCCTGCCAAGACCAAATAGCGTCCGCTGGTGTGGCGGAATAGGCAGACGCAAGGGACTTAAAATCCCTCGGGGGCAACCCCGTGCCGGTTCAAGTCCGGCCACCAGCAGTATTTTATGAGTGCGAGAAATCGGTAGAAAAGCCGTATTTCTCGCATTTTTCATTTGTTGGGTGTGTATGTAGAATGTATGTAAAAATGTTTACACTTTTTTACACTCTCTTAGATACTAAACATTTAAAGTCTTTTCAAGCTCATTTCGTTTCTGCTCATCCGAGTACCGGGAGAAGCAGTAGTGATTAATGAATGTCTTTACGTCCCAGTGTCCGGCAAATTCCATGGCAACTTTTTTAAAAAAATCGAAGCAGCGATAATGATAAGATTCTACTAAACTTTTAAGTATATTAGTAAAACTAGTTGACGAAAATAGTAGACATTTGTTGACATCGCAGGTTTCTAAGAATAAAATGTAAGTATCAGTATTTGCTAGAAAAAGAGTGAAAATATATTGAGATTAAACGTGTGAGGGAAAATGGGAGATACAAGTATAATTTACAGTGATAAGTTCGGAATAAATACATTTAAAAGGGAGATATGTGTTGCCCTAGGAGAAGCCTTTTGGAAGGAATTAGTAGAAGAAATAGAATTGCCGGATATAGAAAACGAGTGTAAATGTCAGTGCCACAATATGAAAGTGTTTATGAATCGATTGGAAGAAAGGATAGATACAGAAACTATTAAGCATATTTTGTATAGAGTAAGACATGGTTTGCATCCTTCGCAATCTGCATGGGCACGGGATAAGTTTTTAGAAGTAGGTGATTTGGACAAGTTTCTTCAAATGTGCCATGACAATGAAATTGGGCATTTTATTGAATTGAACAGAGAAAAGAAGGATTTTTACGGCGACGAAATTACCGATGAAGTTTTAGAATTTATCAAAAGTAATCCTGCGTTGTTAGCACCAGTAAGGAAAGGGAACAAGTTATATTGCATGGCATTCCCAGCTAATATGCAAAAGTATTTAGATGCATCTGATGAAAAAATGAAGCGTTATTATGCTTGTCATTGTCCTTTTGCAAAGGAATCCATTTTATCAGAAGTGTCGGTATCATCGACCTTATGTAATTGTAGTTTGGGTCATGTTATGAATTTTACGGAAGCGTTTTTGGGGAGAGAACTTGAAGGAAGAGTTTTACATTCTGTATTAGGTGGTGATTTGACTTGTGAGTATGAGATTACGTTACCGGATGACATAATGGAAGAGTACGTTAATAAAAAGAGAGCAGAAAGAATTGCCCTAAACTATTACCGTTATTATAAGTCTTTTGCAGATTCGGGAATTATAGACTGTCACGAAGGTGCGGTGAGTTGGATTATTCCTAAAGAAGGAGAAAAAGGTCCTTCTTTGGGATTTGGGATTCACTTAGATGAAGAGAATGCTGAAACAGAAATTAAGAAGTTAGTTGATGAAATTCGTGCTAAAAAAGCTCCAGAGAATTGGGTTATTACTCCGGATGTTACGCCAAGTAATATTTATGAGATATTGGAAGAAAATGGATTCCAGAATATGACTACGGATGATTCCGAGCCAGAGCCAGCAATGTTATTAAATAAGAGTGAGTTTCAGCCATATTCCTTGTTAGTGGATAGTATCAAATGTCGTAAAGTGCAGACAAAAGAAGATTTCCGGTCATGGATAGAGGTAGTAAATACTGCATTACATGGGTGGGAAATGATTGATGCGGATAATTACTATACATGGGTTGAGAACGAAAATATTGATTTATATTTAGGGGAAATAGATGGTATTCCAGTTTCGACGGCTGCAACTATTAGAAGTGGAGATACGGCATCCTTGGAATTTGTTTCTACTTTAGAGAAATACCGTCGGAGAAAGGTAGCTTCTGTTGTGTGTTCAACTGCATTGACGGACTTGTTCGAAAGTGGAGTGGAGGATGTTACCCTTAGTGCATGTGGAGAATCTGCTCATTTGTATGAGAAGTTCGGATTTGAGGGGTATTTTAATAACATTATTATGAGGTACGTAATTTAGAGCAAAAATAAGTATTTGATTGGTAGTGTATATGTAAAAGATAAAATGTATTGAAGTTTTGGGAAGGTAGACAAATGATAAAAGAGTTAAAGTTAACAAAATTTAAAAAGTTTGAAAATACCACAGTAAAATTAATGCCTTTTACAATATTAATGGGTGAAAATAGTTGTGGAAAAACAACGATTTTACAGGCAATTAATTTGGCACTAAATGCTTTTTCAAAAAGGGAATTATATCAAACAGATAGAAAGGGAAAAGTAAAACCAAGGAGTAAAGGAGTAGGAAGTAATTTTCTCGAAGGTTTGAAAAATACCGATTTTAGAGAATTATATTTTGCTAAAAAATCAAGAGGTACGGGAAATGGGGAAATCGGCTGTAGTATTGAAGTGGTAGATGATTTTGATAACAGATATAAGATGCAGATATCATCACTGTTTGGTAATTATAACTTAACTCCTACTTCTAAGGTGTCTGATTTTGATGAAAATGCAACCCTACATAATTATGAACCACTTTTAATTTCTGGGTTTGTAGGAGTGAATGCACAAGAGGAGCGTTCGCTATCATTAGCAATAAAGAATAAATTGCAAAATGGTGATGCTAGTGGTGTTATTAGAAATTTGTTATATGATACAAAAGTACAGGTACCGGACAATTATAGATTATTAGTAAGCCGTCTTGCAGAAGATTTTGATTTTGAAATTGCAGAAGTAGATTTTTCGGAAAAGAAGGATATATATGTAAAGGCGTATTATTCGGAGAAAATTGAAAAACAAGCATTAGAATTTGACTTCGCGTCGTCTGGTAGTGGTTTTATGCAGGTATTACAGATTTTAACTGCAATTTATAGATATTGTCCAAGTAATTCGAGAGTTGTGTTGTTAGATGAACCGGATGCACATTTACATCCCAATATGCAGGTTGCATTAATTGAATCATTGAGAAAAGTCCAACATGAGCTTGGCATACAAATTATTTTATCAACTCATTCTACTGCAATTATTGAAAGTGCGATGCCTACAGAAATTATTCCAGTTTATAATGCAGAAGTGCTATCAGCGTTAGCAAATAAAAATGAAGTTGAAGCTTTTGTTGAAGAACATATTGGAAGTTATGATTTGGGAAAAGCGTATTTAAGCGGGTTAATGTTATTCTTTGAAGATAGTAAAATAGACTATTTTGTACGATGCGATCAAATTCTAAAAACGAATTTACTTTCTGGTTCAACAACAGTTGCACATATGATAGGACGAACAAAGGATGATAGACTGCCATTTTCAATGCATGAAGTCTTTAGGGAATTACTAAATAGAGATATTTATATAGCAGTGATTCGGGATAGTGATGGTATTGATGAAGAAATTAGAAATGCATTAGTTAACTATGGTAACTCCAAAAATGTTCAATATCACATATTAGAAAGATATGAATCAGAAAATTATATGCTAGATACGGAACTTATATATAAAGCCATAGTAAAGAAGAATGGGAAGTGTGATATTGAAAAGGATGAGATAGAAAAAAGAATAATTAGTGCATTACAAGATACAATAAGATTATCAAAATACAGATATTGTAGCACTTTAGAGGATAGTATTAAAAAAAGCTCATTCGTTTCTGAGTTAGATAGATATAGAAATACGAATGACTATCAAAGTAAAGCTCGTGCAATAGAGGACTCTTATCAAAATCTAAAAGAGGTTGATGATTTGGTAAAGTTTGGAATGGGGAAGCAAGCACTGAAAATAGTTTCTAAGTGGTTAAATGAGGATTGTAAATTAAAAATATCACAGAGAGATTTATTAGTAGCTATGGAAAAAGATGACATACCGGATGAGATAAGAGAGTTATTTGTTGGTTTGTCTCAGAAAAGAATAATAAATTAAAGAAGTTGTTTACACATTCCAAGTCAGTGCCGGAAACTTCATTTTATATGCAGATTTGTGAGAGTCGTTCGGTGTTCAAAGATCACCAGTGGCAGTAAAATTTAGTAGGAGAAATACAGCAGAAATGCCGTATTTCTCTCATTTTTTGTATGAGTAGCTTTATAAATGCTTTTGCAACGGACAGGTAATGCACAGATACGATATTGCATTTTCTAGTTTTAATGTGTTAATATAAGAATATAGGAGAATTTATTTTCGTTAGTGATACCGCAACGATGTATGAAAATGTTAGAGACTTATCCGCTCTGTGATACTCTTTACATCCCTTTTACATCTGCTTTGCGCCGGTGTAGGAATAGGTAGAATTCTCCTATTTTTTTTTGAGAAAGGGAAATAAAATGGAAAAAGTAAAGGTACAGTTTCTAGCTTTGCAGAGCAGAGAAGATGTAGCTAATATATTGGGAATTAAAGAAAAGAGTTTGAGATATTTTTTGTATGGTATTAAAACGGATAATATGTATACAGAGTTTACGATACAGAAAAAAGGCGGTGGTCAAAGAAATATATGTGCACCTAATAAGAAACTGAAAAATATACAGCGTAAATTAGCTAATATATTGAATTGTGTATATAAAATAAAGCCTGCTGCACACGGATTTGTATACGACAAAGACATTGTTACAAATGCAAGAAACCATACAAAGAAGAGATTTGTTTTTAATGTTGATTTAGAAAATTTTTTTGAACAAATTAATTTTGGACGAGTTAGAGGAATGTTGTTAAAACCACCATATGAAATTGGAGAAGAAGCGGCTACGGTAATAGCACAATTGGCTTGTTATAAAGGAAGACTACCTCAAGGTGCTCCATCATCTCCAATTCTAACAAATATGATATGTGCACCATTGGATACCCAATTAACAAAGCTAGCAGTGAAATATAAGTTGCGTTATTCAAGATATGCAGACGATATTACTTTTTCATCCTATAAAGAAGATATTCATGCAAGTATTGTTTCCATTTCTTCAGAAGGGGTGGTCGTTGGCAAAGAATTGACAGAAATAATTCAGAGGAATGGTTTTAGAATTAATGAAAGTAAATCTCGTATATTTGATTGTCATAAACGTCAAGAAGTGACCGGATTGGTTGTTAATAAATTTGTTAATGTCAAAAGGTCGTATATTAAAGAAATTCGTGCCATATTAGATCACTGTAAAAAAACAAGTATTTATGAAGCGGCAAAGGAATATATACAGAAAGGGAAGTGTAAAAATAAATCAATAGAGCGCATGATTGAAAGTGAGACGGAAGAGAATCAAGAAAAAGTCAGGCAGTGGTTTGTCGAAGTGTTAAAAGGAAGATTGGAGTATATTAGACATGTAAAAGGAAGTAGTCATTTGGTATTTTTGAAGTATGCAAAAGAATTTAATGAATTGTGTGGAGAGAATATTTTTGAAATTGAAAGTAAGATAGAATTATTAACAAAAATAGAGAAATCGGTTTTTGTTTTACAGGCCGAGACGGATGATGGACAAGGAAGTGGATTTATCCTAAAAGATATTGGATTAGTAACCAATCATCATGTTACAGATGATAATGGAATTTATAATGTCAAAACATATAAGGGAGAGAATGTAACAAAAATTTCAAATGATATAAATTTAGCGTATAGTAACCGAGACATAGACTATGCAGTTTATGCGTTTGGATTAAAAGATAAAAATGCATTAGAATTAGGAACATCCAAGGATATAGGTATAGGAACCAAGACTTTTTTGATAGGATATCCTGATTACAATGAAGGAAATACACCTGAGATACAAGAAGTAAGAATAATAAGCATGCGTCCATTTATGGGACAAACAATATATACTGTGAGTGGGAGAGTGGTACACGGTGCTAGTGGTGGAGCGGTATTGAATGAAGAATTTAAAGTTGTGGGAATTATTCGATGTGGTGCGGCAACGATAAAGAAAACTGAAGACTATCCTATACAGGGCTTTATTCCAATTGATGAGGTGATTAATGACATAAGTAAGCAAAAGAATAGTAATCTTTCTAGGTAAACTTATGATACAATGTCTCTGTTTGCATAGGAGTAGTGTTTACCCTCCGTTTACACACCCCAAGTCAGCGCCCCAACAATCTCCTTTCTATGCGGGTTTGCGGGTGTTAGGCTTGCGTTCAAGTCCGGCCACCAGCAGTAAAACTTGATAAGAGAAATACAGCAGAAATGCCGTATTTCTCTTTTTTTTGTAAAAAACAACAATTCGTTGAGTACGAAACAATGAATTGATAATTGATTCTGTTATTTCGGTTTGCTATGCTTAGCATACACCGGTGATAAATGAATTCGGAGGTATTGTATGCAAGTAAATATTGGTGAGAAAATAAAAGAGTTACGTAAGAAAAATGGACGAAAGCAAGAGGATTTGGCGATTGCATTAGGTGTTACACCACAGGCTATTTCTAGGTGGGAGGCAAATGGTGGTTATCCGGATATGGGGATGATTCCGGCCATTGCTAATTATTTTCATATAACGATTGATGAGTTGTTTGGCTATAATAATGACAGGGACAGAATCATTCAGGAGTATAATGATAAGGCTCAGAGAATGATAAATAATAACGAGGATATGACAGAGTGCATTGCTCTGTTGCGAAGAGGGCTTGAAGAATTTCCTGATAGAATAGACTTTAAGACAAAGCTAGCCTGCGCCTTAAATAAGCAAGGCTGGAAGAAAAATGGTGAGGTTCCGAATATCTTTTGGGAAGAAGCAGCTACATTGTATGAGGAATTATTAGTTCACGACCAATCGAGTATCATTCCTTTACTATCTATATATTCTATGCTTGGTCAACATGAAAAAGCCGAGAAGAAAGCATTAGAACAGCCTGATCTTGAATTATGCAAACAAGTTCTGCTGGGGAACTTGGGAAGCATCGGCAGCATAAGTGATGATAAAAAGGCGGAGCAATATCGTGGTGAAGCCGTATTGGAGCTTCTTCATGCATTCCGAAAATCGTTAGATGAGGCGATAGTGTGCAATTCTGGGTTGATGAATAGCCGGGAAGGGCTGGAGCTTCTTTTAATGACCAGACACTTGTTTGAAAAGATTGTGGGTACTGAATGTCATGGATGTCATAGCGACTTTTGCTTTATAGATATGAGATGTGTAACGATTGCCGGTAATATTGGAGATTATGAAGCTGCAAAGAATTATTTTGACTCAGCCTTTGAGCATTATATCAAATTTGAACAGTGGAGAAAGGGGCTAAAATGGGGAGAGACGGTTGATGAGAACCGCAAAAATAGGAACAATGAAGAGTTTTTCACACCATTAATTTTGTCCTCTGTAAAGCCGGCAACGCATAAAGTAATTGTATGTGAGCCAAAGTTTTTGGAAATGGCCATACGTTTTTTACCGGAAGAGGAAAAGAAGAGAATAAAGGAGAATCCGAAGTATTCGTGTGTATTTAGGTGATTTTGTGTAATTATAGCAGTAAAGGAACATGTGTAAAATCATGTTCCTTTTATATTTGCAAAATAACCGTTGACAGCAATGCAAGATGAAATTAGTAAAAATTTATTATTAATAAAGAAAACTAAAAAGAATGCTTTAATATTATCGACAATATTAATATGTTGTGGTACAATCACTTTGGCAAAGAGTCCCTTTGCTGTTTTTGTCGTTACATAATTTTATAGATAAATTAACCGGGAGGTATCTTTTATGTTACAAAAAATAGAATGGAAGAAATATTGGCACAAGGGAGCCGTGCTTTTAATGCTTCTTTTTTTACTAAGCAAAGGAGGGCCGGCCTATGCCCAGGCGGAGATGCAGCTGACGGATTATGCCGACTTCATTCAGGCGGAGCTGAAAGCCAATGCTCAAGGGGAAGCGCTACCTCAATATGTAGAAAATGGACAAAGCCTGTTTTTCAGACTGGAAATCCAGAATTTCAAGAGTCAGGAGCTAATTACATACCTGAAGGACAATCCGGAAGCAGACTTTACTGTTCCGTTGGATTTTATTGACCATATCACCGGTAATTATCCTGCTGAAATAGAGCCGACGGATTTTGACAATGTGGCAATTTCGAACGATAAGTCTCTGTTTCGCTGGTGGATTGATAAAGACAGTAATGTGATTCGTATCCGCTTTGATGAAGAGTGGATTGAAAATGCTGACAAAAACGCCACCACGGTAGATAATGTAATCCTGAGCTTTGGCGGTACCCTGAATGTGACGGATAAGGGGGATGACGGCAAAATTGTGTTTAATGCTGCAGACGAAAGTTTTCCCTTGCAGATGAAAGCAGGCTACACTCTGGAGAAAACCGCAGGTGTTCCTTACTATAGCACAGATGCAGTGTCCTATTTAACCGATTATAACGTGATTCTTACGGTGGACCAGAACATGCAGATTTCAGACAATGCAAATGCCAATCTTTACACTGCTGCTTTGACACTAGTGGATACTGTGGAAGCTGCTGGTGCGTTGCGGGGTGAGATTCTTGAGGATGTTATAGTAACCTCCCCGGATGGTGAAACAGCCGGTGCCATCCTTTCGAATGACGGTACTGCAAACACCCTTACCATTAGCAGTCCGGATCAGATTTTGAAAAAGGGTACTTATACCTTTACTTACAAGATGAAAATTCAGCCCGAAGCTGCAGCGAACAAACTGGCAGGCTATACCGATGCCCAGAAAACCAATATCGTGGAACTGAAAGAAAATGGTGCCTCTCTCACTACTCCGCTTACGGCTACTGCGACCATTGCATGGGATAATGTGACAGAAGAACGGTTTAAGATTGACAAAACCGCCTTTACAGATAAGGGTAGTAACTATGGCGGTGTGTATCCGGATGAAAACAACGAAAAGTACTATATCGATTACAGGGTGGTGGTCTATATTCGTGAGTCCGTGATGAACTTTATCGTTACCGACGCTCCGCAGTATGGCATTGCACTCCGCACGGATGCTCCCATTACACTGGAGGGCGTGGATTCCAACGAAGGTTACTGGACGAAGGATGTTGACACAGCGGTACTTTCACAAGTAGAGGCAACTGTCACCACCGTAACCCAACAGTTGCCGCTGGGCGATAACGGCGCCAATGTTGATTGTCAGGTGATTACAGTTACTGCGCCCGGAGGCCAGCTCTTAGCACCCGGTGCCTACCACCTGCGCATACCTGCTGACGTAACAGAGTCCGTTATCAATGCAAACGGACAGATTGATCCCAAAACCTTTTCCAACGTGGCTTACCTGACCAGTGTGGAGGGTGTCCCTACCACGGAGTACAAAGAATACAAACAGACCATTCCGGACTATACTACACCCTCTAAAGCGGGTGGTTATGAAGTAGATTCCAACACCGGCGAACTATTATTTTATAATGGTAAGCCCGTTATCCGCTGGGATGTGTGGTTCGGCTGGGATTTTTATAATATAGCTACCTTTACCGATACTATGACCGGTATGGAATTATTGGTAAATGATGCGTATCCCTTCGATATTCACAGTTTTACGGATGGAGATACTTACAGGGAAACACTGATATCCATCAAATCCATTGCTGATACAAATTATCTGACTTTCGATAATACACGTACCGGTTTTACATTTAATACAAAAAATCTGGCTACTAATGCGGATGGTACGCCGGTTAAGCTTTACAAATTGGTGTATTTCACCACTCCTTTGGATGATAACAGTACTATCGGTTATCAGCGTGCCGGCTTGAAAAACGGCTATACCATTACCTATACGGATCCGTTCGGGAACTCTACCGGTATCGGTCCTGCTGAAGCAGAGCCGACTGCGACCGCCAGAGCTCGCCTGTATGTGAAGAAGGCACATGTAATTGAGCTCAACGATTATTTGACTCGATGGAAGATTACTTGTGATAATACTGAGAATAAGGTTCCTTTAGCAAGACTTGATAATCTCACTATTATTGATCATATTCCTAATGAAGATCTCCCCATTGGCGAGGTGACCATCCACTACAACGACGCTTGGCCTATTACTGTGGAAATGGTTTGCGGAAATAACGAAAAAATCGCACTGGTTGAGGGCACTCACTATACTATAGCAAAACAGCATGCAGATTTCGACTTCGGCGAAAACGGCGAGTATGGCTTTGCTGTTGTCATGAACATGGAAAAGTTAGCCGAAGCTTTGGCGAGCGCGGGTTCTGATTATTTCAAAACCATCGATGTGCTGTGTTACCTGGAAAATGAAAAACATCCCTCCGGCATAAATTACCGCATCAAGAACGACGGATGGATTTACTATTCTAACCAAGGTCAGGCATTGGTAGAGGGTATTAATGCCCATTATGACCGTGGTTTTGCCACCAAGGAGAAGGAGGAACCGTTATATGGTGATTATTATGATCCTGCGGCGAGCAGAAGTTTTACGGTTTGCTCCGTAGGCGGAAGAGGAGCTCAGTCTTTTATCGGCGGCTATGATGATGATCCTAACAATGGTGACGGCGAAGAGGAAATTCTGTGGAAGATTTTTCTTGGAGCACGAGAATACGGAACTTCTTCCGATCCTATTATCGTTACCGTAACGGATACTTTGTCTGATAACCAGGAGTTCCCTACCTATTCCGGCAAGGAATTGAAAGATTTATTCCTCATTGAAGCAGAGGATAACCCGGGCTACATTATTCTTCCGGACAGTGTTACTCTTTCCGGCAATACTTTTACACTTACTTTTACTGTTCCTGGCGGCGGCTGGGCCGGTGGAAATATGGATAAGAGCAAGGACCTTTATATTACATACCATACCGTTTTAAAGAAGGAAGTGATTCAGGAGGCACTGGACGCAGCTGCCCAAGACGCAGATACCATTGTGGTGGAGTACTCCAATACGGCTTCTGTCAACTGGAACGGAGACAGCAATACGATACCTACCAGCACGGGCTCTCACGGTTTCAATGCGTCCATGTTGGATAAGGAGGCATTGTTCCTTCAGTCTAGCGGAAGCAAGGTAAATTATACCATCGAAATGAACCCCTATAGGCTGGATTTGGCAGATGGCGATGTAATTCAGTTGGAAGACAATATGGGCGAAGGCAAGAATGTATTCACCTATATAGCGTCCTCCTTCAAGCTGGTAAACCTTGATACGGGGGCACAGATGAAGCCGGCTTCTACCGCTTCTGCTACAACTTACGTACTGACAATGAAGGAAGGCGGCAAGGGCTTTACCTTGGACGTGCCGGATAATACCTCACTGAAACTTACTTATCAGGTGAAGACTACGCAGCCTGTGGGCACACAGGATGTAACTTTGGTGAACAATGCCTCTTTGGCCGGTCGCAAGCCCCAGGAGAAAGCCATCACCTTTGATGTTACTTCTGCTTATCAGAGTGGTTCCTTTACTGTTGCTTCTAATGAAGTGGGTATCCGTTTGATGAAAATAAGCAGTGAAGGGGCAGACAGTGATTCGCCTATTTTCCTGCCCGGTGCAGAATTTGTGGTAACGGAACTTGACCCATCTACTTTTGAACAGATTGGCAATGCCCAGAACTTATATACTAACGAAAACGGTATTATTGAATTCAAACAGGTGTTGAATAGTATAAAGATTTATACATTCCGCGAAAAAACGGCGCCGAGTAACTACCGACTAGATGCTGTTCCATGGCAGTGGTGCTATGTGATGCTTCCGAACGGAGAAACGATTTCAGATAATGAACTGGGCAGATTGAAAACTGCTACAGGCATGGAAGTTACAGTTATTCCTGCCGGCAGCTATGTGGAAGAGGTTATCACTAATATGCCGAAACCCGGTTCTGTGCAGTTTTCCGGTACCAAAGCCATTGACGGCCGCAACATGACAGCAAACGATGTGTTTACCTTCGAAATTACTGAGAACGGCACGAACAATAAGTGGGTCGTTCAAAATGACGGCACCGGAAAAATCAATTATCCGGAGATTGAATACACGTCTACAGACGTAGGTGAGCACGTATATCTCATCCGCGAGATCGGAACGAATATGAACGGTATCGTCTTGGATACTAAAACTTATACGGTTACTGTGGTTGTTTCCAACAATGGTGACGGTACACTGAGCGTCGAGACTTCTGGCGATGATTATACGAAGCTGGATTTTGAAAACAAGTACGAAGCTATAGGCAGCGTGCAGTTTGAGGGAACGAAGACTTTGACCGGTGCCACCTTGACAGCAGACCAGTTTAGTTTTACCTTGTCGGATGAAGATGAAAATGTAATCGAGACCGTGAAGAACGGTGCAGACGGTAAGTTCAGTTTTAGCGGAATCGCCTATACTTTAGCGGATGTGGGAGAATATACCTATACCGTGAAAGAAGTAAATGACGGTAAGCCAGGCTACACCTACGATGATACACAGTACGAAATCGTTGTAACCGTAGCAGATGCGGGTGATGGTACTTTGGACGTGACTTATACTGTAAACGGTACAGCAAATGGAGCAATTACTTTTGCAAATGAATATACCGCAGAAGGCAGCGTGCAGTTTGAGGGAACGAAGACCCTGACAGGCGCTACCCTGACAGCAGACCAGTTTAGCTTTACCTTAACCGGTGAAGGTGTGAACGAGACCGTGAAGAACGGTGCAGACGGTAAATTCCAGTTTGCTAAGATTGCCTATACTTTAGCGGATATCGGAGAATATACCTACATCGTGAAGGAAGTAAATGACGGTAAGCCAGGATATACCTACGATACCACGGAATACGAAATCGTTGTGACCGTAGCAGATGCAGGTGATGGCACCTTGAACGTAACCTATACTGTGAACGGTACAGCAAATGGAGCAATTACCTTTGCAAATGAATATACCGCAGAAGGAAGCATGCAGTTTGAGGGTACCAAGACTTTGACGGGCGCTACTCTGACAGCAGACCAGTTCAGCTTTACCTTAACCGGTGAAGGTGTGAACGAGACCGTGAAGAACGGTGCAGACGGTAAATTCCAGTTTGCTAAGATTGCCTATACTTTAGCGGATGTGGGAGAATATACCTACATCGTGAAGGAAGTAAATGACGGTAAGCCAGGCTACACCTACGATGATACACAGTACGAAATCGTTGTAACCGTAGCAGATGCAGGCGATGGTACTTTGGACGTAACCTATACTGTGAACGGTACGGCAAATGGTGTCATCACTTTTGAAAACAAATATGTGGCTACAGGCAGTGCACCTACGCCTACACCAGCACCTACGCCGACACCTACACCTACACCCGTACCTTTCGATGACCTTCCTAAGACCGGAGACGAAAGTCATGTCGAATTGTGGTTAATCTTAATGCTAGTATCCGGCATGGGTTGCTTCATGATTTTGCAGAAGCGTAAAGAGGATTAATCCAAATAATCAACCTGAAAAGGTATAATAAAAGAACTTGCGTGTAGCGAAAGCGGCATGCAGGTTCTTTTGAAAATACAAAAGGAATGAAAATGACACGGCGCATCTTTATTTCCAAACAAGAATGAGCTTGCAAAAGTTTCTCAGAGTTAGTACTATTAAAACAGTATCGTTGAAAGGAGAACATTTTTATGTGCAGAAAATACGTTATGGCTCAGTAGTCTGGGCTTAAAATAAAATAGATGATTAAGCTCGGATGAATCCCCACAAATTAAATAGGAGGATTACAATGAACGATATGATTTTTTACCATGTAGTTTCTGATAGACCGAAATTTGCCGGTCAGCGTTTTATGGTGGATGAGGCGCATCCTAATGGAGTGTATGATCGCGTACAGGAGCAAATGAGTACGGTGGAGGATATTTATAAGAACCCTCAGAAGTACGAAGGTACGGAATTGAGTCATAGTGTGGATGTGGCACTTCGAGAGCTGGCGTTAGAAAAGGTGAGAAAGGAAAAATATCCCCAGTATCCTTCCCGTATGGCAGCTTTGTATGTTTCCAAGACGTATGAGGAAGCAGAGCGTTGGGCGGATTATTTTGCTCGTCTGGGACGTCCCACCTATGCGGTTGCCAAGATAAAGGTGAACGGCAGGTTTTATGAGGGCGATGCCTACAAATGTTTTGACGGAGTCGTTTCGGAGGAAGAAAATCTTAGACAAGCGGAGATTTATTGGCTAAACGGACCAAATGAAGACGGTCACGATTCCATTGTGGAAGTGCTTGTGGATGGTGAAATCGAAGTGGTTGAAATTATGAAAGAAATAAATGCAAATGTATAAGTACATACGTAAAGGAGCCGGAGAGATATTCTTCGGCTCTTTTAGGTTTGGCATACATAGCGGAGCATATTAAATGTACCGTATCAATTTTTTATGTTATAATAATACCGGTTGATGGATTTTTCCTGATAAATAATGTGCTGGTGATTACCAACGTAATTCCCCTGATTGTAATGGGAATATGGATATTTATTAGCAAAAAGGGACTAGAAAAAACTGTGTAACAAAGGAAATTGCTATCCAACTGTTAGTTGGACGATGAAAAAATAGCAATTCAACTAACAATCTATTGCAAAAAAAAGCGTGAAAATGATATATTCGGGCTGTGATTACGAAGGATAGGGCATTCGATTGGAAGGGTGCTACAAGTAAGGCCTGTAATGTAAAGGGAGGAAGAAAATGGATTTTGGTTCGAAAATAGCATATTACAGAAAAGCGAAAAACTTAACGCAGGAGGAATTAGCGTCACAATTTGATATTAGTAATCAGGCGGTATCCAAGTGGGAAACGGGACAAAGTTATCCGGATGTGGAGTTACTTCCTAAGATTGCGGATTTTTTTGAGATATCTTTGGATGAATTGTTTGGAAGAGAGTTTGTGCAAAAGAGTGCTGCAGAGGTGGCGGATGAAGCAATGCAAAATAATGAGGCAGGAGATTTTATTGAGCAGGCAGTATTGCCTGTGCCGGTAACCTTGCCGGAAGTTGTAACTTTGCCCGTGCCCGAGTATCGTGATACCTACGAGGACAATGAAACGCTCTATGCAGTGCTTTACCAGGGTTCCCGACTGGTTCATGAAGAAGAAATTAAGACACGTTTCGGACGTATTACAAGTAAACTGGATTTTAATTATGATGGCCCGGCTTTAAATGTGTATAGTGTTTTCTCTGTGACCTGTGATAATGTGCAGGGAAATGTTTCCGCGGGCAGTTATGTGGAATGTGATAATGTGGAGCAGGGTGTAACAGCCGGCGGTTATGTGGAATGTGATAATGTAGGTCAGGGTGTTATTGCCGGAGGTTATATAGAGTGTGGTGATGTAGGCGGCAAGCTTGCAGCCGGAGGCTATGTGGAGTGTGGTGACGTAGCTGATTCTGTGGCAGCCGGAGGCTATGTAGAATGCGGGGATGTAGGTTGTAATGTGCAGTCCGGCGGAAATGTGGACTGCGGTAATGTAGGTGGCAATGTATCTGCAGAACGCGATGTGGATTGTGGTAATGTAGGTGGAAGCGTAACCGCAGGAGGAAAGGTTAGTTAGAATATGTTTAAGTGAGTAATCGCCTCAGTCTTGAGGCGATTTTTTAAATCGATACATTACTCTGCCAGGATCTACATCCTGAAAGCCATATTGTCTGTATAATCCATGAGCATCCTTGGTTTTAAGCAACGCGCCAACATGGGCAAATCGTTCGTCATTAACAATGGCGTCAACCAAAGCTTTTCCAATACCCAATCCCCTATGCTCTTCATCTACAATCACATCGCAAACATAGTAGATGGAGACGAAATCCGTTACAACTCGTGCAAATCCAATTAAACGTCCCAATTCATCAAATGCTCCATAATTAACAGAATGTTGGAGAGATTTTTCTACTAGTTCTTTTGGTCTTTCAGCAGCCCAGTAGGTTTGCTTTAACAGCGCCATTAATTCATCTACGTTAAAATCTTTTTGGCATGATATAAAAAACATAATTGAAATCCCCTTTCGTTTTTTATTATGATACCTTAAGTGGCAATTATTGTCATCTTAAGAATTCCTAAATCTATCGACGGGTTCCTGTTGATATTACACCTCAGTCTTGAGGGACTCGAAACGATTTTTGTACACTTTCTTCCATTGACAGGAAAGTTTTGTACAACTAGAATGAAAAATAGGATTCTTGGGGAAGAATCCATGGGGTTGCATTTTTAGGGAGGTATTTTTATGGAGACAAAAAAAGGAAAGTATGGGCGTTTTGGGGATACTACCCTGCCCATAGAGGAGCGTTTGAATGCGCTTTTGGAAGAGCTTACCACTGAAGAGAAAATTCAGTGTGTAGCTTGTCGCGGTGTAGCGATTGAGAGATTAAATTTGCCCAGGGTGAATCTGGGTGGTGAGGCGGCTCACGGAGTGGAGGCCAGAAATGATCAAAACGGAATCGGCGTGGCAGATGTGACCACTTCTTTTCCACAGCCTATTGGTATGAGTGCGTCTTGGGACAGGGAAATGATTCATGAGGCCGGGGTGATTACCGGTGTGGAGGCAAGGGTTTCCGCACATCGTCATCCACACAATGGTTTGAGTAGATGGGCTCCCACTATTGATTTGGAAAGAGATCCTCGTTGGGGAAGAAATGAAGAAGGGTATGGTGAGGACCCCCTGCTAATCGGCGAAATGTCCTCTGCGTATATTCGTGGTATGCAGGGTGACCACCCTCATTATCTGCGAATTGGCGCTACGTTGAAGCATTTTTATGCAAATAATACAGAAGTGGGCAGAGTGTACAAGAACGCCTCTTTGAGCCCACGTAATCGTTTTGAATTATATTTGGAGCCTTTCAGACGTGCCATTGAGGATGGTCGCGTAGAATCTGTGATGGCGGCCTATAACAAAATTAATGGTTATCCGGGTGTTTTGAATCCGGAGATTAAGAAGCTTTTGAAGGAAAAGTATGGTCTGAAGGGTCATGTGGTAAGTGACGGCGGCGGTATGGAGCTGGTAGTAAACGGTCACGGTTTCTACGGAACCCATGCCGAATCCGTAGCGAATGCCATTAAAAACGGTGTGGACGGTATGTCGGACAATCCGGTAGCAGTAGAAAAGGCGGTAAGAGAAGCCTATGAGTTGGGACTTCTCACAGAGAAGGATTTGGATGGTGCCCTTCGAAACACTTTCCGTACCAAGCTACGCTTGGGTGTATATGATAATGAGCCTCAGAACCCTTATGACAAGGTGACGGAGGAAGACATTGATTCTCCTTACAATCGGGAAATTTGTAAGCAATTGTCCCGTGAATCAGTGGTTTTACTAAAGAATGAAAAAGAATTCCTGCCGCTGAATTCGGCGGAAGTGGCAGACCTGGCCTTAATAGGTCCTCATGGTGACGTGTGGTATCCGGACTGGTATGGTGGAATTCCTCCGTACAGAAAGACCTTGAAGGAAGGTATCGTCGAGACAGTGGGCAAAGAGATTGCTTTTGCAGACGGTCTGGATAGAGTGGTATTTAAATATGACGGCAAGGGCTTGGTTATTATGGAGGATGGTACCGTAGAGCTCGGTGAGGAGCCGGATGTGTTTATTCGACAGGACTGGGGCGAGGGCAGTATCACCTATCGTTCCGTTCGCACCGGCAAGTATTTGACCACCCGAGACGCCGGCACAAAGGGGGACGAAAGCTTTATTGCAGCGGATTCTACCTGGCCTTACAGCTGGTTTGTAAAGGAAATTTTCCACGAGGAAGAGACAGAAGGCGGTATGTTGCTTCGCAATCGTTTCTATCACCCACTTCAGTGGAACGAAGAGGGCAAATTGATTTCCAAGGAAAGCGGCACCTGCATAAAGCTTACCATGGAAGTGGTGGAAAATGGTTTGGAGAAAGCCTGCGCATTGGCTAAGGGCAAGAAAGCAGTTATTTTGGCTATTGGTTGTAGCTCCATGATTAATGCCAAGGAAGAAATCGATCGTAATACCATCGAGCTTCCGCCTGCACAGGCCGCATTGGTGCGCGCCATACATGAGGCAAATCCAAACGTGGCATTAGTACTGTTTTCCAACTATCCCTATGCGATTAATTGGGAGCAGGAAAATCTCCCGGCGATCCTTTGGAGTGCTACGGGAAGTCAGGATATGGGTACTGCTATGGCGGAGAATTTGTTTGGATTTTATGCGCCAGCAGGTCGTTTGAACATGACCTGGTACCAGTCGGACGATCAGCTTCCGGATATAGATGATTATGATATTATTAAGGGGAAACGTACCTATCGTTATTTTGATGGGGAGGTTTTATATCCTTTTGGATACGGTTTGACTTATACCACCTTTGCCTATGAGGATTTGAAGGTTGAACTGGTGGATAAGATTCAGCTTAAAGTCAGTTTCCGTGTACAAAACACCGGAAAGGTACGCAGTGATGAGGTAGTGCAGGTGTACGGAAGTGCGCCCGCGTCCCGTGTGAAGAAGCCCATCCGCCAGCTCCTTGGCTTTGAGAGAATCAAAGGGATGGAGCCCGGTGAGTCCCGTCAGGTAGTTATTTGGGCGAAGGTAGAGGATTTGCGCTTTTATGATGTCATCAGTGAACGCCTGATGGTAGAGGAAGGCCTGTATGAAATTGCGGTAGGTGCTTCTTGTAAGGATTGTGCTTTGGTAGAAAAGGTGGCAATTCCCGGCGAACAGACAGGCACCAGAAATACCAAGGCAAAAATCAAGGCGGACCATTTTGACGATTATGAAAATATTAGTTTGGATGTGGGTAATTTCGGCTATACCGCCTGCGTTCCGTTAAATAAGCAGGAGCAGGGAATCCTGCATTACGGAGACTGTACCTTGGAGGAAGGTTTGACTACGGTTTATGTACACGCTATGTGCCCTTCGGAAAGTACCATCGAAGTGCTGGTGGGAGGAGAAATCGTAGGAAGCTTTACCGGTACAACCATTTCTTATTTGCCGGGTCCCAGACGTCATCCGGATCCTATGCTTGGAGATTTGGAAGAGAAGCAACGGGCAGAAAAGGACCCCAAATATGCGAATATTCGGATTCCTTTGGTGAAAGAGGTGGCTGCGGGCGAAAAGCGTACCGTCACCATCAAAGTAACCAGTCCTGCAAGACTGTGCTATTTTTGGTTTGAGTAGTTGCAAGAAAGCCATTGCAACTTCTTTCGTAAAATAGTACACTGTAAAGGAAATATTTGACTTGTGGAGGAAATATATGAGTTTTACAACATATACTTGCGAAGATTTTGTGGAAATACTTGCAACTAAGGCACCGGTTCCCGGTGGCGGCGGTGCGTCTGCTTTGGTGGGTGCGCTGGGTACTGCTTTGGGTAACATGGTGGGAAGCCTGACAGTTGGCAAGAAAAAATATGCTGATGTGGAAGCGGACATTATTGCCTTAAAGGAAAAGGCAGATGCTTTGCAGAAGGATTTTCTGCGACTGGTGGAAGAGGATGCCAAGGTATTTGAACCCTTGTCCAAGGCTTATGGTATGCCGAAGGACACCGAGGAAGAGAAGGCAGAAAAGGCCAAAGTCATGGAAATCGTTTTGAAGGATGCCTGCTCCGTGCCCATGGAAATCATGAGGAAATGCTGTGAAGCCATTGATATTATCGAGGAGTTTGCTGCAAAGGGCAGTATTATCGCCCTTAGTGATGCCGGCGTGGGCGCTGCATTCTGCAAGGCGGCCTTGTATGGTGCTTCCTTGAATGTATTCATCAACACCAAGTCCATGGCAAACCGTGAATACGCGGAAAGCCTGAATAAAGAGGCGGAAGAGATGATGGCAGTGTATGGAGCAAAGGCTGACGCAGTATTCGAAGGCGTCAACGCAAGACTTAAATAGTGAAAATAGACTGTTTTGTGAGGCGAAGGGCAGTAGACCGTGGTCGTGCAGGCAGTAGAATCGAAAGAGGTATAATATGGCAAAGCAATTATTAGGCAAAGAAGTAACCGCTGCCATGAATGAG
The DNA here is from genome assembly GCA_045537405.1 of Acetatifactor sp. Lineage (GTDB taxonomy): Bacteria > Bacillota > Clostridia > Lachnospirales > Lachnospiraceae > Acetatifactor. The sequence goes on from JAZSPK010000016.1 coordinate 98,921, forward strand.
AAAATCAAGGCAAATGTAGCGGTATTAAAGGAAAAAGGCATTTCGCCCAAGTTAGGAATCATCCGTGTGGGAGAGCGTGAGGATGATATTTCTTACGAAAGAGGTGCTACCAAGCGTTGTGAGACCTTGGGCGTAGAGTTTGAGAAATTTTTACTTCCTCAGGATGTGACCGAAGAGGCGCTTTTGGCAGTTATCAACCAGGTAAACAAGGACGACAGCATTCATGGTGTGCTTTTATTCAGACCCCTTCCCAAGCATTTGAATGAGGAAAAGATTATCAATGCCTTAGATTTTGAGAAGGATGTGGACGGTATTACCGATGGTTCTTTGGCAGGCGTTTTTGCAGGCAAGGCACAGGGATTTCCTCCCTGTACTCCTCAGGGCTGTATGGAGATTTTGGACCATTACGGAATCGACTGCACCGGCAAAAAGGCCGTAGTAGTGGGCAGAAGTCTGGTAGTAGGCAAGCCCGCAGCGATGATGCTCATCAAGAAGAATGCAACCGTGACCGTTTGTCATACCAGAACCAAGGACATGCCCTCCGTAGTGCGCGAGGCGGATATTGTCATCGTGGCAGCAGGACGTGCAGGCGTAGTGGATGGTTCTTATTTAAGAGCAGGTCAGGTAGTAATTGACGTGGGTATCAATGTAAATGAAGAAGGCAAGCTTTGCGGTGATGTGAAGTTTGACGAGGCAGACGCTATCGTAGACGCTATCACGCCCGTACCCGGCGGCGCAGGAAGTGTGACCACTTCCGTGCTGGTAGGCCATGTGGTAGAAGCAGCCATGAGAAAGTATGTGAAGTAAGAAATTTTATCAGCTGGACACTGACGTTGCCGGGAAAAAGCTAATACAGTACTGGAAATAGTGTTCAGTCAAAATATGAAACGGGTATCCCGACGATGGGAATACCCGTTTATTTTCCTTTATTACTTGATTTTCTTCTTACTTCGCCTCGGCCTTCTTGCGACCGTAGTAAAATACTCCTAAGGTATTAGGACCTGAGTGGGTACCGATGCTGGGGTTTAAGTCACCGATAATTACCTCTGTAAAAGGAGTTTCCTGTCTAATCATTTCTGCTACGGCAAGAGCGTCTTCATAGCAGTTGCCCTGAGCAATGCCTGCGGGGAGTGAATAGTCGGTATTTTCCGCCAGAGATTCTTTCATGCGGTCCACCAGGGTACGCAGAGCTTTTTTGCGTCCGCGTGTATTGCCGTCTACAGATAACCCGCCATCCATATTTACATAAAAGAAAGGCTTCAGATTCAGTGCACTGCCCACAAATGCTACGGTTTTGCTTACGCGTCCGCCGCGGTGCAGGTGGAACAAATCATCTACGGTAAACTGCACGTTTAAATGATCCTTAAAGCTTTCCAGGGTATCTACAACCTCTTCAAATGAAACACCTGTATCTCGAAGTTGATTTGCCTTGATTACCATTAAAGACTGGCTGATAGATACGTTCTTGGAATCCACCACCGCAATCTTTGCATCCGGATATTCCTCCAGAAGTTCTGCCACTACCATGCATACGGTCTGGTAGCTGCTGCTTAACGTAGAAGAGAAGGCAATGTGAATAATATCTTTGCCCTGGTCTAAAATTGCTCTAAACTTTTCCTCCACTACTGCAGGGTTGTTGCCCTGAGATAAGGGAAGTTCATCGTTTTTCATACGTTCATAAAACTCCGCGGGAGTTAAGTTCAGTTCGTCACCATAAACCGTATCCCCAAAAGAATAGTATATGGGAATAATGGTGGTAGACAGTTTCTCTATCCATTCCTGAGGTAAATCGGAACAAGAGTCAGTGGTTATACAATAATCTCTCATAGGGATTTCCTTTCCGGGTATTCTCGTAAGTATTTTTGCTCAGTTCCAGTCTATGCTTGAAGCTGAATAGATTGTATCACAGGAAAGTGGTTAACGCAAGTGAACTTTATTTGCCCCAAAGATGTCGCGTCTTAATAATGGCGATTGCCAGCAACACAAAGGAAAGCAGCTGCAAACCACCGATAATACCTTCGTTACAGTTAAAGGTGCGAAGCGCAAAAGGGGCACAGCAACAAATAATGGCAATAGGCATAAAAAGCGATACTTTTTTAATTTTTGTTTCATATTCTTTGGGGCGTTCGCCCTTTTTCTCCCGAAGCATTAATACGATATTGTTGGACTTCACAACCAAATGCATGCAGGCCAGCAAAAGGACTCCGATACCCAGAGTTAAAAGGAAGCCACCGGTAAAACCGTCCATGGCGGCATAGAGTTCCAGAACCACACAAATCAGTTCCAGCAGGGAAGCCAGCTTAAATATGTCTCGGGATTTGATATAATGCTCTAACAGTGCATTTGTGTTGGGGTAGTCCGCAATGGGCGCCTTGGAAGCTTCTTTGCGCAGGAATACTTTAAAGCCCCAAGATTGCAGTATGGCGGTATCGGTGTCCCGACGATAATCTCGGTAATCCGGTGTAGTGGAAAAGAAACTGTCTGCCAGATCCACTTTAAAAATATATTTTCCCGGTTGGCAGTCCTCAAAGGTATAGAAGCCTGCAAAATAATTGGTAAAGGCATGTCCCTCGGCTGCCATCTGGTTCAGCCACTCGGTTTCCATGGTCATATCAGAAAAAGTTTTAAATTTTGTCATAAGCATTCTCCCATAAAGTAATGTACTTCCAATATAGCAGTTTTCGCCCTATTTGCCAATAGAAAGGCATCAGGAAAAAATTGATTTTTGGAGGGAAAGGTTTTATACTAAAAGGGCAATAATATTATTTGATAAGGGAAGGACAATTAAGTGATCATACGCAGAGCGAAAGAACAGGACATTCCGGATATTCACCGTCTACTGGGACAGGTGGAGATGGTGCATCATATGGGAAGGCCGGATTTGTTTAAATATAAAGCTGTAAAATACAATAATGAGGAGCTGGCGGAGCTTATTAAGGACGATTCCAGACCGATTTTTGTGGGTGTGGATGAGGAAGAAAAGGTGTTGGGATACGCCTTTTGTATCTTTCAGCAGTATTTGGACAATAATGTAATGACGGACATCAAAACGCTCTATATCGATGATTTGTGTGTGGATGAGGAGTTGCGCGGTCGTCATGTGGGTAAGCAGTTGTATGAATATGTGGTGACCTTTGCCAAAGAGCAGGGTTGCTATAATGTGACCCTGAATGTGTGGAGCCTCAATGAAAGTGCCATGAAATTCTATGAGGCCTGCGGTCTTGTACCCTATAAAGTGGGCATGGAGACTATCCTGGGCGATTAAGCAGAGTCAAGCGAAGCTTTTCGAGTCTGCTTATTCGCAGATGGTGTGAGTTTGGACAACGTGAACGGAGGAAAGGAGACACGCATGTTTGATGCAAAAATAGTAACCGCGGAGGCGGTAAAGTGGATACAGGATTGGTTTGAGGAAAACGGTAAGGGCTGTAATGCGGTTATCGGTATTTCCGGCGGTAAGGATTCCAGTGTAGTAGCGGCGCTTTGTGTGGCTGCTCTGGGTAAGGAACGCGTATATGGTATTTTGATGCCCAACGGCGAGCAGAAGGATATCAGTGATTCCCTGCAGCTGGTGGAGCATTTGCAGATTCCCTATTATATCAGCAATATTGAAAAATCTTATGAAGCGGTTATTGAGAGTATGACCTTAAGCGGTATCGAAATGAGTGAGCAGACCAAAATCAATCTGGCGCCCAGACTTCGTATGACCACCCTGTATGCATACTCCCAGTCGTTAAATGGACGCGTAGCGAATACCTGCAATCTTTCTGAGGACTGGGTAGGTTATTCTACTCGTTACGGAGATGCGGCAGGAGATTTTAGTCCTTTGGCACATCTGACGGTGCAGGAGGTTTTGGAAGTGGGCAGAGAACTTGGTCTGCCGGAGAATCTGGTGGTAAAGGTTCCCTCTGACGGACTGAGCGGTATGTGTGATGAGGATAAGCTGGGCTTTACCTATGCAGCCTTGGATAAATATATCCGCACCGGTGTGTGCGAGGACGAAAAGGTAAAGGCACGTATTGATTATTTAAATAAGCTGAACGCGTTTAAATTAAAGCCCATTCCGGGATTTGTGCCAAGCTTTACGCAGGAGTAGAGGGCTTTAGACAAGAGTGGGTGAATGTTACGGAAGGGGGAAACACATGACGGCGCTGTATTCTATATTGCATTTTCTGGTGGACGGCGTGTGTGCTCTTGCCATGTTCGGTTATTTTGCCACCCGGGAAAACTGGTACGTGAATATTTTGTTATATAATTTTTGTGCTTTTGCCTTGCAGATGCCCTTGGGGGTGGTTTTGGACGGTTTGTGCGGAAAGTATAGTGCCCGTAAGGCGTTGCCCACTTACTTTTACGCAGTGGCAGGCGTGGTGATAACTCTTGTAGGTGCTTTTATTCACCCGGTGGTATTGGGTCTGGGAAATGCCCTGTTTCATCTGGGAGGCGGCGTGGCTGCCATACAGGAGGATGAGGCAAAAGACTGGAAGGGCAGGGGACTGGGTGTTTTTGTAGCACCGGGGGCCTTGGGTCTGTACATAGGAACCTTACTTGGAAAAAGTGAGGCGATGCCTGCGTGGAGCATAATTGTTCCGGTAGGTGTGGTTATGTTTTTATGTTTGCTGGGAGCGTGGAAGTTGCTTGTAGGAAAAACCTCCATAGCTGGAAGGGCAACAGTTGGTGTGCTCCATTCGGGGATGGAGAACCTAACACCTGCAACTCGGAGACAGGAGAACCGTCAACCGGTGCAAGAGGGCAGGATATCTACCTTGTGGCTGGCATTCGGTTGTCTGTTTGTGGTGATTTTGCGTTCTTATATCGGCATGGCAGTAAGTTTCCCTTGGAAAACTACGGTGTTTGCCGGAACCATAGCAGTTTGTGCAGTGGTGTTCGGTAAGGTGGCGGGAGGCTTTGCGGCAGCAACTTTTGGAATTCGTAGAACCATGGCAATATCTTTGGGTGCGGCGGCAGTGTGTTATTTACTTTCCGGCAATATGGTGGCAGGTGTTATAGCCCTGTTTTTATTTAATATGACCATGCCCATTACCTTATATTTGTTAATTAAGAGGTTAAAGGAATTGCCCGGTTTTGCCTTTGGGCTACTGACCTTTGGAATATTCTTGGGACTGATGCCCGTGTATTTGGAAATGTATCTTCCCCTGGACGGAAAAGTGGTGGGTTGTCTGGGAAGCGCGGTTTCCCTGGTGATTTTGTGGCTTTGTGCAGGCGGTGTGAAGACTGGTAAGGCATTCCCAACGGAAGCTGCCGAAAACCAAGCAGGGAAGGCAGGTTAATATGGGAGTCTATTTACTGAAAATGTTTAGTATTTCCTTACTTCTTACCCTGCTTATAGAGTGTATTTTTGCTTTTGTGTGGGGAATACGTAGGAAAAAGGCTTTTTTGCTGGTGACATTGGTAAATATTGTAACCAACCCGGCAGCAGTCCTGACATATTGGTTATACGGGATGTATTGCGGGAAGGCTTTACCTGCGGTGCAGATGGGTATAGAGATTGTGGTTGTAATAGTGGAAGCACTTATTTACAGAAGCTTTGCAAAGGAGGAGTCCTTTGGTTTGAAGCGGCCGGTGTGGTTTGCAGTACTGGCAAACGGCCTTTCCTGGGGAATTGTATTTTTTTGCAAAAAAGGAGGATTATTATGAAAAAGAGTATATGGGTTTGGGCAGTTGTGGTTTGCTGGATGCTTTGTGTAATGCCAGCAAAGGCAGATGCTATATGGGAACCAAGTGACAATTTTTATCACGATCATTATGAGGATTGTCGGTATATAAATCGTAATTTTACCGCAAACGGTCCGGACGGAGAAGTAATTGTGTATAAAAGTCCGGAGAATCCCATGGTAGTTACTACTTGGGAAAATGGTTTCAATGCATATATTTCTTTTGTATATACGGACGAGGATGGTAATGAGTGGGGCATTTACGAGGATTATGAAACAAACGTAAAAGGCTGGGTCCCCATGGCCTATATGAAGGTGGTTTATGACGGTATCAGTTTCACAGAAGAGTACGGGGAAAGCTTTGTAGAAGACAGTGCAGTATTTCCGGCAGAGTATGCAGGACAGACGGTTTATTGTTTTACCTATCCGGGTTCCGAGAGCTGTTTTGAAATGAGAATGCCTGAGGTGGAAGAGGATATGCCCTGGTATGCCAGAACCTTTACCGACGAGCAGGGATTGGTATGGGGTTATATTGGATATTTCCGTGGAGTAAGGGATCGTTGGGTATGTATCACGAATGCAACAGCAACCTTTGAAGAATTGTATCCTGCCGGTGCGCCGGTGAGAGGTGAGGAACCGGAGGAGGCACCTGCGCAGAAAACAGAAGATGACTCGAAGGACGAGGAACAGAATGAAGATGAAGAGCGCATTGAGCCGGAGCGGGACAAAGGGTTGATTGGTCTTGTTATCGTTTTGGTAGTTGCAGTAACCGGTGCTACCGGAGGAGCCCTTGCCTGGTTAAAGAAGAGTAAGAAGTAATATTTGGAAATTCTTAATATTTTATTTGGTAATATTTTAGAAGACACAGCAGCGTTACTTAAGAAATGCAGGCTATAGTAATTACCATAGAGTTCGAAGGAGGAGCGGGTAATGAAAAAGCTGGTGCGTTTGGCCACGGTGATGGTAACGCTGCTGATTGTATGTGTGTTAGTAATTTGGACAAGGTTCGATGAGTTTCGAATTCGCTGGGACGAGGAGCCAAGGGCTAATAAGGAAGAGACCATAGAAAGCGCCCTGCGCGGGTTGGCGGAAAATAACCAAGAAGCCAAAGAATTTGTGGATAATTACCCAAACAGACAGGCTTATCTGGGAATAGAAATTGATTTGTCTTCGGAGGTTTCTGAGGGAGAGGTGCCCCTCTTTCTGCAATGGGACTTGCGCTGGGGTTATGAAAGCTATGGCGATAATATTATTGGGTTGGCGGGTTGCGGACCGGCTTGTCTTTCCATGGCATATGTGTATCTGACCGGAGATTTGGAGGGAAATCCTGCAAAAATGGCTCGGTTTGCAGAGGAAAACGGCTATTATACCAAGGTTGGAACGGATTGGAGTTTGTGGACGGAAGGTGTCGGGAAACTGGGGATTTCCGGTACAGAGCTGGCTTTGGATAAGTTTTGCATTCGTGCTGCCTTAGATGAAGGTGGTGTTGTAATATGCAGTATGCGACCGGGCGATTTTACTCGGACAGGACATTATATTCTGATAAAGGGTTATGATGAGCAAGGCTTTATGGTGCATGACCCCAACAGTCTCTCCAATACCGAAAAGCAATGGTTGTATGAGGATATTCAAGGCCAAATTAAGAATTTGTGGTGCCTTTCTTTAGAATAATTTTACTTGCAATTCGACACAATTTGAAATACCATAGCATATAGATTATTATGTAAAAAGACGGAGTGTTAGCAGGTTGAAATTATGTGAATCCAAAAAGAAATGCATAATGTATGTATTTATTCTGTGTCTTATACTGGGCGCTTTAAGCGTGGATAAGATACAGGTGGATACGTCAAGGGTTTCTGACAGTATCGGTGCTTCGGAAACTACGATTTTTGCAAATTATGATCTGGATGCACAAAGCTTATGGTCGTTGGAGGATATTTTATTACAACAGCCCAGTGTGAGACCATTGGTTAGTATCAGAAGAGACAACATACGTGTTTCTCTGCGCATTTTTATGTGTTTATGGTCTGTTGCAGTCTTGCAGCAGATTATCTTATTATATCTATGGAGACAGGAGCGGCACTTATGGGCTGCCGCTGAAAGTCATGATCGTATCATCTGTTTTATTCACCAAAAAGACGGCGAAAAAGAGGAACATATTCTCCCCGTGTGTTTATAAGACACGGTCTTGTTTTTATGCGTAAATTTAGGAGGATATGATAAATGAATATTTGGGAAATTCTTTTGCAGGTGCTTTTGCTGGTAGTGGGTTTTGCCATGCTGGTAAAAGGAGCTGATTGGTTTGTGGACGGTACTGCGGGCATTGCAGAGAAATTCGGTATTCCCCAGTTGGTAGTTGGTTTGACTATTGTGGCCATGGGTACCAGTGCGCCTGAGGCGGCGGTTAGTATTACTGCGGCATTAAAAGGAACGGCGGATATTGCTGTAGGTAACATAGTAGGTAGTAATATTTTGAATATTTTGATTATTCTGGGTCTGACCGGTCTGATTACTTCGGTGGCAGTGCAGAAATCTACACTGTTTTATGAAATACCGTATATGCTGCTGATTACAGTTGCACTGCTTTTTATGGGAATGCGCGGCAATAGTGTAAATTTGGTAGAAGGCATTATTTTGTGGGTGTTGTTTATTCTGTACCTGGCGTATCTGTTCGTCATGGCAAAGAAGGGTAAGCAGAGTGCAGAGGAATCCAAGGAAACCTGTCCCGTGTGGAAACTTCTGATTTGGGGCGTCCTGGGCGGTGTCGTGGTGGTTTTAGGAAGTAATGTTACGGTTGATAGTGCCACCGCTTTGTCGGAGGTTATCGGTCTTAGCGAGAAGTTTATCGGTCTGACCATTGTGGCGCTTGGTACTTCCCTGCCGGAGCTGGTAACCTCTGTGACCGCAGCAAAGAAGGGCAATGCGGATATTGCTATCGGTAATATTGTGGGAAGTAATATTTTCAACATCTTGTTTGTGCTGGGAACCAGTGCGTTGATTATCCCGGTCACCTTTGAGCCCGGCTTCGTAGTAGATACCATCATTTCGGTGGCAGCCGGTGTGCTTTTGTGGATAGCTACCATTAAGTCTAAGAAGCTGACCAGACCATGGGGGATTGTAATGTTGCTTGGTTATGTAGCATATTTTGTGTATTTGTGCGTAATTTAAGGGTGCCTTCCATTGGCGTAGGAATGAGGTTCCCACCATTTTCGCAATATCTGCGAAGAAAAACACAATAAAGTATAGGCAAACCTCTTTGCAATACGATATAATGTTTAGTAAAATACGGCGTTTGTATGCTTGTGACGCCGGGAAGGCATTATTGTATTGCAGGGAGGTTTTTTATGTTTAAGAAAGCAAAGCGTGTATGTGCGTTTTTACTGGCCGGAGTTTTATTGTTCGGCATGTGTGATTTTACGACAGTAGCAGCAAATGAGAAAACAGGAGAAAATGTAATTCTGAATCCGGATTTTGCCGACAGTGATATTTCTGCATGGACAGCGGGACAGGGTGGCGCAACCATTCGTGCTGTAGAAGGGGAAGATATTATTTATGGTACTGTGAAAACCTATGGTGAAATCAGTGGGAGAACTTCGCCCTATGATTGTATTGCACAGGATATCACCGCATTGGTAGAGAATGGCAAGGAGTACAAATTCTGCTTTTATGCCAAGCTTTCCGATGATTATGAAGGTGCACCTGCCGAGCAGAGGGAATTGCAGTTTGCGCCTTACGTGACCATTAACGGGGAAACCAGTTACTTGGGTTCATATTCCTCGGAGCTTACCGGAAGTTGCTCTAAGCAGTTGACACCCGGAGCGTGGACACAGTATACAGGTACTTTTAAGATTAATTATTCAGGAAATATTGACCAGATTGTGATTCGTCTGTTGGAGCAGGGAACCAATTACGGCCAGGGCGAGTGCGTGTTAGGGGATTATTATATTACTGGTGTGAGTTTGAAGGAAATTATTAAGGAACCCTTTGTATTGCAGGATGTAACTCCCCTTAGAGATGCAGTTGCTGCGGCTACGGATGAGGACTTTATCGTAGGCGGAGCGGTAACTTTGGGCGAACTGAATGATGAGGGCGTTGTAGCACTTGTAAGAAAGCACTTCAATGCACTTACCATAGGTAATGAGTTGAAGCCGGATGCAATTTTCAATTATAGTAATCAGAATTGTCCGGGAACTACAATCGATATTTTGAACGGGGAAGAAATAGTGGTACCCGTAGTGAACTTTACCAGAGCGGAGAAGATTCTGGACCAGGTATTAGAGTGGAACAAAGAGGATCCGGAAAATCCTATCAGAATGCGTGGACATGTGCTTGTTTGGCATGCCCAAACTCCCGAGTGGTTCTTCCATGAGGACTATGACGCTTCTAAGCCTTATGTAACCAAGGAGGAAATGAACAAGCGTCTGGAGTGGTATATTAAGACGGTTTTGGAACATTTTACTGCGGAGGATAGTAAGTATGCAGGTTTGTTCTATGGTTGGGATGTTGTAAATGAGGCGGTAAGTGATGGTATAAATGTTTATCGTTCCGACGCAGAGAATGCGTCAGAAAGTTTGAGCGAGCCCACTCATGGCAGCAACTCCAGCTGGTGGCATGTATACCAGAGCGAGGAGTTTATTATTAATGCATTCCGTTATGCAAATAAATACGCACCCGCGGATTTGCAGTTGTTCTATAATGATTATAATGAATGTGGCTCCGTTAAGAGAGGCAAAATTCTGAAGTTAATCGAGGCTGTAAAGTCTGCAGAAGGTACCAGAATTGACGGTATGGGTATGCAGGGCCATTATGGGACATCCTCACCGGATACTATGTCTTTCTTGGATTCCATGAAAGCATACGGCGAAGCTGCAGGTTCCGTGCAGATTACTGAGTGGGATTTGAGTGCCAGCGATAAATATGATGGTACGGCTGTAACCAGGCAGGATGAATATATTAAACAGGCAAAGAAGTACCTGGCTCTTTACAGTAGTATTCAGAAATTAAGAGCGGATGGTATCAATGTTACCGGATTTACTTTCTGGGGAACTATTGATAAGTATTCCTGGTTGCAGAGCCGTTCCAATGTGGGTGGCGGTACGGACGGTACCAGAAAACAATGTCCTTTGCTGTTTGATGATAATTTTGAGGTAAAACCTGCTTATTGGGCGTTTGTGGACCGTGATTTAATCGAAACCAATGGAGAAGTAGTGGAGCCGGAAGCGACACCCGAACCGACCAAGGAGCCGGAAGATGTGGCCGATGTGGAGCCGGAAGCAACTCCGGTACCTCCGGTTACAGAACCGGCGGAAGATACTGCTGCCGATGTAGAGGAAGCTGGGCTTACAACCGCACAGATAATTGCTTATTCAGGTCTTGGTGTAGGAAGCGTAGCGATTATCGGTATTCTTATCTTTATGTGGATGAAGCGTGAAAAGAAAGAGGAACAGGATAAGAAGGAACAATAAGAAGAGATATGGAGGTTTCTTATGTATCAGGATAAAAAGATCCTAGTGGCAATGTCCGGAGAAGAAAAGGTATATATTTACCCGAAAATGGCAAACCGTCACGGTTTGATTGCCGGGGCAACCGGTACCGGTAAAACGGTGACCTTAAAGGTTATGGCCGAGTCCTTCAGTGCTTGTGGAGTGCCGGTATTCCTGGCGGATGTAAAGGGCGATTTGGCCGGTATGTGCCGTAAGGGAACCATGAATAAGAATGTTCAGAGCCGAGTAGAAGCAATGGGTCTGGACCGTATGGGCTATGATTTCGAAGCATTTCCCACCAATTACTGGGATGTGTACGCAGAAAAAGGTCTTCCTTTGCGAACCACGGTTTCAGAGATGGGTCCTTTGCTTTTAAGTCGTATTTTGGGCCTGAATGAAACACAGACCGCCATTATGTCCGTTTTATTTAAAATTGCAGATGACGAGGATTTATTGTTGGTAGATACCAAGGATTTGCGTGCCATGCTTCAGTACGTGGGAGAAAAGTCCAAGGATTATTCACTAACCTACGGTAACATTTCCAAGCAGAGTCTGGCAGCCATCATCCGTGCTGTAATCGCACTGGAGGCAGAGGGTGGAGATAAATTCTTTGGAGAGCCTGCCTTAAATTTGGCGGACTGGTTTACCACCGATTGTGAAGGAAGAGGAAATATTCAGGTACTGGATTGCCAGAAGTTAATTAATTTCCCTACCATGTACGCCACCTTTTTATTGTGGATGATGTCCGAGTTATTTGAGACTTTGCCTGAAGCCGGTGATGGAGAAAAGCCTAAGATGGTATTTTTCTTTGACGAGGCACATTTGTTGTTTGATGATGCACCCAAGGCATTGCTTGATAAGGTGGAGCAGGTAGTAAAACTCATTCGTTCCAAGGGTGTAGGTATTTACTTTATTACACAGAATCCCCGCGATATTCCGGACGAAGTATTGGCGCAGTTGGGCAACAAAGTACAGCATGCGTTACATGCATATACGCCCAAGGAACAGAAGGCAGTAAAAGCAGCAGCGGATTCCTTCCGTGAGAATCCTGACTTTAAGACTTACGATACTATATTGGAACTGGGTATCGGAGAGGCATTGATTTCTGTGCTGGATGAAGATGGTGTGCCCACTGTAGTAAAGAGAAGTACTATTTTACCTCCACAGAGCCAGATGGGTCCTATCGAGGATCATGAAAGAGAGAGCGAAATTAAGAATAGTTTGCTCTATATTAGATATAATGAATCTTATGACAGAGATTCTGCGTATGAATTCTTACAGAGAAGAAATATAGCTACTGCGGAAGCAAAGGCTACCGAGGCAAAGCGTGTAGCAGATGAAAAGGAAGCCGCAAAGCAGGCTGCTGCAAAAGAAAAGCAGAAAAAGAAGGTAGTGAAAAGCGTGGCAAATTCCGCAGCAGGAACCATTGGCCGTGAAATCGGCAATAATCTGGGACAGAGCGTTGGCGGTAAATTTGGCAAAAAACTGGGTGGCAATATTGGAGCAACTCTGGGAAGAGGTCTGTTAAGTACATTATTTAAGTTATAAGCAATTATCAGTATGGAGATGATGGGGAAAATATGAAGAAAACCTTACAGGAAAGACTGGAGGGCAAAGAATGCCTGACGTTTATTCTCTTTACGGTAGCAGTTTTCTGGGTGGCAGCGTTTACTCTTTCCACTCCTTTAGAGGTTTGGGAAGGTATGATAAGAATCGTTACCTCCAGAGATGCGCTGATAACGGACTATTTTGAATTGGGTGGTTATGGTGCAGCTTTTTTTAATTCGGGGCTGGTAGTTTTAACCGGTACACTTGTCCTATGCTTGGAGAAGGTGCCCTTCACGGGATTGTCTTTGGCGGCATTGTTTATTAATGCGGGTTTTGCCTTCTTCGGTAAGAATCTGATAAATATAATACCGATTTTGCTGGGTACCATTTTGTATGCCAAGTTTCATCATGCCAAGTTCAGTCGATATATTTACACGGCACTTTTTGGTACCTGCCTATCGCCGTTTATGACGGAAATGATTTATATTCTGCCCTTTGACATCAAGGTAAATTTCCTGTTTGCCATTGGACTGGGAATATTAATTGGTTTTATTTTACCACCCTTGTCCATGCATACCGCATCCATGCATATGGGTTATAATCTGTTCAACGTGGGTTTCTCCGCGGGCATATTGGCATTTATTATCGTATGCGTGTGGCAGTCTGTGGATATTGTACCCAAGGCAGTTCTGATCTGGAAGGAAGGTTGTCCTCTTTGGTTTGCTATCAGCATTTATGCCTATTTCTTGGTGGCCTTTTTATACGGGGCATATTTGTGCAAGTGGGATATCCGCAAAGCATTTAAAATCTTTAGACACCCGGGACGTGCGGTGGCGGACTTTGTGCTGATGGATGGCCCGGGCGCTACTTTTATGAATATGGCAATGGTAGGTATTTTGTCAGTGACTTACATTTTGGTAGTCGGAGGAGATTTGTCCGGACCGGTTTGGGGAACTATATTGACCGCTTTCGGATTTGCTGCATTTGGTGTTCATCTGAAAAATTACACACCTATTTTACTGGGTGTATTCTTATCTACTTTTGTTAACAAATTTTCACCTACCACACCGGCCATTCAGCTGGCGGCCATTTTTGGCGTGGGTCTTGCACCCATTGCAGGTCAGTTTGGTTTCTTGGCTGGTATTGTGGCGGGCGTTTTGCATGTGGCAGTTGTTACCTGCACCAATAGTCTTTATGGTGGGTTGAATTTGTATAACAATGGTTTCAGTTGTGGATGGGTAGCAATTATTATGGTACCTTTTGTGGAAAGCTTTATTTCCCGGTTTAAGGTACATCCCAGAAAGAAATTGTTTACCAAGAAAGGTACTGATAGTAAGGAGAACCGGACAGATGGTACATGAAGAAAAGAAATTAGGTAAAATAATAGAAGAACTGACCATGTTTTTCTTCAGCGTGGGAGCAAACAATATTTATTCTCAGATTGAAAGGAACGGAAAGCAGGTTGTAATATCCTTTGAAAGCGATTATGCACCGGAATATGCAGACAATCTGCATGTGCTATCCAAATATTTAAATGAACCCAGAAACGAGGGAATGGAAGATATTTATTGGGAGCTGGCCGGCTCTGGAGATCCCGGAGAAAGTAGTCAGTTGCTTTTAATTGGAGTGATGATTGATAAAGCAGAAATTTATATTGAGGATAAGTTTGTTCATCTAAAATTATATAAAGAAACCATGGTATAAAAAAAGCCCTTACCGAAAGAGCTTCGTAGAAATACGACTTATTTGGTAAGGGATTTTTTGCGTAATTTGAAAATACAGGTTATGCAGGTGGCAAATATTACTGCCACAAACCAGGGATATACGGTGATGCTGATATTACGTGCCAGAATTCCGAACACAAAAGGAATACCCATATACGCCACATAGGACATGGCCATTTCCGCACCAATTACGGATTGGGATATCTTTTTGCCGAAAATGATAGGGGTCAAATGAGTCAGGTTGGGGAATATGGGACCAACACCAAAACCCATGAGGCATAATCCTACAGCTGAGAAAATACCCGGAAGGGGCAGCAAAATTATTACAGTAGCTACACCACAGATACTGATACCCGTACAGGTCAAAAACCAGGAGCTTAATTTGTTTGCCAGTACACCGGAAAGGAAACGCCCCAGGGTAAAACCAATATAGTAGAACATAATCAGGCTTGCGGCTTTGTCGGGGTGATATCCCTTGGCGTCTACCAGGTAAGTGGCACCCCATATATTACACATAGCCTCCAGAGCACAAGAGGTCATGAAGGCAAATAAAATCATTACAATGGAGGAGTTTCGAAGCATTTCTTTGTAGCTTAGAATAACGATTTCTTCCTCTTCCTCGCCGGCGGCCTCCCTGGTAGTTTTAATTTTCTTCCAAAGGGGAAGCGCCAAAAGCATAACCAGTGTAATACCCAATTGTACAAAAAAGGCCAGTCGATAGCCCTTTTGCCAAGCACTGTGGTCGGACAGTGCCAGAGACATAATGTAGGGGCTCATGGTAATTCCTACACCATAAAAGCAATGAAGAAAGCTCATCTGGGATGCATTGTAATGCGTAGCCACATAATTATTCAGGGCAGTGTCAATTGCACCGGCTCCTAGTCCTAAGGGGATGGAAAGTACACAAATCCACCAGAAGTTAGAGGCATAGGAGATACCCAATAAAGCAATGGCGGTAAGTGCTGTGCTTATGGCAGTCACTCCACCCGGACCGAATTTTTTAATAAAACGGGCACTTAACATACTGGCAGAGGTGGTTCCCATGCAGTTAATAATGGTTACGAAATTTGCATGGGAAATGGGAAGCTGCCACTGGGGGTATATTGCCGGCCAAGCAGTTCCAAACAGGGAGTCCGGAAGGCCAAGGCCGATATAGGCTATATAAATTACAATCAGTAGTAGTGTAAACATAGTAAATCCTCATTTGTTAATCAATAATCCGCTACACATTATAGCCCAGAGCAAAGAGGAATTCAATACTTTAATACCTACAAAACTATTGAAGTTGCCGGGGAAGTATAGTAATATTTGGGTGAATAATAAGCACAAGAGAGAGAAGACATGAAGAGAGTAATTGCATTTCTGAAAAATGAAGTAGTATTGGTGGCGGCAGTTTTTCTGGCAGTGATTTCCATGCTGTTTGTGACGCCGGACGCAGAATATATAGGTTATATTGATTTTCACACCTTGGGCATTTTGTTTTGCCTGATGGCAGTAATGGCCGGTCTTCAAGAGGTGGGATTATTTCGGGAAATCGCGGAGGGCCTGCTTTCCAGAGTACATAAATTGTGGCAGATTGTACTTCTTTTGGTCATGCTTTGCTTTTCCCTAAGTATGTTAATTACCAATGATGTGGCACTGATTACTTTTGTGCCCTTTACCTTTATTATTTTGGGAATGTTGGGAGAAGAAACGGAGAAGCGGCTGTTGATTCCTGTAGTGGTTATGCAGACCATTGCTGCCAATCTGGGAAGTATGCTGACGCCTATCGGAAATCCTCAGAATTTATATTTGTATGGCAAGTCCGGACTGGGACTATTGGAATTTTTGAAGGTGACCTTGCCCTACTGGCTGGTGTCGTTGGTGTTATTGGGGGGGGTTTGCTGCTGGCTGGGAAAACGGGCGGATAAGGTTTCGTCCAAAGGACAGGAAGCTGCACTGGATAAATTCAAGGGAATTGCAGACCGCACTCATATTGTGGGCAGGGAACGGATACGTTGCGTGTTGTTTTTGGTGATGTTTGTTTTTTGCCTTTTGGTAGTGGCAAATGTGCTGGATTATAGAGTGGTTTTGGCAGGGGTAGTTTTGTATTTACTTTTAAGAGAGCGCAAAATCTTCCGCAGAATTGATTACAGCCTGCTTTTGACCTTTGTAGGATTTTTTGTGTTTATCGGAAATATGGGCCGTGTACCGGCCTTTCGAAATTTACTTCAGAGTTTTATGGAAGGAAATGAAGTGTTGACCGCAGTGATTTCCAGTCAGGTGATCAGTAATGTGCCTGCGGCGCTTTTGCTGTCCGGCTTTACGGAAAATGTGAAGGCATTGATTTTGGGTACGAACTTAGGCGGTTTGGGAACGTTGATTGCTTCCATGGCCAGCCTGATTTCCTACAAGTATATTGTGAAGGAAGGTCGCTGTTCAAAGGGGGCCTATTTTGGATATTTTACCGTGGCGAATGTAGTGTTCCTGCTGATTTTGTTGGGCATGTGGGTTTTGGTGTAATGGTATAAGCGGTACGATGCGGAGAATTTTGTCGCCGGAAGAAGAGGATATTATAGAAAGGGTATTTCATGAGAATTGCAATTTGTGAGGATAATGCGGTATTTGCCAAGGAATTGGCAGCATATATCCAGACCTTTTTTGAGAATAAAAATATAGTTCCTGCCATAGATTTCTATTCGGATGAGAAGCTTGTTCAAAGGATGTGCGAAGATACAGGGGTTTTTGATATTATCTTTATGGACATTGATTTAGGGAGGCAGAAAGACGGCGTGGAGCTTAGCCATAAATTGCGTACTTATGCTCCTCAAATACCTATTATTTTTATTACCAGTCTGGAAAACCGTGCCATCGACGGTTATGATGTGGACGCCTTTGGCTTTCTGGTGAAAAAGACGTATGAAGAAAAATTACCCTTGGTTTTGGAGAAACTGTGGAAGCAAATGTATGAGACCAAAACCCTTACGGTGACGGAAAAAAGTGAAATGCATGTGCTTCCTCTAAAGGATATACTGTGGATAGAATCGGACGGAAGGAATAGTCTTGTGCATACCATCGACAAGACTCTTACAGATATACGTTCCATTCAGAATCTGGCAATGGTTTTGAGTGAAACGGACTTTATAGAATGCTTTAAATCAGTTTTTGTAAACGTGGAAAAAATCAGAAGTGTAAATGCGGATACCATTACGCTGATAAATGACCACAAGCTTCCTGTCAGCCGCAGAAGTCGCAAGAGCGTGATGTTGGCAGTCATGAAAAAGGTGCGTGACCAATGAAGAAATTATCCATTCCTTTGCAGCTGATTCTTTTTTCTTTGGCTGTAATTATCTTGAATTCAATTATATTTTATTCTATAAACTGCTCCGGCGGTGTTTGGCAAAGCAAGGATGTATTTGGTGCAGAATATTCTTATGATGCAGAGGAAATAGCCCTGCAGAAAAGCATTTTAGAAGGCCTGCCCACCAATTTGGACGAGGCGGAAGCGTTCCTTAGAGAGAAGCTGCAGACTTTAGAGGAGGAGTATGAGAAGGAGTCGGGGGCTCTTTCCGCCGAGGAAGCCTACTTTGTGTTGCAAAAGACACAGGAAGCACGTCGTCCCTATGAAGCAGTGCTGACACAAATTCTTCATGTAAAGAACTATCCGGAATATGTGAAAGGCATTGCAGATAATGCAGGAGGCCTTTTGGAATTTCCAATGTATCAGGAAAAGGGATACCTTCGCAATAATATTATTCAGACCCAAAAGGATTTTTATGGTCTGGAACGTATGGTTCTTACTCCGGTAAACGAAGCGGGTTTTATAAGCGTGTTAAATTACCGCATTACTGATATTTTTGCGTTGTTACTTACAATGGGAATGGTATGGGCGATTGCTCCTTCCAAGGAGTTGTCCGTGAGAAAGAGATATATGGGACCGATTTTAATATGGTTTGTTGGCTTGTGTTCCATGTACTTGCTCAATATGGTCATGACTACTAAATATATAGGACTCCCGGAGTTTCAGGTAGCTCTGCAGTCATTATACCCCTTTCAAAGTTGTCCGTACTTAATCAGCGGTGGCACTTTGCTGGCGCTATGCCTTGCTTTTAAACTGGTGGGTTTTGGAGTATTGCTGTGTATGGGTTTGCTTTGCTTTTCCTACCAAAGAAAATGGGCGGTTGCCCTTATTGTCGCAGCGGTGGGAGCGGAAGCCTGGCTGGCATTTATGAATCGGGAAGTTGATGGTATTGCGGAGTTTTTACGGGAAATAAACTTGTTTTCTGCTTTTGGAGCGCAGCGTTTTTTCCTACGCTACCTGAATTTAAATATTGTGGGGCAGGCAGTGTCGCCCTGGCCCGTCTTTTTAATTTTTATGGTGTTACTGGTGGTTACGGTTTTCTTTGTTACCATCCGACGTGTTAGTGCCTATACTTTGGAAATCAGGGGGCGCGTGGAGCGGGCTTATTATGATGAATTGGATCATCGGTATGAAGAAACCCGAAAGATTCGCCATGATATCAACAATCACTTGTTGGCTCTGAAGCTTTTGGTGGAAAAGGGAGATTTAACCAGTGCCAAGGCTTATATTGGGGAGATTTCGGAGAAGTTGGACAAAACCATTATGCCGGTGCGGACAGGCTCCAATGTGTTGGATGCCTTGCTTTGGCAAAAGATAAGCCAGGCGCGCAAGTTCCAAATCAATATTCAGATGGAAATTCAATGTTCCGTAAAGGGTTGGAACATTTCGGATTATGATTTGTGCGGTATTTTTGGGAATATTCTAGACAATGCCATAGAGGCGATTGAGGGCATGGAGGCCCCCGTTATTAAACTCTTTATTGGGAAACAGCTGGATATGCTGTATATTTCCTGCAAAAATGCATATGAAGGAGAGCGTACAAAGCGTGGAGAAAGCTTTGTTACCACCAAGGATTCTCCGGAAAGTCATGGTTTGGGAATCCCTCGGGTCCGGGAAATTGCCAAGCTCTATGGTGGTGAAGTAAATATCTCCGCGGAGAGTGGAGAGTTCCTTATTGAGATACTTTTGAATAATAAATGACCGCTTCTGTGGGATTTAGAACCGCTTCTGATGAAGCGGTTTCTTTTTGGGGAAAACTTTGTTATAACGAAAGCAGAGAAGTGAAGTCACAAGGAAAGGATGAGGATTATGCGAAAATTAAGACAGTGGACGATTTTAGGTATGCTGGTATTTGCCCTGGCAGGTTGCGGCGCGGGAAAAGAGGAGGAAGTTTTTGAACAGGGTAATATTATGCCCTATTGGGGATCCATTATGGAAACGGAAAACGCGTATTATTATACCACCAATGAGTTCAAATACGAATTGCATTACTATGATAAGGCTACCGGTAAATCTATTTTTCTTTGTAACAAGCCGGAATGTTCTCATGATGGTAATGAATTCTGTGCAGCGACTGCGGGTGACCGTTTGGTAATGTACACTGCTTTATACAAGGATGGTATCTATGTAGCCGCATTGGAACCGGAGGAAAACCGCGTGGATAAGAAGTTGTTTAAGGTTTCGCTGGACGGTACCAAGATGGAGACCGTTGCAACTTTTGAATATGAGCCCACAAGTGGTTTGATCGCTCATGGTATTGACCCTGCGAAATATATGGTGCTCTACCAAGGAAAAGCATTTATTCCTTATGCAACTCCTCGAAAAGACGGTTTTAATAATTATGGCACTGCCATTGTGGACCTAGAGTCGGGAAAGGTAAAGTATCTGGAAGAATGCGACGGGCTCAAACTTTATGGTCAGAAACGGTATATTCCTTATGGGGAGTATTTGTACTACTATGAGGCAGGTACCTACAGAAGTCCCATTCTTTACCGGTACCATATTTCAAAGGAGACTGTTGAGGAGATTCCCATTGTCGATGGATTTGTGGATTATTGTATTGTGGATGGCCGGGTGGTGTATACACAATCGGATAAAGAGGGTTTTATTCATATCTACTCTATGAATCCGGAGGATCCGGACAATCCGAATACTAAGGATTTAACAGGAGCTTTGAAAAAGGAGGATGGAACCTCGCTTTTGAAGGAATGGGAGGGAGCATTGCGTTATGACGGAGAGTATTTGGTAACGTACTCGTATCAGGGAAAAGCGGAGGGAGGATATCATTACTTTATCTTTTCCAAGGAGGGTACTTTCCTAATGGAGTTTATGCCTCCGGAAACTATTCGAGAGGGTGTGGGTGACTTTGCGATTATGAACGGTTATGTATATTTTGCGGATTATTCCAGTACCGTCCGTTGTGACCTGCAGGAGCTTTTGAACGGAAAACCAACATGGACCACCTTGTTTTATACCGGAGTAGAGGAGGAGTAAGGTGCTGGAGATTCGGAATTTAACCAAGAAATACGGTGATTTTACAGCTTTAGATGGCCTAAATATCACTTTGGATAAAGGCATTTACGGACTTTTGGGAGCCAACGGAGCGGGCAAGTCTACTCTTATGAATTTAATTACGGACAACCTGAAACGTACCGCGGGAGAGATTCTTTACAATGGTCAGGATATTCTGACTTTGGGCAGTGCTTTTCGCAAAAAGGTGGGTTATACGCCTCAGCTGCAGGGTATGTATGAGGACTTCAGTGCCAGAGCCTTTTTGCATTATATTGGCAGATTAAAGGGCATGAAAAGCAAGGATTGTAAGGTGCAAACCGAGGAATTTTTGACCATCGTAGGTCTGGAGAAGAAGGCCCATAAACTTTTGGGGTCTTTCTCCGGGGGTATGCGTCAGAGAGTATTGCTTGCGGCTGCCATGCTGGATAATCCGGAAATACTCATATTGGACGAGCCCACCGCCGGATTGGACGTGGGAGAACGTATCCGTTTGTGTCAATATATTTCAGAGCTGGGTAAGGAGCGTACCGTTATTCTGGCAACCCATATTGTCAGTGATATTGAGGCCATTGCAGATACAATTTTACTTTTAAAGCAGGGTAAAATTGTGATAAGCGGAAGTCCGGCAGAAGTCATGGAACAGGCTGTGACGCAGAATCCGGCCATTCAATCTCTGGAGGATGTGTACCTGTATTATGCGGAGGGGAAGGTATGAGTGAATTACGAAGAATCTTTTTCTCCCGTAGGATGCTCTTTACCTGGCTCATAGGGTTGTTTTTATGTGGTGTGTTCTTTTTCTATGAGTGTGAGAGCACCAAGCAAATTACTCTTTCGGTCGAAGAATTGCAAAACTACATAGACGGTTATTCTAACTTTTTACAGTCTGTAAAGGATAATGCAGAGAATGTAGGGATGCTGGCGGCGATTAGTGATAATACGGGCTTTGTCAAAAACAATATAAAGAAAACACTGGCTGATTATTCACTGCTGGAGGGAATTGTTCTGGTTGCCGGTGAAAATAAAGGAATCGTGTTATATTCTAATTTTGTGTTGGGAGATGCCATTATTATCGCCATTGTATTGGTGGTGCTACTTTTGTTTGCGGAGGAGAAGAGCAAAGGCCTTTCTCTGCTGGTGCGTTGTACGAAAAACGGGCGTTCAAGGCTTCTGTTGGAGCGTGCCGGTATTTTGGCAGTGACCTCTCTTTTGGCAAGTTTTTTGGTGACCGGTACTTGTGTACTGCTATCTCATATGCTTTGTGGGGAGGCGGTTTTGGGTCGGCCGCTGCAGTCCATTCCGGAGTTTTCTTTATGTGCCTTTCCTGTTACTATAGGGGAATATTTAGTTTTGTCCATAGTACTGAAAGCATTGGCGGCATTTTCCTTTGGAGTGTTGGTATTACTGCTTTTGGTGTGGCTGGAGGCTATTCCGGCAATACTTGTAGGTGCGGGCTCCTTGTTTGCAGAGTTCTTACTTCACACGCTTGTTTTAGGCACGGATAAGTTGTCCGGCTTTAAGCTGGCAAATATCATTGCTTTGCTGCGTACAGAGATTTTTTTCAAAAATTATTATAATGTAGATTTATTTGGGCATGCGGTAGGTTTTCTTGTTTTTTCGACTGTGGTTGTTGGTGTGGTGGTCTTGGGACTTGTCATTCTTGCCGTGATTTTCAGTGCCAAATGTACGGAAAGTACCTTACATATCGGAGTCATTAACAAGGTAAAAGTCTGGTGCAGCTTACATGCTCCCAATCTCCCGTTGTTTTTCTGGGAGCTTCGAAAGGTATTGTTTAATCAGAAGGGTATCTTGATTTTGGCAGCAGTGTTGTATTTTGCGGCTTCCTCCGGACTGGAATACCGGTATTATAGTTACGTGGACAAAGAGCGGGAATATTATTACGAGAAATATGCGGGAGCCATCACACAGGAAAAAATTAATGAGATGCAGGCAGATTGTGATGAACTGACAGACTTGTATTTTGAGGCAGCTGATAAGATTCAGGATTTGCAGGAGCATGATCCGGAAAATGAACGCATTCTTACATTGATGCAGACTTGCTATGATTTGTCTGAAAAGATTGGTGCCGTGGAGGAAATCATTGATAATGCAACAGAAGCGTTTGTTTATACCGAAAAGACCGGCGTAGAAACCCAGCTGGTGAAGCCGGACGCTTATGAAAGGCTTTTAGTTACCGACAGAAGCACCACTGACAAAAACAGCATGTTTTTGCTACTGGGTATTGTGGGTTTTTTCTCCGGAATTATGGCCTGCGAAAAAGAGTGCAATATGACACTGTGGCTTCAGACCCTTTTTAAAGGTCGCAAACCTCTGATTTGCAGAAAAATAGAGGTGATTGCTTTAATGGTACCGGTGTTGGTTTTGGGCGTCAGTTGGACCCAGCTTTATCAGGTACAGGAGGCAGTGGGCTTTAATGATTTGGGGGCAACCGCCCAGAGCCTTGCTCTCCTTAGAGAGCTTCCGTTTTCTATGAGTCTTGGCGGATATCTGGTGTTGATCTATGTAATCCGCATGCTGTTTGCTTTTCTGATAGGAGTGTTGGTGGCAGGTATCAGTGCCCTGGCTCCGAATCGTGTATTATGTTTGTTCTTAAGTTTTGTTCTGTTGGTAGTGCCCATGGTACTGGCACTTACGGGAATTGTTAATATATACAGCGTGGCCGATTTATTGGGCTTTTGGGAGCTGTGGTAGTTTGAGAAACAGTTGCAGGAGAATTATTTTTCTGCAACTGTTTTGTGTTGACAAAGTGATAATAATAATATACAATAGATATATCGAGTAATCTGAATTTTGTACATTCGTACACTCAAGGCATTTTCGCCATTTTACTCAGAAATAAAGTTTGGTGGCGGATTTGTTTGTTATGTTTTCTTATTCCCATGGCAAGTTCGTCTGAAGGGAGGAAATGCATGGGAGAAGTGAATAATGTGATGTGTGATTATTTAGGTCGAACCGGATGCTTTGCAGACTTTTGGAATGGTACTGTTTTTTCAGGGATGCAAATAGTTGAACAATTGCAGCTGAACAGGCACGACCGAGAGTATTATAAGTCCACAAATAAGGAGCAAAAAGTGGCTGACATACGTCGTGATGTGCAAATGTATCGTAAAGGAAAGAATGATATTATCTTAGGTGTTGAACTTTTGGATACACAGGACTATACAATACCGGTTCGGATATGCGATTATAATATGCAGGAGCTGATAAGGCAGATTAAAGATTTTAAAGAAAAGAATCGTCGGGAAGAAGAGATAGAGTCAGGTGTTTTTTTATATGGTTTAAAGAGGACGGACAGGTTGGTTCCGGTATATACCATTGGATTATATTGCGGTGACGGAGAATATGATGGGGTAAGTAACATTCTTGCTATGCTGAATATGGAGGACTTGGAGCCGGAATATCAGGAACTTCTTGAAGATTATCGGGTTAAGATATATAATTTAAAGGACTTAAAGGAAGAGAATTACCAAACGAGTTGGAGAGAAATTATAGCAGTTTTTAAGAGAAGCAAAGATAAAGAGGCCATGAAGACGTACTATTTGGAGCATAAAGAATGTTTTAGGCAACTGGACGATGATTCTATAAATGTACTGGGTGTGCTGATAGGGAAGAGAACACTTAAATTATTTCCGCAGGAAGAAGGAGGATTGGATGTGTGTAAGGCATTTGAAGATGAAAGAGAAGAAGGAAGAGAAGAAGGTCTTGTAGAAGGTAAGATAAATGCATTAATAGAGTTGGTAAAGGATGGTCTACTTAAGCTGGAAGAGGCAGCGAAGCGTCTTAATATGACTCCGGAGGAGTTGGCAAGAAGAATATAATTGATTTAGAATAAAGGAGGAATCATATGAGATTTGTATATCCACAAGGAAAGAGGAAGGCATTGACCTTCAGTTATGATGATGCACAGGTGTTTGATCGTGAGTTGGTTGCTATTTTTAACAAGTATGGAGTGAAGGGGACCTTCCACTTAAACTCCGGCACCTTAAGTGACAAGAAGGATGGAACGGAGTTTTTCATCAGTAAGGAGGAGGTGCCCGAGCTTTACAAAGGACATGAAGTGGCTGTTCATGGTGTGGAGCATCGTAACCTTCCCAATTTGAATAAGAGTCAGATGGTGGTGGAAATCGGTGAGGACAGAAAGGCCTTGGAGAAACTGACCGGATATCTGGTACAGGGTATGTCTTACGCATTTGGAAGCTATAATGACCAGGTGGTAGAGGTATTGGAAGCCCTTGGAATCAAGTATTCCAGAACCGTAAATGCTACCAATGGATTTTTCCCGCCGGCAAACTTTTTAACCTGGCATCCCACCTGCCATCATGATGGCAATTTGTTAGAGCTTGGTAAGAGATTTCTGGACACACCGGATTATATTGAACTGCCTCTGATGTATGTATGGGGACATAGTTATGAGTTCGGTAGAAAGAATGATTACAGTGTGATTGAGAATTTTTGTGAAATGATGTGTGGCAAGGAGGATATCTGGTACGCTACCAATTTGGAGATTTGTGATTACATTAATGCTACCCGCAATCAAGAGTTTTCCGCAGACGGCAAAATCATGAAGAACCCTACTGCTATGAGTGTATGGGTAAACACAAAAGAGGGTGTGAAAGAAGTAAAGCCCGGTGAAAGCGTAGCATTTTAGATATTTATCATTTGATTATTTAGAGACGACTTAAAAAGGCAACCCCCAATATAATGTCCTACAAGCAAGACCTCGCACGAGCGTTCTGCGGTAGGATATTATATTTCGGGTTGCCTATCTATTTGTCATAACGACCCAATGGGGAACTTTAAAATGCTACGATTCCCCTGCGGCATCCTCGATAAGTTGCATAATGGTAGGAATGGAGTCCATCTGACCGCTGGCATCCATGGCTTCATAGAAGCTCTGGCGGTTTTCATACAGTTCCTGCACTTTGTCAACCAAAAGCTTGGTGGTTAAGTCGTCCTCATGCAGTACAATGGAAAAGCCCTGCTTCTCAAAGGAGTCTGCATTGAGAAGCTGGTCTCCGCGGCTGCTGGCTGCGGGAAGGGGGATGAGAATATTGGGCTTACGCAGTGCCAAAAGTTCGCAAATGGCGTTGGCTCCCGCACGGGAAATTACCACATCGGCCATGGCGAAAAGATCCTTTAGCTCGGCCTTTATATACTCAAACTGCTTATAACCTTCCGTAGTAAGCAAAAGATTGTCTAATTTATCCTTGCCGCAAAGGTGCACTATCTGGAAGTTTTCCAATAACTGAGGCAGAGCGTCACGTACTGCTTTGTTTACGTTAGCAGCGCCTAGACTACCGCCGATTACCATAATAACAGGCTTATTGGCGGTGAAGCCGCACATATCCAAGCCGGCCAGTTTGCTGCCTTCCGTCAATTCTTTACGAATGGGGGTGCCGGTCAGCACAGCCTTTTTCTCCGGAAGGGTTTCAAAGGTTTCCGGGAAATTACAGCATATTTTTGTGGCTACCGGGAAGCAAAGCTTGTTTGCCAGACCTGGAGTCATATCGGACTCATGAATAATACAGGGGATTTTCAGGGCCGCCGCAGCACGTACTACGGGTACGCTTACAAATCCACCCTTAGAAAATACTACATCCGGCTTGTATTCCTTCAGAAACTTCTTGGCTTCAGAAAAGCCCTTAAGTACACGGAAAGGGTCCGTAAAGTTTTTGGGGTCAAAATATCGACGCAGTTTGCCGGTGGAAATGCCCACATAGGGTATGTTAAAGTCTTCGATTAATCGTTTCTCAATACCATCATAGGAGCCCACATAAGTAATTTCGTAGCCGGCTTCCTGAAGGGACGGTAAAAGAGCAATATTGGGTGTTACATGTCCGGCAGTTCCGCCGCCGGTTAAAACGATTCGTTTCATATAATCCTCCAAAAAGTAGGGTTTTATTGCATACTTTCTAAAGCGCGTGCCAGCTGGTCGGGGCAGGAAGTATTTTTAAAGCCGCAACGGATGCCTTTTAAACGAGAAATAGCTTCCTCTACCATCATTCCCTTTACCAATGCACTGATACCTTGCAGATTACCGTTGCAACCGCCGGTAAAGGTTACAGATTCAATTCGACCGTCCTTCACCTCTACATCAATCATGGAAGCACAGGTTCCTGTTGTCTTATATTTCATAAGATTTCCTCTTTTCCTTGTGTTTTTGCAATGATGCTTCATCTACACTATATTATATCAAATCTTTCTTGTTACAGCAATTCTATTTCAGAAGATAATAGAAATCTGCATGGAAAATACTGTCGAAACTAAGATAAAATTCATATTTGTTTGTATAAGAGTTCGAAATATATCGACGAAACATCGTTTCAAACCTATTGTAAAAACGTATACAGCTATTTATACTAAGAGAGAATAAAAAATCAGGACAGAGAGGAAAAGATTTATGATATCAATATTTGAAAAAGAACAAATTGCAACCATTGGCATGCTTACCTGTTTTTTTGTAAGTATTATTTTGAGAATATTTTTGGCGGCTCTTTACCAAAAAATGATTCAAGAAACGGATAACATGGCCACCACTAATAATAAATTGTTAAAACAGTGCAAGCTGAAATTTGCTAATTGCTATCAGCTGAATAATGGTGTTTCCAACATTTCGGTATTTGTGGAGAAATTTATGAACAGGTTGGCAATAGGTCCTTTTTCTTTCCGGTTATTCTATCATTTATCCGGTCAACTGATGCTGCTTTCGGTTATTTTTTCGGGCATCGGGGTTTGTCGCAGTATTGCAAGGGGTTGTATGTTTGGAGAAATACTCCCCTTTTATATATTTAGTCTGTTGGGGCTGTATTTATTCTTTGCGATCACCACAATTTTGGATATTAAGGGAAAACGCAAATTTTTAAAGGTCAGTCTCATTGATTATCTGGAAAATCATTTGTCCAATCGTATTCCGGTTACAAGGGACGATATTCATATGCTGTATGGAGACGATATCAGGGATTTGGATAGGGAAGTAGATGTTTTACCCATTGCCGGTTGGCTGGCAAGCAGGGAAGAGGAGCCTGTGAAAGCAGCGGAACAGGCGCAGGTATATTCTTTTCCTGCCTTAGAGCCCGGAGAATCCGAGGAATTAGAGCTTCTCTTAAAAGAAATTTTGACTTTATCTTGAATATTTGAATAATCTTTGCTACACTAAATGCGACTGTTGTCCGTAACGGGACGGATTTTGAAAAGAAAAAGGAGTACTATCATGAGTGCAAAAGTAACATTTGACTATTCAAAGACAAGCGCATTTATTTCAGAAGCTGAAGTGGATTACATGAAGAAGCTTACCTTAGATGCAAAAGATTTATTGGTTTCTAAAACTGGTGCAGGTAATGACTTTTTGGGTTGGATTGACCTTCCCGTAGATTACGATAAAGAAGAGTTTGCCCGTATTAAGAAGGCAGCTGAAAAGATTCAGAACGATTCAGAGGTACTTTTGGTAATCGGTATCGGCGGTTCTTACCTTGGTGCGAGAGCAGCAATCGAGTTCCTCGGTCACAGCTTTGCAAATATCGTGGACAAGAGCATCCGCAAGTCCCCTGAAATTTACTTCTGTGGTAATTCTATCAGTTCTACCTATTTGAAGCATTTGATGGATGTTATCGGCGACAGAGATTTCTCTATCAACATGATTTCTAAGTCCGGTACTACTACCGAGCCGGCAATCGCTTTCCGTGTATTCAAGGCTATTTTGGAGCAGAAGTACGGTAAGGAAGAGGCTGCAAAGAGAATTTATGCAACCACTGACAAGGCTAGAGGATCTTTGAAGAACCTGGCAAACGAGGAAGGTTAT
Organism: Acetatifactor sp.; assembly: GCA_045537405.1. GTDB lineage: Bacteria > Bacillota > Clostridia > Lachnospirales > Lachnospiraceae > Acetatifactor. The sequence continues at coordinate 127,513 of JAZSPK010000016.1, forward strand.
GAAACCTTCGTAGTTCCTGATGATGTTGGAGGACGTTTCTCCGTTCTTACCGCTGTAGGTTTACTTCCTATCGCAGTAAGCGGTGCAGATATTGATAAATTGATGGAAGGTGCAGCAAGCGGACGTAAGCGTGCATTGGAAGCTTCTTTCGAAGAAAACGATGCATTACAGTATGCAGCACTTCGTAACATCTTGCTTCGCAAGGGCAAGACTATTGAAATCCTTGCAAACTACGAGCCCAGCGTTCACTACATTTCAGAGTGGTGGAAGCAGCTTTACGGAGAAAGTGAAGGAAAAGACCAGAAGGGTATTTTCCCTGCAAGCGTGGATTTGACCACTGACTTACATTCCATGGGTCAGTACATCCAGGACGGCGCAAGAATTATCTTTGAAACTGTTTTAAATGTGGAGAAGTCCAGAGAAGAAATCATCATCGGTGAAGAACCTGTGGATTTGGACGGCCTTAACTACTTAGCAGGTCAGACCGTGGATTTCGTAAACAAGAGTGCTATGAACGGTACCATTCTTGCTCATACCGATGGTCAGGTGCCTAACTTCGTGGTTAACATTCCCGAAGTAAACGAATTTTACTTAGGCGAATTGTTCTACATGTTCGAGTTTGCTTGTGGTGTGAGCGGCTACTTATTGGGTGTAAATCCTTTCAATCAGCCCGGCGTAGAAAGCTACAAGAAGAATATGTTTGCCCTTCTTGGCAAGCCCGGATTTGAGGCTCAGAGAGAAGAGTTGTTAAAACGTTTATAATGATGATTTTTGGAAGTGCCTTGGCGGCCCCCCGCCAAAGCACTTCTGTTGTATTAATACGCAAAAGGAGAGACATATGAAAATCGTTGCATTGGAGCGAAACAGCGCAGGTACGGACATTTCCATGGAGTGCTTTCAGGATTTTGGGGAGGTCACCTATTATCGCAATACGGTCACCGTGGAAGAAGTAAAGGAGCGTATAAGGGAGGCGGATATTATTATCGCTAACAAATCGCCCCTCAATGAAGAAACCTTAAAGGAAGCACCGGCAGTTAAACTTATTTGTGAGCTGGCTACCGGCTATGATAATGTGGATTTGGCCTATTGCAAGAGTCGCGGCATTACGGTTTGCAATGTGCGGGATTATTGTACCGGCATGGTGGCGCAACACACTATGACACTGGCGCTTGCCTTAAGTCAGAAGCTTTTTCACTATGATGATTATGTGAAGTCCGGGGCATATAGTGCCCAGGATCGTTTTTCTAATTTTGATGTGCCTTTTTATGAGCTGGAGGGCAAGACTTGGGGTATTGTAGGCATGGGCAATATTGGTAAAAGAGTGGCAAAGCTGGCGAGTGCCTTTGGTTGCAAGGTGATTTTTCACTCCGTAACCGGTAAGAGCACCTGTACGGACTATCCGCAGGTAGATAAGGATACTTTGCTGGCAGAAAGTGATTTTCTGTCCCTGCATTGTCCATTGAGCGATTTGTCCCGGGGATTTATTGATGCGCAGGCTCTGAAGAAGATGAAGAATACCGCTATACTGATTAATGTGGCAAGAGGCCCTGTGGTAAATAACGCAGATTTAGCGGAGGCGTTAAAGACAGGAGAAATTCTGGCAGCAGGTCTGGATGTTATTGAAGGAGAGCCCTTGGAGTTAACCAATCCATTAAGTCAGTTAAAGGACAGCAATCAGCTGATTATCACACCTCACCTGGCATGGGCAAGTGTGGAAGCACGTACCAGATGCGTGGAGGGAGTGTACAAAAATATCGAGGCATTTTTGGCAGGCAACCCTATTAATGTGGTGAATCCTTGACAGAATGAGACTTTGCGGGTAAATTAGTAGGGAGCGGAGAAGACAGCCTATAGTGAAGGCGATAGGAATAGTAGGTTCTCCCGGTGAAAAGAGGACGAGTCATGATTGATAAGATAAAAGAACTTTGGAAAAAGTACGAAGAAATTATTGTGTATTTGATAGTGGGTGGCATTACCACGGTGATTTCCTGGGCGGCCATGTTTTTGGTAAATTATCTTGCCTTTGGTAATCCCTTGCACCCCACCGCGACGCAGAATCTGGTACTTAGTACGGTAAACTGGACCGCGGGTGTAGCAGCAGCCTATCCTATGAACAGGGTATTTGTTTTTAAGAGCAAGGAATCCAATATTTTCAAAGAATGTATCCAGTTTGTAGGTTCCCGAATTTCTACTTATGTACTGGAGCTTGTGGTGCGACAGGTATTAGGTCTGCTGGGAGTGAATGTATATGTAATCACCATTGTAGCAGCGGTGCTGGTTATTATCGGCAATTATATTTTGAGCAAGTTATTGGTTTTCAGAAAGAAAAAGAATGACGTAGAAGAATAATGAAAAGTAAGGTTAACGGACAGCAAGATAATACATGGCTGTCCGTTATTTTTTGCTTTTTTCCATTGCGGTTTTGAGGGCAAAAAGGTAGTATGAATATATGATGCAAATGTTGTCCGTTGCCGATGGCAGTAGCATGTAAAAGAACGTATAGTGAAAAGAACGGAGAGGTGAGATTATGCGAAATTACGAAGACCTGAATCGAATTCATGAAAACACTATGGCACCGAGAGCCCATTACATTCCTTATGATATCCTGGAGAAAGCTTTGAAGGGAGCAAAGGAAGAATCGGCATATTATCGTCTGTTAAACGGAGAGTGGGACTTTGCGTATTTTTCCAGGGACATTGACTGTCCGGAAGTGATTACGGACTGGGACAAGGTTGCAGTGCCTTCCTGCTGGCAGATGACCGGTTATGAGAAGCCCTATTATACCAATGTTTGCTATCCTTATCCGGTGGACCCGCCCTATGTGCCGGACGATAACCCTTTGGGTGTTTATCGCAAGGTGATTGAAGTGTCTGAGACGGATGCAGGGCGTTGCAATTATCTGGTTTTTGAAGGTGTGGCACCTTGTATTGAGCTTTTCGTTAATGGAGAATATGTAGGTTTTTCCACAGTCTCCCACAGCACCTCTGAGTTTAAGGTGGAGCTAAAAGCAGGCAGCAACGAAATCCTGGTGAAGGTTTATAAATGGTGCGCTTCCAGCTATCTGGAGGACCAGGACTTTTTCCGTAACAATGGTATTTTCCGTGATGTATATTTACTGAGCAGACCGGAGGGTCATTTGTTTGATATAAATATTGGTTTTGATGCCAAGGGTATTTACTACGACGGTGCCTACAAGGTGTTTGATGCAGAGGGTAAGGAAACCGACTTGTCAGACCCTATTTTGTGGAATGCGGAACAGCCCTATCTTTATACGGTAGTGGTAGAGCAAGCAGGAGAGTTCATTCCCTTCAAAATCGGCCTCAGAGACCAGCAGGTAAGCAAAAAGGGCGAGCTTCTGATTAATGGTGTGAGTGTGAAGTTAAAGGGTGTAAATCACCATGATACTCACGCGGATACGGGTTACGTCCTTACCTACGAGGATATGAAAAAAGAACTTTTGGTGATGAAGTCCCTGAATATCAATACTATTCGTACCTCTCATTACCCGCCGCAGCCGGCGTTCATTGAGTTGTGTAATGAATTAGGCTTCTATGTGGTAGATGAGGCAGATTTGGAGACCCATGGCTTCTGCGGACGCAGAACCAACTGGTCTTATGATGCAGATCCTCTTTGGCCTGCAAGAGATCCTCAGTGGAAGGATGCTTTTGTGGACCGTGCGGCAAGACTTTATGAAAGAGACAAGAACAATGCCTGCGTGATTATGTTCAGTCTGGGTAACGAAAGCAATTTCGGCACCAATCATGAGGCTATGAGTGCATATATCCGTGGTCGCGAGCAGGAACGCGCCGGCATCAGCCGCTTGATACACTATGAAGGCGCTTATTGCAATAACGAGGACCGCAAGGATCCGGAAGCTATTGATCTGGTCAGCAGAATGTACTGCCCGGTGCAGCATTTGACGGACTATACCGTAAAGTCCGGCGACAACAGACCATTTTTCCTGTGCGAATACTCTCACGCAATGGGTAACGGCCCGGGAGATGTGGTGGACTACTGGCAGGAGTTTGAGAAGCACGATTATATGATTGGTGGCTGTATCTGGGAGTGGGCGGACCACGTGGCACCTATTGAAGAGGGCAAGTACGGATATGGCGGAGATTTCGGAGAGGCGACAAACGACGGCAACTTCTGTAGCGATGGTCTGGTATTCCATGACCGTACTTTAAAGGCCGGTTCTTTGGAGGCAAAATATGCGTACCAGCCTTTCAGAGCAACCTTTAAGGAGGGTGTGCTTACCGTACGCAACCGCTACGATTTCAAAAATTTGATAGAATATTACTTTACCTGGGAAGTGACCGTGGACGGTGCGGTAACGGACAAGGGTGAATTTAAGGTGGATTGTCCTGCTCATGCATGTGTGGAGCTTCCTTTGGATTTTGAAGCGAAGACCGGCAAGTATGGCACCTACTTAAATGTATCTATGAAGGACGCTTCCGGTTATGAAATGGGCTTTGAACAAATAGAGCTTTGTGAAGGTGCACCGGAAGCAGTAACCCTTACCGAAGGGGTGCAAATTACGGAAGAGGGCGAGCGTGCCGTTATAACCGGCGAGGGCTTCCGATATGTATTTAATTTGCACTACGGTTATCTGGAGAAGCTGGATGAGTACTTGAAGGCGCCTATGAAGTTGTCGGTTTGGCGTGCGCCTACGGACAATGACCGTAATATAAAGGGCAGCTGGTACGGCTCCCGTTATGACTGTGTTTACAACAAGGTATATGAGCGTAAGGTAAGTGGTAACCAAATCGTAATTAGGGCGGCGCTGTCACCCATTACCAAGATGCCTATCTTTACCTACGAAACCACCTATACCTTTGGTGCGGATGGTACTGTAGAGGTGGCCTTAAAGGGTAAGTTCGACCAGGCGAAACCATATCTACCCCGTCTGGGCTTTGAGTTTAAGGTAGAGGAAAAGGACTTCACCTACTTTGGCTACGGACCGGCAGAATCTTACATAGACATGCATCACGGTTCCAAGATGGGCATGTATGACAGTAACGCAGAGGCGGAATATGTTTCCTACATTATGCCTCAGGAGCATGGCAGCCATTTTAATACCAAGCTTTTGAAGCTGGGCGGATACACTTTTGAAGCGGCGCAGGGCTTCTCTTGCAATGTTTCCGAGTATTCCATGGATGAACTGACCAGGAAGAATCATTATTTTGAATTAGAAAAGGATGCATACACCAATGTTCGTGTGGACTACAAGGTAAGCGGTATCGGTTCTGCCAGCTGCGGACCGGAGCTTCTGGAGAAATATCGCATGAATGACGGTGATGTGGAGTTTGTATTTACGATTAAGAGAGTATAAAAAATAAGATTAGATTTGTCATGCGCGGCGGCGCAGAAAGAGGAAATCATGAAAATATTTTGTTATACCAGAGAACCCTTAGAGGATATTATTTATGCGGCGCGTCTGGCATACAGTATGCATCTGGCTTACGAAAAGGATGGTAAAATCATTCCTTTTCATCATAACGAAGGCCTTTTGTATGCTACAGGCGTAAGTAATCCGGAAACCGGCGTGATTACTGCCAAAAGTTTAAAGCACCCCTATATGTTTGAAAAGGGAGACGGTACCTACGGTATTGTAGCAGTGCGTACAGAGTCAGAAGGAGAGCCGGAAGCGGACAGCGCAGGATGTGTGTTAGTATTTGAGACCAAGGATTTCGTTCATTACAAGGAAATCGGTTTGTATCGCTTGCAGGAAGCCGGCATAGTGCAGCAGGTAAAGGCAGAGTATTGCAAGGATTGCGGCAAGTACGTGTTTGCTTGGAAGAACGAGGACGGCAAGTGGTTTACCGGTAAGGGTAATCCTTACACCTGCAAGTCGATTAGTGAGGTGAAGGAATGCGATTGTGAGGGCGCGTGCGTGGGCGGTGCTTGCGCTTGCAAGGAAGGCCTGGACACCTGTGCTGCGGAAGGCGCTGTATGGGGCAACAGCCTAAATATCAGCGACGAAATGGGCGACTACTTATTGAAGAAGCTTATGGTGCCTGTGTGCGAGAAAATCGTGCCCTACAAGGATGGTGCAGAGGTGACTGGGGCAGTTTCAGCAGAGGAGCTGGCTGACGTGAAGGCAGCAGCCTTTTATAGTGACGGTTCCAGGGTACTTCGTAAAATTGATTGGAGCCCTGTGGCAGCAGGTGCTACGGAGGCTACCGGTTATGTACATCAGGAATATTTCGACTTCCCTTTCACAGAGAACAGAGCGGACCCTTGCTGTATGTACCGAGACGGCAAATATTATTTCATTGCTACCAATGATGCGGATAAAGAACACACCTTGTATATGCGCCGCTCCGATACTTTGCAGGGCGTTGCCACGGCGGGAGAAATCTTGTATTTGGATTCCACCACTTATGAGGGTATCGGCGGACTTTTGTGGGCGCCGGAATTCCACGAAATCGATGGACGGTTATACATTTTCCATGCGGCTACCCCGGGTGAATTTTTCTGGGAAGAGTCCCATGTAATGCAGCTTCGCGAGGGCGGCGACCCTATGTGTAGGGAAGATTGGTCCAAGCCTCATATGGTGGTGAAAAAGGACGGTACTCCTCTTTGCGAGGCCGGCAAGGTAATTTCCCTGGATATGACCACCTTTGAATATGAGGGCGATGTGTACGCTATGTGGTCCCAGAGGCAGTTTTTGCCTGTGGACCAGGGCGCATGGCTGTACCTGGCAAAAATTGACCGTAAAGAGCCTTGGAAGCTTTTAAACGACCCCGTGTGTATCGTAAAGCCGGAATACGGCTGGGAAAATAACCACACCTTCGTAGTGGAAGGCCCCTTTGCTTTGGAAAGGGACGGTCAGCTCATGATCACCTACTCCGGTGCGGCAGTGGATGCTACCTACGTGGTGGGCTTGTTGAAACCGGTTATGGGCAGTGATATTATGGACCCTGCCAACTGGGAAAGAAGCAACTATCCGTTTATGTCCTCCCGTTCCGCAGAGGATGAGTACGGCACCGGCCACAACTCCTATGTGGTGGACGAAAACGGCCTGACCTGGAACTTCTACCATGGCAGAAGAGGTGTTACGGGTCCCCGTTCTGCAGGCGCCAGAAGAGTGCATTTCGACATTGACGGCGAGCCCATGCTGGATGTGGTGGATGAAGTGGATTTGCCCAAAGAGATGAGAGATATAAAAGTGAAGTTGAAATAAAAACAAAAAAACCGGGGATATCATCTCCTACCGCAGGACGCTCGCGCGAGCCCTTGCTTGTAGGAGATGATATCCCCGATTATCCTATATTCACACAAATCTATTACAACTTCTGTACAAACTCCTTGGTGAGTTTCGCGCAGTCGTGGGCTGCCTTGCGTTCAAAGGTAGGGTAGTCCATGTCGGCGCTGTCATCCGCCTTGTCGGAAATAGCGCGGATAATCACGAAAGGCACCTTGTTTAAGAAACAAGCATGCGCAATGGACGCGCCCTCCATCTCCGCACAATCGCCCTGGAAATTGGCAATGAGACGCTCCTTCACTTCCTTGCTGGAGATGAACTGATCGCCGCTGACCACACGTCCCACGATGGCATGCAAGTCCGGATTCACCTCTTCGCAAGTCTGCTTCGCCAAAGCCACCATCTGCTCGTCAGCCACAAACTCACGGGTACCCAGCTGTGGTACCTCGCCCAAAGCATAACCGAAAATCGTCACATCCACATCATGATGAATCACATCCTTGGAAATCAAAATATCACCAATATCCAGCTTCGCATTCAAAGAACCGGCGATACCTGTATTAATCACATGAGTCACCGCAAAGACATCCACCAGAATCTGCACGCAAACCGCCGCGTTAATCTTGCCGATACCGCACTGTACCACCACTACATCAGCTTCGCCCAGCTTGCCTTCCACAAAAGTCATATTCGCCTTCACAGTAGTGGAAGCCATTTCCATCTGCGCCTTCAGAGTCTCTACTTCCATCTCCATAGCGCCAATAATACCAATCTTATTCATAGTCAATATCCGGCGCCCGCAGGGCGCCTGCTCCTTTGTTCAAATTATTAATTATAGGGTTTTTGCACGTGTTTCACGCACGTTTCATGCTGAGTTTATTATAGTGGTTTGCGGGGGGAAATGCAATGAATTTTTGGGGGAAGGAGGGATGGGGATATTTGGGGGAAAATGTTGAGAAGTGGGGAGCGGTGTGGTATGATGTGACTATGGGAGTCGCCGAATAGACGAACAATGTATTCGTTTGACACGGAAAGAAGTTGCTTTTCTGGAAAGATCTATACTACTTAGTAAATATATCTTGACAAAGTAGAGTAAGAAAGGTACCATTAAATTACCCGGTGGGTAATTTGGAGGTAAGAAAGGAGGAGAAAGGTGCTCCAAATTGAGTACAAAAATGAAAAAGTCAAAGAACAATGCACAAGTGTAAAAGCTGCAAAGAAATTGTTTGGAGGAGATGCCGCTTTAACAACAAGTTTGCATGCTAGAATAAATGCTTTAGCAAATGCAGAATGTTTGCGAGACATAATTGTACAGCCTAGATTCAGATTTCACGATTTGCATGGTAAGTTAGAAGGATACTTTGCAATCGATGTGAAAACAAAAAGGGAACCATGGAGAATTATTCTCCAGCCACTTGATGAGAGCATGCAACCCTATAATCCGTGTAATATAGATGAGATATCGGGAATAGTTAGAATAGTAGAAATAACGGAGGTGAGCAAACACTATGAGTAATTATGTTGAATATAATGATAAAATTGCGTTTCACCCAGGCTATTATATAAAAGAAATTATTGAAGAAAGTGGATTGACACAGGAAGATTTTGCTAAACGGTTGGATACCACACCTAAAAATTTGAGTTATTTGGTAAGAGGCGAACAAAGTTTGTCGGTTGACATAGCAATGAAGTTATCCAGAATGCTGGGAACTAGTTTAAATTATTGGCTCAATCTGCAACAAACTTATGATGCATTAATTGCGGAAATGAATTACCAAGACGAAATGGAAGCTGAAAGAATTGTTTTCAAAGAGCTTGACTATACTTATTTCAAGAAAAATTTTGGATTGCCGGATTTGCCAAGAAAGACAAATGAGCAGATTACTTGTCTAAGACAATTTTTACAAGTAGCATCATTGACTGTATTTAAGAAAAGAGATATGGCTGTAAACTTTAGGAATTGTGGCAAGGATATGAAGGATAATAATATTGTTAAAGCCAATATTATGGTTCAAATAGCAATTAACAAAGCCAGAATAATAGAGGCACCTAAATTCAATAAAGGTAAGTTTGAAAAAGCTGCTGAATATGCACTATCATTAACGCGTAATCATACAGATTTCTATCCAATATTGAGAGAAAAGTTTAAAGAAGCAGGAGTTATATTTGTTGTTTTGCCTAATCTTCCAGGTTCAAAGACAAATGGCGCAACTAAAAAGATAGGTGACAATATTCTTTTAATGGTAAATAACAGAAGATTGTTTTCGGATACATTTTGGTTTACACTTTTTCACGAGATAGGCCATATAATGAATGGTGATTATGGAATTACATTTGAAGGAGAAGATTGTGAGGATGCTGCGGATAAGTATGCTGAAGATAAACTGATTCCTTCGGATGCATATCAAACATTTATTCAAGCAGGTAGATTTGATGTAAATTCGATTCGTAGATTTGCAAACTTAATTGATAGAGATCCCGGAATTATTTTGGGTAGATTAAAGAATGACAAAAAAGTTCCGTATGATAATTGGCAATTATCAGAGGCATTTTCACATAAATATAATGTGAGATGCTCATAAAGCAATAAACAGGTAAGGCGTCTTGGAGTATTCCAAGGCGCGTTTCTATACAACAAAGTAAGGATTTTGCTTTAAACCTGACGATTCGCGCGACCAATTAAAATAGATAAAAACAATATTAAGTCCTTTTTATTGTACCCAATCTGTGTTATAATCAACTCAATCATAAATTGAAAGAGGGTGATGTAATGCGGATTAAATAAAAAGGAGGAAAAAAATATGTATTTTTTAATCGACTATGAAAATGTAAACTATGCCGGATTAGAGGGGACGGAGTTCTTAGAAAAAGGTGATACCATATCCTTTTTCTACAGTAGTAAGAGTGATAAAATCATTGCTTATCGAATGAAAGACATTGAAAAATCCGGATGCTCTTTCGAGATTTGCAAACTGCTAAATGTTAGGAAAAATGCACTGGATTTCTATATTGCATCAAAGGTAGGCGAAATATTTGCCGTAGACAAAGATGCTAAGATTGCAATTGTCAGTGCAGATAAGGATTATCGGTCAGTACTAGATTATTGGACACCAAGATTATCCGTACCTAATCAGCTGGTTCGTTGCAAGACACTTGCTAAGGCAATTAGCCATGTGAATGGAGAAGGTGCAAGAAAGGTACTTGTTAATGAGAGAATGAAGATTCTCGACCTGCAGACAGAATATGGTAGGTATGAGGAACGCAAGAGGATTGTAAACGAGATTACGGTGTTGTTTGCCGGGACTGATTATGAAACATTGATTTCACAAATAGTCGACATGGTTATTTCAACTGACAAACCTAAAATCTTATATCTTACTTCTTTGAAGTCTTTTGGTAAAAAGGACGGCACAGAAGTGTATAGAAAAATAAAAAATTCCGCTATAAGCGTTTAGGAGGTCAGATGATGAGAAACTATGTAAAGATTGAGAAGAAATCATTATTGTATAATTACTATGCCTACATTGATACCGAGGATTTTCTTGCAGACAGTATCTTTATTCAAGAGAAACTTAGAGTGTTCTTTGGTAAAACCGGAAGGAAGCAGGACAGCCAATATGTAGTTGTACTGTGTAAGGTTTGGAAGTGGGACGCAGAGAAGTTTGTTCGTGCAATGGAGATATTTTATAATAAACTGTTGCTGCTAGGACATGGAGAATGTGTAAATTTCTTTGAAGAACTTGGTATGAGAGAGTAGCATATTAATGCAGAACTGCCCCGGCTTCGGTTGGGGCAGTTCTATGTAGAAAAAGAATAAAGAAGACGATATAATATTTGGTGTATTTATAATAGAGAAGGCCTATGGAAATATAAAGCGAATAGTGCAGAAAGGTGTATTTTATGAATAATAATGTTCTTATTATAGGAAATGGTTTTGACTTATATCATAAGTTGCCCACAAGGTATACAGATTTTTTGTTTTTAGTAAAAAATTGGGGAGAATTTTATACGTTATATACGGCAGAACTTGCCAAGGGGGAACGAACAGAAAGTAGTGATAAACACGAGCAGTTTAATGTGTCGGTAGACGAATATGGAAGGTTGACAAGTGAAGCCTTAACAGATTATGCAAATCATGCAAGTTGTTTGGATAATGAAAGTATGTCAATTTTGGGTGATATTATTTCACGAAATGTATGGATAAAATATTTTATAGAAATAGGTTATTCCTCTGAGGGATGGATTGATTTTGAGGCAGAGATAGAAAAATTACTTATTTTGATAGAGGAGTTCTGTATGCGCGAGGTTTTTAGATGTGAAGGAAAAATAATGTCACAGGTGATTAATCCAACAATGTATAAGGCAATAAAATGTGTAATGACAAATTCAAAGGCAATGCCGTTAAATGTAGGATTATACTCAAAAAGTGATATAGAGAAAATTGTATATGGAGATGTGAAAATTCAATTACTTGCCGAACTAAAAACTGAGTTAAATGACTTGATAAGAGCATTAACAATTTATATGAGAGAGTTTGTTGGTAATATAAAAGTGCCATTTTTTTCACAACAAATTAAAGAATTGAAAAATATAAATTTGCTTAATTTTAATTACACATATACATATAAAAGTGTTTATGGTGGTGCAAATTCAAATCATCAAGTGCATGGTTCTTTAGCAAATGATGATATTGTATTAGGCGTAAGTGATAATGCATTTAATAATTTGGATTATGTTTATTTTCAGAAATATTTTCAACGAATCCAAAAGAAGACAGGGGCATATTATAAAACATGGATTCCGAAAGAATTTACGGCTTTGGAAGATACTCCGATTAAAGTATATATTATGGGACATTCTTTGGGGATGACGGATAAAGAGATATTGAAAGATTTCTTTTTTGAACGACATGTTTCGGAGATTACTATTTTTTACCATAGCCAGTATGCGTATGAGCAATTGGTTATTTCGTTAATTGATATGTTTGGGAAAGATTTTGTAATTGAACAGACAGGGATAGAGAGAGTTAAATTTGTAGAACTTAAACCAGCTGTAGTGGAATAGAGTTAAAAATCCTTAGTAGTAAGAATTCCTATTTTACTACTATTTCTACTACTAACAGGTAGTCACAACTTGCAAAAATATGCTATAATTTGCCTATCTAACAATTAAACAACATTTTAACAATAACCTCGGAAATGCCAGCAAAATTGGGCATTTCCGAGCAAAAAGGAGCAAACAATTACTATGATAAAAGTCTTATTCATCTGCCACGGCAATAAGTAAGCTACAGAATGGCTACTAACTTAATCCCCCCCCACGGAGGTCCCCTATGTTTTTCAGAAAAAAACAACCCCAACCAACTGAACAACTCCCAGACTACAACCCCTCAACTCACCGCGCCGTCATCAAATGTTCCATTTGTAATGGGGAGCAGGTGGCGGGCTTTAAGGACAAGCAGACTGGGCATTTTACGGAGGTTATGTTTATTCGGGATGCGTCGGATTTGGTAGAGTTTAAGAGACGCTACGGCTTGGAGAATGTGCCCAAGGAGTACTAACACTAAAAGGCAGCAGCGCGCGCTCATTGGGTGCACAGGAGATATAAATTTCAAACAAAATAAAAGCGTCACCATCATACCCAGTTAACAAAGTCGGGAGATGGTGACGTTTTTTATGCCGCGGGGCGCGTATCGCCGGAAATACCTATTCCAGAGCTTGCTTATCCGGTAGCCCACTTACCCCGCGATCTCCGTATCCTAGATACTACCCCCTACAACCCACTCTTCTTCTTATCAAACTCCGGATTGAAGTGGTAGAAGTTCTTGCGGTCCAGGGTTTCTTTGGTCATTTCCAGGGCTTCGCCGAAGCGTTGGAAGTGGACGATTTCCCGGGCGCGCAGGAATTTCAGGGGTGCAATGACGTCCGGGTCGTCGATGACGCGGAGCAGATTTTCGTACACGGTACGGGCCTTTTGCTCGGCGGCCAGGTTTTCGAACAGGTCGGCCAGGGCATCACCTTTGGACTGGAATTCCAGGGAGGTGAAGGGGACGCCTGCGGCGGCCTGGGGCCAGAGGCCTTTGGTGTGGTCGATATAGTAGGCGTCGAAGCCGGCCTTTTTCACGTCTGCTTCGGACAGGTCTCTGGTGAGCTGGTACACCATGGCACAGATGATTTCCATGTGGTTGAGCTCCTCGGTACCGATATCGGTTAAGAGGCCGCCCACTTTTTTGACGGGCATGGTGTAGCGCTGGGCCAGGTAGCGCATGCTGGCGGACAATTCGCCGTCAGGACCGCCGTACTGGCTGATGATGAGGCGGGCAATGTCCGGATTGGTGTTTTTGATTTTCACAGGATATTGAAGTCGTTTTTCATATGCAAACATTAGATGCACGCTCCTTCCCACGGCATGGGGCCTTCGCTCCAGCCATATTGATTTTGGTCATAGTTGCCGGTTACCATGGAAAGCTGGGTCAAGGGGTAAAACCTTTCTGCAAATACCGCCAGCAGATGCAGGCGCTTTTCCAGAAGTTCGCGGAACAGGGCATTGCCCTTGGCACAGTCCGGATGGGTGTCCAAATAGAGGGTCATATCGTTAAGGGCGAAGCTGACTGCCATAATTTGGCTCATTAATTCTTCGCAATTTTGCTGAGTCGGGTCCGGAGTATTGCTGCAAGGCTTGCAGTGGCATTTGCCTTCAGGTGCCTTAAAAAAAGTTAAATTCAGGCAAGGGAAGATGGTACCTTCCTCCAGTGCCTTGGTAAAGTCATAGGGTTCGCACCATTCCTGCTTGGGGACGCTGGCCATGGCCAGATCTTCGGCACAGGTACAAAGATTAGATGAATCCATAAAATACCTCCTTTTTTCAATTATGAAATCAAGTGAATAGTGACATAAATATTTTTTGCAAATAAAGAAAAAATAAAAGGGGAGATGTTGGAAAGAACAAAAAAACACCACCCGAAGGTGATGTTAAATTTTGCCTGTTTGAATTTTAAATGCAGTTTCGGTAGAGCAGACAGCAGGCACTGGAGCAATTTCACGGTGCGGTCGACATTCCTTACTCCGGATACACCAGTCTCTCTTCCTTAATGTCATACAATACTTCTTCCAAGTATTTCTTTGCCAGCCAGTTGGCCATGCCCAAGTTCATGTCCAGATAGTTGCCGCAGTCTTTGGCGGAGGCGCCGGGCACTTCGTCCTTAAAGTCGCGGATGAATTCGTACATTTCCACCATCAGAGGTACGATGTCCTTGGACTCATAGTCACCTGCCAGCAGCAAGTAGAAGCCGGTGCGGCAGCCCATGGGGCCGAAGTAGATGGTCTTGTCCTTGTACTGAGGGTGGTTGCGTAAGTAGGTGGCAGCCAGATGCTCGATGGTGTGCATTTCAGCGGTGTTCATCACCGGCTCTTCGTTGGGGCTGGTCATGCGCAGGTCGAAGGTGGTGATGGTTTCGGCGCCCACCTTGTCCTTGCGGGACACGTATACGCCCGGCTGCAATTTAATATGGTCAATGGTAAAGCTTGCGATTTTTTCCATGGTTTTGATTCCTTTCATGTGTTTGTTAGGGGCGTGGCCGGGGCATGATACCATTCCCGGGAAACAGCGTCCTCACTATTAATATACACTATTTCGGGCAGATTACAAAGCATAATATTATTTTTTCAAAATTCCCCATACTACCTTGAAATTTTCACGCAAAAACGATATAATCAAATATATTAAAATTAGCAAAAACCATATTACATAGGAGGGCACACAAAATGGGCAAGTTTGTTGTGAAAGAAACTAAATCAGGAGTTAAATTTGATTTGAAGGCAGGCAATGGTGAAGTAATCGCTACTTCAGAAGTTTATACTACCAAGGCTGCTTGCGTGAAGGGTATCGAGTCAGTGAAGAAGAACTCTGCAGTTGCTGCTGTAGAAGATCAGACCGTAGAAGGTTTCGCTACTGAGAAGAATCCTAAGTTTGAAGTTTACACTGATAAGGCTGGCGAGTTCAGATTCCGTCTGAAAGCTACCAACGGCCAGATCATCGCTACCGGCGAAGGTTACAAGTCTAAGTCAGGTTGCATGAACGGTATCGAATCAGTTAAGAAGAACGCTGCTGATGCAGATATTGTAGACGCTGAATAATTTTGAGAGAAAGGGATCCCTTGTGACCGCGCGTCGCAAGGGATTTTTCGCGTTATCCGCAGAGGAAAGTGCTGGGCTCACTGCCGTGACTGCTAGCAGGTGAAGGTAGTGGGCCCAGCATTTGCCGAGCGACGCGAACGAGGAACACCGTAGGTGTTTCGAGTTGCGGATAACGTAGAGTAATCAAGAGGAGTTCACATGATTTTCCTATCATCTTTTACATTTCCAAGTTTAGAGGCGGAGTATGATTTCGAGTTTCGCCAGAAGCATACCTGTTATGATACTTATTATCCTTTTCGGATTTTGTCCAAGCATCAGTTGGAGAGGCTGGATTTTGAGCCGGTGACGATTTTGTATGGTGGCAACGGTTCCGGCAAGACCACGGCCCTGAATGTGATCGGGGAGAAGCTGGGGCTGAAGCGGGACACGCTTTACAATAGGTCTAACTTTTTTGAGGATTATACGAAGCTTTGTGATTATGAGACGGAGGCCAAGATTCCGCCTGCCAGCCGGATTATTACCAGTGATGATGTGTTTGATTTCATGCTGCATCTGCGCAGTATTAATGAGGGCATTGATTTGAAGCGGGACCAGGTGTTTGAGGAGTATTATGCCCTGCGAAACAAGAGCTTCCGCATGCAGTCCATGGAGGATTATGAGCATCTGAAAAAGGTGGTGTCCGCCCGGGGCAAGACTAAGTCCGCTTTCGTGCGGGAGCAGGTCCAGGATAACATTCGGGAACATTCCAACGGGGAGAGTGCCTTCATGTATTTCGCCCAGAATATCGGGGAGAATGCCCTGTATCTTCTGGATGAGCCGGAAAACAGCCTGTCCCCTGCTAAGCAGCAGGAACTTCTGAAGTTTCTGGAGGATTCTGCCCGGTTTTTTGGTTGCCAGTTTGTGATTGCCACTCATTCGCCCTTCCTTCTTTCCATGCGTGGCGCCAAAATCTACGATATGGATGAAAATCCGGTGGATGTGAAACGTTGGACGGAGCTTCAAAATGTGCGGGAGTACTATGACTTTTTCAAAAAGCATGAGAGGGAGTTTGAAGGGTAAACTTTCCGCGCTTTTTAGTCGATAGATATAGAAAGGGGTGGTAGGATGTTATATTCCTAATTGTCCATGGAATATGTGGTAGATGCAAATAAGCCCCCCCTCCCCCATGTAGCGTAAACGGATTTGCGTAAGAAAGAACAGGGATGTGTTATGTTGATGATTTCAGGAAGCATTCGCCAAAGTGTGAAGATGGCGACTATGAACGCTTTAATTGAAGAGAAAAAGACCAAGGGCTTTGTGGAGAAACAGAGACAATTGTCTCCTGAGGAGCGCATGCTGGAACAGTTTAAGGAGCAGGCGGCCCAGGAGAAGGAGGCGGAATATACCACCGGCATTGCTAATAAGGTGATGTCCGGCAAGACCTTGTCGGCGGAGGAAATTGAGTATCTGCAGAAGAAGAATCCGGAACTTTTGAAGAAGTATCAGGAGATGCAGGAGGAGAAGAAGTCCTACGAGCGTCAGCTGCGCCGGTGCAAGACCAAGGAAGAGGTGGAGCGCGTCCGAGTGAATAAAATCAATGGATATTTGGCTCAGGCCAAGAGCATTTCTCACAATGCAGTGATTCCCAAGGGCGAGAAAAAGGCCATGCTGGAAGAGATTATGGCACGCCTTACCAATATAGAGAAGGTGCATGCGAAGTTTGTGAAAAGCGAGCAGTACCGCAAGATGCCTCGTGAGCAGGAGATTGCAAAGGAGCGTGCGGAGCTTAGTAGCGAGCGTCAGGAAGCGGTTACGGAGATGTTGAAGGAAGCTGGTGAGGAGCAGGAAGAGATTGCTCGGGAGAACCCGGAGGAAAGTGAGGGGTCCGAGACGGTGCCGGAGGAGAATTCGCAAGAGAGCAAGCTTTCCGGAGACGTGCCGGAAGCTGTCGACGACCTTGCCAAGAAAGCCATGAATATCATCCAAACTGCCCTAAGCAATTTAAATAAATATTCCTACAACAGCAGCGGAAGTACCGTTTCCATGGAGCTTGACCGGGACACCGGAAAAAGAATTGATGTGAAGAAGTGATAAATACAAAAGCCCTTCATCCAGTAGGATGGAGGGCTTTATCACGCTTGAAATTTTACTTCATATATCCTGCTACGCGCTTGCCGCATTCAGAGAAGTCTGCTTCGCTGAAGCCATTGGTAACGGTACAGGTAGGAGCCAGGATTGCGGAAGTCTCATCCTTGTTGGAAAGGTTCCACAAAACGTAGCTTAACTGCAATTTGTTCAGTAATTCAATCCAGATATTAGTCTGCTCATCATTTACGGGACCGTTACCGGAAGCGTCGCAAATACCAAATTCTGAAACAAAGATGGGAAGTCCGTTCTTATTAGCGTCCACCATCAACTGGCGAAGCTCGTCTCTGTGGGTATCTGCATAGAAGTGCAGGGTATATACCAGGTTGGGAAAAGCAAGGGGATCTGCCACTGCTTCGTCCACACGCTGGGACCAAACGGGAGTACCTACGATAATCACCTTGTCCGCATCCAATTCGCGAATCACGGGAATGATGAAGTTCGCATAGCGGGTAACTTCTGCCCAGGTACCTTCTGTATTGGGTTCGTTGCAGATTTCATAAATTACGTTATCATAGTCCTTTAAAACAGGGCATACTTTACGGAAGAAGTGTGCTGCCATATCTGCATGTGTATTAGGGTTACCATCACGAAGTACGTGCCAGTCGATGATTACATAAATACCCACTTTTGCACAAGCGTCCACTGCTTCTAACATTATTTTTTCTAATTTCTCTCGGTTAGCATCGTCGCCGTCCGCGTAACCGAAAATATCGTCTGCTTCTCCGGAGTACATAGCCAGACGGAAGACGCTGAGACCGAACTTATCGGTCAATTCGGTAATACATGCTTCATTCACATATTCGGGATAAAGTCCCACATTGTGAGTACTGATACCCTTTAACTGGCAAACTTCACCTCTTTCATTTAAAAGCTTGGAGCCTTCCACGTGAAGCTTTCCATGGGTTCCAAAGGGTGTAACCACACCATTACGTTCTTTTGCAATCATTGTCATAGTAAAAATCTCCTCAATCTTGTAGTTTACAACTAAAAATGTCGTTGCCGACAACCCCTTATCCGATATTGTAGCAGATTAGGAAAACGTTTGCAATGTAAAAAAAGCAACAAAAGTAGTACAAAAAACCTGCCGGACAAAATAATCCAGCAGGTCGCGAAAATCCTTATGTAATTAAAATCCTTTTTCTTCCAACCATTTTAACACTTCATCTACAGTGGCGAAATGTCCTTCGGTTACACCGGTCTGGGAGCGTTCGGTATTTTTCTTTGCCTGAACCTTTAACATAACGGAATTGCCTTCTGCGAAACCAAAAGCCTTACAGCCGGCTTCTACGAATTTCTGGGTCATAACCACCAATTCGCCGCCTTCAGCAGGAGTAACGGGGTTCATCTGAGAACAGTCGGCAATATATGCCCATCCACTGGATTTCCACTTTTTAGCCTCTTCCAATACAGTTTCACAAAGCCACTTTAATTCTTCAATATTAGTTTTTCCAACACCGGCAGAAAGTACTATTTTTCTTCCGGGGATCACTTCAACTGATTGTGCACCATTTTTCTTTGCCATAGCATTTTCTCCTTCTAACGTGTAATGGGGGTGTGCAGCGCCTTTGTTCTTACAAAGCAATCCGTGGAAAGAATTGCACCCTTATACCATAAATATACACGCAAATATATTGTGCTGTCAATGTAAAATCTTGCACCTTAACGGTTGTAAACGTTCACAATTTCAAGTCCGCGAATATGTCGGGCGTCATTGAGCAGTTCAAAGTGGGGAGACACAAGCACATCCGTCCGATTGGGCAAATCCACTACGGTTACTGCCGTGTAATCCGGGCCCATAATGGAGCTGGTAAAAGGAAAGGGCAGGTTGAATAAATGGGCAAGTATTGCCGCAGAGGCGCCACCATGTCCAAAGGCGGCGATGGTGCGGTCCGTGTCCCCTAAAGCGTGGTAATATTTGCCTTCTCGTTTGTAGCCTAAGGCTTCCATCCATTTATCCGTTTCCACGGCGATTTTGGCTACGTCGGCTACCATTTGGTTACGGCAGAAGCGTGCACCCTGCATCCAGTCTGTATCCAGCAGGGACTCATCATGGGCAATCATATCGTCCACCGTATTCCAGGGGTGTCCGTCTGAAAAGAGCGGGTCCCCGTCAATACTTCCCCAGCTGATTTCCCGCATAAAGTCACATTTGATAATATCCAGACCCAGCTTACGAGCTGTATGACCGGCTGTTTCATAGGCTCTGCCGCAGGTGGAGGAGTAAATCTCCGTAATGCCTTCGTTTGCCAGTCGCTCTGCCGCCGCAGCAGCGTGCAACTGTCCCAGCTCTGTCAGGCAGTCCTTTTCATAATTGGGATGTCCGTGTCGTACAAAAATAATTCGCATAGGGGTGCTCCTTTGTAGTGATTATTTAGTTCAAGTGTAACATAAAGGGGGAGGGAGTACAAGCTGTAGACAGACTCGAAAACAAGCCGAGCCATTCGGAATCCGCTGCGCTTCTTCCTCATGGAAGGCGGTCGGCTAGACAGTTATGCTATTGAAGTCATTAGAAGCATATATTGGGCTACGGTGCTATTTCACATGCCACAAGCGGCATGTGAGGGCTATGCCCTATTCGAAGATAAAAGAAACACGCCCTTGTGAGCAAGCTCCCGGGACGTGTTTCTTTATCTTCTCTAGCACCTTCGCTATGAAGTGTGCGTAAATATCATCTTAGCTGAAGTAACGCTTCAATAATCCTTCAAATGCCTTACCATGTCTAGCCTCGTCACGAGCCATCTCGTGCACGGTGTCATGGATAGCGTCTAAGTTAAGAGCCTTAGCTCTCTTAGCCAGGTCGAACTTACCAGCGGTAGCGCCGTTTTCAGCGTCCACTCTCATCTCAAGGTTCTTCTTGGTTGAAGCGGTTACAACTTCGCCTAAAAGTTCTGCAAACTTAGCTGCGTGTTCAGCTTCTTCCCAAGCAGCCTTCTCCCAGTAAAGACCGATTTCAGGGTAGCCTTCTCTGTGAGCCACTCTAGCCATTGCAAGATACATACCTACTTCTGAACATTCGCCTTCGAAGTTTGCTCTTAAATCCATAATAATATCTTCAGGAACGCCCTGTGCTACACCTACTACATGTTCAGCAGCCCAAACCTTTTCGCCTGCCATTTCGTTGAACTTTTCAGCGGGAACTCCACATACGGGGCACTTTTCAGGTGCTGCATCTCCTTCATGAACATAACCACATACACTACATACATACTTCATAATATTTTTCTCCTTTTCATCTTATAATTTTTTGTTTTCTAGCGTGTCCTCTGACACGTGTCCGCCTTAGCGGGGATATTCAGTTTCTGCTTCCTTCAAACAGTCTTCACAGAGACCGTTGAAATAGGTGGTGTGACCTGTGATGCTTCCTTTGAAGCGGCGTCCGGCGATTTCCATCACCAAATCGATATCTTCCATCTCCAGGTCGATTACTTTACCGCAGTGACCGCAGATAAAGTGGTAATGCTTTGAGATATCGGCGTCAAAATGATCCACGCCGTCTCCTAAACGTAATCGCTGTATTTCTCCAATGTCTGCAAGTAGGGTCAGGTTGCGATATACGGTTCCAAGGCTGATGTTGGGGTTTTGCTGTCGTACATTCATGTACACCACATCAGCGGTGGGGTGATCTTTCCGACTCATTAAGAAGTCTTTTATCATCTCTCGTTGTTTACTATGCTTTAGTGTAGCCATCATCGCTCCTTTCTTCAAAATCGATATCAGTAACGATTACTAATTTTAATATATCAGAAATTTGAGATTTGTCAACACCTTTTTTGAAAAAAGTTTAGAATTTTTTTATGATAAAATTTGGTAGTTTTTATACATAGTGAAAAGCATTGTGATATACTTAAAAAGGAAAATAGGGTTTTACGGAGATTATTTTGTTATATGAAGTTTAAAACACGATTAAGAATTACTTTTATCACAATTATTGTGCTTCCTTTGGTAATGACGATATTGGCTTTTTTGTTCATCGGTGTTTTCCTGATGAATTATCAGCAGGGCCGTTCGCTTACGGATGTAGACTATACGCTGATTGGAGAAGCCTTTCAGACTTTTGCGGCTACGGCGGACAATGCTTATGAGGAAATTGAGGCACAGGCAGCGCAGGATATTACCCTATTGGAAGATGTGGAGTATTTGAAGAAATTAAATACACGTATTTCCCGCAAATCCGCCTACATTCTGGTACGAAAGGGCGATGAAATTTATTTCACAGGTAATTCGGCTACCGCAAAGACGCTTTTTGACAAGCTGCCGGCCTATGGCAACGACCTGGTAGAGGATGGTTCCGGCTATTATTATAATGAACTGAACAAATATGTGCGGCAGTTTGATTTTACTTTTCAGGATGGTACGCGGGGGAGTATTTTCGTAGTGGCAAAGATTTCGGCACTGATTTCCAAAGCCTTGCTGGTGGATATGTTTATTGCCATTGCACTAATTTTGGTCTTTACGGGTTTGATGCTTACCCAGTGGATTCATAAGAGTGTATTTAAGCCGGTGAATGAGCTGAATGTGGCCATGCAAAAGATTAAAGAGGGTAATTTTGACTATATGCTGCAAACGGATGCTCAGGGTGAAATCGGTGATTTGTACCGCAATTACGAAGACATGAGACTTCGCCTGAAGGAAAATACCGAAGAAAACGAGCAGCAGGAGCAGAAGAACAAGGAATTAATCAGTAATATTACCCATGATTTGAAAACGCCCATTACCGCCATTAAGGGATATATGG
This sequence comes from Acetatifactor sp., assembly GCA_045537405.1. Classification (GTDB taxonomy): domain Bacteria; phylum Bacillota; class Clostridia; order Lachnospirales; family Lachnospiraceae; genus Acetatifactor. The sequence continues at coordinate 149,717 of JAZSPK010000016.1, forward strand.
AGGGAATCATGGATGGTGTGGCAGATACCCCTGAGAAAATGGATAAATACATCCGCACGGTATACAACAAGGCCATGGATATGGACCGTTTGATTAACGAGCTGACCGTATATTCCGGCTTTGACACCAACCGGATTCCGTATAATTTCCGCTGCATTAATGTGGCAGATTATTTTGGGGATTGCGTGGAAGAGGTAGGTCTGGACTTGGAGTCCCGCGGCATTAAACTGAATTATACGGATTTGGTGGATGCTCAGACCCAGATTATCGCGGATCCGGAGCAGATGAAAAAGGTCATTAACAATATCATAAGTAATAGTGTGAAGTACATGGACAAGCCCCACGGGGAGATTGATATACGTATTCTGGATGAAGGCGACGCCATCCGCGTGGAGATTGAAGATAATGGTAAGGGTATCGCCCAGAAGGATTTGGGTAGAATATTTGAAAGGTTTTACCGGACAGATGCTTCCCGCAATTCCGCCCAGGGCGGCAGCGGTATCGGCCTATCCATTGTAAAGAAGATAATCGAGGACCATGGTGGATACATTTGGGCTTCCGGCAAAGAAGGGGAAGGCACCTGTATTCATTTTGTAATAAGAAAATATAAGGAGATTGTATGAGCAGAATATTAATTATTGAGGACGAAATAGCAATTGCAGATTTGGAAAAGGATTATTTGGAGCTGAGTGATTTTGAAGTGGAAATTTGTACCAGCGGTGATGAGGGCTTGCAGGTAGCTTTAAATAAGGAATTTGACCTGATTATTTTGGATTTGATGCTGCCCGGAATGGATGGTTTTGAGGTTTGCAAGAGAATCCGTGCAGAGAAAAACATCCCTATTCTGATGGTTTCTGCGAAAAAGGACGATATTGACAAGATTCGCGGTCTTGGTCTGGGAGCAGATGATTACATGACCAAGCCCTTCAGCCCCAGTGAGCTGGTAGCACGTGTAAAGGCTCACATGGCCAGATACGAAAGACTTGTAGGCAGTACGCCCAAAAATCAGAACGATATCGTGGAAATCCGTGGCATCCGCATCGACAAAACAGCCCGCAGAGTTTACATTGACGGAGAGGAGCGCACTTTCACTACTAAGGAATTTGATTTGCTGACTTTCCTGGCGGAGAACCCCAATCATGTCTTTACCAAGGACGAACTCTTCCGTGAAATTTGGGATATGGATTCCATCGGTGACATCGCTACCGTAACCGTACACATTAAGAAGATTCGCGAGAAGATTGAAAAGGATACCGCAAAGCCCCAGTACATCGAGACCATTTGGGGTGTGGGGTATCGGTTTAAGGTGTAAGCACCAGAGGCGCCTTTGCGAATGGCGCAAATGTGAACTTGAATATGTTTTTGGTACGAGGTAAAATATTACTAAAGGTATTATTTTGAAGGAGGTGATATGGATGTGTACAGAAGCTCAATTGAGTAAGATTTCGAAAGCAATGGTTGATTGTTACAGAGTTGCGTACGGTGATGATATTGTTGAGATTATTTTGTATGGTTCCTACGCGAGAGGGGATTATACAAAAGATTCGGATATTGATATTGTTGCAGTTGTACATGGTTCACGTGAACAGTTACAAGAGAAGTTAAAAGATATTTGGGACGTTTCCGCTGAAATTGGATTGGAAAATGATATCATAGTTTCTCCTGCAGTTATTCCTTATGATGAGTTTGTAAAATATAAGCAGTCACTTCCATATTACCGGAATATTGCGGAGGAGGGCAAAAGGATTGGATGATTTAGTGAAGTATCGTTTATCCTCAGCTAATGAAAAATTGACCTCTGCCAAGGTATTATTGGATGCCGGGTTGTATAAGGATTCTGTAGGAAGGTCGTACTACGCCATATTTTCAGCCATAAGAGCAGTGTTGGCAACCAGACAAGTTGACTTCTCAAAACATGCAGGAGTTATTTCTTACTTTCAAAAGGAATTTATTAAATCAGAAATTTTTGACAAGAAATACGCAAAATATTTGCAACAGGCATTTCAAATCAGAAATAGCTGTGACTGCGATGTTTTTTTTATTGTATCTAAGCAGGATGCTGAAGAACAGTATGAAAGAGCTGTAGAAATTTTGGGAGTTATTGCGGAATATATTAGGGAGTTGGATTAAAATAACAGATGAATAATAACCAAATCATTGATAAGAATAAAAAATACTGGAACGACCATGCGGATTTTTGGTTTGGAACAACAGCATTGCCACAATATGGTGTGAGATTTGTCACAAAAGCAGCTTGATAATGCGAAAAGTTATTTGGCTGAGAATGGGTATCATGCAAAGCTTATTTGTTCGCCCATGGAGGCTGAGTTGGATGTGCCCAAGGAGTATTTTGATTATGTTTATTCCATATACGGTATCGGGTGGACCACAGATTTACAAGGAACATTTAATAAAATAGCATCTTATTTAAAGAAGGACGGTATTTTTATTTTTAGTTGGCATCATACTTTACATTATTGTGTGGCATGGTCTTGTGAAGAACGCAAAGACGTGATAGAAGATGATAAATTAGTGTTTCATAAAAGCTATTTTGATGAAAGTTATTTCAAGATGCCGGTGCATGATAGTGAAATTGTTTTATGCAATAGAAAGATATCTACATATGTGAATGCTTTGGCGAAAGCAGGATTTGTAATAGAACAAATGATTGAGCAAAATGATAAAGAAGTAATGGATGCAGAAGTTACGGATGATAAAAGCCGGAAAGCGAAAATGCTTCCGATTTCAGTTTGTTTTAAGGCAAGGAAGTTGTAAGGGAAGAAAAAATTTTGGATGGGTGAAGAGCAGTATAGAGGATAATTATGATACTATTAGGCAAGGGTAACACCGCAGAAGTTTACGAATATGCAGAGGGGAAAATCTGTAAGCTTTTTTATGAAGGGTATCCCCATGAATATGTAGAACTGGAATTTCAAAACGCTAGGGAAATGTATGAGTGCGGGATAAAAGTCCCCCAGCCTTTTCAAATAGTTTCCATAGAAAACCGAGCCGGCATTATCTATGAGGAGATCGTGGGGGAAACTCTGTTGAGCCACATGAACGAGGAGCCGGAAAGAGTTGATGAATACTTAGATTCATTTGTGAAGTTGCATCGGGATATCTTATTCCATCATTCCCGGAATGTATTGTCTTACAAAGAGTATTTATCAACCATGGTGAAAAATAAGGCGGCGGGTGCTCAAACAATCCTCGATAAAATCAATGCTTTATCTGAGGATGATTGTATCTTGCATGGAGATTTTCACCCGGGTAATATATTAATAGAGGAAGACGGAACCTCTGTTGTAATTGATTTTATGAATGTTTGTCATGGACCTGCGTTGTATGATATGGCAAGAACCTATTTCCTGATTGGGCAAGTGGATGCGCGGCTGGCGGAGAAATATTTGCAGAAGATGCGTGTGGAGAGAGCGGACATTGCAAAGTATCTGGAAGTGATAGAGATTTGTCGTGAGTATGAGAAGGTAAGGAGCAACCAATGAAAAAATTACTGGTAATGGATGCGCATAATTATTCTCCGGATATGGAGGAAATATATCGTGTTGCAGTCAGGGGCATCATATTTATTGATGGGAAGCTTTTGATGATTGAGAATTCTTTTGGGGAGACGAAGCTGCCCGGCGGTGGTATAGAAGGCGACGAAGATGATTGCACGGCCTTACTCCGGGAAGTGAAGGAAGAAACCGGTTTTGATGTAATCCCGGAGTCCATTGTGCCTTTCGGGGAAATCGAAGAGAAGCGTTTGTCAGTGAAGGAGCCCATGATTTGGCATCAGTTCAGCCGGTTGTACTTTTGTGAAGTGTATCCGGGACAGAGTGCGTGTGAGTACACGGAGAATGAGAAGAAATATGGATTTCATCAGGTTTTATATACCATAGAAGAGGCGTTGGAGAAGAATCATGCAATGTTGGAAAGAGAAGGAAAGCAGGCTTGGAATCAGCGGGAATACGAAACCTTGCAGCTTATCAAAAATTATATACGAGGATGAACAGGTGCTGGTGTATCACAAGCCGGCAGGTCTTGCCACTCAGAGTGCAAAGGTAGGTCAGCCGGACGTGGTCAGTGAATTAAAGAAGTATCTGGCACCCGAACCATACCTAGGTATCGTCCATCGCCTGGATCAACCGGTGGAAGGGCTGCTTGTATTTGCCAAGACCAAGGCGGCAGCGGCGCATTTAACCAAGCAGTTGGAGTCGGGCTCTTTGAATAAACAATATTATGCAACTGTTTGTGGAAAACCGGAGAAGGAAGCTGGCGAGTTGGTGGATTATTTACTAAAAGAGGGCAATCAGGCAAGGGTTGTTTCTCAGGATACGCCCCAAGCCAAAAAGGCGGTGCTTCAATATAAGGTGTTGGAAAGTACGGACATCTCCCGTTTGGATATTCACATTGACACGGGACGTTTTCACCAGATTCGTGCTCAATTAGCACATGCAGGTTGGCCCATTTTGGGAGATTCTAAATACGGAACGCCTCATTCTCTGGAAGTAAGCAGGCAGCAGGGTGTACGGAATGTGGCGCTTTTGGCATATAAATTAGAGTTTGTACATCCCAAAACCGGCAAGAAATGTGAGTATAATATTTCATAGAAAAAACCATACTAAAACTGCGGTTTGGAATAGGCAGACACGGTAATGTACGCAGAGGCGGGACAACCGTTTGAAAGAAAGCGGCAACCGCAGGAAGGCGGTCCGTATGGTAGAGAAAATAAAGAAAAATAAATGGATTACACTACTTTGCATCTGCATTGTAGTGTATTTCTTTTTGCAATATATTTCACCTCTGATTGCACCGGTTCTGGTAGCAATGCTCTTTGTTACTATCTGCGGTCCCCTTTTAAAGAAGATGCAGAAGAAGCTGCATATAAACAGGCAGGTGGGAGTGGCACTTCTGCTAGTGACCTTTGGATTATTTCTGGTGCTTCTTTTGTGGCTGGTGTTTACCTGGCTCTTAGGGAATTTGCCGGATTGGTTTCAAAATATGCAGGGTTTCTGGACCGGTATGGAGGATTGCGTTCGGGGAATCTGTAACCTGGGTAGCAGGCTTTTGAAAGTAGAAAACGATTATTTGGAGGAAATGGTGCTTGGGCATATGCAAGAGGGCGTAGCATTTTTGGAGGAAAAGGTACTGCCCGGGATTTTATCCGGTTCTATGAAATATATGAAGGGAATATTAAAGGTGATGGCATTTTTGCTTCTCTTTGTGATTTCCACGGTTTTTCTGGCAAAGGATTATGACAGTATTATGAATGGTATGCTGGAGAGGGAGGAGTGTCACATTGTTCTGGAAATTATTTGTGGCATTATCCGGTATGTGGCAACTTTTGTAAAAGCACAGTTGCTCATTATGTTCCTCATAGGTTGTACTTGTGCGTTGGTTTTGGGTGTCAGTGGAATTCCCAGTGGTGTGTTTTGGGGGATTTTGGCAGGCTTTTTGGATGCACTTCCTTTTCTGGGGACGGGGATTGTACTTTTGCCATTAACCCTGGTGCAGTTGGTAAATGGGTATTATGTGCAGGCGGTCGTCTGTATTTTGCTTTATGTGGGTTGCATTTTTATCAGAGAATTGTTGGAACCAAAACTGATCGGACGCAAGATGGGTATCCCCCCTTGGGTGGTGTTGACTGCCATTTATGCGGGTATTAAGCTGTTCGGTGTGGTTGGGATTATTAAGGGACCGCTAGGGTTTGTGTTGATACAACAAGCCTATTTATCGCTGAAAAAGGAATAAAAGCACTGATTTTGTCTCTTTACTTCCCTTGAACTTATGTGCTACAATGTACAATAGTATAAACTGCACGTTAATAAGGAAAGGAATATTGACATGGACATATTTGATGTGTTATCGCTGCTTTGCGGACTGGCATTGTTTCTCTATGGTATGGAGGTTATGGGAGATGCACTGAAGAAAAGTGCGGGCTCCAGCCTTAAAACGATTTTGGGTAAGATGACTTCGAACCCGGTGAAAGGATTTTTGCTTGGTTTAGGTGTAACTGCGGTTATTCAGTCATCTTCTGCTACCACCGTTATGGTAGTAGGTTTTGTTAACTCAGGAACCATGACGCTTTTGCAGGCGGTAGGTGTTATCATGGGTGCTAACGTAGGTACTGCAGTAACTGCTTGGATAACCGGTTTGTCCGGTTTGGGCGCTGAAGCAGAAGGTGCTTTGAATATTATCCGTTGGTTTAAGCCGGATTCTTGGATGCCTATTTTGGCATTACTCGGTATTTGTCTGCTTATGTTTGCTAAGAGAGGCAGAAAAAAGGATGTAGGTCACATTCTTTTGGGTTTTGCGGTGCTTATGGTAGGTATGTCCATGATGTCCGATTCCGTAGGCGGTTTGAAAGAGAGTGATAAATTTAAGCAGATTCTGGTTATGTTTGAGAACCCTATTCTGGGTGTTATGGCCGGTTTGATTTTGACAGCCATTGTGCAGTCATCGTCGGCGTCTGTCGGTATTTTACAGTCCTTAACGGTTACCGGGGCTATTACATATGGTGCAGCCATTCCTATTGTCATGGGTCAGAATATCGGTACCTGTGTAACTGCACTTTTATCTGCAATCAGTGCCAATAAAAATGGTAAACGTGCTGCAATGGTGCATTTGTATTTTAATATTATCGGCGTGGTAGTGTATTTATCCCTGTTCTACGTCTTGGATGCAATTTTTGATTTTGCGTTCGCGGACTATGCAATTAACATGTGGGGCGTTGCTGGTGTACATACCATCTTCAAGATCCTTTCTGTTGTATTGATTGGACCCTTCTACAAGCAGTTGGAGAAGCTGGCGATTATTACTATCAAGGACAAGAAAGAGGACGACGACACCGTTACTTTGTTGGACGAGCGTTTGATTGAAACTCCTGCAATAGCAGTGGCAAGAGCTACCGAAGTAACTGCTATGATGGCAGAAGAGGCTACAGATGCCTTGTTGAGAGCCTTTACTTTGTTTGATAAATATGATGCAAAGTTGGCGGATGAAATCCGCGAGTTGGAGAATAAAGTAGACGTTTATGAGGATGCGATTGGTTCTTACCTGATTCAAGTAGCGTCACATACTTTGGACGAGAGTGATTCCGAGCAGATTACCAAATTGCTGCATATGATTGGAGACTATGAACGTATCTCCGACCATGCAGTAAATGTAGTGGAATCCGTGGAAGAGTTGCGTGATAAGAAGAGTACCTTCTCTCCCGAGGCGACCAAGGAATTGTCTGTGCTTAGAAAGGCACTTGCCGATATTTTGGCACTTACTTGCGATGCATGCAAGGAAAATGATATTGTCCGTGCAGCAGAAGTAGAACCTTTAGAGCAGGTTGTGGATGAATTGATTGACAAGATGAAGTTGAATCACGTGCGTCGTCTACAGAAGAATGAATGTACGATTGAGCTTGGTTTTGTATTAAATGATTTATTGGTAAATCTGGAAAGAGTATCCGATCACTGTTCTAACATTGCCGGATGTATTATCGAAATTTCAGAGTTTGGTGCGCTTGATATGCATAAGTATATTGCAGATATCAGACATGGAAGTGAGAAATACGAGGAAAAATACAAAGAGTTCAAAAAGGAATATGTTATTTAGTAGAGGAAATAAAAAATTGAAGTGGTTAAAGCGATTATTTGTCGTAATGTCATGTGTGCTTTTGTTTTGCGCATGTGGGAAGACAGAGGAAGAAAGTTCAGACGAAACATATTTAAGTGGTAAATATGTAGTGGACATTGTAATACAGGATAAGGGAACCATCCGGGTAGAGCTGGATGCGGATGCGGCACCCATTACCGTTACGAATTTTGTGAATCTGGTGGAGGAAGGTTTTTACAATGGATTGACCTTCCACAGAATTATCGAAGGTTTTATGATGCAGGGCGGAGACCCTATGGGAAACGGCCAGGGCGGTGCAGATAAGACTATTAAAGGTGAATTTGCAGTAAATGGTGTGGAGAATCCGCTGTCTCATACAAGAGGTGCAATTTCCATGGCACGTGCCAAGCAGTATAATAGTGCCAGCTCCCAGTTCTTCATTATGCATGAAGATTATACCGGATTGGATGGTCAATATGCCTGCTTCGGATATGTAATCGAGGGTATGGAGATTGTGGACGATATTTGTCAGAGTGCACAGGTAATAGACAATAACGGAACAGTACTTCCGGAGAACCAGCCGGTGATTACTTCCATTACTTTAGTTACAGAATAGTGTATAAATCGGTGTATAAAGTGTATAAATGGTGGATAACTCAGTGTTTTCGCAGAGTTTCCACCATTTTTATTGTGGATAAATCTAGTACGTTGGTACCAGAACCTGTTGCATATCAGCAGGCAAGGGTGCAGTAAAAAGCATTAATTCTCCTGTAATTGGATGCACAAATTCCAGCTTGTGGGAGTGAAGTGCCTGACGATTTATATATTCCATGTCCGGGTTGTATAAATAGTCACCCACAAGAGGAAATCCTAAATGTTTCATGTGCACTCGTATCTGGTGAGTGCGTCCGGTTTCCAGATGAAGGGTAAGGCGGGTGTGGCCGTTTTGGTAATCCACGGTTTGATAATGAGTAACCGCCCGTTCGCCTTTTTCGTAATCCACCTTACGTTCAATAATGGAATCCCCCACCCTGGCAATAGGGGCATCTATGGTGCCTTTTTCAGGGACAACCTTGCCACGGACAATAGCCTGATATTCCCGGTGAAGGCTTCGCTCTGCCACCATGGAGGAAAGGATGCCGGCACTGAGCATATGCTTTGCAATAATAGTAAGTCCGGAGGTATCCCTATCCAAACGATTCACACAGCGGAAAATAAAGGGTTTTCCCTGCTTCTCAAAGTACCAGGCAAGTCCGTTCGCCAAAGAATTGTAATAATTATTCAGGGAAGGATGTATGGGCATATCTGCAGGTTTGTTAATCACCATAATATCTTCATCTTCGTAAACGATATCCAAAGGCATCTCCACAGGGGGTATCTTTTCCGAAGAAGCTTCTTCCTGTACGTGAACTACCAAGGTATCCCCTGCTTTTACCAAGGTTCTCATATACTCCCAGCGTTCGTTTAGAAGAATGCTTTCCGGCATCTTCTTAAGTTCTTTAATGCACTGGGAGGAGTAGCCCTTACTTTTTAAGTACTCTTCAATGGTTCGGGAAGCGTCTTGTTCAGTTATATGGTAGGTAAGAATTCGATTCATTTCAGTCTTTTTCCTCACAATCGATATTATACTTATTATAGCAAATAATGTGGTGGTATTCTATAGTGAAATGGGAGGGGAGAACCGGAAAAAGAAAGGCTTTCCGGTGCGCCCTCTTTCTTGACACCTGTTCTTGGATTTAGTAAAATTTTCTTGGTATGTGCTTATGCAGGAATTGCTTGTAAATTTATGAAAGATTGGATGTGAATGTAGATGAAAACTATGCTGAAATACTTACAACCTTTTTTTAAGAGAATGTCTCTGGGACTGTGCATCAAGGTTGTGGGCACTGTGGTAGAGTTATTTTTGCCTTATATTTTGAGTCATATACTTAAGCTGGTGGAGGTGTCGGAAAGTATCCGCCAAGTTGTCTTTTGGGGTGGTCTGATGATTGTATGTGCTGCGGTAGCCTGGGTTATGAACGTAACGGCTAACCGTATGGCCTCCAGAGTGGCCAGTGACTTTTCAGAAAATGTGCGCAAGGATTTATTTGCCAAAATGCTTCGTTTATCTGCGGCACAAACGGATCGTTTTACGATTCCTTCGTTAGAGTCCCGTATTACCACAGATACTTATAATGTGCACCAGTTTGTGGCTATGATGCAGCGTATAGGTGTACGTGCACCCATTCTTTTGCTGGGAGGCACAGTGATTACTTTAATTATGGACTGGTATTTGGCGCTGGTTATGTTAGCTGCCTTCCCTATTATCTTTTGCATTATTTATTTCATTTCCCGCAAGGGGGTGCCCCTTTATACAAAGGTACAGAAGTCTGTGGACAAAATGATTCGGGTGGTGCGTGAGGATGTGCAGGGTATACGAGTTATTAAAGCCTTGTCCAAATCAGACTATGAGCATAGAAGGTATGATGGTGTAAATAAGGATTTGGTAGCAGACGAGAAGCGTGCGGGCATTATTATGGGTTCTGTGAATCCTTTGATGACGCTGCTTATGAATATGGGTATTATTGCCGTTGTTGCCATGAGTGCTAATCGTGTGGCAAATCACCAGTCGGATTCAGAAACAGTTATTGCTTTCATGCAATACTTTACCATGATTTCCATGTCCATGATGGCTATGTCCAGAATCTTTGTTATGCTTACTAAGAGTGCAGCTTCTGCCAATCGTATTGAGGAGATTATGCTGACGGAGCCGGATTTGGTGGTGGTGCCGGAAAGTGAGTGCCCTCCCGTTAACACCACGGCACACGTGCTCTTTGAAAAGGTTAATTTTTCTTATTTGGGTAAATTAAATAATTTGGAAGATATTTCCCTGCAATTACAGAAAGGGGAAAGTCTGGGTATTATTGGTGCCACCGGTAGCGGAAAGTCTACTTTGGTGAAGCTTTTGCTACGTTTTTATGACGTGAATTCAGGTGGTGTGTACATACATGGCAGAAATATCCGAACTATTCCGGAGGAAGAGTTTAATGCGATGTTCGGTACTGCCATGCAGTATGACTTTTTGTATGCGGATACAGTGGAGGAAAATATCCGTTTTGGCAGAGATTTGACACACGAGCAGATTGAGTGGGCGGCAAGGATTGCCCAGGCCCATGACTTTATCATCGGTTTTGCAGATGGGTATGAGCATGTGCTTTCGCCTAAGGGAACCAATATCTCCGGCGGACAGAAGCAGAGAATATTGATTGCCCGTGCTATTGCGGCAAATCCCGAGATCTTGATTTTGGATGACAGTTCGTCTGCACTGGATTATAAAACCGACGCGGCGTTACGTAAGGCTCTTGCAGAGAACCTGCAGGAGACCACTGTTATTACGGTTGCCCAGCGTGTCAGCTCCTTGAAAAATTGCGACCTGATTTTAGTGTTGGATGAGGGAAAAATCATCGGAAAAGGTACTCATGAGGAGCTTTTGGAAAGCTGCACCGAGTACCGCGAAATCAGTGACTCACAGATGGGAGGTGCTTTCGTTGAGTAGAAGAGATATGGGAAGAGATCCCAGAATGGAAAACAATCCCAATAAACATGCCCAGGGAGAGAAGCTGAGTAAGAAAAGCACCAAGGGAGTATTACTTCGTTTGGGAAAATACGTGATGCAACACTGGCTCCTGTTTTTGGTGGCTATTGCCTTGACGTTATTATCCAACCAGTTGTCACTGTTGGGCCCCATGTATTCCGGCGAGGCCATTGATGCGATTTCTGCCAAGGAGGGTGTGGATTTTGGCGCAGTTTGGCTGAATGTAGGGAAAATGATTGCCTGCTATGTGGCATCAGCTATCTTGGCGTATGCTATGGCAGTACTCATGATTCATTTGAGCCAAAAGATTGTATATACTATGCGTAAGCAGTTGTTTGAGAAATTAACCACCTTGCCGGTAAGTTATTTTGATACCCATCCGGTAGGTGATATTATCAGCCGTATTTCCTACGATATTGATACGGTAAACAGCTCCCTGTCCCATGATTTGGTGCAGGTTATGACCAGCATTTATACGGTAGTGGGCTCCCTGATATTCATGTGGAATATCAATAAGCCCATGATTCTGGTATTTGTGGTTACGGTACCTGTGTCCATTGTGTTTACCCGTTATCGTTCCAAGAAGGTGCGTCCGCTGTTTTCCAAACGTTCCCAGAAGTTGGGTGAGTTAAATGGTTACGCGGAAGAAATGCTTTCCGGCTGTCGTACCATTTCTGCTTACGGAAAAGAGGACATCATCGGCGAACGCTTTAATAAGCGTAACAAAGAGGCTATGAATGCCTATTATGATGCAGAATATTACAGTGCAACAATGGGTCCGTCCGTGAACTTTATTAATAACCTATCCATTTCCCTGGTAATGATTTTGGGCGGTATTTTGTATATGTATTCCCAGAACGGAACCGTGGCAGCGGGCAGCATTTTCTTTATCAGTCTGGGTGGTGTGGCGCAGTTTGTGCAGTACTCCCGTAAGTTTGCAGGCCCCATTAATGAGTTTGCCAATATCATACATGAGTTCCAGTCTGCTTTTTCGGCAGCGGAGAGAGTGTTCCGTATTATAGATGAGGAGCCGGAACCGGCAGATGTGGAGAATGCCCTTCCTTTAACAGAGGTAGAGGGTGAAGTGATTTTCAAAAACGTGGATTTCGGATATACACCGGAGAAGAAAATCTTGCAGGATATTTCCGTGGATGTGCAGCCCGGCAAAACCATTGCTATTGTGGGTCCTACCGGTGCGGGCAAGACTACCATTATCAACTTGCTTATGCGTTTTTATGATGTGGACAGCGGCACTATTACCGTAGATGGCAAGGAAATTTGCAAGGTAAAGCGCGAAGATTTGCGAAAGGCGTACACCATGGTGTTGCAGGATACCTGGCTGTTCTATGGCAGTATTTATGATAACATTCGCTACGGCAAGGAAAATGCCACCTTGGAGGAGGTAAAGGAGGCGGCCAAAGCGGCGAGAATTGACTCCTACATCGAGCATTTGCCGGAGGGGTACGACACTATACTTTCGGATGAGGGTGTGAATATTTCAAAAGGTCAGAGGCAGTTGATTACCATAGCCAGAGCCCTGTTATCCGATGCTCCTATGTTGATTTTGGACGAAGCAACTTCCAATGTAGACTCCCGTACGGAGATTAAGATTCAGGAAGCTATGAGTGAACTTATGCGCGACAGAACCTGTTTTGTGATTGCACACCGTTTGTCCACTATTCAGAATGCAGACTGTATTCTGGTATTGCAAAAGGGCAAGATTACAGAGAAGGGTAATCATGAAGAGTTAATTAAAATGGGTGGTTTTTACAGTACGTTGTATAACAGTCAATATGAGTAGACGCGGAGGAGCGCTTACTTACAACAAGGAAGGTATGTTATGGAGAATGCAAAGAATTGTTATCCCAAGGTGCATTTTGCCGCCAAATACGGTTGGATTAATGACCCTAACGGATTGATTTTTCACGATGGTATATATGAGATATATTTTCAGTACAATCCTTACGGAACTCAGTGGGGGAATATGACTTGGGGACATGCCCGGACGAAAGATTTTTTGAGTTATGAGGAGTTTGCACCGGTGTTGCATCCGGATGAGAACGGTACCATGTTTTCCGGCTGTGGAATCATGAATGAAAGGGGACTTTTGGGGCTTCCCAAGGATGCACTGCTTTTGTTCTATACGGCAGCAGGAGGAACTAACCCGGAAAGTGAGGGCAAGGATTTTACCATCCGTATGGCGTACAGTCTGGATGGTGGAAATACTTATGTGAAGTTTGGCGAGCCGGTTTTGGAGAGTCTTGCAATGGAAAACAGGGATCCCAAGGTGTTCTGGCATGAAGAAAGCGAGGCATACATTTTGGTGCTTTGGCTGGAGAATGAGGACTTTGCAATCTTCCGCTCCGAGAATTTGGAGAAGTTTACCCTTTCCCAGCGTCTCACCTTAAAGGGCGGTTTTGAGTGCCCGGATTTGTTCCGGCTTCCTGTAAAGGGCTTCGAAGAACATAAGTGGGTGTTCTGGGCGGCAGACGGTTCTTATTATGTGGGTGAGTTTGACGGTTATGCATTCAAGCAGACCCAGGAGAGAAAATGCGCTTATGAGGGCAGAGTGGAGAATGGCGAGAGGAAGTCGCCCCTTGCGTATGCGGCGCAGACCTACCATGGCGTAGGAGATAGGGTAATGAGCCTGCCCTGGCTGCGTACGGAATGTGTAGCAGAGCAGACTACCGGTGTAATGGGCTTGCCACGATATTTCTCTTTGGTAAAGACTGAGGAGGGATACGTGCTTTGTCAGGAGCTACCGGATTTTGTAAGGGAAGGACTGGAGAAAAAGAATTTGCAGGAGTTGGTGGAAGAATGCAGACTGGATGTAGAGTATTCACCGGAAAAGGCAAGCTTAACCCTCCGTTCCGCACAGAGAACTATTATCTTGGAAAATATAGACACAGAGAATTTGGATATTGTATATGACAAAGGCGTTTTGGAAATCGCAAATGGTAACAATACTAAGATTTGGTATTGTGATTTTCCGGAGCTTCGTTAAGAGTCAGGGAATTACGAAAGGAGACAGAGAATGAAAGAAATCGTATTGGGAACTACGGGGAAAAAGATGCCTGCTATTGTAGTGGGCTGCATGAGACTGGCAGATAAAAGCTGCAGCGAAATGCAACAATTTATTCACGCTGCATTGGAGCAGGGTGCGTACTTTTTTGACCATGCGGATATTTACGGAGGCGGACAGAGTGAGGCTATTTTCGGAGAAGCCTTATCAAAGGACACTGCCATTGACCGAGAAGATTTGTTTTTGCAGTCTAAATGCGGTATTCGTCAGGGATTTTTTGATTTTTCTAAGGAGCATATTATTTCTTCCGTGGATGGAATATTAAAAAGATTACAGACAGAGTATTTGGATGCACTTTTACTTCACCGTCCGGACGCATTGGTAGAGCCGGAGGAGGTGGCGGAAGCCTTTGATGAGCTCTACGCAAAAGGTAAAGTGCGTCATTTTGGCGTGTCCAATCATAAGCCCATGCAAATTGAACTGTTGAAGCGTTATGTGACCCAACCGTTGATTGTCAACCAATTGCAATTCAGTATTCCGGTGTCCAATATGGTGGCAAATGGTTTGGAAGTGAATATGACTTCTGATGGCGCACCGGATTATGACGGCAGTATTCTGGATTATTCCAGACTTCACGATATGACCATACAGGCATGGTCGCCTTTCCAAATGGCAAATTGGCAGGGCTGTTTTATTGATAACGAAAGATGTGCTAAATTAAACGAAGAGCTACAGTTTTGGGCAGAGCAGTATGGTGTCAGCAAAACCACCATTGCTACAGCTTGGATATTGCGTCACCCGGCAGGTATGCAGGTGATAACCGGTACTGCAAGTGAAAAGCGTTTGGTGGAGATTATAGAGGCAGAAAAGGTAAATCTTACCAGACAGGAGTGGTATCGTTTGTATCTGGCAGCAGGACATATTTTGCCGTAAGAGACGAAGTGTATCGGAAGAAATGGTTTTTAGAAAGAGGGGATATTTCTGAAAAAAGTAGTAATAGTAATAGCCTCATTTTATTTGTTGCTTATTATGGGGAGAATTATTCTTCAAAGTGTATTTCCGGTCTATAAGGCTCCTATAGGGGTTTTGACAGCGTGTGTTGCTCTTTTAGTTCCGCTTATAATAGTTATTGTGTTTTTAAGCATAATATGTATAGCATGTTTAATAGGGAAAAAGGACGGCAATAAGCGAAACATGGTAATCGGTGTAGTGCTTTTTGGGTTGGCATTTTCTCCGGTGGGGATTATGTGCACAGTTCAAATCATAAAAGCAACAAGAGACATAGTAGAGGAAGGTTCGGTGGAAGTTATCGTGGAGAATGTGGAATTTACGAAAACCCATGGAACAGGAAGAGCTCCAGACCACTACTACTTAGTATGTGAAACCGAAGAGGGCGAAAAATTAAAGGTCACGACAAGTAAAAAGGCTAGCAAAAAATATGAAGAACTGGTGGAAGAAGCGGAGGAGGAAGGCATAGACCGATTTGAACTAACCTATTTTGAGAATCTGAAAATAGTTGTAGATTTGGATGAATACGATTAGTTGTGTGGAAGAGTTATAAACTTCTGCTTATAGGAAAGGTAAATAAAATTTGAAAAAGCATTTTATCAAAAGTATTAAAATAGCCCTTGCGGCAGTATTGTCCATATTTTTGGCAGAAGAATTGGGATTGGAATCTTCTGTTACGGCCGGAATTATTACTATGCTCAGTATTCAGGACACCAAGAGGGAAACCTTGCGGACGGTACTTCGAAGAGGTGGAGCGTATGTTTTCGGTTTGTTGGTGGCGGCCCTTTGTTTCGGGCTCTTAGGGTACACTCTGCCGGCATTTGCGGTGTATTTGTTATTGTTTGCCTTTGGGTGTATGCTGGTGGGCTTGCAGGAAGGTATTACCACAGCAACCGTTTTGGTGTCTCATATATGGGCGATTGGAAGTATGGAATTACCCGTATTGCTTAATGAGACTGGTTTGCTTATCATCGGTTCGGGAATGGGTATTTTGGTCAATTTACACTTACGCAGCAGGGAAGCAGATTTTGCGCGTCTGGCAGAAGAAGTGGACGAGCAAATGAAGGAGATTTTGCGTTATATGGCTCAGTGGCTGCCAAATCCGGCCAGGACGTGTGACCGAGTAAATCGTTTTGAGGAGCTGGAGGAAGCTATTTCCAAGGCGGAGATTTGTGCTATTGCCAATTTGAACAATTCTTTTCGACATAAGGATACAGGGAACTTGGAGTATATTCGCATGCGGGAAAAGCAGGCAGTGGTGCTTAAGGGTATTTACCAGAATATTATGCAAATTGCTTATTTGCCTAAGCAGGCGTTAGCAGTGGCGGAGTTTTTGGGAGAATTGGAACGGGCCTATCATAAATACAATACGGTAACGGAATATTTGGACAAGCTTCAGGCGTTGGGGGAAGAAATGAAGCGGGAGGCACTGCCTGAAACCAGGGAGGAATTTGAGGCTAGGGCCATTTTGTTTTATGTATTGATTCAGTTGGAGGAGCTGCTGTGGATTAAGCGGCGGTTTGTCATAGAGAAGGAAAGGAAGGTATAAATGTATGAAATTTGCTATTATGGCAACGGGGTGGATTGCAGAAAAGATGGCGATGACTATAACGCCATTTCCGGAGGTGGAGAAGTATGCAGTGGCCTCCAGAAGTCTGGAAAAGGCAGAGGCTTTTGCGAAACAATGGGGGTTTGCAAAAGCGTATGGTTCTTATGAAGAACTGGTGCAGGATCCGGAAGTGGAGTTAATTTATGTGGCTACACCACATTCTCATCACTATGAATGTGGCAAGCTTTGTTTGGAAAACGGCAAGCCTGCGTTGGTGGAAAAGGCCTTTTGCGTGAATGCTAAGCAGGCAAGGGAATTGATTGCATTATCGGAGTCAAAGGGCGTCTTTTTGTCGGAGGCCTTTTGGACCAGATTTATACCTGCACGTCGAATGGTAGAGGATGTGCTTGCGAAAGGAACTATTGGTCAGGTGACTTCCATGATGGTGCAGTTTGGTATTGCTTTGGAACATCGTGAAAGATTAGTGAAGCCGGAACTGGCAGGGGGAGCCCTATTGGATTTGGGTGTGTACACTATTAACTTTGCGCGGATGTTTGCAGGAAGTGAAGTGAAAAATATATCCTCCGCAGCGGTATTATCTCCGGAGGGTGTGGACTGGGCCAACAGTGTGACCCTTACTTTTGAAAACGGTTGTCTGGCCATTCTTCACAGTAATATGCGCTCCAATACCCACAACAGCGGTATTATCTACGGTAAGGAAGGTCGCATCGAAGTAAATAATACAAATAATTTTGACAGTATTAAGGTGTTTAACAAGGATGGTGCATTAATTCAAGATTTGGCGATTCCTAAGCAGATTACCGGATATGAGTATGAAGTGCTTGCTTGTATGAAGGCTATTTCGGAAGGCAAACTGGAATGTGAAGAGATGCCTCACAGCGAGACTCTTCGCATGATGGAGATTATGGACGAGGCCAGAGCCCAGTGGGGCATGAAGTATCCCGGGGAGGAGTAAGAGAGGGATAAATGAGAAATAAAGGAATACACCTCTTAAAGCTGGTGGTTGTCACAATATTTCTTACTGTTTTCATGTCCGGAGCAATGTGCGGCTGCGCCGATGTAAGCGGAACCATTCCAAGTGAAAAGGAAGTGCTTGAAGAGGTGAAAAGCATATGTACGAGCGAGGAATTTGAGCTTGTCAGCTGTGTTGATATTTCGAACGGCACTCCTCCAGCCTGCATGGAATACACCTTTGTTACCAAAGAGAGAGGGCTGGAGTTTACTGCACGCAGTACACTGAGGAAAAACTATGCGATCTCTCGTTCGGTCTGGTACACCAAGGAGGTAATCTGCGATTACGAGGAGGTCGTGAAGTCACTGTACATCAATGATGCACAATTTGAAATTCAAGAGTGTCCGCTGTATTATTGGAAGGACGGATGTTTCTACATATCAAGTTTTGCTCAGATAGAAACAGTTGCTGAATCACTTGCCGCAGCACAGGAGTTTTACAGGCAGGAACTGCAGTATAACAGCGAAGAATTTCTGTGTGAGAATTATCTGTTTTCGGTAAATATATATGGGGTGGATGATTTGGCGGAGGAT
This sequence comes from Acetatifactor sp., assembly GCA_045537405.1. Classification (GTDB taxonomy): domain Bacteria; phylum Bacillota; class Clostridia; order Lachnospirales; family Lachnospiraceae; genus Acetatifactor. Next base: position 168,041 of record JAZSPK010000016.1, read on the forward strand.
TGCCTGGCCGGCACGGATATAATGAACTATGTGAAATCAGACTCCTTCAGCAGACAAAATGTCAGTTTTATTACGGGCATGCATGTGGACATCATGCAATACGACGAGATATACGATGTGCTTGCAATGGCAGTGACCGATGCTTATATGGATGGAGCAATATATCTTGAGGACGAAATTCCTCAGAAGTATATAGAACGTTGGCAGCAGATTCAGGCGGGCATGGAGGAATGAAGAGAGAAAATTGTCAACCAAAAGAGAAGCTACTCTAAGTTGCTAAAGTGCAAACGTAAGTTGATAGATTTTTGAGCATTTAGTTGTATAATGATAACATATACTACGAACCAGAGGGAATTTTATGGGATTTTCTGAAAATCTGAAAGAGATACGGAACAAGAGAAATATAACACAGGAGCAATTGGCGGAAATTTTAGCTGTATCAAGGCAAACGATTTCCAAGTGGGAATCCGGGGGAGGATATCCGGAGACGGAAAAGCTCCTAATGATAGCCAAAGAACTAAAGGTATCTTTAGATTATTTATTTTCTGAAAGATGTCATATGGTCAGACCGGTATCACCAAAAAGAGTATCTAAAGTTGATACCTATTTGAATTGTGCAGAAGTATTTGCATATAGAAGCACTTGTATTAAGCGTAAATATGGCGCAGTGATTGTAAAAGATGATGTGGTGATATCAACAGGATACAATGGAGCACCCAGAGGTTTTGAGAATTGTTGCGACATAGGGAATTGTCCCAGAATGGATCGAAATATGCATCAGGGTGAGGGGTATGGAATCTGTAGAGCGATTCACGCAGAAGCAAATGCCCTGTTAAATTGTTCACGGCAACAAACCATGGGAGCAGATCTTTATCTGGTTGGCGTGAATCCCGGAGATAATTCCATTCATGAAGCAAAGCCATGTCCCTTATGTGCAAGAATGATTATCCAGGCGGGAATTCGTAATGTATATTTGCGTGTTGGTGACGGTGCCGAAAATTATATTGTAGTACCGGCAAATGAGTTGAAATGGGTGCAGGAAGCAGGGGAAAACCAAGAGAATAATTAAGAAACGAAGGAGGAAACAAGTAATGGATACCATGGAGCAACAGGAAATAGAATTTAGAGCCCGAAATGAAAAGAATAAGACCTTCCGTAAGCGCTTGAGGAATTTTTATATTGGCTTGTATGCGCCTTTGGGTGTGATGCTGTTGTTGTTGGGTTTAGGATACAGTCTGGAATCCAAACCGGCAATAATAGTAATTTTATGCGTAATAGGGGTTGTCTTTGTTGCATGGCTCGTGTGGATGATTTATGGTGTTTTTACCCGGATGAATTGTCCTCACTGTAAAGCCGCCCTCAACCGTTCTGATCCATGGAATATTGAGAGGTGTCCATTCTGTGGTACGGAATTGACCATAAAGGAGTATTACGAAAGAGAGAAATTGTAATATTACTTAAAATTTTCCCGGCAGGTATTTGTATTCTGCCGGGAATCTGTTATAATAGAGGCGTATATTAAAAAAAATACATATAAGAAAGGATGAATGAAAATGCCATTAGTTACAACAACAGAAATGTTCAAAAAAGCTTATGAAGGTGGCTACGCAATCGGTGCCTTCAACGTAAACAACATGGAAATCGTTCAGGCTATCACAGAGGCAGCTGATGAACTCAGATCTCCTATTATCCTTCAGTGTTCTGCAGGTGCAAGAAAGTATGCTAAGCATTCTTACCTTGTACATCTTGTGCAGGCTGCAATTGAAGAGACCAATATTCCTATTGCTCTTCACTTAGACCACGGCGCAGATTTCGAAATCTGTAAGCAGTGTATCGACGGCGGATTTACCTCCGTTATGATTGATGGTTCTCATCTTCCTTATGAAGAGAATATCGAATTGTCTAAGAGAGTTGCTGACTACGCTCATGAAAGAGGATGTGTAGTAGAAGGCGAACTTGGTACTTTAGCAGGTATCGAAGATGACGTAGTAGTAGAAGCAGGTCATGAGTCTTATACTCAGCCCGAGCAGGTAGAAGATTTCGTTAAGAGAACAGGTGTTGACTCTCTTGCAATCGCTATCGGAACCAGCCACGGTGCATTCAAGTTCAAGCCCGGCCAGAAGCCTCAGTTACGTTTTGACATCCTTGATGAAGTTTCTAAGAGACTTCCCGGATTCCCTATCGTATTACACGGTGCTTCTTCCGTACTTCCTAACTACGTTGACATCATCAACGCTAACGGTGGTGCAATGAAGGATGCTATCGGTATTCCTGAAGATATGCTTCGTCAGGCAGCTAGATCTGCTGTATGTAAGATTAACATCGACTCTGACTTGAGATTAGGTTTGACCGCAGGTATCAGACAGCACTTATTTGCTCATCCTGATCACTTCGATCCCAGACAGTACTTAACCGATGGTCGTGCATACTGCAAGGAAGTAGTTGCTCACAAGATTAAGACCGTTCTCGGTTCAGAAGGAAAAGCATAAACCCTTGACAAACAGCCTATACATAACATAATATTGTGTAAGAGATATATAGGTGAAGAAATAGGGTGGCCCGTCGAAGTTTTGGCCCCTTTGGGGAGACTTTGAGGGCCACCTTTTTATGTGAGACAAACCTAAGATATAAAGCGATAGGAGACAGAAAAATGGCAGACAAGAAAATGGTGGAAGCGATTACTTCCATGGACGTGGATTTTGCACAATGGTATACCGATGTGGTAAAGAAGGCAGAATTGATTGATTATACCAGCGTAAAGGGATGTATGGTTATTAAGCCTGCAGGATACGCTATTTGGGAGTTGATTCAGAATCAATTGGATGCAATGTTTAAGGCAACCGGCGTAGAAAATGTATATTTACCCATGTTTATTCCGGAGTCTTTGCTTCAGAAGGAAAAGGACCATGTAGAAGGCTTTGCACCTGAAGTGGCTTGGGTTACTCACGGAGGCCTTGCTCCTTTGCAGGAAAGACTTTGTGTAAGACCTACCTCAGAGACCTTGTTCTGTGATTTTTATAAGAATGATATCCAGTCCTACCGAGATTTGCCCAAGGTTTATAATCAGTGGTGTTCTGTAGTTCGTTGGGAAAAGGAAACCAGACCCTTCCTTCGTTCCAGAGAATTTTTATGGCAGGAAGGTCATACTGCACATGCAACTGCTGAGGATGCAGAAGCAAGAACCGTGCAGATGTTGAATGTATATGCAGACTTTTTGGAGAACGTGCTGGCAATTCCTGTAGTGAAAGGTCAGAAGACCGAGAAGGAAAAATTTGCAGGTGCGGTAGCAACCTACACCATCGAGGCTCTTATGCATGATGGTAAGGCTTTGCAGTCCGGTACCAGCCATAATTTTGGCGATGGTTTTGCAAAGGCGTTCGGCATCCAGTTTACAGATAAAGATAATACTTTGAAATATGTTCATCAGACCTCATGGGGTATGACTACCCGTTTGATTGGTGCCATTATCATGGTACATGGAGATAACGAAGGTCTGGTATTGCCTCCTAAGGTGGCGCCTGTGCAGGTTTGTATTGTGCCCATCCAGCAGAAGAAGGAAGGCGTTTTAGACAAGGCCTATGAGCTTCGCGACAAGTTAAAGAGCAACTTCCGCGTAAAGGTAGATGATTCTGACAAGAGTCCCGGATGGAAGTTTGCAGAGGCGGAAATGCGTGGTTATCCTATCCGTGTGGAAATTGGTCCTAAGGATATGGAAGCAAATAAGTGTGTAATTTGCCGTCGTGACACCAGAGAAAAGATTGAAATCAGTCTGGACGATTTGGAAAGCAAGGTGGCAGAGGTTCTGGATACCATGCAGAAGGAAATGTTGGAACGTGCCAGAGCACATCGTGAAGAGCATACCTACGTGGCAAAGAATTATGCAGAATTAGAGAAGATTTTCAATGAAAAGGCAGGCTTTGTAAAGGCTATGTGGTGTGGCGAGCAGGCTTGTGAAGATGTGATTAAGGAGAAACTTAGTGTAACCAGCCGTTGTATGCCTTTTGAACAGGAGCAGATTGCAGACACTTGCGTATGCTGTGGCGCGCAGGCAAAGAAAATGGTCTACTGGGGCAGAGCATATTAGAAATTAAGCGTCCCAATTAATGAGGAAAACATCATGAACTATATTGTTTTTGATTTGGAGTGGAACCAAAGCAATACGGGGAAAGAGCCGGAATGTGAGAAGTTGCCTTTTGAAGTAATTGAAATCGGTGCGGTGAAGCTGAATGAGGATCTGGAGTTTGCAGGGGAGTTCAGTAGGTTGATAAAACCTCAGGTTTATCATGAAATGCACCGTATTACCGGAAGACTTATTCATATTCGTATGGAGGAGCTGAAGAAGGGCAAACCTTTTGAAGATGTCATGGAAGAATTTTTGGACTGGTGCGGAAAGGAAGAATACACTTTTTGCACTTGGGGGCCTTTGGATTTGTCGGAGCTTCAGAAGAATATGAGTTTTTTCGGAATGGAGAAGCTTGCAGAGGGTCCCATTGCGTTTTTGGATGTCCAGAAATTGTTCAGTATTGCTTATGAAGACCGAAAAATCCGAAGAGCTCTGGAATGGGCGGTGGATTATCTGGAAATAGAGAAGGATATTCCTTTTCATCGGGCTTTCAGCGATGCCTATTATACCGCCAAGGTCATGGCAACCATGAAGGAGGCAAATGTATTTCGAAATGTGTCCTATGATATTTTCAATCCCCCGAAGGAGAGGGCGGATGAAATCAAGGTACAATTCGATACCTACGCCAAGTATATTTCTAGACTGTTTCCGGACAAAAATGCAGCCTTTGAAGACAAAGAGGTGGCGTCCAGCAAATGTTATCTTTGTCACCGGAACTTAAGGAAAAAGGTTAAGTGGTTCTCACCTAACGGAAAGAATTATTACTGTATTGCCTTTTGCGAGAAGCACGGCTTCTTAAAGGGGAAAATTCGTATAAAACGCGCAGAATCCGGAGAAATTTTTGTGGTAAAGACCACGAAATTTATTTCAGAAACGGATGTGGAAGATATTCTGCACAAGAAGATGCACATGACCGAAATGCGCAAGAAGAAAAAGAAATAGCAAGACGACACTTTTTAGCGTCGTCTTGCATTTTTTTGTCTGCGTTTTGCCTCTTTAATCTGTTGTTTACGTTGTTTTTTCAAATCGTAGGATAAGTCATCGCCGTAAAACTTTCTACGCCTCTTCTTGCGGGAAGCGGAGCGTCGGGAACGTTTCGGCAAGTTGATTTGGTAATTTTGCAGGAAAATACGCACCAGTAGGAAAATAATTCCGGCGCCGGCCAGGCATCCTAAGGTAATCAATATGCCCTTTACGTTAAAGAAGAAAAAGGAAGGGATTTCCTCTTCTTCTGTGGGAGTGCTCTTGTCACCTGCCGCATTATCGTCAGCCTCCACGGATTCAAAGGTATAGTCCATCATAACATCTTCCGTCACCTGAATAGCAGCAGTTCCTACGGGTACTCCGTTGTAGATGTAAGTAATGGTTGCCGCTTCGGTAGGGGACGAGGAGGTGTAGGAAATACTGGTCTGCATATCCCCAAATGTCGCTGTTTTGGGAAGGACTACGTAGTCTGTAGTATTCAAATACAAAATCGGTTTGGAACTGCCGAAAATATCCTGGTCGCTGGAAAAAGGTGCTTCGTTACCGATGGTGTAACGAGTTTCGTTTTCAGCGATATTTTGCTTAGTAAAATTGTTGAAGCCATATTCGAAAAGGGCAATAGTGTCTTCGTACTGGTAAGGTTGTTCATCCCGCAAAACCACACAAATCAGCTTCAGTCCGTCTTTTTCGGCACAGGAAACTAAGGTGCTTCGTGCAGCATTGGTATAGCCGGTTTTGCAGCCTACCAGGTATTCATAAGCGTATTCTTTGCCGGGAATCAGCAGCATTTGATTATTTTCCCAGATTTCGTCAGGCTGAACGTCCGTGGGGTATAAATGTAACTGCTTAGTCAGAGTCATTTTGCATAGAAGCTCGTTGGCGAAAAATGCCCGTCCAATCATGGCTAAGTCGTAAGCGGTGGTCACATGCTCCTCGTTTGGAAGTCCGTTTGGATTCACAAAGTTGGAGTTTAGGCAGCCCAGTTCCTTGGCACGTTCATTCATGATGGGTGCAAAGTTTTCCCAACTATCTCCGGCAATATGTTCTGCTACTGCAAAGGAAACTTCGTTAGCAGAGCGGATAAGGATGGCCTTCAGACAGTCTTCCATAGGAAGCTGTTCGCCGGCGTCCATGCCGATATGATTACTGCCCTGCTCGATATCGTGGGTAGCTTTGTAGGAAAAGGTCACCATTTCATCCAAGGAGCAGGTTTCCGCAGCAATCAGAGTGGTTAAAATCTTGGTGGTACTGGCAGGATAATGCTGTGCGTGAATGTTTTTTTCATATAAAATGGTGCCGGTTTCCGCCTCGATTAAGATAGCGGAAGAAGCACTGACCACAGGTCCGGTAGGCCAGTTTTCACGGTTGTTGGATTCTACGGTAATAGCCTGGTTTTCCAGGATGGCTTCCTCTTTGATTGAGGTAGCGTGCACGGTCAAAGAACTGCCCAGCACACTGGTTGCCAACACAAGGGCGCCCAGTCGTTTTAGGAATTTATTGGATAAATGAAACTTTTTTAATAACATATATAAACCTTTCTATAACATACTACTTCTATGATACACTATTTTTGGAAAAAACCAAACAGTTTTCACAAAAAATGTATCGGTAGGAGTTCTTGTCAATTTCTTCCTTTTCGGTTATACTGTTTGTGAAAATAGGACATAGCAGAATTTATCGGAGGAAAAGTATGCGACTGAGAAATGTAACAGGCTCCAGGGAAATGATTGCAGGAAGTCAGTATGTAATTCCCGAGGAGGAAATGTTTGAATTGCCCGGAAAGTGGGCAGATATATTTGAAAACTATAACCCCATTCATGTGGAAATCGGCATGGGAAAGGGGCAGTTTATTCACACTTTGGCTAAACTGAATCCGGAAATTAATTATGTGGGCGTGGAGAAGTATTCCACCGTGCTTTTGCGTGCAGTGCAGAAAATGGAGCAGGAGGAATTGCCCAATTTGGTGTTCCTTCGTATGGATGCGGAGGATGTGGACAAGGTGTTTGGCAAGGAAGAAGTGGACAAGATTTACCTGAATTTTTCAGATCCCTGGCCCAAGGACCGTCATGCCAAGAGAAGACTTCCTTCCAGAGCATTTTTAGCTCGTTATGACAAAATTTTGAAAAAGAGCGGACGTTTGGAATTTAAGACGGACAATAGGGACTTGTTTGATTTTGCAGTGGAAGAGCTGGAACCTGCAGGCTGGCAGGCGGATGTGATTACCTACGATTTGCATGCAGATGAGAAGCTAATGGAAGGCAATGTTATGACCGAATATGAGGAAAAATTTTCTTCCATGGGAAATCCGATTTGTAAATACATTATTCATAGATAAGATATTTGAGGGGAAACTAAAGATAAATGTGTCAGCGCCACAGACACTTCAAAATACAATGGGCGCAGAAAAGAGGTATGAGTATGATTTTTACAGCACAGAATTTTGAAACAGAAGTTATTAATTCAGAATTGCCGGTTTTAGTGGATTTTTTTGCACAGTGGTGCGGTCCCTGCAAGATGATGGCACCTCTGGTAGAAAAGATGGCAGAGAAGTATGAAGGAAAAATGAAAATTGGTAAGCTGGATGTGGATGATGCCATGGAAATTGCACAGAAGTACCGTGTGGCAAGCATTCCTACCTTTATTTTCTTTAAGAATGGAGAGCCGGTTGGAACCTTTGTAGGCGGTATGTCTGCAAATGAGTTGGAAGCCAAAATCCAGCAGTTCTTAGGATAAGAGGAAAAGTTTAGAAATCTTTTAGATATGTGACCACGATTTCACATTTATTCTATTGATTCTGACCACAAAAAAGTGTAATAATATTCATAGTATGTTCGTGAGGAGTTTAGTATATGGAGAATCAAAACAGAAATAGTGGTCCGGGACAAAATAATAACAATCAAAATAACAAACGGCCCAGTTTTATGATGGTGGTGATGACAGCATTAATCACTCTGATTATGTTTTCTATCGGCTGGAGCCTTTTGGGAAGTGGTGCGTCTTCCAAGGAAGTGAAATATTCGGAATTTATTACGGAGTTGGAAGCTGGCAATATTGAAGAGATTGAGTTAAAGGGCAGTGTTGTATCTTATACCCTGAAGGAAGAGAAGAAGGAAGAGAAAAAAGGCTTATACAGTTTGCCCATAGGCAATGTGAAAACCATATATTCCGCTGTTCTCATAGAGTCGGAGAGTCTTGTGACACAGAGAGCGCTGGAACAGGGCGTTACCATCAGTGGAATTACCACCAGTATGGGAGACATGATTCTGAATGTGCTGCTGACGCTGGTTCTGCCTTTGATCCTTATGTGGATTTTGTTAGGCTTTTTGTTTCGTAAAGTGGGCGGCAGTGGCGGTCCCATGGGTGTGGGAAAAAGCAATGCCAAGGTTTATGTACAGAAGGAAACCGGTGTGACCTTTAAGGATGTGGCAGGCGAGGATGAAGCCAAGGAATCCTTGATTGAAGTGGTGGACTTCCTGCACAATCCCGGCAAATATACCACAATCGGTGCGAAATTACCCAAGGGTGCATTGTTAGTAGGACCTCCCGGTACCGGTAAAACTTTGCTTGCAAAGGCAGTTGCAGGTGAGGCGCATGTGCCTTTCTTTTCTTTGACGGGTTCAGACTTTATAGAGTTGTACGTTGGTGTGGGTGCCAGCCGTGTAAGAGATTTGTTCAAGGAGGCTACCAAGAACGCCCCTTGTATTATCTTTATTGACGAAATTGATGCTATCGGTCGCAGTCGTGATTCCAAATACGGCGGCGGTAACGAAGAACGTGAGCAGACCTTGAACCAGTTACTTTCTGAAATGGATGGTTTTGACAGCTCCAAGGGTGTATTCATTCTGGCAGCCACCAACCGTCCGGAGATTTTGGATAAGGCATTGCTTCGTCCCGGACGTTTTGACAGACGTATTATTGTAGATAAGCCGGATTTAAAGGGCCGTGTAGAGATTTTAAAGGTACATGCCAAGGATGTAAAGTTGGATGAAACCGTAGATTTGGAAGAAATTGCTTTGGCAACCAGCGGCGCCGTAGGTTCCGATTTGGCTAATATGATTAACGAGGCTGCTATTAATGCAGTTAAGGAAAATCGTGAGTTTGTAAGCCAGCAGGATTTGTTTGCAGCTGTGGAGCAGGTGCTTGTGGGTAAGGAAAAGAAGGACCGTATCATGAGCAAGGAGGAACGTCGTATCGTTTCTTATCATGAGGTGGGTCATGCTTTGGTGAGTGCTCTTCAGAAGAATTCTGAGCCCGTGCAGAAGATTACCATTGTGCCTCGTACCATGGGTGCGCTGGGTTATGTAATGCATGTGCCCGAAGAAGAAAAGTATTTAAACACCGAAGCAGAGCTTCGTGATATGCTGGTAGGCCTTTTGGCAGGCCGTGCGGCAGAAGAAATCGTATTTGACACCGTAACCACCGGTGCTGCCAATGATATTGAGAAGGCAACCAATATTGCCAAAGCCATGATTACCCAGTACGGTATGAGCAAGAAGTTTGGTTTGATTGGTTTGGCAACTGTGGAAAGTCGTTATTTGGATGGTTCTGCACATTTGAACTGTAGTGATGTAACTGCAGCAGAGATTGATACGGAAGTTGTAAATCTTTTGAAGGAAAGCTACGACAAGGCACTGGAACTTCTGCGTGAGAACCGTGAGATTATGGACAAGATTGCTGAGTTCTTAATTGAGAAGGAAACCATCACCGGCAAAGAATTCATGGAAATCTTCCGCAGGGAAAAAGGATTACCTGAGCCGGAAGAGCAGTCTGACGATGAGAACGGAGCGGAGGCTGAAGCAAGTGGTGGCACGGTTGACATAACTGTCACGGATGATACCCAGACTGCGAAAGAGCAGGAAGAAACTGCATCTGCACAGGACGGAGAAGATGCTTCCCAAGGTAAGCCGGAAACTACTGACACTCCCAAGGACGAAAATGTGGGACGCTTCTCAAACGGAAGGTTGTAAATAGTAATAAAGAGAAATATCAAGAAATACCCGGACACAGATTCTCGCGTTCGGGTATTTTTAACCAGTGCAAAGAATATTTGCGCACGAAAAACACATATGTAAAGAAACGCTTGCTTGTCATATTTGAGGAAATACGTAAGATGAAACTGTAAGGAGGAAATAGAAAATGCAATTAGGTCAGACTATTGTGAAAATCAGAAAGGACAACGGACTTACACAGGAAGACTTTGCAAATAAGTATAATGTAACCAGACAAACAGTTTCAAATTGGGAGAATGAGAAGAGCTATCCGGATTTGCTTACTTTAGTGAAAATCAGTGATGACTTTGGAATATCTCTCGACACCATGTTAAAGGAGAATCCGAATATGACAGAAGAAATGAATAAGGATATGAAGCTGGGCAAGGTGCTCATGCAGATACATGAAAAAGGAGTGGTTATAGCAATCGTAGGATTTATTGCCTGCATTATTATGTTTATTCTTTCCATTATCACTAAGCAAGGAATATTAATGATACTGCTTTGGGGATGGGCTTCAGCTTATAATCTGAATGCAATCATCTCTTATATAAAAGTTAAGAAAGCACAGCAAGAACAAAGTATTTGACAAAGAATAGTGGCACGAACTGCACATTAACGTGTGGGTTCGTGCTCTTTTTTGCCTTGTCGTCGTAAAAGGTTTTGCATACAATAATGGTATAAAGCAAATGATTTTTGGCTGGCGGCTCAAAGGAGCGTGCTTAAAATGTTTGGAGGAATTGCATGAAATTATTAATTAAGCAGAGAATTTTTTCTTGGGGAGACACCTATGATGTTTATGATGAGGCAGGGAATGTAAAGTACGTGGTAAAGGCAGAAATTTTTGCCTTTGGTCATCAGCTGCATGTTTTTGATAAATATGGTAATGAAGTGGGTAGAATCAGTCAGAAGTTGTTAACGTTATTGCCCCAGTTTGAAATTGAAGTGGACGGCAGAGTGCGCGGAACTATTAAGAAATTGTTTAGCTTCTTTAAACCTCAATATGACATTGACTATAACGGTTGGCATGCAGAAGGGGATTTCTGGGGCTGGAATTATGAAGTGAGCTCCGGCTATAGAAGCGTCATGCACGTAAGTAAGCAGCTTTTATCTTGGGGCGATACCTATATTATTGATATTGCGCAGGAACAGGATGAACTGGAAGGGTTGATGTTGGTTATTGCAATCGATGCCGCAAATTGTGATAATAATGAATAAGAAGGAATGGGGGAATAAAAATGGCAAGAGATGGTGTTGGAAAATCAGTTGAGAGAGGGATTTCCTTTGGTAGTGCGTTGGCTATGATAATAAGCTATACAACTTGGGAGTCCGTTGGTTGGGCGATTTTTCACGGATTGCTCAGTTGGGTGTATGTGATTTATTTTGTGATACAGTATTAAATGTCAATCAAAGGTGTGAAGATTTGAAATTGATGGAGGAATATATATGGTCGGAAAAATGACGAAAAATGAAAAAATACTAGCAAGTTTATCATTTGTATTGTTAGTTGTTGCAATTATAGTCAGATGCCTTATAGGAGCTACTGATGCAGGTATTTTAGTGATGCTATCTTTTACTGGTATTCTTGTGTGGCTAATTATCCTGTTTTGTGCCTTTTTCCCGGCCGAATGGAGAATGACTGAAAAACAAAAAAGTAAGATAGAGAATCATACGGAATATCAAAATAAATATCGAAAAATCATTATTGGTATTGATATCGTTATAGCAATTCTTTTCTCGATTTTGATTTTGCTATATAAATGAAAAGCATGATGAACCAAAGGAAGGGATTATATGATAGAATTTCTAGTAGAACTTATATTGGAATTAACAGTAGGATGGGGCGTAGAAGTGGCTAATGATTGTAAGCTTTCACGAAAGGTAAGAATTGGTTGGCTGGTTTTTGTCACACTCGTGTATCTTGTGCTGGTAGGATTATGCGTATGGTTGGTTATCACTTCTGATTATGTTTGGGGGAGAGTATTATCGGCAGGAGTCGTTCTGTTTTTGGTAGGTATGTTTGTTCATTTTTGGCGTAAAGTGTTGAAGGCAAAGGAGACATCATGAAAAGTATTTTATATTTTATATGGCAGTGGACGTGGGGAATTTTGCAGTCTACATTAGGCTTGCTGACATTTTTATTACATATTCGTGACAAACATTATTTTTATCATGGGGCACTCATAACCGAATGGAAAGATAAATCCAGTGTATCACTGGGAATGTTTGTTTTTGTGACAAACGAGCCTTACTTTTATGATAAACTGAAGAAGGATTACACCATGGAAGAGCTTTCCGGGAGGTTACTTGTGCATGAGTATGGTCATACCATACAATCGCTGATTTTAGGTCCACTTTATTTAATTGTGATAGGAATACCGTCAACATTGTGGGGATTCTTGCCATATTATAACCAAAAGAGAAAAACAGAGCAGATATCGTACTTTTCGTGCTTTACGGAAAAGTGGGCAAATGTTTTGGGAGAAAAGGTAATCGGTCAAAAGTCCATGGAGACATTGATAATAGATTAATACATGTATAGGAGGATGAAGAATGAAAGAGTACAAATTGGTTTATCTCAATAAGGGGATTAGAATGTCCCGGGAAAAAGATTTGGAAATCGCAGAAAAAGAAATAAACGAACAGGTGAAGGCGGGCTGGGTGCTTCAGGAAATAGTATCACCTGCAGATGGAATTGGTGCAATGATAGGGGTCTTTTACAGAGAATACTAATTGAGTTGTCTAGGCTTGTAAAGGATATAGCTCGTTAGAAGGAACAGTGCGTTGAAAAAAAGAAAGAAGTTTATCATTAGTTTCATAGTGTTGGTGGTACTTCTGGCGTTTGCCTATGTGCAGAACAACTGGCTGGAAGTATCACATTATACCTACAACTCTGCTGAGGTGCCTCAGGAGTTTGTGGGTTTTCGTGTTGTGCAGATTTCTGATTTTCACAATGCTACTTTTGGTAAGGAAAACGAGAATCTTCTTGCAAAGATTCAGGAGCTTAAGCCGGATATGGTGGTGCTCACGGGAGATTTTGTGGATTCCAGTCATACTAATATTGTGTTATCTCTTGCCTTTGCAGAGAAGGTGGCAGCAAATTATCCCACCTATTATGTGACCGGAAATCACGAGAACCGGCTGGAAGAAAGTGAGAGGTCGACACTTTTGGAGGGACTGGAAAATGCAGGTGTAGTCTGTTTGTTCGATGAATATGTGAAAATAGAGCGTGGCGGCAGCAGTATTACATTAATTGGTTTAAATGACGAGAGTTTAGGCGGAATCAAGCTTAAGGTATCTGAGAAAACTACTGGCGAAACCATGCTTTTGACAGGAAACGAGGGCGAAAACGGGCTGGAGATTTTGCTGGCCCATGAGCCCCAGTATATAGAAAATTACAGCAAGTATGATGTGGACCTGGTGTTTAGCGGCCATGCCCACGGCGGACAAGTTCGCATGCCCTTTGTAGGCGGGGGACTGGTAGCCCCGGGACAGGGACTCTTTCCCAAGTATACTGAAGGGGTTCATTTGGTGAATGAAACCACCATGGTCATCAGTAGAGGCTTGGGAAACAGTATTATACCCGTGAGAGTGTTTAATCGGCCGGAAATTGTATGCGTGGAGTTGGGAAGATAAATCAACTAAGCAACCGCAACCCCTTGCTATTCAATTCATATATTTTATCACATACCTCATCGATATATTTTCTGTCATGAGAGATACTGATGACCGCTCCGGGAAATTCTCGGAGCATTTTTCGTATTACGGGTCCGGATAGGGGGGAAAAATTTCTGGTGGGCTCGTCCAGAATAAGAACATTTGCTCCGCTTAAGCTCATGTTTAAGAGAAGCACTTTGGCCTTTTGGCCGCCGGACAGTTCTTTTATAGGGTGTTCCATTTCGTCCGCAGTATATTTCAAGGAGCCCAGATAAGTGCGGATTCTGGTGCGTTCTTCCTTATCGCCGGATTTGTCCAGAAAATCTACGGGCGTCATATCCATATCCAGCATATCCTCGTAACTCTGGGGCATATATTCTGCTTTAATGTCTGTTCGATTCATTAGTTCTTCTGCTATTTTTTTAAGAAGAGTGGTCTTTCCGGCACCATTGGATCCAACAATGCAAATTTTCTCCGAGCCTCTTATTCTAAGGCTAATATTTTCTGCCAGAGTTCTGCTTCCGTCCGGAGTCATTAGATTGGGGAGACTATACTCAATAACGGTTTTCCCTGAAGGGATGTAGGAATTTTTGTCTCCTAATTTAAAGAAGATTGCTTCTTCCTGCTCCGGCATTTCGGTCATATTTTCGTCTTCTCTTTCAAATCTTTTTTCCATGGATTTCACCGTATGCATTTTATCCTTCAGGTTCTTGGCTACACTGGGTGCCTGTCGGGAGCTGTTTGACAAAGCATTTTGCACGTTCTGCATTAATTTCCGGTATTTTTCATCTCGAATTGCTTTTTCCCTACGGTCATTGTAGGCCTGTTGTTCCTGACGCTCGAAGTTGTGGAGTCTTTCTTCCACATACTGTCGGTAGGGAAGCTTTGCGACAGTATATCGGGCCTTTGTCTTTCTCATGATTTGCTCGATATGAATAACCATGTTGGCAGTTCGTTCTATGAGAGTCTCGTCATGTGAAATAAAAAGCACAATATGCTTCCAATCATTTATGGTTTGCTCCAATAATTCCAGAGTTGTAATATCAATATCGTTGGAGGGCTCGTCCAGCAAAAGTACGGTTACATCTTGAATAAAAAGTTTCATGAGCTGAGTCTTTACTTTTTCTCCACCCGAAAGACTGCCCATTTCCTGTTCGCTATAGAAAAATTCTTTGGACATTCCGAATTTCCTTGCCAGGTCGGCCAGCTCTTTGGGAGTTTTATTCCAAAACAAATCCTCTTCAGAAAAATATTCATATATGGTTTTCTTTTTGTCCTCCCCAGGCATTTCCTGTGGGAGATAGCCAAGCTTTTCACCGCTATCGATTTTTACACCTTCTGCTTCCACATAATTATCAATAAGCTCCGGCTCATAAATCCATTTCATTAGTGTGGACTTGCCATTTCCCTCTTCTCCGATGATAACTGCTTTATCGCCGGCATTCAGAACCAGGTTGAAGTCATCCAGAATTACTCTTAAATCTTTTTTATGTGTTAATTTCAAATTCCTAATCTGTAACATGAAGTACCTCCTTTTTGTCGGTGCCTTTGTGCGTTTCGGTTTGCTGTTTTGCATCTATTTACGTACAATATGGGCGATTGGGAGCATAATTTCCTACAAGCAAGGCCTTGAAAAACGCCGGCACTTGGCGAGGTGTTTTCGAGCCTAGTGACCGCTGCGTTTTTTCACGGAGCGAGAGCGTCCTGCGGTAGGAGGTTATGCTCACGATTGCCTTCCGATATATGCAGAGGGTACAAAATAGCAAACCGAAACAAAAAAGCGAGTCTTCGCGTACGCAAAAAGACTCGCCAAATAAACCTTTATATCTTCACGGAAAATGAAAAAGGAAATATTACCTGCGATAATCTAATTTAAGCGTACACAAAAACAAGCCTGTTTCACACAGGTCTTATTTCATATATGTTGTGCTTAAATACGATTATCTGTTATACATTTCCTTACCCTTCACTTAATGTGCCTTTCTTTTTTCTAAAGACATACTAACACAATGTGTCTTAAATGTAAATATCTACTCTAAAAACCACTTATTTAAAGCCGCCTTAAATGACAATCCATGTAAGATTTGTTCCGCTACAATTTCTCTTCCGCAATATACAGAAGGTAGTTCATTTACATATTTCATAGCCTCTTCCACATTTCCGTTTTTGGCAGAAAGGAATGCCATAAGACGTTTGGCACCACATTGCATATCAGGCAGATTACTATGCAGGATTCTGTTGCAAAGAAGTCGCACTTCCTGCTCTGCACAGGCATCATTTTGTTTTTTAACAAGCCCATATAAAAGGTTTGCAAGACTAAACTGCAAGATAGTGTCGTTTGGATACTGTTGCAGTATTTCTCTATGACAAGCTATTTTTTCTAATGTGTCGAGTGCGTGTATCTTCGCAAAAAAAGCCTCACGCTCCGTAGTAGAGCATTCTTTCGCATATCCCATAAGATTATCAATGGAGGTATCAAACAGTTCCGCAATAACCGGAAGCATAACGATATCCGGGTATGTGGTCCCAGTTTCCCAACGGCTGACGGTTTGGGAGGAGACGCCTAACTCATATGCAAGTTGTTCCTGAGTATAGCCCTTCTTTAGTCGATATTCTTTTATATTAGTCCCTAAATATAACATAGTTCTAAATTCCTTTCATACCATCGTCTAATAGTATCATACCAGCATGTAAAAAATAAGAACATAACATGTTTTAAGAAAAATGTGCAGAAACTGACAGAAGGCCTGTTTATTCAATAAAATTTTCCATTTGCTTATTTGTACCCAGCTATTTACGTACAATAAGGACAATAGAAGACATAATTTCCTACAAGCAAGGCCTTGAAAAACGCCGGCACTTGGCGAGGTTTTAAGACGAAACTTTGTTTCGTCACGAGCCTTAGTGTCCGTTGCGTTCTTTCACGGAGCGAAAGCGTCCTGCGGTAGGATGTTATGTCTTCTATCGTCCTTTAGATACATAAGGGGTACAAATAAGCGAAATGGGACATTTTATATAGTATTCAGGAGAAAGTGGTTGGGATAAACGACCATATTATGTTATAATATAATTTAAAGAATTTAGAAGGTTATTTGAGGACCGACGCGGAGAGGTTCATTATTAAAAAGCAAATGAAGAACGAAGTTAAACAAGCAAAAAACGGAGGAAAAATAATGGCAGAGAACAGATTGATTGGTGGTTACCCGGTGATTGGCATTCGTCCCACGATTGACGGAAGAAGAGGCCCTTTGAAAGTGCGCGAGTCTTTGGAAAAGCAGACAATGGACATGGCGCGAGCAGCAAAAGAATTATTCGAAAAAAACATTAAATATTCCAATGGAGAGTCGGTAAAGGTTGTGATTGCCGATACTACCATCGGGCGCGTGGCGGAAGCGGCAGCCTGCGAAGAAAAGTTCCGTCGTGAAAACGTTGCGATTACTTTGACCGTAACGCCTTGTTGGTGTTATGGATCTGAAACCATGGATATGGACCCTTCTACTATAAAGGGTGTCTGGGGATTAAATGCAACCGAAAGACCGGGCGCAGTGTACTTGGCCAGTGTGCTTGCAACACATGCCCAAAAAGGATTGCCTGCTTTCGGTATCTATGGACATGATGTGGTAGATGCAGACGATACGACCATTGGTGCAGATGTTCAGGAGAAATTATTAAGATTCGCCCGCGCTGCAGTTGCAGTTGCTACCATGAGAGGCAAATCCTACCTGCAAATAGGTTCCATTTGTATGGGTATCGGCGGTTCTATTATCGATTCCGACTTCCTAGAGTCTTATTTGGGACTGCGAGTAGAATCCGTGGACGAAGTGGAAATCATTCGTCGTATGGAGAAAGGTATCTATAACGAGCAGGAAATGCAGAAGGCTCTGAAGTGGGCAAAGGAAAAGTGCATTATCGGTTTTGATAAAAATCCGGACTTTATCAGGGATGATGAGGCAGAGAAGGAAAAGCAGTTTGAGTTTGCCGTAAAGATGGCGGTTATTATCAAGGATTTGATGAACGGAAATTCTACATTGCCGGAAGGCTTTGAAGAAGAAATGGTAGGTCACAATGCCATTGCTGCCGGTTTCCAGGGACAGCGTCAGTGGACAGACTTTTATCCCAATGGAGATTTTGCAGAGGCAATTTTGAATACCTCTTTTGATTGGAACGGGGCAAGAGAGCCTTATATTCTTGCTACGGAAAATGATGTGCTCAATGGTATCAGTATGTTGTTTATGAAGCTTCTGACCAACAGAGCGCAAATGTTTGCGGATGTGAGAACCTACTGGAGTGGCGACTCCATTAAGAGAGTAACCGGTTATGATATAGAAGGAAAAGCCAAAGAGGCGGATGGAGTGATTCATCTGATTAATTCCGGCGCATGTTGTCTGGATGCCAATGGAGCTGCCAAAGATGCTGATGGTGTTGCAGTTATGAAGCCCTGGTATGAAGTGACACAGGAAGACCAGGATGCAATCATGGCAAATACTACATGGAATCCTGCAGATAAGGGATATTTCCGCGGGGGCGGTTATTCTTCCCGATTTGAAACGAAGGCTCAGATGCCTGCTACCATGATTCGTCTGAATTTAGTGAAAGGATTGGGACCGGTTTTGCAAATTGCAGAAGGCTGGACCGTGGAACTTCCGGCAGAGGTATCGGATACCCTGTGGAAGAGAACGGACTATACATGGCCTTGTACCTGGTTTGCACCCAGGTGTGATGGCAAGGAAGGTTCTCCTTTCAAGACGGCCTATGATGTAATGAATAATTGGGGAGCAAATCACGGTGCTATTTCCTACGGACATATTGGTGCAGATTTAATTACCCTTTGTTCTATCCTGAGAATTCCGGTATGTATGCATAATGTACCCACAGAGGATATCTTCAGACCGAAGGTTTGGGATTCCTTCGGAATGGACAAGGAAGCGGCCGATTATCGTGCATGTGCGGCATACGGGCCGATGTATAAGTAAGGTATTATAAGCGTGCCTGAGATGAGCAGGTACTATGTGTAGAAAGGGAGAAGTTACGAATGGAAGAGTTAGCCTACAGACAAATACATTTAGATTTTCATACATCCCCCGCCATTCCGGAGGTGGGGGCGGATTTTGACCCGGTAGAGTTTACAAACACCTTAAAAAAGTCCGGCGTTCAGTCCATAAATATTTTTGCAAAATGTCATCACGGCATGTGCTATTATCCTACCAAGGTGGGAAAGGTTCATCCCGGACTTAAAAGGGATCTTTTGGGTGAAATGCTTAAGGCACTGCATGCAGAAGGAATACAGGCGCCCATTTATTTCCCTATAGGCTGGGAGGAAGTAGCTGCAGAGAATATGAACTGGTTGGAGGTAAACGCTCAGGGTGTTTTGGGTGGCAAAGATCCTTTTTGTGCGGAGGTAAACCGTTGGAAAGACCTGTGTTTAAATAAGCAGGATTATTTGGAGTATATATATAAGCAGGTGGACGAAATTATATCCCTGTATCCCGTGGATGGTTTTTGGTTTGATATTATTTCCCAGCATGGCTGTGTTTGTGATGATTGTCAGAAAAGCATGAAAGCACTGGGACTTTCTCCGCAGAATCCGGACGATGTGGCGAAGCATGATATGTTTGTCGTGACCAGTTTTATGATTGCCTTATACGACTATGTAAAGGAAAGATGCCCCGAGGCGCTGGTGTTCTTTAACGGTGATTTGGCGCCGGATAACGGGTATGATGTGGGAATTTGCTTAAACGAGCGAGTGAAGTATTTGACCCATATAGAGATTGAGTCCCTGCCCTCTGAAACCTGGGGATACAATCATTTCCCTTTATACGTGAATTACCATAATCGGAAAGATGCTGAGATTATCGGTATGAACGGTAAGTTCCATAATGTATGGGGCGATTTCGGTAGCCTGCGTAATCTGGAGGCTTTGGAGTATGAGTGCTTCCGAATGATTATGAACGGAAGCAAAATCTGTATCGGCGACCAGATGCACCCCCGAGGAGCCTTGGACCAGGGCGTTTATGAGAGAATTGGGCAGGTGTATGCTCAAGTCGAAGAAAGGGAACCCTGGTGTGTGGGCTCAAAGAAACAGGCCGATATCGGTATTATGATGGTAAACAGCACCACGAAAAAAGACTTTACGGCCAATGAAGGTGCACTTCGTATGATGCTGGAATTACATCAGCAATTTGACTTCATAGACTGCACGGATGATTTGAGCAAGTATAAATTGATTATTTTGCCGGACAAAGCGCCCATCGACCCTCTGATGGCGGAGATGATTTCTGCTTATCTGGAGCAGGGCGGAAAGCTGATTGCCAGCGGATATTCAGGATTTGATGAAGCGGCACAGGATTTTGTAATTAAAGAGCTGGGCGTGGAGTATATTGAACCCAATCCTTATAACCCTTCCTATATAGTTTTGGAAGATTCCTTCCGTGGCGATTTGCCTGCTTTGGAGTATGCTATGTATCAGGAAAGTGTTTCCGTAAAAGCAAAAGCGGGCGGTGAAGTATTGGCATGGGAAGGCAGACCCTATTTCAATCGTACCTACGACCGTTTCTGCTCGCACAGACATTTCCCCTTTGAGAGTCTTACCGGGAACGCGTCTATTGTTAAGAATGGTAATGTAATTTATCTTGCTAATCAGGTGTTCTCCGAGTACATTGAATTAGGCGTAAGATTAAATCGAGACATTATTGAAAAATGTATTAATCTGTTACTGGATGAGCCGCTACTTCGTTCGAATTTGCCGGCCAGTGCAGAGGTCACATACCGGACACAGCAGGATAGGACGATTGTACATGTACTTCATTATATAGCGGAGAAGAAAAGCCGCAGAATGACAGTGGTGGATACTAAGTTACCGCTTATAGATATTCAGTTGGAAATTCGTTGTGAAAAGGTGCCGCAGAGAGTTTATTTGGCGCCTGCAATGGAGGAACTGAAGTTTGAATGCAAAGAGGGATATGTATCTGTTGACATTCCCAAGCTGATAGGGCATGGTATGGTAGTAATAGAATAGGATGTTTCGCATCCCGGCTGTTACCGTGAAAAAATAAGAAAGTAGGACGTAATTATGCTCTTCGATTTTGAAGAAGAACTGAAAAAACTTCCCACCAAGCCGGGAGTTTATATTATGAGGGATGCTCACGATACGATTTTGTATGTGGGCAAGGCCATTAACCTGCGTAATCGCGTCAGGTCTTATTTTCGTGAGAATATTGGCAGAGGCCCCATGATTGACAAGATGGTGACGCTCATTGCCCGATTTGAATATATTGTAACCGATTCCGAGCTGGAAGCACTGGTGCTGGAAAACAATTTAATCAAGGAATACAGCCCCAAGTACAATACTCTTTTAAAGGACGATAAGACCTACCCTTATATTAAAGTGACACTGGGGGAGGAATTTCCACGTATTCTGTTTTCCAGAGAAATGAAGAAGGATAAGTCCAAGTATTTCGGGCCTTACACCAGTGCGGCAGCGGTGAAGGATACCATTGAACTACTTAATAAGTTGTATCAGCTGCGCACCTGCAACAAAAGTTTGCCCAAGGAAATCGGGAAGGACCGTCCTTGTCTAAATTATCATATTAAGCAGTGTCTGGCGCCTTGTCAGGGATATATAGACAAGGAAGCATACAGACAGCAGATTGCGGGCGCCATGGAGTTTTTGAATGGTAATTACGGACCTATTCAAAAGGATCTGGAGTCCAAGATGACTGCGGCGGCAGAGAATATGGAATTTGAAGAGGCGGCCAAATACAGAGATCTGTTAAATAGTGTAAAGCAGGTATCCCAGAAACAAAAGATTTCGGATAGTGTGGGCGAGGATAAGGACGTCATTGCCTTGTATCAGGACGAAGCTGAGGCAGTAGTACAGGTATTCTTTATCCGAGACGGTAAGCTGATTGGCAGGGAGCATTATTATATGATGCATGTGTCCGGTCAGAAGAAACCGCAGATTTTGGAGGATTTCATCAAGCAGTTTTACGCAGGTACGCCCTTTATTCCCAGAGAACTTATGATACAGTTTGAAATAGAAGATGCTCAGCTGATTGAGAATTGGCTGACTCAGAGAAGAGGAGCAAGAGTGTATCTTAAAGTGCCCAAAATCGGTACCAAGGAAAAACTGGTGGAGTTGGCAGCCCAGAACGCCAAGCTGATTTTAAGCCAGAACAAAGAAAAGTTAAAGCGTGAGGAAGGCCGTACCATCGGGGCAGCCAAGGAAATTGCAGAGCTTCTGGGACTATCCAATGTGGAGCGTATGGAGGCGTGTGATATTTCCAATATCAGCGGTTTTGAAAATGTAGGCTCCATGGTGGTTTACGAAAAAGGAAAACCTAAGAAAAGCGACTATCGTAAGTTTCGCATTCGTACCGTGTCCGGACCGGATGATTACGCTTGTATGCGAGAGGTGTTGACCAGACGTTTTGTGCATGGTATGGAGGAGGGAAAGGAGTTGGCCGAGCAGGAGGTGGACGCGGTCTACGGAAGCTTTACCAAATTTCCGGATTTAATATTGATGGACGGTGGACGCGGACAGGTGAATATCGCTCTCTCTGTGCTGAAGGAGCTTCAGCTAAATATTCCGGTGTGCGGTATGGTCAAAGATGATAATCATCGTACCAGAGGCTTATACTTCAACAATGTGGAGTTACCTATCGATACTCATAGCGAGGGCTTTAAACTGATTACTCGTATTCAGGACGAAGCGCACCGCTTTGCCATAGAGTATCACAGATCCCTTCGAAGTAAGGATCAGGTTAAGTCGGCGTTAGACGATATTCCGGGGGTGGGTCCTGCCAGAAGAAAGGCCCTTATGCGACATTTTCAGTCCCTGGAGGAAATACGGAATGCGGAGGTGGAACAATTAGTAGCCTTACCGGAAATTCCGCAGCATATTGCGGAAAGTATTTACCGATATTTCCGATTGAAGCAAAAAGAGTAATGTGATATATTGATAATGAATAAGCTTTAGAAAGGAACGGTCCTATTATGGCAAGTATAAGTTTAAAGAAGCTTGTAGACAAGATGAAGCTGGAAAATCTTACTGCGGAGATTGACGTGGAAAGCAAGCGTATTACCCAGACGGATATTAATCGTCCGGCATTGCAGTTGGCGGGATATTTTGAACATTTTGATGCGACACGTTTACAAGTCATTGGTTTTGTGGAGTACACTTATTTGGAGGGCGTAGACGCCGAAACCAAGAAAGATATTTACGAAAAATTATTATCTTACAATGTGCCGGCAGTAGTATTCAGTAGAGATTTACAGCCGGATGAACTCTTTTTAGAGGCAGCAAGGCGCCATGGCGTGCCGGTTCTTTCTACCAAAAAAGTCACCTCTGCATTTATGGCAGAGGTAATCAGATGGCTGAACGTACAGTTGGCTCCCTGCATTTCCGTGCATGGGGTTTTGATTGATATTTACGGTGAAGGTGTTTTGATTACCGGTGAAAGTGGTATCGGTAAGTCGGAGGCGGCACTGGAATTGGTAAAGAGAGGTCACCGTCTCATTGCAGACGATGTGGTGGAAATCCGCAAGGTAAGTGAGGAAACCCTTATCGGAAGTGCACCGGATATTACAAAACATTTGATTGAGGTGCGCGGTATCGGTATTATTGACGTGAAGGCGTTATACGGTGCTTCAAGCGTAAAGGATACCCAGTCCATTGATTTGGTTATCCGTTTGGAAGAGTGGAGCAGGGATAAAGAATACGACAGACTGGGTCTGGAGGACAGTTACACAGAGTATTTGGGCAATAAGGTGGTTTGTCACAACATCCCTATCCGTCCCGGACGTAACCTGTCCATCATTTGTGAATCAGCGGCAGTTAATCATCGTCAGAAGAAGATGGGTTATAATGCGGCGCAGGAATTATATACAAGAGTACAGAATTCTTTGGCAAAGAAGCGTGACGAGGACTAATTATACAAATATAGAAAGAACGAGAGGAAAAGAACATGGGAAATTATGCATTTGGAGTAGATATTGGCGGTACTACCGTAAAGATGGGTCTGTTTGACAGAGAAGGTTGCGTGTTGGATAAGTGGGAGATTCCTACGGTGAAGGATAATAATGGTGCAAGTATTTTGCCGGACATTGCAGCAAGCATCAAGGGAGTAATGGCAGAAAAAGGTATTGATAAGGATGATATTGTAGGTGTAGGTGTTGGTGCCCCCGGTCCTGTGGATGAAGAGGGTGTGATTTATAAAGCAGCAAACTTGGGCTGGGATGAATTTAATGTTGCCACTGTACTTAGCGGTTATTTGGATCTGCCCGTAAAGGCCGGTAATGATGCAAACGTTGCGGCTTACGGTGAAATGTGGCAGGGTGGTGGTAAGGGCTACTCTAACCTGGTGGCAGTTACTTTGGGTACCGGCGTAGGCGGTGGTATCATTATTAACGGACATATTTTGACAGGTTCAACCGGTGCAGGCGGAGAAATTGGTCATATTCATATTAATGATGAAGAAACCGTAGTGTGTGGTTGTGGCAATACCGGTTGTTTGGAGCAGTATGCTTCTGCAACAGGTGTGGTTCGTCTGGCACAGCGCAGATTGGTAAAGGATGATGCTCCCAGCGTACTCAGAGAAGTAGATTTGTCTGCGAAGGCAGTATTTGACGCAGTAAAGGAAGGCGATGCAGTTGCTATTGAAATTGCAGAGCAGTTCGGCGATTATTTAGGAAAAGGTCTGGCAGCAGTGGCAGCAGTGGTAAATCCTCAGATTTTTGTAATCGGTGGTGGTGTATCCAAGGCTGGAGATATGTTGTTCGATTATATCAAGCCTGCTTACGAGAAGTATGTATTCCGTGGATGCCGTGATGCGAAGCTTACTTTGGCAACACTGGGTAATGATGCAGGTATTTTCGGTGCGGCAGCGTTAGTGCTCTGCTAATGTTTTTGAGCCATGCGAATGCAAGCTCAAAAGCATGTTATAGTGATTATCATATTAGAAAGAAAGCGAAAAAAATGATTAGTGAGACAGTTGTAAAAGCATTGGAGCAGTTTTTACCGGCAGAGAATATATATTGTAAGGAACCAATGAAGAAGCATACAACGTTCAGAATCGGTGGAGAAGCAGACCTGTTTTTGCGCATGGAAAATCCACAGCAATTGAAGGCTGTGCAGGAGTATTTGCAGAAATTGGAGATTCCCTACTATGTATTGGGAAATGGTAGTAATCTTTTGGTGAGCGATGAAGGATATCGTGGCGTGATTTTGGAAATTGCGGACAAGATGAATACTATCCGTGTGGAAGGAAATTCTATTACTGCACAGGCCGGAGTTTTAATGAGTAAAATAGCTCATGTGGCATACGAGCATGGTTTGACCGGTTTTGAATTTGCTGCGGGAATTCCCGGAACCATTGGTGGTGGCGTGGTGATGAACGCCGGTGCTTATGGTGGAGAATTGAAAGATGTTGTTACAGCGGTTGAAGTATTGGATCAAAACGGAGAAATTTTAAGTCTGGATAATCAAACCATGGAGTTTGGTTACCGGACCAGTATATTAAAGAAGTATCCTTTTATTGTGACGGAAGTGCGTATTACATTGCAGGAAGGCTGTAAAGAAGAAATCAAAGCTACTATGGAGGAACTGGCAGCCAAACGCAGGGAAAAGCAACCGTTAGAGTATCCCAGCGCCGGCAGCACTTTTAAACGTCCGGAAGGATATTTTGCAGGAAAGCTGATTATGGATGCAGGGCTTCGGGGCTATCAGGTAGGCGGTGCACAGGTTTCCGAAAAGCATTGCGGCTTCGTAGTTAACAAAGGGGAAGCTACTGCGGCAGATGTGAAGCAGTTGGTGGCAGATGTGCAACAGGAAGTGAAAAATAAGTTTGGAGTAGTGTTAGAGCCGGAGGTTATATTCCTGGGGTAGAAGGTACTTGGGGCAGAGTGGTGTTTGTGTGCCATGGATGCCTGACATGGAGATTAACATGAGATTTGTAATTGTTACAGGTATGAGCGGTGGAGGTAAAAACACCGTAATGAAGATGATGGAAGACGCCGGATATTATTGTGTGGACAATTTGCCGGTGTCTTTGATTGATAAATTTGTGGGTCTTTTGGCAATGCCGAATAACGATATCGATAAGGTGGTATTGGGGCTGGATGCCAGAGCGGATCAGTTTTTTGAAGATGCCGCAGAAGTGGTGGAAGGGTTAAAAGCCAAGGGCTATCCTTTGGAGGTTTTATTTTTGGAGGCCGATGATACAACCTTAATAAAGCGTTACAAGGAAACCAGACGTTTGCATCCGGTAGACCCCAGAGGCATGATACAGGACGGTATTAACAAAGAGCGCGAAGGCTTAAAGGGTATTCGTCAGTTGGCAGATTATATTATTGATACCACAGGTCTTTTAACAAAGGATTTGAAGCGGGAGCTGGACCGTATTTTTGTACAGGACGAGGATTACAATAACCTGATGGTAAATGTTATGTCCTTTGGATTTAAGCATGGCATCCCTTCGGATGTGGACCTGGTATTTGATGTCCGTTTTTTGCCTAATCCCTACTATGTGGAGGAATTAAAGAAAAAAACTGGAAATGATGCAGAAGTACAGGAATTTGTGAAGTCTGCCGAGGAGTTTGAAGTTTTTTTGGATAAGCTTACGGATATGTTGGCCTTCTTGATTCCTAACTATGTTAAAGAAGGAAAGTATCGTTTGGTGGTGGCTATCGGTTGTACGGGTGGAAAGCATCGCAGCGTGACCGTGGCAAATGAACTGCACAAGCGACTTAAGGATAAGGGCGATTACGGTATCTCCGTACATCACAGGGATATTAATGTAATCGGTAAATAGAGAAAAGGAGGAGAAAAGCATGTCCTTTTCCCATGATGTAAAAGAAGAATTAGAAAAGCACATAGGAAACGCAAGACACTGTCAGATGGCAGAGTTGGCAGCTATCTTGAACTTTTCCGGACAATTTGGCTGTGATAAAGAGGGTGGCTATACCATAGGATTTCAGACAGAAAATGAAACTGTGGTAAGAAAAGGCTTTACATTATTGAAAAAAACATTTAATATAGAGGCTGGTGTGGCAGTAGACGCATCCCAAATACAGGAGATACATCAAAAATTTGGAGACTTAAATGCACCGGTAAATCCTTTGCTGGTGAAGAACTCCTGTTGTCAGAGGGCCTTTTTAAGAGGTGCATTCTTAAGTATTGGCTCCATAAGTGACCCGGAAAAAGGGTATCATTTGGAGCTGGTGTGTACTCAAGAGGAAAAAGCAAAGCAACTTCAGGAAATCATGTTGAACTTTGAAATCGAGAGCAAAATGGTCATGCGTAAGAAATATTATGTAGTATACTTGAAAGAGGGAAGGGCCATTGTAGAGCTGCTCAATGTAATGGAAGCACATATTGCATTGATGAATTTGGAGAATTTGCGAATACTGAAAGAAGTACGAAACACAGTAAACCGAAGAGTAAATTGTGAAACCGCCAATATTACCAAGTCGGTGGAGGCTGCAAGGAAGCAAAGCGAGGATATTTTATTGATTAAGGAGAAGTTGGGATTTAACAACCTTCCTCCCAATTTGAAGCAGATTGCAGAGCTTCGCTTGGAAAATCCGGAAATGCCTTTGAAGGAACTGGGAGAAGAATTAGACCCACCTGTAGGTAAATCGGGCGTAAATCACAGATTACGGAAGTTGAGCGAAATTGCAAAGTCGCTTAAGTAGTAGTTTAGGAGGAGTGTTATTATGACAAAAAGAGTAGTTGAAATCAAATTGCAGAATGGTTTGGAAGCAAGACCGGTAGCAATGTTGGTTCAGGTAGCAAGCAAATACGACAGTACTGTATATTTAGAGTCTGCAGATAAGAAAGTAAATGCTAAGAGTATCATGGGTATGATGAGCTTAGGCTTGGCATCCGGAGAAACCGTTACCGTAATGGCAGATGGCGAGGATGAAGAAAAGGCTGTGGCAGATATCGAGAAGTATCTTTGCGGCGAGGCATAATTTTTGGCAAATATTTAACAAAGATATTCCCATTTAAGAAGAAGTGTGCTATATTGGATAGCGGTGGAAAATTTAGGCATATCTTATGCCTTATTTCAAAATAAATTTTACGGAGGAAGTAAAAATGTTAGTTTCAGCAACTGAAATGCTTAAAAAAGCAAAAGCTGGCCACTATGCTGTAGGTCAGTTTAACATCAACAACTTGGAGTGGACCAAGGCAATTCTTTTAACTGCACAGGAAAACAACTCACCTGTTATCTTGGGTGTTTCTGAAGGTGCAGGTAAGTACATGGGCGGCTATGATGTAGTAGTTGGTATGGTAAATGGTTTAATCAAGGATATGAACATTACCGTTCCCGTAGCTCTTCATTTAGATCACGGCTCATTCGAGCACTGCTACAAGTGTATGGAAGCTGGTTTCTCTTCAGTTATGTTCGATGGTTCTCACTATGCAATCGAAGAAAACGTAGAAAAGACCACTCAGATCGTTAAGGATGCTCACGCTAAGGGAATTTCTGTAGAAGCAGAAGTTGGTTCTATCGGCGGTGAAGAAGACGGTGTAGTAGGTGCTGGTGAATGTGCAGATCCTAACGAGTGTAAGGCAATTGCTGATTTAGGAATCGACTTCCTTGCAGCAGGTATCGGTAACATTCATGGTAAGTATCCTGCAAACTGGCAGGGTTTAAGCTTTGAAACCTTGGATGCTATCCAGCAGAAGACCGGCGATATGCCTTTAGTTCTTCATGGTGGTACAGGTATCCCTGCAGATATGATTAAGAAGGCAATCTCTTTGGGCGTTGCAAAGATTAATGTTAACACCGAGTGCCAGCTTGCATTCGCAGCAGCTACCAGAAAGTATGTTGAAGAAGGTAAGGATTTACAGGGCAAGGGATTTGACCCTCGTAAGCTCTTAGCTCCCGGCTTCGAAGCTATCAAGGCTACCGTTAAGGAAAAGATGGAACTGTTCGGTTCTGTAGGCCAGGCTTAATTTTGATTAGAATAATAAGTCATAAAAATAACGCGCTACAGCATTTGCTGTGGCGCGTATTTTGTTGGTGATGGGTTAATTATAAAGAGCCGCATCCGGGTCCGTATTTTGCTGATTATAGCGCAGGTTCAGGAAGGATGCTAAAGAACGGTTGAACAAATTATTCAACTCGTCGGTATATCCAAAGATTGCCTGAGGGCAAAGCTCGCCAAGGCGATGTAAATGCAGGTCGGCAGCTGCTTCATTCTTCATGGAGATAAAATGTCTGGTACCATCGACGAAGCAAATAACCAGTTCATAGGTTTTGCTGATGGTGATAAAGTAACTCTTATGCTTGGTCACATGTGTGTATACCCAGGCTATTTTAGAGGTTTCTCCAAATACCGTGGAACTTCCGTGCTGTCCACAAACAAATTCGTTGTTGTAATACATACCGTTTGTTTCCTTAGTATTTGCCAGGAAACGTTCAATGTGCTCTGCGGTCATATCCGGAGATGCGCTTGCGGCGATATATTTCTTGATTGACTTTTGGTAGAAGCCGTTAAGAGCCAATACAATCAGTAAAACTGCAATAGCCACAAATACCACACCTACACCTGCAAGCAGCCAGGCACCGCCTACGGTAAAGGCACCGGCCTTGTTCACTTCAATGTAATAGGGAAGGAAATAACTCCTCATGGTAGGGTCTGTTTCCGCAACCCAGTCAATATACTCGTTGTAGAAGTGAAGGCTATCGGTAGGAATAGGAGAAATAATACCTGTAATTTCGTACTGCTTTTCTGACAATTCCTCTTCCGTAGCATATCCATCCAGGTAGTCCCAGGATACATCCATCAGATCTTCCGCATCATCCATATCTTTTTTCAGAACCAACATACCCATATAGTAGGTATCATCTGCATCGATGAGATACTCCTTGGAGGTCACTCTTCCGTCGGTGGTGTTTTCGCAGTAGCAGTCGTAGATTCCGTAAAGAGTACCTGTCACATACAGTCCTTCAATATCACCTTCGAAGTCTACTTCCTCCCATGGAATAGGATCCTGTTTGCCGGTTGCTATAGACGGCAATGAAAAGGCAACCATCACAATTCCCACGATTGCCAGAAAGATGGACAAGGGCAGGGTGGTTTTCAGACTTTTCTTTCGTAATTTGTTCATATTCATTTTCCCCTCATGTATTTATCCTTGCGCTTTAATACGCTACTGTAATAATATATCACGGAGGAATTTGTGTCAAGAAAGATGGTGGTAAAATAAAAAAACTCCCTATAAAAAGGGAGGATGCCAAGTAAAGAAATCTTTACTTGGCAGTTATTATGAAAAAGTTATTTATATCAATTAACTCTTGTAAGTAAGTTCATTAAGCTTCTTGCTTAATTGTAGTATAAAATATAGAAATGTCCAAAACGTGTTAATTAATTTAAATATTATTTAATGATTTATGAACAAAATATGAACAACCGGCACGTTCTAAGGCGAAATCCAAAGAAAATGCCGGTTGTTTAGTACTTAAGTACTGAAAAATTATCTTGCGCCGTATTTTTCAGGTTCGGGATAATCTACACCAAAAGTATCCACGGTTACGGTCTTCATAATCTGCATCACCATAGGTCTGTCGCTGTAATTAGTTGGAGTTGCTGCAATCTTATTTACTACGTCCATACCTTCAATAACCTTACCAAAAGCTGCGTAAGAACCGTCCAAATGAGGAGAGTTCTTGTGCATAATAAAGAACTGACTGCCTGCAGAGTTGGGCATCATGCTTCTTGCCATAGAGAGAACGCCTTCAGTATGCTTCAAAGCATTGGGGAAACCATTCTGAGAGAATTCACCCTTGATGCTGTAGCCGGGGCCGCCCATACCGGTTCCGTCGGGGCATCCGCCCTGAATCATGAAACCGCTGATAACACGGTGGAAAATCAAGCCGTCGTAGAAGTTCTTTTTAATTAGGCTGATAAAGTTGTTTACGGAAGTGGGTGCGATTTCGGGATAGAGCTCCAACTTAATCTCATCACCGTTTTCCATAGTAATTGTTACAATAGGATTCTGTGCCATATTTTTTCCTCGCTTTTCATATTTGTATTTACGTTTCATACCTGAATTTGTTATGATAAAATAAAGTATAACCCAATTTGTGAGGAACGTAAAGATAGTTATGCAAAACAAATATGGAGAGTTTTATTTAAAAGAAGTATTTTTAATATTGTCCTATGGGAACCGGCTGGCAGGCTTTGGTGGTCTTGTGAAGGATTTGAAGAGTCACGGCGTGGTTTGTTCCGCTATGCTTGCAGAGGAGGAATACCCTGTAAAAGAGAATACTTTATATATTACAGACAGCGCAGAGACCTTACAGAGTATTGTAGAGAAGGAATTGCCGGTGGCGGTGTATTTGCATGCGGGAAACCGAGAGGAGTCTTTTTCTGCGGCGTGGTATGCTTTTGAAGAACCCCAGAGTTTAGATGCCTGGTATGTGGAGCGGGTGTATCGTAGGTTCAGGGATATTCCTTGGGATATTCTGGAGACGGAGAGATGCTTCTTAAGAGAAACGATACCCGATGACGTGGATGCTTTTTATGAAATCTACAAGGAGCCGGAAATGACTCGGTATACAGAGGATTTGTACGAAAGTAAAATTAGTGAACGGGGATATATCAGGGAATATATTGAAAAGGTGTATCATTATTTTGAGTTTGGAATTTGGACAGTGGTACTGAAAGAGAACGAGGAGATTATCGGTCGTGCCGGCTTAAATGTTCGGGAAGGCTACGATATGCCGGAGCTTGGGTATGTGATAGGTAAGGCCTGGCAGGGCAAAGGAATCGCCACGGAGGTATGCAGGGAAGTTCTGAAATATGCGCAGTCCGAGTTTGGTTTTGAGAAAGTAATGACGTTGATTCAGCAGGAAAATGCCTCCTCATTGCGTGTGGCTGAGAAGCTGGGGTTTCAGGTGCAGGAAGAACTGATGGAGAAGGGTGTTAAGCACCTGCTTATGATTAGAGAAGATTGATGAAATATTGATGCGGTAGAAATAACTCTCCAAAATCAGATGGGTTGGTTTTGGAGAGTTTTTAATTTGAGAAAAATGAATAGGAAGGATGGGTTTACGCTGGTAGCGCACGAAAAAAATGGACTTTCGCAGTAAAATAATAATATGTAGAAAACGCATATTTATAGTTTAAGAAGGTATTATTAGAAGGAGGGGGAATATGGATTCATTTGAAGATTTTTTGGGGGTAGGATTTTCATTAATAAGAGGGATAAAAGAACTGTTTTCTGAAGAAGAGGATTCATCGGCAGAAACTGATGACGAATTAATTCGTTATGCAGATGATATTGATAAAAAGGTAGATGAAGAGTGCGGTTATTTAAGAAGCTATGCATGGAGGAGGGATGAATGTATGCAACTGATACTCAAAACGGATAAAGACTATCAAAGATATCAAGAAGGAGTAAGACTTCGAACAGCGCGAGAAGAAGAGGATAGAAAAAAGAGACAAGAAGAGGATAGAAAAAAGAGACAAGAAGAATATTATAAGGAAGAGAGAGCACGTCATCAATATTGGGTAGAAATAAACAATGAACGTAGAAAAAAAGTATTGGAAATTCCAGAAATTGCTCCATTATGTATACGGACAGGCGGTAAAGAGCTTAACTATGTACAACCGGAAAAGGATATAGTAGCTTACGGTATGGTAGAAGTCTATATAAAGGATTACGACATTCAAAATGAAGAACATACTCGGTTAATATGGCAGGGAGTATTTCATATACTTTTAAATGACTTAAAGAATAAGTTTCGTAGAACATGTTATGTCTATGAAGAGGAAGAGGCAATATTTATGCCTTTGTTGGAAGAGTATGCACAGGAGATTTCAGAAGATGCTAAGTTGCAGAAGATGCTTGGCTACAGACGGGAAAGCCCGAACAAAAACTTGGAATTTAACATGTTTATGAAGTCAAGAAAATGCCGTGGACGTAAAGAATATCAATGGGAATTTGATTCCAAGCGATATTGTAAGTTAAAACCGGTAAAATTGCAGGTTAGTATTGATATAAGTAAGGAAAGTAAACCGGTATGTGTTAATATTGCTGAGCCTCTATCCGTCGATTCAGAAGATAATTTTATTGAAAGATATCGAACTTATTGTGAAACTTTAAAAATGGAAGCGTTAATTAGTGAGCAAGATAGAATAAAGAGACTTTTAGATAAATTGTCTATCGCTTTTTCCTACCCACAATTATCGGCGGAGGTAATGAGTTTGTATGGGCAAGCGTTGTCGGTAGTGGAAGATAAAATAGCAAATTACAATAAAAGGATTCCATCTACATTATGGGGAGAAAAAGGCGAAGAGAATGTTGATTACGAAATAAAGTGGTTGGGTGATAAGTTTAAAAGTGTTAAAAAAGACTGTCAAGAGGGCGAAAAGTACACGATTTTGCTTAAGAAAGAAGATTTTATAGACGAGAAGCAAGAGTTTGATCATATTCTGGTCAGTAAGCATGGTGTATATTTGATTGAGACAAAATACCTTAAGGGAAAATTAATCATTAAGAAAAATGGTAATTGGATAAGGGTAGACAGTGAAGGAGAAAAAGGAATTGCCAGTCCCGTTTCCCAGGTGGATAGGCATCATATGCTTGTCAGTGAAATACTGAAGGACTTGGTGGATGGTAAAGATATACATAATGTTATATGCATAGCACATTCGTCTGCAGTTATTGAAGGGGAAGAAAATAGTCAAGTTCCTATAAAAAAGATTGATATACTGGCAAGGTACATTAAAGATTTAGACGCTCAAGCAAGTGATAGGGAGTATGACGTGGATTCGATTATGGAAAGATTAGAAAAGTATAAAGTAAGTCAGAAGTAAAAGGGGTAATACTAAGAAAACCGGCACCGAAAGGTGCTGGTTTTCTTAGTAAGATGTTTATTCGCCGTAGAAAATCTGTGCAATAGGTGAGTCGGGAGAAAGGATAACGGTTTTGTTATTGCCCTGCATAGAGATCTTCAGTGCATCCAGGCTTCTTACGAAGGCATAAAAGTCGGTTTTGGATTCATCTGAGTAAGCCTCAGAGAGAATTCGCATGTACTCAGCCTCACCATTTGCAATGAGGATTTCGGCTTCCTTTTCTGCCTCGGAAAGCTTGATAGTTACTTCCTTGTCCGTGGTATTACGAATAATCTGTGCCTCAGAATTACCCTCGGCAATGTAGGTTGCGGCGATGTTATCACGCTCAGAAATCATACGCTCGTATACAGCGGCTTTGTTGTCACTGGGTAAATCCAATTGCTTGGTTTCAAAAGCTAGGAGCACGATACCGTACTGATCCAAGGTGTTTCCAATATGGTTGATAATCGCTGCGGATAGTTTGCCGTCTCTGCCTGAAATTACATCATCCTGTGTGGTACTACTGATAACGTTTTTGGTTGAGTTGTAAACAATAGTGTCCAAACGACTTTCGGCATTAATTACGGATGAGTTTAATGTTTGGGCAAATCTTAGCGGGTCGGAAATTTTCCATAAAATATAGCTGTCACAAATCATAGTCTTCTTGTCACTGGTAATAACATCAGAAGGCAACAAGTCATATAATAAGGTCTGATTCGGTAATTTGTCTACGCTCTGGATGAAGGGAATCTTAAAGCTGATGCCGGCTTCGGATACTACATGATCTACTTTGCCGAATTGGCGAATCAGGCTGTATTCATTTTCATATGTGATAACAATACTGTTAGCACCGATAATGAGTAATGCCAAAAGTAAAACAATAATGGATACTCTTTTTGCTGTTTTCATATATTCCTACTTTCTGTCGTATTCTGCGACTCTATTTTAATTCTAGGGTTCTGTTGTGATAAAGGATTCTACAGGGTAAATGGTCTGCATGTCACCGCTGGGACTTTCGATAATTACCTTTAAGTTTGGAAGAATTTCTTCCATGGTTTCATAAAACATACGTTGTTTTGTTACTGTAGGATTTTTGATATATTCTTCATACATTGCATTGAAACGTGCCACTTGTGCAGTCGCTTCATTGATTCGTTCGGTCATTTGAGCTTCGGCAGCTTGTGTAATAGCGTCAGCTTTTGCTTCAGCCATAGGAATCTGTTCGTTTCGATACTTGTTTGCGTTGTTGAGAGCAGTTTCCTTACCTTGCTTTGCATTTTCTACAGCCTTAAAGGCTTCCATAACGGCTGTGGTGGGGGGCTCGGAATCCTGAATGGTGATATTTACCAGCTGGATACCCAAATCCTGCTCATCCAGTCGCTCCATAATCATGGTTTTGATGGCCGCCTGAATTTCGTTCTTTCCGGTGGTCAGCACATCATCTACGGTGTAGCTTCCGATAACGGTACGGATGCAGCTTTGGCTGATGTTTTTCAAAATACCTACCGGGTCGGCAGAACTGTAAACTGCCTTTACCGGATCGGAAAATTTATATTCCACGAAAAAGTCCACGTTTACGAAGTTGTAATCAGAGGTAATCATCATGGATTCTTCCACGGTGGAGGTATTGTTCTCTGTATTGTATCCGATAGCAAAGCCCTGAATGGTGGTATTTACTTTTTTTACTCTCTGGATAATAGGTATCTTAAAGTGTAGGCCGGGCTCAGTAACTGCTTTTGCTTTACCCAGGGTAATCAGTACTGCCTGCTCCTGTTCTTTAATTTGATAAGTGGAGCCGAAAATCAAAGTGGCTGCAACAATAATAAGTGCTACAAGTCCAACAATCTTACCAACACTCTGTGCCAGTTCGTCGGGGCTGTCTGGATTCACGGTGTAAAAACCGTTCTTTCTGTTTCTTCTTGATTCTTTCATAATATTAGTCCTTTCTTGTCCAAAGGCGACTCCCGCCGGACCTTATTTAAATACTCGGTCCGGGGAAGCATGTGTTTTGGAATACACTTATCATATAATAATGTAAGAAAGGTGACAATGGGAAAAATAGCACGTTTTGGAGAGGTAACGTGCAGTTGCAAAATAATTTAAAATGTTATACTATAAGTGGTAAGTATTTATTTTAGAAAGGTAAGGTGCTTAATATGATCGTACAGAAATATAAAGATATGTTATCCGGCAAGTCCGTAATCAGGCAGTTGTCGGAGTTCGCAACTGCAAGAGGTGCAGAGATTGGATATGAAAATGTATTTGATTACAGCTTGGGTAATCCTTCCGTGCCGGTTCCACAGGAATTTACGGACAGAATGATACATATGCTGGCAACCCAGGAGACCAATGTGCTTCATGGTTACAGTCCCAGCCTGGGTATTACTTCCGTAAGAGAGGCAGTGGCGGCTTCTTTAAGTGAGCGTTTCGGAATTCCTTATAAGGCAGAGCATATTTTCATGGCTTCCGGTGCAGCAGGTGCATTGGCACATGCGTTCCGTCTGGTAACAGAGCCGGGTGATGAGATTTTGACCTTTGCTCCCTTCTTCCCGGAATACAACCCTTATGTGAATTTAACAGGCGCAGTACTGAAAATCGTACCCCCCAACACAGCAGATTTCCAGATTAATTTTGAAGCGTTTGAAGAGATGTTAAATGAAAAGACCATGGCGGTTTTGATTAATACCCCCAACAATCCTTCCGGTATTGTTTATTCCAAGGAAACTATTGAGAGATTGGCAGAAACTTTGCGTAAGAAATCTGCAGAGTACGGCCATGACATCTTTATTATTTCCGATGAACCCTACCGTGAGATTGTTTTTGAGGGCGTGGATGCACCTTGCGTGTCAGCTTATTATGACAACACTATTATGTGCTATTCCTTCTCTAAGTCTTTGTCCTTGCCGGGTGAGCGTATTGGTTATGTGGCAATCAACCCTGCATGTGCAGAGGCGGCAACCATGGTAAATATGTGCGGCCAGATTTCCAGAGGCATCGGACACAATTGTCCGCCTTCCATTATTCAGCTGGCAGTGGCACAGGTTTTGGATAAGACCGCTGACTTAAGTGTGTATGAAAAGAATATGAATTTAATTTATGATTGTTTGGTAGAGCTTGGATTTACTGTTGTGAAGCCGGGCGGAACCTTCTATATCTTCCCCAAGGCTTTGGAGGAGGATGCAAAGGTATTCTGTGAGAAAGCACTGAAATACGATTTGGTACTGGTACCGGGCGATAGCTTCGGTGCACCGGGATATTTCAGAATGGCTTACTGCATCGATACCGAGAAGGTAGAGCGTTCGTTAGTGGCTCTGCGTAAGTTTGTAGAGGAGACTTATCCGGATAGATAATCCGGATGGGTGTAGGGACCATAAGTGTAAAAGGAGTAATTGATAATGTATCAGGCAGGATTAGTTTTGGAAGGTGGTGGCATGAAGGGTGCTTACACCACGGGAGTGCTGGACTTCTTTTTGGAGAAGGGAATTGCATTTTCCAGGGTGTATGGTGTCTCGGCCGGAGCAGTGCATATGATGAGCTACCTTTCCAAGCAAAAGAAACGTAGTATTAATATAAGTATGAAATACGCAGGGGATAAGCGTTATTGTAGTGTGGAAAGTTTGATTCGCACAGGGGATATTTTTAATGTAGAGATGTGTTACAGTTTGATTCCAAGAAAGTATGAGCCTTTTGATAACAAGACCTATATGAGTTATCCGGGAAAGGCTTTTGCGGTGGTGACCAATATTGAGACCGGCAAACCGGAGTACCTGCGTGTAAAGGATGGTTTTGCAGATTTAAAGAAGGTGCAGGCGTCGGCGTCCTTGCCGCTGGTTTCCAGAAATGTGGAGATCGAGGGTAAGCTTTATTTGGATGGTGGCATTTCTGATGCTATACCCCTTCAAAAGTCCATTTTGGACGGTAATCAGAAGAATATTGTGATTCTGACTAAAGAAGTAGGTTATGTGCGACAGCCTTCCAGCCAGTTGGGGCTTATTAAAATGCGTTACCGCAAGTACCCCAAGGTGTATGAACTCATGAAAAACCGGCATATAGCGTATAATGAAACCATGGAGTTCCTTCATAAACAACAGGAAAACGGCCAGGCCTTTGTGATTCAGCCGGGGAAACCCAGTGATGTGGGCCGATTGGAAAAGGACCCCAAGAAGATTGAGGCTTTATACATGGAAGGATACAGGGACGCGGAAAGCTGTTTTGAGCAGATGATGCAGTATTTGGAGTCATAGATTGGTCGCCTGCGGTAAAATCAGGCGTAGGCGGCGGAAAGAGGAAAAGATGTTAGAAATTATTAAAGCAATTATTTACGGTATTGTGGAAGGTATCACTGAGTGGCTTCCCGTGAGCAGTACCGGTCATTTGATTTTGGCAAAGGAACTGATACCTTTTGTGGAGACAAGAGACGGTTTCTTTGAAATGTTTGAAGTGGTAATTCAGCTGGGGGCTATTTTGGCAGTAGTGGTGCTGTTTTGGAGCCAGATTTGGCCTTTTGCTTTATCCAAGAAAGGACGTGAAGGCAAGACCGGCCTTATGTCTTATGTGAAGATGGACATTATGACCCTGTGGTTCAAGATTTTAGTATCCTGTGTGCCGGCAGCAGTTATCGGTATTTTATTTGATGAAGTCTTTGAGAGACTTTTCTACAATCCGGTATGTATTGCCATTGCACTCATTGTGTTTGGTGTTGGTTTTATCATTATTGAAAACTGGAACAGGGGAAAATCGTCAAAAGTAAACGGTCTGGGTGAGTTGACCTATCAGATGGCAATTTGGATTGGTGTATTTCAGGTGATTGCAGCGGTATTTCCGGGAACTTCCCGTTCCGGCGCAACCATTTTGGGTGCGTTGTTAATCGGTGTTTCCAGAAAAGTGGCTTCTGAATATACCTTTTTCCTGGCAATTCCCGTAATGTTCGGTGCCAGCTTACTTAAGCTTCTGAAGTTCGGATTTGACTTTACCGGCATGGAAATCGCCTGCTTGTTAACCGGTTCTGTAGTAGCTTTTGTGGTTTCCATTTTTATCTTAAGATTCCTGCTTGCTTATATTAAGAAGCATGACTTTAAGGTATTCGGCTGGTACAGAATCGTGCTGGGCATTATAGTTTTGGTAGCATTTGGATTGTTTTTATAAAGATACAAAACTTGACAATATCAGATTTTTGACATAAACTATACCTCGTTGCTGTGTAAGAAGCAGTGATAAAGGGGAAATACGATAGAAAAAGGAGAAAAATCATGGCAAAAAAAGCAGAAGTAATCTTGCAGTTTGCAGGAAAGTCATATACTCAGGACGATTTTGTAAAGACTGCAAAGGAAATTTGGAAGAATGAATTAAAGAGAAAGGCAAACGAAATGACCAGCATGGAGCTTTACGTGAAGCCTGAAGAAAGCAAAGTTTACTATGTATTTAATGAGGTTGAGTGCGGAAGCTTTGATATCTAAACCTTAATAAGTTTTATGTGTACGCAAGGGCGATTGCAGACATAATATTCTACCGCAGGACGTTTTCAAAGCCTTGCTTGTAGGACGCGATGTTTGCAACCGCCCTTGTTGTATGTGGAAGGAACAAGGGAGAATTCCGCCTAAAAGATACAGAATCAGGCAAAAAACGGTAAATTTAAATATGCTACGCTTCGTAGCATGCTTGCCACACTTCATTTCTTGAGTTTTTTTATTGTCTAAAATATGTTAAGATTACAGGTGGGACGCTGAGTAAATTTTGAACGCATATAAATGCGAGATGGAGGAAATATGACATTAGCAGACAAATTAAAAGAAGCAAGAAAAAATGCGGGACTTACTCAGGCGGAGCTGGCAGAGAAGATTTGTGTATCAAGGCAGGCGATTACAAAATGGGAAACGGATAAAGGGATTCCGGATATTGATAATCTGCGTCTGTTGTCAAAGGTACTTAATGTGAGTATTGATTTTTTGCTGGATGAGGAAGAAACACTTGATCAAATAGTTATAAAGGAACAAGTTTGTTTGGATGATTCTGTGAAAGAGGAAAAACTTGAAAGTAAGGATATGTTGCCGATACTAAAGATCATTTTCATAGTGTTGTTAATTTTGTGTGCATTATTGTTGTCGGTATTTTTGTTGGTGTGGACTGCCAAAAGAACTCGTCCTGCGGGTGCAGATTCACAAGTGGAGCAGGAGAATGAGGTCCCTCCAGAAGACCTCGCCACGCCCGATAAGGTAGAAAATACAGAACCACCGGTGGTGGAAGACGCAGAGCCGGCGGATACCCCGGAACCTGAGACTCAGGAGCCGGAGAGTACAGAGGTGCCGGTCACAACGCAGGAACCTGAAGTGACAGAAGCACCATCTTATGCAAGCATGGTTTTTACTAACGTAAATGAGCAGGTAACTGCAAAGGATGCAACCAATTTGCGTAATATTCCCAGTCAGAGCGAGGAAAGTCAGGTGATGTTGGTTCTGCAAAACGGACAAGTAGCAACACGCGTAGGTATTAGCGAGACCGGCTGGTCTAAGCTGGAATATAACGGGGAAACCTACTATGCAGTGTCCAGTTTATTGACAACGGACTTGACCGTAAAGTCTGAACCGGAGGATGATGGTATTAAAACGGTATTTACAGAGTGTAACGAAAGAGTTTGCCCCAAGATAGAGGTAAATTTGCGTACGCTTCCCAGTGTCACCAATCCGGATTCTCAGGTGGTGGTAACCATTCGACATGGAGATATCGTGACCCGTACAGGCATTAATACGGATGTGGGCTGGTCCAGAGTGGAGTACGGTGGACAGGTTCTGTATTGTATTAGCAGCTATGTGTATGTAGTAGAAGAATAATGAAAAATAATCGGCAAAATGTTTATACCGGGGCGGGTGTGGGCGTTTTGCTGATTTTGTGTTATGATATGGATGGAGAGGAGGTGCAT
Organism: Acetatifactor sp.; assembly: GCA_045537405.1. GTDB lineage: Bacteria > Bacillota > Clostridia > Lachnospirales > Lachnospiraceae > Acetatifactor. The sequence goes on from JAZSPK010000016.1 coordinate 208,554, forward strand.
TTATGATTTTGAGTGTCAGCCGGAGAACCGATATTCCCAGCTACTATTCGGACTGGTTCTATGAACGATTAAAGGAAGGATTTGTATATACCTGCAATCCCATGAATCCCAAGCAAATCAGTCGATTGGAACTGTCGCCGGAAACCGTGGATTGTATTGTGTTTTGGACCAAAAATCCGGAACCTATGCTTGAGAGACTTGGGGAATTAGAACCCTATCCGTATTACTTCCAGTTTACTTTGACAAGCTACGGATCGGACATTGAAGCGAATGTACCTCATAAAAGAGAGATTATGATTCCGGTGTTTCAAAAGCTTTCTTCGCAAATAGGAAGCAAGCGGGTGATTTGGAGGTATGACCCGATTTTATTTACTAAGCGATATACACCGGAATATCATATAAAGGCATTTCGTCAGATGGCAGAGGCCTTGCGGGGATATACGGAAAAATGTGTCATCAGTTTTGTGGACGCTTATACTAAAAATGTAAGGAAGTTGCAGGACTTAGGCGTGTATGAGTTGCCCAAGGAGGAGTTGGAGGCCTTTGCCAAGGAATTGTGTGAGATAGCAAGGGAAAACGGTATGCAGATGGCAAGCTGTGCGGAGCAGATTGACCTGGAACATTGCGGCATAACACACAATGCTTGTATTGACAAAGCTTTGATAGAAGAAATAATAGGTTGCAAGTTGAAGGGCACAAAGGATAAAAATCAGCGCGGGGAGTGCAACTGTATGGAAAGTATCGATATAGGCACTTATCATACCTGTGCAAATGGTTGTGTGTACTGCTATGCCAATCACAGTGAAGCTCAGGTAAAACAAAATTGTGCACAGTACGAGGTGTATTCTCCTATTCTATGCGGAAAGATAGGGGCGGAGGATAAGGTGGCGGTGCGTAAGGTTGTGTCGCTAAAGGAAGGGCAAATTGCGTTATTTTAAGTGTATGAATAAAAATATAGTGACAGAAGTATCTCACCTAAAGTGTCTTCCTATATTTTTGAGGGCTACAGCCTACGGTTTTAGTGAATACTTTGGAGAAGTAGGAAAAATCACGGTATCCTACACTTAGGGCAATTCCCGATACGGGCAAATCGGTAGTATGAAAAAGGTGAATAGCTTCTTGTATGCGAGTCTGGTGAATATATTTCGTCAGGCTCGTTTTTGTTTCCCGACTGAAGAGATTGGACAATGAGGAAGGGTTACGATGAAAATGCTCGGCTAAGGTTGCCAGATTTAATTCGTCTTCTAAATGAAGTTGTATATAAGAAATAACCTCACGAACAAGCTTGGAGTATTCTGTGTGGGCGTAGTTTTTGACTAACAGGCAATATTTTCGGCAGATTTCATTGGGTAGTTGATTTAGTTTTGCCTGGGACAGAGTGCTTTCAATTTTCGCTTTAAAGGAAAGGGCTAGCTGTAAAATGTGCATGGGGTGTATGGTAGTATCCATCAGTGCCACATGGCAAAAATCGTTTAGCAGATGTAGTGCCAACTTTTGGTCATGCAAATTCTGGGAGGTAGTGAAAACATTCTCATCCAAATAAGCAGCCAAGGCGGTTTTGGCTGTTTCAAAATTTCCGGTTTTTAGTTTGTTCAAAAACGTAAAGAGAAGGTCCTTGTAATGTTCGGTGTATTCTGTAGAGTAAGTCTGAATAACGTCGGTGTTAATGTTTATTTCTCGATTCTGCTCCGAATATTGAATGGTACGTGGCTCGAGGGCTGCAAAGGCAGGGAAATAAGTGCCTATAATATGCTGGGTTACCTTTGTTACCGCATCTGCCTGAGCAAGGGGAAGGTGCTCATATATTTGCTTCATGCTTGCAAATTGTTGCGGGGAAAGATTGGCATCTTTAATAATTTGTGTGTAATAGTCTGCTGAAAGCTCTTCGTCACGGAAGGGTCCTATGGAAATAAATTCCGGATGCTCATTACTGCTCATGTAAGCCAATATATTGTAGAAACCCAGATTACTCTTTACAATCAATAACTGCTGGGGAGCAGAGGATTGTATAAGAGTACGGGTACTGTTATCGTCCTGGTATTCAGTCCAAACCATGGCGCGGATTCCCCTGTCAATTTTTTGCAGATTATCATAGGGATAAGTAAAAAGAAGCGCATCCACATGAAAGGCTTCTAATAATACGGATTTCAGTAATTGATAACATTTCTGAGTAATAGTGGTGTCTGTAGCCATTTTTATACCTCTCAGTTTTCTATTGATGGGTATTACTTTTTTAAAATTATATAAAAATTATACATAAAAAGCAAAAATAATACAAGTATGGCGAGTGCAGTTTTAGTACAATTATTATAAGAAAAATACCATCAATATAGGAGGAGTACAAACATGAAATTCAGTTGGAATGATTCTTGGTTATTTACAAAAAACGTTGCACTTGTCAGTGAAGGACATACTGCATTAAGTGTTGCAGATTGGGAAGCGGTGAATTTGCCTCATACATGGAATGCACAGGATGGACAGGACGGAGGTAATGATTATTATCGTGCAACCTGTTACTACACAAAGAAACTTGCATTAGCGCAGTGCAAGGATGCAGAAGAAGTTTATATTGAATTCGAAGGCGCAAACTCCTCTGCAGATGTATATGTAAATGGTAAGCTTGCTGTACATCATGATGGCGGTTATTCTACCTTCCGCGCAAATATTACTGAGCTTTTGGAAGAAGAAAACGAAATCGTTGTAGCAGTAGACAATGCTCCCAATGATTACGTATATCCTCAGATGGCAGACTTTACTTTCTATGGTGGTCTGTATCGTAATGTAAATATTATTTGCGTACCTAAGGCACACTTTGATTTAGACTTCTGGGGAGGCCCCGGTATTCAGGTGACACCTGTTGTAGAGGGCAAAGATGCTAAGGTTGAAGTAATTGGTTATTTCAGTGGTCTTTCAGGAAATGAGACTGTTAAGTATGTAATCAAGGATGGGGACAGCGCAGTTGTAGAGGCTACTGTTGCAGCATCTGAAGGCAAAGCAAACTTTGTGATTGAAAACGTACATCTTTGGAACGGACGTAAGGATCCTTTCCTTTATACTTTGGAAGCAGTGCTGGCAGATGGAGAGAAGGAATTGGATTCCAGAACCGTTAAGTTCGGCTGCAGATATTTTGAGATTGACCCGGAAAGAGGCTTTATCTTAAATGGTGAGGAATATCCTCTTCGTGGTGTATCTCGTCATCAGGACAGACTGGGAATCGGTAATGCTTTATTGCCTGAGCATCATAAGGAAGATGCAGAGTTTATTTACGAAGTGGGTGCGACCACCATTCGTTTGGCGCACTACCAGCACAATCAGTATTTTTATGATTTATGTGATGAGATGGGCTTCGTACTTTGGGCGGAAATCCCTTATATCTCCAATCACATGCCCAAGGGTCGTGAAAATACCATTACCCAGATGAAAGAATTAATTGCACAGAATTATAACCATCCTTCTATTTTCGTATGGGGTCTTTCCAACGAAATTTCCATGAAGGGTGCGGATGACCCGGATTTATTAGAGAACCATCGTATCTTAAATGATTTGTGTCATGACTGGGACAAGACCAGACTTACTACCATGGCGATTGTTTCTATGTGTTCCATGGATAGTGAGTACGTGCAGATTCCTGACACTGTATCATGGAACCACTACTTTGGCTGGTACGGCGGAGATACATCTATGAATGGTCCTTGGATGGACAACTTCCATGCAAAGTATCCTAACCTTCCCGTAGGTATGAGTGAATACGGTTGTGAAGCCCTTAACTGGCACAACTCCAATCCGGAACAGGGAGATTACTCTGAGGAGTATCAGTCTTACTATCATGAAGAATTGATTAAGCAGTTGTTTAGCAGAAGATATATTTGGGCTACTCATGTATGGAACATGTTTGACTTCGGTGCAGATGCCCGTGCAGAAGGTGGCGAGGACGGACAGAACCACAAGGGTCTTATGACTTTTGACAGAAGCTATAAGAAGGATTCCTTCTATGCTTACAAAGCTTGGTTATCTGATGAACCTTTCGTGCATATTTGTGGTAAACGCTATGTAGACCGTGTAGAAGAGGTGACAAAGGTAACTGTTTACTCTAACCAGCCGGAAGTAGAACTGTTTGCAAATGGCGTAAGCTTAGGCAAGCAGACCAGTGATGTGCATTTCTTCTACTTTGATGTACCCAATGCAGGCACTACCGAACTTACTGCTAAAGCAGGTGCATGTGAAGATACTTCCAAGCTTGTAAAGGTTGACAAGTTCAATGATGCATATCGTATGGTAGAGACCGGTGATGTGTTGAACTGGTTCGAGATTACCGCTCCGGAAGGCTATTACTCCATTAATGATAAGGCAAGCGATGTATTAAAGACTATTCGCGGCAAGATGTTATTTATGGAATTAATGGCTAAGGCTATGAAGGGTCAGAAGACCATGGTAGATGCAGGCGCTATGATGGGTGGAGAAGCAATGATGAGCTTTTTGGGAGGCTTTACTGTAAAGAGACTTCTTTCCATGATGGGAGCTATGGGCGCTAAGCCTTTAACTAAGGAAGAAATGTTAAAGTTTAATCAGAAGTTAAATAAGATAAAAAAATAATATACGATTAGGGGGCAAGATTATGGCAAACGAAAAGAAAGAATTTCGCAAATTTGGTATGCGGGACTGTCTCGCATACGCTGCCGGTGATTTCGGCTGTAACATGAGTTTTGCATTGAAGGGTACTATGATGATTTTCTGGACCCAGTTCATGGGCTTGGAGCTTTGGTATTCCTTGTTGCTTATTGTTGTTCAGGTGTGGGATGCTATTAATGACCCGGTTATCGGTTCTTTAATCGATGCGGATCGTCATCAGTACAAGCGCAATAAATTCTTACAGTATATTTGGTTCGGTTCCTTTGGACTTATTGTAGCAGGTGCGTTGTGCTTCTTACCATTCCCCAATGCTCCTCTTTGGGCACAGATGATTATCTTCGTATGCGGATATGTTATCTGGGACGCATTCTACACTGTAGCAAATGTACCTTACGGCTCCCTGTTGTCCTTGATTTCCAATGTGCCTGCAGACCGTGCTTCTCTTTCTGCATGGCGTTCTGTTGGTTCCATGTTGGGTAATATGGTTCCTATGGCACTTTTACCTATGCTTATCTATGATGCAGAGGACAATCTGATTGGTGAGAGAGTATTTATTGCAGCGCTTATTATGGGTGTGCTTGGATTTATCTGTTTCCAGTTCATGATTCGTAATACCGAGATTCGTGAAGAGACCGATATCCGCTTGAATGAGGAACAGCCGAAATTCAATGTAATTAAGGCGATGGCAAACTTTGTAAAGAATCGTCCTGCAGTAGGTGCTACGGTTGCGGCAGTAGGTATGTTTATTGGTATGCAGGGAGGTACAGCGGCAGTTACCGTATTGTTCCAGTCCTACTTCCACAATGTGCAGATTTCCGGTGTTGTACAGTTATTTGCAATGATTCCTATTATTTGCTTTACACCTTTGGCGCGTAAGATGGTTACTAAGTATGGAAAGAAGGAGTTGGCGACCGTAGGTGCTCTCATCAGTATTGTTTCCTGTGTGTTGATGTTTGTGCTTCCTGTTACTGCGGACGCTACCGGTATGGTTATCTACGTAGTTTGCCAGTTGTTCAACAGTTTGGGTATGGGTATTTATTCAACTGTATCATGGGCTATGATGGGTGATGCAATTGACTATAATGAGTGGAAGACCAATTCTCGTGAGGAAGGTACTGTATATGCATTACATTCCTTCTTCCGTAAGTTAGCACAGGGCATAGGTCCTGCACTTGCATTGGTAATTATGGTGGCTTTGGGATATGTTGGTGCAAACGAAGGAAATCAGACTCCGGAAGTTGCAAGAAACATGCGTTACTTAGTACCCGGTTTGTATCTGTTCAGTGCAGTGATGCAGTTTGTAGGTCTGTCGCTTATTTATAATTTGGATAAGAAGACGCTGGGAACCATGCAAAGTGAGCTGGAAGAACGTCGTAAGGCTAACGCATAATTTGTTTCCTGGAAAATAATGAAATAAAGAACATGGAAGGTGGATGCTATCAGATGATGGCATCCACTTTTTATAATTTCTTTATAATTATTTTCCACAAAACCTGTTGACAATAGAATGGGTGAGTGATATCTTATGTTATGAAGATGTTAGCACTCCATTGAGTCGAGTGCTAACAAAACAAAAGGGGTGAATGTGTTGGAACTGGATGAAAGAAAAAAGAAAATACTGCAGGCAGTGATTCGTAACTATCTGGAAACCGGTGAACCGGTGGGCAGTCGAACCATTTCGAAATATACCGACCTGAATCTCAGTTCAGCAACCATTCGAAATGAGATGGCGGACTTGGAAGAGCTTGGATATATTTATCAGCCTCACACATCGGCAGGACGCATCCCTTCTGATAAAGGATACCGTTTTTATGTAGATGCTATGATGGAGCAAAAAGATCGTGAAGTGGTGGAAATGAAGGAGATGTTGCTGGAGCGCCAGGACAAAATGGAGCTACTGCTCAAGCAGGTAGTAAAGGTTCTGGCACAGAATACCCAATACGCTACCATGATTAGTGCACCACAGACCCATCGGAATAAACTGAAGTTCATTCAGTTATCCAGGGTGGATTACAACCAGATTTTAGCGGTTATTGTAATCGAAGGGAATGTGATTAAGAATAACATCTTAAAGGTAACACAGGAACTGTCGGATGAGACCTTGCTGAAGCTGAACATTTTGTTGAATACCCATTTAAACGGTTTGGCCATTGAGGATATTAATCTGGGTATGATAGCAGCGTTGAAGCAGCAGGCCGGTATTCACAGTGATATCGTGGGAGAGGTTCTGGATGCGGTGGCAGGTGCCATTCAAGCCGATGAGGATTTGGAGATTTACACCAGCGGAACCAATAATATTTTTCGTTATCCCGAGCTTGCGGACCAGCAGAAAGCCAGCCAGTTAATCAATGCCTTTGAAGAAAAGGATGCTTTGACAGAGTTGGTACATGAAACCCTGGCGGATGAAAGTCACACCGGTATTCAGATTTACATTGGTGAAGAAGCACCGGTTGAAGGTATGAGGGATTGTAGCGTGGTGACCGCCACCTACGAGTTGGAAGAAGGCATGAAAGGAACCATCGGTATTATCGGACCGAAACGTATGGACTACGAAAAGGTGGTAGGTACTCTTCGGACCATGATGCAACAGTTGGATGACTTATATAAGAAGTAGAAAGGGCGATGAGATGACAGAGCAGGAAAAGGAAATTTTAGAAGAAGAGCTGGACACTGCAGCGGACAGCGGCGCTCCGGATAGTGAAGAGACCATGGCGGACAGTGGAGCACCTGATAGCGAGGATACAACAGCTGAAACTGACGTAGAGGATACTGAAGAAGTTCCCGAAGGGGATGAACCTAAGACCTGGGCAGAGAAAAAGGCAGCCAAGAAGCAGGCTAAGGAAGCTAAGAAGGCAGATGCTTCCAAGGAAAAGATTGCTGAGCTGGAGGATAGAGTAAAGCGCCAGCTGGCAGAGTTTGAAAACTTCCGTAACAGAACGGAAAAAGAAAAGCAGGCAATGTTTGAAACCGGCGCCAAGAGCGTAATCGAGAAGATTTTACCGGTTATCGATAATTTTGAAAGAGGCTTTGCTACGGTAGAAGAAGCCGATGCAGAGGATGCTTTCGTAAAGGGTATGAATCAGGTTTACAAGCAGATGATGGATGAGCTGGATAAAATCGGTGTGAAGCCCATCGAAGCAATCGGTCAGGAATTTGACCCGAACTTCCACAACGCAGTAATGCAGGTGGAAAACCCTGATTTTGAGTCCGGTGTGGTGGTACAGGAGTTCATGAAGGGCTACACCTACCGCGACAGCGTAGTAAGACACAGCATGGTGGCAGTCGCCCAGTGAGTCAAGCGGAAGCCGAATGCGCTTGCGTGAGGAGGCTTACATTTGACGAACGCTGCCACATGAACGTAGGGCGAAGCCCGTAGTGAATGGGGAATTGTGCGAAGCACAAATGCGACTGAATAAATATATTTCATATAAGTAAATGGAGGAAAATGAAAATGGGAAAAATTATTGGTATTGACTTAGGTACAACAAACAGTTGTGTAGCAGTTATGGAAGGTGGTAAGCCCACCGTTATCGCTAACGCAGAAGGCGCAAGAACAACTCCTTCCGTAGTAGCATTTACAAAGACCGGAGAAAGATTAATCGGTGAGCCTGCAAAGCGTCAGGCAGTAACCAACGCTGACAAGACCATCGCTTCTATTAAGAGAGATATGGGTACTGACAACGGACGTACCATCGATGGCAAGAAGTATTCTCCTCAGCAGATTTCAGCAATGATTCTGCAGAAGTTGAAAGCAGATGCTGAGAGCTACTTAGGTGAGAAGGTAACCGAAGCAGTTATCACTGTTCCTGCATACTTCAACGACGCTCAGCGTCAGGCAACCAAGGATGCAGGTAAGATTGCAGGTCTTGATGTAAAGCGTATTATTAACGAGCCTACCGCAGCAGCACTTGCTTACGGTTTGGATAACGAAAAAGAGCAGAAGATTATGGTTTACGACTTAGGTGGCGGTACCTTCGACGTTTCCATTATCGAAATCGGTGACGGTGTTATCGAAGTATTGGCAACCAACGGTGATACCCGTCTTGGTGGTGATGACTTCGACAACAAGATTACCCAGTGGATGCTTGATGAATTCAAGAAAACTGAGGGTGTAGACCTTTCTAACGATAAGATGGCTATGCAGAGATTGAAGGAAGCTGCAGAAAAGGCAAAGAAAGAACTTTCTTCTGCAATGACAACTAACATCAACCTTCCTTTCATCACCGCAACCGCAGAAGGTCCTAAGCACTTTGATGTAAACTTAACACGTGCTAAATTTGATGAATTAACCCATGACTTAGTAGAAAGAACTGCAGTTCCTGTTCAGAACGCTATGAAGGATGCAGGCTTAACCAACGCTGATTTGGGTCAGGTGCTTTTGGTTGGTGGATCTACCCGTATTCCTGCAGTTCAGGATAAGGTGAGACAGTTGACTGGTAAGGAACCCAGCAAGACCTTGAACCCTGATGAATGTGTAGCAATCGGTGCTTCTATCCAGGGTGGTAAATTAGCAGGCGATGCAGGTGCAGGCGAAATCTTACTTTTGGACGTAACTCCTCTTTCTCTCTCTATTGAGACCATGGGTGGTGTTGCAACCAGATTGATTGAAAGAAATACAACCATTCCTACCAAGAAGAGCCAGATTTTCTCTACCGCAGCTGACAACCAGACTGCAGTAGATATCAATGTAGTACAGGGTGAAAGACAGTTCGCAAGAGATAACAAGTCTCTCGGACAGTTCCGTTTGGATGGTATCCCCCCTGCACGTAGAGGTATGCCTCAGATTGAAGTTACCTTCGACATTGATGCAAATGGTATCGTAAACGTATCAGCTAAGGATTTGGGAACCGGTAAGGAACAGCACATTACCATTACTGCAGGTTCTAATATGTCTGATGACGAAATCGAAAGAGCAGTAAAGGAAGCAGCTGAGTTCGAAGCACAGGATAAGAAGAGAAAAGAAGCTGTAGAAACCAGAAATGATGCAGACTCCTTCGTATTCCAGACCGAGAAGGCACTTGAGGAAGTAGGAGATAAGATTTCTGATAATGACAAGGCTCAGGTAGAAGCTGATATGGCAGAAGTTAAGGCTATCCTTGAAAGAACTGCAAATCAGGACATGAGCGACGCGGATTTAGATGCATTGAAGGCTGCAAAGGAAAAGCTTATGAACAGCGCACAGAGCTTGTTTACCAAGATGTATGAGAATATGCAGGGTGCAGCAGGTCAGGCAGGTCCTGATATGAGCGGTTTCACAGGCGGAACTGATGCCGGTGCAGGTGCATATGATAATACAGCAGCAGATGACGATGTAATCGACGGAGATTTCAGAGAAGTTTAAAAAGTATTCTTAAATCCGGTGGGGGAACTACTCCCCACCGGAATTAGTGTGAATAGAAAGGTTGACCATTATGGCAGAGCAGAAGAGGGACTATTACGAGGTCCTTGGTGTAGATAAAAATGCGGACGACGCGGCCCTGAAAAAAGCGTATCGTGCCCTTGCCAAAAAGTATCATCCGGACGTGAATCCGGGAGATGCGGAAGCAGAGAAGAAATTTAAAGAAGCATCGGAGGCTTATGCAGTTTTAAGTGATCCCGAAAAGAGACGCCAGTATGACCAGTTCGGCCATGCTGCTTTTGACGGTGGTGCAGGCGGTGCAGGAGCCGGCGGTTTTGACTTTGGCGGTGCGGATTTCAGTGATATATTTGGTGACATTTTCGGAGACTTTTTCGGTGGTGGCAGAAGTCGTAGTACAGGACAGAGTGCAGGTCCCATGAAGGGTGCAAATCTGCGTACCAGCGTGAGAGTGACCTTTGAAGAGGCTGTATTTGGTTGTGAGAAGGAAATTGAGCTTACCATTAAGGAAAGCTGTAAGACCTGTAACGGTTCCGGAGCAAAACCCGGTACCAGCCCTGAGACCTGTAGCAAATGTGGCGGTAAGGGTCAGGTGGTAATGACCCAGCAGTCCTTCTTCGGAACCATCCGAAATGTGCAGACCTGTCCGGATTGCCAGGGCTCCGGAAAGATGATTAAGGATAAGTGTAATGATTGTCGCGGAACCGGTTACGTACCTATGAAGAAGCGTTATGCCGTAGATATTCCTGCCGGTATTGACAACGGTCAGTGCAAGCGTATGCCCGGATTGGGTGAGCCCGGTACCAATGGCGGTGCCAGAGGTGACGTATTGGTAGAAGTAATCGTAGGCAGACACCCCATTTTCCAGAGACAAGATTACAATATTTACTCCACCGTACCCATGTCTTTTGCAGTAGCAGCATTGGGTGGTGAAGTGGTAATTGATACCGTGGATGGTAAAGTAATCTACGATGTAAAGGCAGGTACCCAGACCGATACCAAGGTGCGCTTAAAGGGCAAGGGTGTGCCCACTCTTCGTAACAAAGAGGTGCGTGGCGATCACTATGTGACATTGGTAATCGAGACCCCTGATAAACTGTCTCATGAGGCAAAAGAACTCCTTCGTAAATTCGATGAAGCCAGCGAGGATTCTTTGAATGCAGCTAAAAAGCTTTCAAAGGATGAAGACGACAAGGATGATAAAAACGAAGGAAAAGAAAAAAAGAAAAAAGGTTTTTGGAATAGAGATTAAAAATAATACCCTTTCTGCTTGATAAAGGCAGGAAGGGTATTTGTCATAAATGAATTGAGGAAAATTTAAAAAAATTTGATTTTTATAAAATCAGATTCTTAAAACCTGTATCTATATAGTATAAAGAGAAGGCGGTGCACTTTAGGACGAAAAGTGGAGTGTCAAAACCTTAATAAACCGATGAAAAAAGAAAGGGAAGATAAGATGAAAAGAAAAAATATTGTGACACTTTTTGTGGTAGTATCATTGCTGTCAATACTATTTGCAGGTTGTGGAACGGAGAAAGCAAACAAAGAAACTGCACTAATTGAGGAAACTGCATCAACAGTAGCCCCTACGGAGGACTCGCCACTAACCCCGGAGCCTACAGAGGAACCAACATCAACCCCGGAGCCTACAGAGGAACCAACACCAACCCCGGAGCCTACAGAGGAACCTACACCAACTCCGGAGCCTACAGAGGAGTCAACACCAACTCCGGAGCCTACAGAGGAGCCAACACCAACTCCGGCACCGACTGAAGCGCCTATACATGTTCATAGCTGGTCAAGCGCTACCTGTACAGCTCCTAAGGTATGTGAGTGTGGAGAAACCAGTGGTTCAAAATTGGAACATGATTTTGGCAATAATAGTAAAACTTGTTCAAGATGTGGTACAGAAAATCCTAATTATATAGCACCTCATACTCATGGCTATAATCCGGTAATAACGCAAGCAACCTGTTTAAATGAAGGCTATATAGTTTATACCTGTAGTTGCGGCGACAGTTATACAGAGATAATACCTGCTACCGGTAATCATGCTTACGGATACGGAGAAATCAATTGTAGATATTGTGGTACACCACATACGCATGATTGGAATATAGTTGTTCAAACAAATAGTGGAGTAGAAATTACACCAGATGAAGATTTTTGTTGTCATAGCGGATGGTATTTTGACACTTATGAAGAATTGCGAGCCCATATGGATATTCCGAATGTTCATGGTATGATATATCTGAATGATGGTTCAAATGGAGTCACTTCTGTACCACCTGATTATGAAGGTGAAGTTGCCTTTTATGCATGCTGTCATGGCTGGGCAAACTGTGCAGGTGATGGAGAAGGTGAGCGTATAGAGTATGAGATTACACAGGAAGTGCAATTCTGCAAAATTTGCGGTGTTCGTGGTGAAGCTACGGATGTGGGTGAGCGTGTTATAATATTGCATACGTATGATGATTAGTATATTTTTGATAAGCAAAATTTTTTAAAGAATTTTCAAAATCATAAAATCAAAACCTGAAAACTTGTATCTATATATTATAAGAGAAAAGGTGGTGATTTTATGGATGATGAGAATAAAAAGGGAAATGAAATAAAAATTCCTGTCTTATGGTTGATTTTTAGAAAAGAAGCAGAAGAAATGAGCTTGCCTGCAAGGGTTATAGAAGGAATAAAGTTTCGAATCAAAGAAAAATTCAGTGAAAAATAAGTGAAGAAAATTAAGAAAAAAGGAAATGGACAAAAACGAAGAAGCGAAGAGGAGAGCAAAAATGTCAATTGGACACAATGAGAAAAAAGGTACATATAATCGGAGATACGAAGCATGGGCGGCCAATATGTTAAGAGCCTCGAAACCAAAACAGTGGGATGAGATTGAGAAAATAAATGAATTGGAGGGAGTTCGGGTGGCAGTAGAAACGGTTGGATGTCTTCACTGGTGTTATTACAGCATAATGCATTATTGGGGAAAAGGAAAATCCTTACAATCTGTATTGAGCTATTGTCAAAATGGTAAAGTGATCCCAAATACCGGTATTGATTTTGAAGGAAGATGTGATAAAAAGGGATTTTATAAAACAGAAGGACAGTTTTGTGTATCATCGGTAATTTTAGTATTGCTTACATTTATCAGTAAGTGGCAGGAGAGACTTTCGATATCTTCCGGGATATCTTTAGTTATTGTAGCAGTGGTTTTATTTCAGCTATTTTTGGCGTTTAAATCATTGGCGCAGGGAAGACGATTTGGGGGATATATATTGAATACTATTCTTATACTGCTGCTATCAACGGGATTTGGCGTGATTGAATTGCTGTATTTAGTTGGATCAGCAATTGCTAATTCGGGAAATTCTGTAAAATCGGGAGTTCGATATATGAATCCGGATTATGGACAGAAACGTGTATCTTCCAGCAATGCGACTGGGGTTTCGAGTAGTAGAGTAGGTGCCGATGCTTATGAAAAGCAGCAAAGGAAAGAAGAACAATGGCAAAGAGTAAAAGAGCATGAAGAATATCAAAAGAAAATGCAAGAGGATAAAGAAACGCGACGAAAAGAAGACCAGAGATATCGACTCCTCAAGGAAATTGACAGTCTAAAAGAAAAGATTACTATTTTAGAAAATAAAAACAAAGATTTAGATGCAGGATACAGGGCTTACCAGAAAGGATCCTGGTCCTATAATGTTGACCCTAAGGCCAATCGTAGCAAATATGAGAGTAATTTAAAAGAAATAGATTGGCTGAAGAAAAAGATAGAGAAAATAGATGACGAATTAAGACGACTTTGATAGAATTTTATAGAGTAAAACTTGTTTTGTTTGGAGAGAATCATGAAAAACTATTATGAAGAAGATCAAAAATTATTTGAGGCTGTGTCAAACTTTAAAGAGGGAAAACAGGACTGCTACTATGTGATGTATGATTTGTCTATTAAGTACATTTACAAGATAGTCCATGATATTATTAAGGACTATCACGAAACTGAGGATTTGGTTCAGGAGACCTATCTGACAATATATAACAAGATTAATACGTTGGAAGATGTAACGAAATTCTATTCATGGGCAGGTAGGATTGCTACAAATCATACATTAAGATATATTCAGAAAAATAAAAGAGAATTACTTACCTTGGATTCAGAGGATGGCGCTGCAGAATTTGCTTTTGAAGTGGCGACACAGGACAACGAGGAATTTATACCGGAAAATATAATAATGGATAAAGAAAAACAGCGTCTCATTGCTCAGATTATTGATGGATTATCAACAGAGCAAAAGCTTGCAGTGCAGTATTTCTACTATGAAGAAATGTCTGTTACTGAGATTGCAGAGACTATGGGTTGTGCCAAGGGAACTATTTTGAGCAGACTTAATTATGCCAGAAAGTCCATAAAAGCAGCGGTTGTTGATTTGGCAGAGAACCAGGGTACAAAGCTGTACAGCTTGGGTGCATTACCATTATTCCGTATTTTGTTTAGAACTTCAGTGGAAAGTTTTATTTTGCCGGCTTCCGCAAGTGGAATAGTTGCAGAAGTAGGTAGTGCTCTTGGGGTAACTGCTACAAAAGGAATTACAGCGGTTGAAGCTGCGGAAACTGCAGGAGCTACAGCTGTAACAGGAACTGCAACCACAGTGGGAGCTACCGTTACAACAGAAGCTGCGGTCGGAGCAGGAATTGAAACCGTAGCCGGAGCAGTAGCCTCCGGCGTGACCAAAGGTGCGCTGGGAAAACTGGGCGCAAGCTTAGGTATTAAGATTGCAACCGGAGTATTGACAGTGGGGCTGTTAACAACCGGAGGAATTTTGTTACATAATTCGGGTGCAAGTGATAAGGAAGAACCGGCGGATTCGCAAACCGTTATTGAGAACGAATCAGGTTCTATATTGGAGAACAAAGAACCTGAGGATACAATTGCTGAAAATGAAGAAGAGGTTTTGACGGATGATTATGTTATAACTATTGCGGATGAACGCATGCTTGAAAAGGTGCGAGAGGTTACCGGAGTTACAGAAGGAGATATTACTTACGGGGATGTAAAGGATATAGCAGACTTTGAAATTCCTGAAGGGGCTTCAAATGCTACTTGTTTAAAGTATTTTACGGGATTAGAAAAATTGAGTTGTGGAGTATGTTCCGAGTTGGAAGTAGACATTGATAATCTAAATAATTTGACAGATTTAAAGTTAGTAGGCGTCAAGCTGACAACGCTTGAAGAAATAGAAAACCTTACCAACTTGACGAATTTGGATTTGGAATGTCCAAACCTGACAACCCTGGATGGAATCGGAAATCTCACCAACTTAACATCTGTGAGATTAGTATGTCCCAATCTCACAGACCTAGGAGGGATGGAACTCCTTCCCAATGTAACATTTTTATCTTTGTGGTGTGATAATATGACAACCTTGGAAGGAATTGAAAATGTTCCTAACGTAACATTTTTGTTCTTGCGCGGTTCCAATCTGTCAGCATTGGAAGGAATCGAAAAACTTCCCAACCTAACAGAAGTGGATTTGTGGTATTGCAACGGTCTTACAACTTTGAAGGAAATTGGAAGCCTTACTAACTTGACAATATTGAAATTGGGATGTTGTGATAATTTAACAACGCTGGAAGGAACCGGGGCCCTTTCTAATCTGGTAGAATTATGGATACAGGGTTGTGCAAATATGAAAACCTTGGAAGGAACTGGAAATCTTTACAGCCAAGTAATGTTGTTGGTGGATAATTGTGACAAAATCAGCGCAGAAGAAATCAGCGATTTTTATTCGGGAAAATACGCTAACGAATAATAAAATAGAAGATGAACTTAGAAGACTTTAAACCGGAATCTAGAGAAAAAGATATTTGGGGCCAAGAAGTCAAAGTAGTACCATTAAGATAAAGCAAAACCCCTGTCAGGATGTTCAATAGACATTCCCTGATAGGGGTTTACTTTATTACTTCAACAACTCAAACAAATCTGCATCGTCCTCCACATATTTCATATAAAGTTCCTCAAAGGACTCTGTCATATAATGTGCAGAGTAGGTAAATACATCCTGTTTCAAGTAGAATACTACTTTATTCAAGAAGGTGTCCTTCTGGCATAAATCAGCCTCAGCCACAAAGAAGGGGCCAAGCTTTTTATTTTCCGCAATACGTGCTAACTGGGGATTGGGACCGGAAATAGCTTTGCGGTTAATCATATCGATGATCTTATTGGTCAGTCTTGCAAAGGTAGGCCAGTCACGGGATAGTTTTCCTTCATAGTAAAGCTGGTCTACATAGTCTTCCAGTGCAGTTCCCTTAAATAATGCATTTAAAGGACGATTACCTGCAAAGGTATCGTAAGGATGACTCCACTCATCCGGTAAATTATCAAAGTTAATCTTGGTATATTCCAGTGCAAAACGTCTCTTGAAAGCGGAATCCAGTACGAAAATATTTTCATCGGCAGTGTTCATGGTTGCCAGAATGTTAAAGTTAGCAGGGAACCATACTTTGCCCTCGTGGAAAATATTTTTAAGTCCCGGGTCTCTGGAGAAATATGCGGTCATGTCGTAATTTTGTACGGTATATTCGGACTTGCCGTTAGGAAGGCGGTCTAAAAGCTGGAACAAATCACCAAAAATAGCGGGTGCGTTACCACGATTGATTTCCTCGATAACCAGGTAGAAAACTTCTGCGGGGTGCTCAAAAGCATCCTTTAGTAAGAGGGTCAAAGGACCGGGGGCAAACACATAATCCAGAGGTCTGTCCGGTGTTACCAAAGGCTTAATACTTCCTACAAAATCCTCGTGAGTATAGGTAGGGTGGAAAATCAAGCGTCGATAATGGGCATCGCGCTCTGTCTGGTCCGGGTACATTTCTTCCATCATTTTGTTAATGGTGTAAGATTTACCGGTGCCGGGTACACCATAGTAAATGCGTTGTATGGGCGTCATAGGCACTTCTTCGTATCGGAATTCTTCCCCGCGGTATTCGCTGTAGGTGCTATCTGCGGAACCCTTACGCAGATAGTAGGGGGCGGAAATATCCGGCGCCACCGAATGTCTTCCGTTTTTTAAAAAAGACAGGTAAAGATCCAGTGCAACCCCAAAGGTTCCGTTACCGTTCTCGCGATTTACCTCTTCAAAATTAGGGGAATTAATGATTTCTTCATAGATATCATCAAAATCCCAGTAGTTTGTATAATAAAATAAATTATCTACAATATCCGGTGAAACTTGTTTGCAATAGGTCCGCAGAGCATGGGAATAAGCCACTACCGCATTGTCCGTGTAGCGTCGAAGTCCATCCTCCGTAAACTGCATTTTCAGCCAATCTCGAAATTCCAGTTCGTTATCCTTCATGGTGCCTGCCATAAGATACTCCTTTCCCCTGTCCGTAAACAACAGACAAGCATACAACGTATATTTTCAGTATGCATGAAAAGTAAGTAGGATGCTACTGATTTTTTGCTTATTTGGCAAAGAAACGTAGCAATAGATGGGAGAAATAAATATTTGACATCGCCCTATTAACAGAGTAAAATTTAAATAACTATGCGATGATTTAAATTGGGTTAGTATGCATTAATGCAGTAAGGATAGAAAGGACAATAAAAGTATGAAATGGGTTAAGTTTCGTATTAAAACAACAACGGAGGCTGAGGATATTATCATTAGCTCCCTGTACGATATTGGGTTGGAAGGCGCTCAGATAGAGGACAAGATTCCCTTGACAGCATTGGAAAAGGAGCAGATGTTTGTAGATATTTTGCCGGAAGTACAGGAAGATGACGGAATCGCTTATTTGAGCTTCTTTGTGGAAAAGAAAGAGGACGGTACCCTGGAAATCATGGGAGAGCCCACGGATGTGGATACCATTCTGGCAAACGTGACCGCTGAGCTTGACGATATCAGGGATTTCATGGATATCGGCGAGGGAACCATTACTGTGGATGAGACAGAGGATATTGACTGGATTAATAATTGGAAGCAGTATTTCCACCAGTTCTATATTGATGATATTTTGGTAATTCCTTCATGGGAGGATGTGAAGCCTGAAGATGATGAAAAGATGGTCCTTCATATTGATCCGGGCACTGCATTTGGTACCGGTATGCATGAGACCACCCAGCTTTGCATTCGTCAGCTGCGTAAATACATTACACCCGAAACCAAGCTTCTGGACGTGGGAACCGGTAGCGGCATTCTGGCGATTCTGTCGCTGATGTTCGGTGCAAAGCATGCTGTGGGCACGGATTTGGATATTTGCGCCATCGATGCAGTGGCGGATAATTGTGCTAATAACGGTATCGCGCCCGAGCAGTTTGAAATGATGATCGGGAATATTATTACCGACAAGGAGATTCAGGACAGAGTGGGGTATGAGTGCTATGACATTGTTGTAGCAAATATTCTGGCGGATGTGCTGGTACCCTTGACACCGGTAATTGTGAATCAGTTAAAGCCCGGCGGAATTTATATCACTTCCGGAATTATTGATGATAAAGAGCAGACGGTAGTAGATGCAGTGAAAGCAGCCAGTTTAGAGGTTGTGGAAGTAACTTACCAAGGGGAATGGGTAAGCGTCACCAGCAGAAAACCTGCGGTTTAGAAAATATACAAAAGAAGGGGAAAAGAAAATGGCAAACGGAAAAAAAGTTTTAGAAGATGTTGTGGATATTTTGGGAATTAAATTAGATGATAGTAAACTGAAGGCATGGGGCTTGCATCGGGGATATACTCTCTTCGCAGAGTGCGTGAATGACGGCAGAAATATATTTATTAATGTGTCTATGTGCGCAAGCTTTGCATCGGCACCCATCCAGCAGGTACTTACCCATGAGGTCAAGGTGCCGGAAAAGGTGGTATGTTCCGCTGCGGGTTATCGTATTAATTTGAAGTGCACCATAGCGGGAAATCACCAGAAAAATGTGGATAGAATCGTAGAGGCAGTACGAGCATTGGTTAATTATGTGATTGCGAATGAAGGTGTTAACTGCGATGAAAAGGGTATGCAGGGCAATGTAGAAATCTGGGCGATTCAGGGGAATCATTTGTTCCTTTGTCCGGAGTCTGCTGAAGGAATCACCTACAATATGAATCAAGCTGCCACAGCCTACAAAGGTATTAAGGAAAATTATGTGTTGGGTATTATTGGTGCATTTTTGGGCTCGGTGGTAGGTGCGGCCGCTATTCTTTTAGTAGCGAGAATGGGTTATATTTCTGCTATTTCCAGTGCAATTATGGGCTTTGCAGTAGTCTTTGGTTACAAAAAGCTTGGCAAAAAATGTTCTTTAGTCGGTGGAATCCTTTGTATTGTAATTTCCATTGCAATGACTTATCTGGCCTTCCGTATAGACAGCACCTGGGATTTGTTTAATGCATTCCGGGATGTGGGTTGGGACGATATAACCTTTATGGAATGCTTTAAGGATGTTAAGGAATGGTATGAGGAATTAGATGCCATAAGTGATTACAGACGCAATATGATTCTGATGCTGTTAGCAGGCGTTGTAGGTTCCGTTGCGGCAGTGTGGGTAGAATTGAAGGAAAGAAAAACCGAGTTCGGCATGAAAAAATTAGGCTAATACAGGGGTAGAATATGTATCAGTTTTTTGTAGAACCCCATCAGATTTCTGACAAGGTTGTCAGAATAGAAGGGCAGGATGTAAATCATATAAAGAATGTGCTTCGTATGAAGATAGGCGAGGAATTGTCAGTCAGCAATGGTGTGGATGGTAAGGAGTATCGTTGTGGTATTGTGGCAATGGACGAGGAAGGTATTACCTGTGAGCTTCGTTTTATAAAAGAAGACGGCGTAGAGCTTCCTTCACAGGTGTATTTGTTCCAGGGACTTCCCAAGGCGGACAAGATGGAGCTGATTATTCAGAAGGCAGTGGAGTTGGGGGTTTATGCAGTGGTGCCCGTATCTACCAAGCGATGCGTAGTAAAGCTGGATGATAAGAAGGCCAAGTCTAAGATTATCCGTTGGCAGGGGATTTCCGAGGCGGCAGCAAAGCAGAGCAAGCGACGTATTGTACCGGAGATTATGGAGGTTATGAGCTTCAAGGAGGCCTTGAGCTTCGTAAAGGATTTTGACATAAAGCTGATTCCCTATGAATTGGCAGAGGATATGAGTAAAACCAAGGAAATCATCAGTGCTTTGCAGCCTGGACAAAGAATAGCAATCTTTATCGGACCGGAAGGCGGTTTTGAAGAAACAGAGATTGAGCAAGCCTTGAATGCTGGAGTGCAACCCATTACCCTGGGAAAACGCATTTTACGGACAGAAACAGCGGGTTTTACCATATTATCGTGGATTATGTATGAATTAGAGGAATAGCCAGGAAATAGAAAGTATATGCAGTTACTTATGGATTTAGACTGCATATGATAGTATGGAGAAGCTATTTCAGATAAAGGAGAACTAAAAATGGAAGTTTATTTGGACAATTCGGCGACTACCAAGGTTTATCCGCAGGTGGCAGAGCTGATGACCAAAGTAATGTGTGAAGATTACGGCAATCCTTCCAGTATGCACCGTAAGGGTGTGGAGGGAGAACGTTATGTCCGCTACGCAAGGGAAACATTGGCAAAGCTTCTTAAGGTTTCGGAAAAGGAGATTTTGTTTACTTCCGGCGGAACGGAGTCGGATAATATGGCAATTATCGGTTGTGCAATAGCAAATAACCGTAGGGGCAGACATCTGGTAACTACCAAAATTGAGCATCCGGCAGTTTTACAGACTATGCAGTATTTAGAAACACAGGGCTTTCGGGTAACCTATTTGCCTGTGGATAAGAGCGGCAGGGTACGTTTGGAGGATTTACAGAACGCTATCACACCGGAAACCATCCTGGTTTCCATGATGCTTGTAAACAACGAAATCGGTTCCATCCAACCTATTGAAGAGGCGGGGGCCTTAATCAAAAGAATGAATCCTAACATTTTGTTCCATGTGGATGCTGTGCAGGGATTTGGCAAGATAAAAATTTATCCCAAAAGGATGAATATTGATTTGATGTCCGTAAGCAGTCACAAGATTCACGGACCCAAGGGCGTAGGCTTTTTGTATGTGGGCGAAAGAGTGAAAATCATGCCCCTTACCTACGGTGGTGGTCAGCAGAAGAATATGCGCTCCGGTACGGAAAATGTGCCCGGAATCGCAGGCATGACCATGGCTGCGGAAATGGCCTATGAAAATTTTGAAGAAGATGTGAATAGGCTATATGGTTTGAAGGAATACTTTATTCAGGGTGTCACTAAGTTAGAAGGCATTCAAATTAACGGTTTGACGGAAGATGGTAATTTGCGCAGAACCGCACCACATGTGGTGAGCGTTTCCGTGGCGGGGGTGCGAAGTGAAGTGCTTTTGCATGCACTGGAGGATAAGGGAATATATATTTCGGCAGGCAGTGCCTGTGCCTCTAATAAGCCCCAGACTTCAGAAACCTTGAAGGCTATTGGTCTTCAGAGAGAATATTGGGATTCCACCATTCGTTTCAGCTTTTCGGTGTTCACCACCAAGGAAGAAATTGATTATACCTTACAGGTGATGTACGATATGATTCCCATGCTTAGAAAGTACACAAGGAGAAAATAGAGCATTACAGCAGTGTGATGTTTCAGAACGGAGGAGAAATGTTTAAGGCTTTTTTGATTAAGTATGCCGAAATCGGCGTAAAAGGTAAAAATAGATATTTGTTTGAAGATGCGCTGGTACAACAGATTAAATATGCTCTGAAAAAGTGTGAGGGTGAGTTCTTTATCCACAAGACCCAGGGACGTATTTTTGTAGATGCCCTTTCGGAGTTTGATTTTGATGAGGTGGTAGAGCGTCTTCAGAGAGTATTCGGTATTTCCGGTATTTGTCCGGTTATTTATGTGGAAGATGAAGGTTTTGAGAAACTTTGCGAGACCGTTATTAAATATATTGATGATGTTTACCCGGATAAGAACAAAACCTTTAAGGTGCATGCAAGACGTGCCCGTAAAAACTATCCCATGGATTCCATGCAGATTAATATGGATATGGGCGGGGCAATCTTAAAAGCCTATCCGGAAATGCATGTAGACGTACACAATCCCGATATTATGTTAAATATCGAGATTCGAGAAAAGATTTATATTTATTCTGAGATTATTCCGGGGCCGGGTGGTATGCCCGTTGGTACCGGCGGCAAGGCAATGCTGCTTTTGTCCGGCGGTATCGATTCCCCGGTGGCAGGATATATGATTGCCAAGCGTGGCGTGAAGCTGGATGCAGTATATTTCCATGCACCGCCATATACTTCTGACCGTGCAAAGCAGAAGGTGGTGGATCTGGCAAGATTGGTTTCTAAGTACACAGGTCCTATTTATCTGCATGTGATTAACTTTACGGACATCCAGCTGTATATTTACGAGCAGTGTCCCCATGACGAATTGACCATTATTATGCGTCGTTATATGATGCGTATTGCGGAAACCATTGCACAGAAAACAGAGTGCTTGGGACTGATTACCGGCGAAAGTATCGGACAGGTGGCAAGTCAGACCATGGCTTCTTTGGTGGCTACCAATGAAGTATGTGAATTGCCGGTTTACAGACCTCTTATCGGTTTTGATAAGCAGGAAATTGTGGAAGTGTCTGAAAAGATTGGAACCTATGAGACTTCTATTTTGCCTTATGAAGATTGCTGTACTATCTTCGTGGCAAAGCATCCGGTTACCAAGCCCAGCTTGAATGTGATTCGTCGTCACGAAAAGAATCTGGAAGAAAAGATTGATGAATTGGTGCAGATTGCGCTGGATACGGATGAAGTGATTATAGTAAGTGAATAAGAAGCTCGAACGGCAGGTATGGTGTCCTGCGGTAGGATGCCATGCCTGACGTTATAGATGATTAGAACATTACAAAAATAGCGTGCGAGCTTTCACTCACACGCGATTCTTACGAAGTCTGATTAGATCATGTAAGGTGCTAATACAGCCATAACCTCATCAATATTCTCTTCAGCATGGATATTTAAGTCGATAGGCTTAGAAAGGTCTAAGCTGAAGATACCCATGATGGATTTAGCGTCGATAACGTATCTTCCTGATACTAAATCGAAATCGTAATCGAATTTGGTAATGTCATTGACGAAAGATTTAACCTTGTCAATGGAGTTAAGAGAAATCTGTACTGTTTTCATAATTAGTTACCTCCTTTTACGTTTGTCATACCTTCATCATCATATTAATTGGTAGTTAAAAAAATGTCAAGGAGCAAACAATACAAAAATTTTGAGGAAAAAAATGAAAAATGTAGCATTACATAATTTGGGGTGCAAGGTAAATTCTTATGAATTAGACGTTGTGCAACAAATGTTACAAGAAAATGGATATAATATTGTGCCTTTTGATCAAAAAGCCGATATTTATATAGTAAATACCTGTACCGTAACAAATATTGCGGATAGGAAGAGCAGACAAATGCTTCATCGCGCCAAGGCTATAAATCCCCAGGCTATTGTAGTAGCGGTGGGTTGCTACGTACAAACGGACAAGGAGATTGTGGAAAAGGATGAATGCATTGACCTGGCCATAGGAAATAACCGGAAAAAAGATTTGGTGTCTATTCTGGAAGAGTACCTGCGGGAAAGAGGTTTACTTGCCCTTAAGGAAGAAAAAGTGGACAAAACCTTGCATAATACCACTATTTTGGACTTAAACAACACCTATGAATACGAAGAAATGACGCTGAAAAAAACAGCGGAACATACCAGAGCGTACATTAAAATACAGGATGGCTGTAATCAGTTTTGCACCTATTGCATTATTCCTTACGCCAGGGGCAGAGTGCGCAGCAGGCATTACGAGGATATCAGCAGGGAAATTGAAGGGCTGGTAAAGGCCGGCTATCAGGAAATTGTATTGACCGGTATCCATATCAGTTCTTATGGAATTGATTTTGAGGAAGAAGCCTGGAAACAGGGCAGTAGTGTAGAAGTACTAAAGACAGAAGGACGTCACGATTATTCCGGCAAGTCCAAGCTCATGGATTTGATTGAAAAGCTTCACGATGTGGAAGGAATACAGAGAATACGCATTGGTTCTTTGGAACCAAGGATTGTGACAGAGGATTTTGCAAAGAGACTCTCCGCATTGCCTAAAATCTGTCCTCATTTCCACTTGTCTTTGCAAAGCGGTTGTGATGTCACTTTAAAGAGGATGAACAGACATTATACAGCGCAGGAATACCTGCAGAGTGTGGAAATGCTTCGAAAATACTTTGAGAGACCTGCAATTACCACGGATGTGATTGTGGGCTTTGCACAGGAAACGGAAGAAGAATTTTTAGAAACCAAGGCCTTTCTGGAAAAAATAAGTTTTTATGAAATGCACATTTTTAAATATTCCAAGCGAAAGGGTACTATTGCAGCAGGGCTTCCGGGACAGGTGCCGGACGGGGTAAAAACCATCCGCAGCAATATACTTTTGGAGCTTGAAAAGAAGCAATCCAAGGAATTTCGCGCATATTTTGTGGGTAAGGAAGTGGAAGTACTGTTTGAGGAAACCAAGGAAATCGGCGGCAAGGCATACCAAATCGGGCACACCAAGGATTATGTGAAGGTTGCGCTGTTTACAGAAGAGAATCTTGCAAACAGGATTCGAACGGTAAAGATTTCCGGTTTTTTGACCGATGAAATATTGGTATAGTTTTATTGAATTTTTGAGGTAAATAGAGTAAGATAGAATTAATAGGGTTATAAACAGAAAGAAAATACATTGAGGAGGAACGAAGGAATGGGAGATGTAGGAAATACACAATATTTTAAAGTGCAGGCGGAACCGGAAAACGGTGTGAAAATCATCCTTTCCTTGGTGTATGAAGCGTTGACGGAGAAGGGTTACGACCCGGTTAATCAAATTGTAGGATATATTATGAGTGGGGATCCTACTTATATCACCAGCCATAAGGGTGCGCGCAGTTTGATTATGAAGGTGGAACGAGATGAGTTGGTAGAGGAACTCTTTAAGGAGTATATCCGTGCTAACAAGTGGTAAAGAAAAGGCGCTACACTAAGAGACCATAGAAAAGGTGGGAAAGTAATATGCGAATTATGGGCTTGGATTTTGGCTCAAAGACCGTGGGGATTGCAATCAGCGATGCCCTTTTGGTTACCGCGCAAGGAATTGAGATTATTCGCCGCAAGGAAGAGAACAAGCTACGTCAGACATTGGCCAGAATAGAAGAGCTGATTGTAGAGTACGAAGTAGAAGAAATTGTATTAGGATTGCCGAAGAACATGAACGCCACGGAGGGTGCCCGTGTGGAACTGACCATGGAGTTTAAAGAGAAGCTGGAGAGAAGAACAGGGCTGCCTGTTCATACTTGGGACGAAAGACTGACAACCGTTGCAGCAGATAAGGCTATGATGGAGGCCGGAATTCGCAGAGAGAAGCGCAAGGATTATGTGGATATGATTGCGGCAACTTTGATTTTGCAGGGATATTTGGATTTGCGCGCCAATCAGACAAAGGAGTAGTGTAAATGAGTAAATTAGAAAAAGTTACGTTTAATCCGGACGGAGAAGCACCGGTTGATTTTTACGTATTGGAGCAGACCAGAATCGGCGGATATAATTATATTTTGGTGACCGATTTTGAAGAAGGTGACGGAGAAGCATTAATTCTTAAGGATATGTCCAAGGATGGAGAAGAAGAGAGCGTATTTGTAATCGTATCCGATGATGAAGAATTGAATGCGGTAGCCGGTGTGTTTGAGAGTATGTTGGAGGACGTGGCATTTGTTCAGGATGAACAAGAGTAACGCGGAGGGAATTTAATTGAAAAAAAAGATTGAGGATATAGTTCCTTCAGGCTTGAAAATAATACCTTTAGGTGGCCTGGAGCAAATTGGTATGAATATTACTGCCTTCGAGTACGAGGACAGTATTGTTGTTGTGGATTGTGGTTTGGCTTTCCCGGCAGATGATATGCTGGGTATTGACTTGGTAATCCCGGATGTGACCTACTTAAAAGAGAATTTGGACAAGGTAAAAGGTTTTGTCATTACCCATGGACATGAGGATCATATCGGTGCACTGCCCTATGTATTAAAGGATATTAATGTGCCGGTTTATGCAACGCGTTTGACTATGGGCATTATAGAGAACAAACTGAAAGAGCATAATATGACCAATAGCGTGAAGCGAAAGGTCGTAAAGTTTGGCCAGTCCATTAACTTGGGACAGTTAAGAATTGAGTTTATTAAAACCAATCACAGTATTGTAGATGCGGCAGCGTTGGCAATTTATTCGCCGGCAGGTATTGTAGTGCATACCGGTGATTTTAAGGTGGATTATACACCGGTATATGGTGATGCTATAGATTTGCAGAAGTTTGCAGAATTGGGCAAGAAGGGCGTATTGGCGCTTATGTGTGATTCCACCAATGCAGAGAGACCCGGCTTTACCCAGTCGGAGAAAACCGTTGGAAGAACCTTCGATACATTGTTTGAGGAGCATAAGAACAGCCGTATTTTTGTAGCAACTTTTGCTTCTAATGTAGATCGTGTACAGCAGATTATTAATACAGCCTATAAATTCGGACGTAAAGTAGTGGTAGAAGGACGTAGTATGGTGAATATTATTGATACCGCGTCTGCTTTGGAGTGTATCAGTATTCCGGAGAATACCCTGATTGATATTGAACAGCTGAAGAATTATCCTGATGAGCAGCAGGTTATTATTACCACGGGCAGCCAGGGAGAAAGTATGGCGGCACTCAGCCGTATGGCAAGTAATATGCATCGTAAGATTACCATAGGTCACGGAGATACGGTTATTTTCTCCTCCAGTCCTATTCCGGGTAATGAAAAAGCAGTTACCAAGGTAATCAATGAATTGCTCCGTAAGGGTGCGGACGTGGTGTTCCAGGATACTCATGTTTCCGGGCATGCCTGCCAGGAAGAAATCAAGCTGTTGTATACTCTAGTGCGTCCTAAGTATGCTGTGCCGGTGCATGGCGAGTATAAGCATTTGACTGCGCAGGCCAAGATTGCACAAAGTCTTGGTATGGAGAAAGAAAATATCTTTATTTTGTCTTCCGGAGATGTTTTGGAATTGTCGGAGGAATCGGCGGAAGTAGTGGATAAGGTGCCGGTAGGCGGTATTTTGGTAGATGGTCTGGGCGTTGGCGATGTAGGAAATGTAGTGCTTCGCGATAGACAGCATCTGGCTGAAGATGGTATTTTGATTGTAGTAATGGCGCTTGACCAGTATTCAGGACAATTGGTGGCAGGTCCCGATATTGTATCCCGCGGATTTGTCTATGTGAGAGAATCCGATGAATTGATGGAAGAAGCACGTGAAAAAGTGAATGCAGCAGTTATGAATTGCTTGGAGCGCGGAATTTATGATTGGGGCAAGATTAAGAATATTACCAAGGATGCACTGGGTGATTATGTTTGGAAAAAGACCAAGAGACGTCCTATGATTGTGCCGATTATTATGGAGGTTTAAGTAATGGAGCAATCCTTACAGGCATATATAGATAAGCTTTTGCAATCAGAAGAGTATCTGAAATATGTGGAGCAGAAAGAAAGGGTAAAAAAATACCCGGACTTAAAAATGCAAATTGATGAATTTCGGCGAAGAAATTTTGAAATGCAAAACAGTGGAGATATGGTGTTTGAGAAGATTGAGGCTTTTGAAAGAGAGTATGCAGATTTTCGAGACAATCCGCTGGTAGCAGACTTTTTGGAAGCCGAGCTGGCATTTTGCAGAATGATGCAGACTCATTATGCAAGAGTAATGGGTGCCATCGATTTTGAATAGGAAAGGCAGTAGTATGAGAATAAGGGACATTGTTTGGAATGTGGCGGAAACCATTATAAAAATTGCCCTGATTGTGTTCGCGGTTGTAATGATTGGCCGCGGAGCAAAGCTGGCATTTGATTATGGTTATCGTATATTTGATGAACCGCCTATGTCCGAAATTGGTAGAGATGTAACGGTGGAAATACCGGAGGGTATGAATGCAGAGCAGATGGGTGAATTATTTTATCAAAAGGGTTTGATACGTGAAGTGAATCTGTTTCGCCTGCAGTATATGTTTTCCGAATTTAAAGAGGATTTGAAGCCGGGGGTATATGTTTTGAGTACAGCCATGACTGCGGAGGAAATGTTTGAGGTGATGGCAAACGAACCACAGGAAGAGGGAGAAACACCTACGGAAGCGTACTAGCATGCTAGGTGATAAGAAAAATGATAGTAGATGAGAGAATGGTTGCCTTTATTAACTCGTTTGATAAAGGCAATACGCCTTTTTTAAACGAGATAGAAAAATATGCGAAGGAAACGGATGTGCCCATTATCCGTAAAGAAATGCAGAGTTTTCTGCGTTTTTTATTGACTATGAAACGTCCCATGCGGATTTTGGAGGTGGGTACGGCCATTGGTTTTTCAGCACTTTTGATGAGTGAGTATGCACCTGCAGGGTGCCATATTACCACCATTGAAAAGTACGAGCCTCGTATTCCCATTGCCAAAGAGAATTTCAAGAAGGCAGGCAAGGAAGAAGCTATCACCTTGTTAGAAGGAGATGCAGCGGATATCCTTAAGGAGCTTAGCGGTACCTATGATTTAATTTTCATGGATGCGGCGAAGGGGCAGTATATACACTTTATGCCGGATATTTTGCGCCTGCTTGAGCCGGGCGGCTTGCTTATTTCGGATAATGTTTTACAGGACGGCGATGTAGTGGAGTCCCGTTATGCAGTTGTGCGGAGAAATCGTACCATTCACGGCCGTATGAGAGAGTATTTGTTTGAATTAACCCATCATCCCGAGCTGGAAACAAGCATTTTGCCGGTGGGGGATGGTATTACGCTTAGCGTCAAAAAGACGGAGGAAGTATGAGAAGAGAAAAACCGGAATTGTTAATTCCTGCCAGTAGTTTGGAAGTATTAAAAACTGCAGTTATGTTTGGCGCGGACGCAGTATATATCGGCGGAGAAGCCTTTGGACTTCGTGCCAAGGCAAAGAATTTTACTCCTGAGGAAATGGCACAGGGTATTGCTTTTGCCCATGAGCATGGAGTAAAGGTATATGTAACAGCCAATATCTTAGCACATAATGATGACTTAGCAGGAGCGGAAGAGTATTTCGCAGAGCTTAGAGATATGCAGCCGGACCAACCGGACGCCTTGATTATTTCGGACCCCGGTATGTTTACCATTGCTAAGAAGGTATGGCCCCAGGTGGAAATTCATATATCCACCCAGGCGAACAACACCAATTATCAGACCTACCTTTTCTGGTGGGGCTTGGGTGCCAAGCGAGTGGTGTCTGCCAGAGAACTTTCTTTGGCTGAAATTGCAGATATCAGAGCGCACATTCCGGAAGATATGGAAATCGAGAGCTTTATTCATGGTGCTATGTGTATTTCCTATTCCGGACGCTGTCTGTTGAGCAATTACTTTACGGGTAGGGATGCCAACCAGGGTGCCTGTACCCATCCCTGTCGTTGGAAATATGCTGTGGTGGAGGAGAAACGTCCCGGGGAGTACTTGCCGGTGTATGAGAACGAGCGCGGTACTTATATTTTTAACTCCAAGGATTTATGTATGATAGAGTATATTCCGGAAATTGTGGCAGCAGGTATTGACAGCCTGAAGATTGAAGGACGTATGAAAACTGCACTTTATGTGGCTACCGTGGCGCGTACTTATCGCAAGGCTATTGATGATTTCTTTGAGTCGGAAGAAAAATATCGGGCAAATATGGACTGGTACAAGGCGGAGATTTCCAAATGTACCTATCGTCAGTTTACCACGGGCTTTTATTTCGGAAAGCCGGACGAAAACACCCAGATTTACGACAGTAACACCTATGTAAATGAGTACACCTATTTAGGTATTATAGAGGAACTTAAGGCGAGGGAGACCCGGGGCGGAAAGGTTTTGGCACGTATCGAACAGCGTAACAAATTCTGCGTGGGCGATACCATAGAGATTATGCAGCCGGATGGCAGTAACGTGGAAGTGCAGGTACTTGCAATGTATGACAAGGAGGGAGAAGCAGTGGAAAGCTGCCCTCATTCCAAGCAGGAAATCTGGCTGGAATTGTCCGGGATGCCCGCTAAATATGATTTGTTAAGAGTCAGAACTTAAAAAACTATTGCAAAATTCGTGAATTTGCGTTATCTTATAAACAATTTTTATTACAAATTAAGCTTACGCAAGAGGATGACGCGCAGAAAGGATACGAGAATGAGCGAGCTGATTAATGTTGAGGAGCTTTTTGGCTCAAGAGTATTTACTTATAGAAAGATGAAGGAACGCCTGCCCAAAGGCGTATTTAAGGAAGTGCAGCAGGTAATGGAGCAGGGCGGAGAATTATCGCCTTCCACCGCGGATGTAGTAGCCAAGGCCATGAAGGACTGGGCTATTGAAAACGGTGCCACCCATTACACCCACTGGTTCCAGCCTTTGACCGGTATTACAGCAGAGAAGCATGACGCTTTCGTAACCCATCCGGATGAAGACGGCCGTATGATTATGGATTTCTCCGGTAAGGAGCTGATTAAGGGCGAGCCCGATGCCTCCTCCTTCCCTTCCGGCGGACTTCGTGCTACCTTTGAGGCAAGAGGCTATACCACCTGGGATTTGACTTCCCCTGCTTTCCTGAAGGAAGGCGCTACAGGCATGACTCTTTGTATTCCTACTGCTTTCTGCTCTTATAAGGGCGAGGCGCTGGATACCAAGACACCTCTGCTTCGTTCCATGGAGGCAGTAAGCGAGCAGGCTCTTCGTATTGTGAAATTGTTCGGAAATACAGAGGCCACCAAGGTTATTCCCAGCGTAGGTGCTGAACAGGAATATTTCCTGGTGGACAGACAGAAGTATTTACAGAGAAAAGATTTGATTTTTGCAGGACGTACCTTATTTGGTGCGCCGGCACCTAAGGGTCAGGAAATGGATGACCATTATTTTGGTACCATTCGTGAACGTGTGGGTGCGTACATGAAGGATATTAATATTGAACTTTGGAAATTGGGCGTAACGGCCAAGACCCAGCATAATGAGGCGGCTCCCGCGCAGCATGAATTGGCACCCATTTATGAGACTGCCAATATTGCGGCAGACCACAACCAGCTGGTTATGGAGACCATGAAGAGAGTGGCAGGCCGTCACGGACTTACCTGCTTACTCCATGAGAAGCCTTTTGCCGGCGTAAATGGTTCCGGTAAGCATGATAACTGGTCTCTTTGCACTGACAATGGTGTGAATTTGTTGGAGCCCGGTGAAACTCCCAATGAAAATGTACAGTTTTTGTTTATACTGGCTTGTATTATGCGTGCGGTGGACCGTCATGCAGATTTGCTCCGCCAGAGTGCAGCCAATGTAGGAAATGATCATCGTTTGGGCGGCGACGAAGCACCTCCGGCGATTATTTCCATCTTCCTGGGCGAACAGCTTGAGGATGTGGTAAGCCAGCTGGTAGAAACCGGTGCGGCTACCCATTGCGCAGAAGGCGGTAAGCTGGAAACCGGTGTATCTACCCTGCCGGAAGTACAGAAGGATGCTACGGATAGAAATCGTACCTCTCCTTTTGCTTTTACCGGTAATAAGTTTGAGTTCAGAACCGTGGGAGCATCTGCTTCCATCGGTAGTCCCAATACAACCCTGAATGCCATTGTTGCGGAAGCTTTTTGCGAAGCAGCAGATATTTTGGAGAAGGCTGAGAACTTCGAAATGGCAGTGCATGATTTGTTGAAGCAGTACATGACAGAGCACCAGAGAATTATCTTTAATGGTAACGGTTATTCTCAGGAATGGGTGGAGGAAGCTGCACGTCGCGGACTTCCCAATATCGGTTCCATGGTAGAAACAGTAGAAACCTTAACCACAGAGAAGTCCATAAGATTGTTTGAGAAGTTCCATATTTTCACCAAGTCTGAGCTGGAGGCACGCAAAGAGGTGCTTTATGATACTTATGCCAAGACCATTAATATCGAAGCCTTGACCATGATTGATATGACCAGAAAGCAAATATTGCCTGCAGTAGTGAAGTACACCAAGAATCTGGCGGATACCGTGATTGCGGTAAAGGAAGCCGGCGTGGACGCGACGGTACAGACTGACCTTCTGAAAGAAGTATCGGAGAAGCTTAGCGAAACCAAAAAGGCATTGGATGCTTTGGAGGTGGCAGAGGCAGCAGCTAAGGCTATCAGCTGTCCCAAAGAGAAGGCCTTCTACTACAAGGACAATGTGGCACCTGCCATGAGTGCACTCCGTGCACCCGTGGACAAGCTGGAAATGCTGGTATCCAAGGAAATCTGGCCCATGCCTTCCTATGGTGATTTGTTGTTTGAAGTGTAAGAAATGTAATAATGTACCCTCGCTGTTTCCTATAAACCGCGAGGGTTTTCAATATTTTGAGGCACACAGTACCGGAAATCGAGGAATTGTAGGAAATTTATAAAAAATTTCAAAAAGGGTATTGCCAAACTAAAAACAATCGTGTATAATTCATCAAGTAGTCAAGAAATAGCGCTATCGCCAAACGGTAAGGCAACGGACTCTGACTCCGTCATTTCAAGGTTCGAATCCTTGTAGCGCTGCTTTAATAACCTCATGAGCGAATGCTTGTGAGGTTTTTGTTTTGAGGAAAATGTTGCAAAAATAGGAGATTTGGAGTAGAATGAATTAAGAAAACAACGTATTTACAGTTGTTGTACTGTACCTATGAGGAATCAAACTACATAAGACAAAAGTGTAAAGACGCTTAAGTTGATACTTAAGCGTCTTTTGTGTTGTAAGGAGGTATGGGATGTTTACATTGGAAGAGGTATTCTCAAAGAGGAACCAAAAGCTTGCAATGGCACATTTGAGTACAAAGAAGGAGGGAAGTGGTAGCGACGGGGTGCGTTTGTTGGAGTGGGGAATTCAGTCATATTCTGTGAAAAAGTCGGTCGACCTCCAAACCCGCATAAAATCAAGGTTTTTTGGACTTTTGGTGGCTGAAAAAGGGGCAAAAATGGCCGAAAAAGAGCGTTTTTTCACAAAAAAGTCGGTCGAGGATTTGGAGAAATTCGTCGAAACTCAAAAAGTACGTAAAATCAATGGTTTGCGGACTTTTGACCTAAAAAGGTCGACCGACTTTTTTGAGGAAAATGTTGCAAAAAAAGGAGATTTGGGGTAGAATGAGTTTAGAAAACAACGTATTTACA
Organism: Acetatifactor sp.; assembly: GCA_045537405.1. Taxonomy (GTDB): domain Bacteria; phylum Bacillota; class Clostridia; order Lachnospirales; family Lachnospiraceae; genus Acetatifactor. The sequence continues at coordinate 241,731 of JAZSPK010000016.1, forward strand.
GTTGTTGTACCGTACCTATGAGGAATTGACACTTGCTAATCCAATTCAACAGTCACTTAGAACTTACGTTGTACCGTACCTATGAGGAATTGACACAAAAGTGAACTCTGAGAAGTACTAAAATAACGTGTTCTATATGCGAGTTGTACCCTACCTATAAGGAATCCAAAAACAAAAAAACATCTTAGTAGAGAGACGCTTAAGTAGAAAAACCTGCTTAAGTGTCTTTTGTGATGTGATAATGTCAATTGCCTGGGGAGTGGTCTATACCTAGGTACAAATGAGTAATTTGAAAGAAATGGTTTTATGTTATTGCAAGGAAAACAAAAATTTGCTATGATTTAAGTAAATAATATTGCATGGGGAGGCCAATATGTTTTGTAATCAGTGTGGTAAGCAAATTGTTAACGAAAGTCGTTTTTGTAACTTCTGTGGTGCAAAGGTAGTGATTTTGCCGCAGGACAACCTGCCGGCACGGGAAGAGCAACCCGTACAGCCGACAGAACCGGCACAGCCCGTACAGCAGGCACAACCTGTTCAACCTGTTCAACCGGTGCAGCCTGTTCAGCCTATGGTGCAGCCCACAGAGCAGGAACAACCGCAGCATGCGACGCAGAGAGTGTCTTTGAGGGAAACGTTAATTAAGCAGGCGTGCAAAGATATTTTGGAGAAGCGCCTTAAGTCACCTGCTACGGTGAAATACGCAGTAATGAATATTACAGATGAGGATAAATATGGCAGATACTGTCTCTATGTAGAATTGGATTCTCAGAATTCTTTTGGGGCATTGGTTCGTAGTAAATATCGTGTGGTTTTGCAGGCGGTTTATACGGACGGTACTTATAGTGCGTTAAGTGAGGCAGCTCTTCCGGTAAGCTTTATTAACACTGAAGAGATGATTAAGAAAATTAATAAGTGGAATACACCTGCTTATGAGCTTGGTCTTTTTGAGAAAGTATAGAAAGAACCAGTATTCTTTTGTGTTAAAAACCGGTTGGAGACTGCCAATCGGTTTTTTGTATTGCAAATAAATAGACTTGAAGAGAACAAGCCAGCAATGAAATGCGAAAGAGAGGAATGAGAATATGAGTATCTATACAAATAAAAAAGTGAAGATTTGGGTGGATGACATCCGGCCCGTACCGCAGGGATATGAGGGAACCAAATCGGTGGAGGAAACCGTCGCTCTGATTGAAGAAATTGAAGAAGCCGGCGGAGAAATCGAACTGTTGGATTTGGACCATGATTTAGGAGATTATGCACAGTTTGGCGGAGATGCCATTAAGATATTGGATTATTTGGCAGAGCGGGAGACATATTACCCTATCGAGATTCATACAGCCAACCCGGTGGGCAGAGCGAATATGGAGAGGATGATTGAGAGATATTGGCCGTAAATTAGTAAAATCCGATGACATGAGATGTCTACTGCGAAGTAAGTGTGCTAGAATGCAAAAAGGAAATGGAGGGGATTATTTATGCTATACATTACCGGAGATACTCATGGAGATTTCAAAAGATTTTCCAAGAAGGCTCTTAGTAAGAGGCTTACCTTAACCGAAGAGGATTATATTATTGTTTGCGGAGATTTGGGGCTCTGTTGGGAAAGAGACAAGACCTTTGAATATAATTGTGATTTTTTCGCAGGAAAGCCTTTTACATTGCTTTGGGTGCAGGGAAATCACGAGAATTATAATATGATTGAAGAATATCCCTTAGAGGAGTGGCATGGAGGCAAGGTGCGTCATATCGTGCGAGATAAGGTAATTTTGCTGGAGAGAGGCCAGGTATTTGAACTGGAGGGAAAGAAATTCTTTACCTTTGGCGGAGCTTCTTCTCATGATGTACAAGGGGGTATTTTGAACCGCGATGATTGTGACTTTGAGAATAGGCGTCAAGTGGCTGTTCGTAGGAAATTACCATTTCGTATTTTAAATGAATCCTGGTGGAAGCAGGAGCTTCCTACGGAAGCGGAGATGGCGGAAGGGGTGAAGAATTTGCAAAAGCATGATTTTGAAGTGGATTATGTGATTAGCCACTGCTGTGCCACAAGAGTACAGAATATATTGGACGAAGGACCGGGGCATCTTTATGAGGCAGATATTTTGACGGATTATTTTGATGCCTTAGAAGAAAAGTTATATTACAAACAGTGGTTCTTTGGACATTATCATATGGATCGAGAGATAGATGAGAAACATACGTTATTGTATTATGGCATTATTCCTGTAGAAGATAAAGAGGAATTAAACAGAATCTCAGTGCCGGGCAGACCACGGTTTTGCCGGGAAGAGTATGTGGTATTTAAATGGAGAGAGGAAGAAAAGCACGGGAAGATTACAGGAGTAGATGCGTTTGGTACTTTTGAGCAGAGTGAGGAGCCTTCTTATGATGTGTATGCGGAAGAGGAAAATTGCCTGTACAAGCATATTGCAGAGTCTTCTATAGTGAGAGGGCAAGAGCGTTAAAAACGATAACAAAGAAGAAAACCTTTAAGGAGCAATCCTTGAAGGTTTTTTGTTTTGCAAAAGAATAAAATATGGCACTTTTGTCTGAATTTGTTGAATAAAATATAAAAATGTAGTAAAATATCACTAATATTATGAGCAATAATCGGAAAGTAACAGAGAATAGATGGAGGATATCATGAGGGAAGAGTTAAGGGAAAAAGAAGTGCTTGCCATGTACGATGTGAGAGGTATTCAGAGTTATATTTTCAGTACCAATAGAGTGCGCGATATTATTGGTGCGTCAGAATTAGTTGAAAATATAATCATGAGAGGACTTGAGTGGATTCGTAAGGAGCAGGGATGGTCTGAGGAAAAATATTTGTTGAACTGGGAAGAGGACGATGAGAGTGCTTTCTTGACAGATACAAATGTGCAGATGCAGGTGCTTTTCGTAGGCGGTGGTAATGCATATGTACTGTTCCGTAAGGGCGATATATGTGAAACGGTCAATCGTGCTCTAGCAAAATTCGTTTTGGAGAATACGTATTCTTTGAATTTGGCTGTTGCAGTGGTGGAAAAGACGGAGAACTATAGCGACGATTACAAAGCGATTAATCTGCGTATGCGCGAGATAAAAGCGGTTATGCCTCAGGTAAAGCCTATGGGAGCTTTTCCTTTTATGGCTGTAGATTCTGCCACAGGGTATCCTTTGGTGTCCTATGACAAAAATGCAAGAGAATATGTTTCCACAGAATCTAGATTAAAGAGAAAACATTTAAAGGAATCCGAGGATGCTACGAAAATTTTGGATGATATGACCACGCAAAAGGGCAACAACAGTATGCTGGCGGTAGTTCATATTGACGGTAATGGCATGGGTAACAGAATTAAAGGAATCATGCAGGACAAAACGGATTATGCAAATGCAGTGAAAGCTATGCGTAGTATTTCTTCCAGATTAAAGTATGAATTTCAAGACTGCTTTAAGCAGATGTGTGAAAAGATTGATACGGAGCTTGCGGGTAAAATCAAACCGGATGCAGCTAAGAAATTATATCGTAAGATTATTGTAGCGGGAGATGATATTACCTTTATTTGTAATGCTCAAGTAGCGCTTTATGCAGTAAAGGAATTTTTGAAATGTGTGTCTTCCAAAGTGATGTTTGTGGAAGAAGGGCTTTCAGAGGAAGAAAACAGACAGAAATATGCTTTATCAGCCTGCGCGGGCATTGCATTTTTCCACAGTCATTTTCCCTTCAGTGATGCTTACGAGGTTGCAGAAAGTTGCTGTAGTAGTGCCAAGAAAATAGCAAAACTGGCAGAAAATCGTGCAGGCGGACAGGCAGAAGGAATTATTGGAAATTATGTGGATTTCCAGATTTGTCGTCATGTAAAAGCGGCTGATTTAAGTGATTATAGAGAGAGACAGTACAGAATGCCCGATGGAGAGTTTATGGTTTACAGACCTTATTATGTAGTAGGAGCAGGATATGACAGAGTCTTTGACCTGAATGAACGTGAGGGAAATAAAGAACGGAATATAGAGCAGGTTTTGTTTAAGAATTTGAAGATATTCCAGCGTGAAGGCATTGGCCAGAGTAAATATAAAAAGTTGCGTAACGTATTCTCGCTAGGTATGGATGAAGTGGATAAGGAAGTGGTTTTCTTGCAATCCAGAAAAGTGGAATTGCCGGATACGAAAAGGCAGACCTGGTACGATGCGTTAGAAATAGTTTCGATATGTGAGTTAGGAGGGGAAGAGTCATGATATTACAGATAAGATTATTAAGTGATTTATGTGCATCTTCCGGAGATATATATAATTCTTATGTGGATACGGATGTGGTTTATGAGGATTGTGGTCTTCCGTTTATTCCGGCTAAGAGAATAAAAGGCTGTATTCGTGAGGCTGCTTTGGAATTAACCGAGTGGGGAGTTTTTGAGAAAAAATTATATGAGTCCCTCTTTGGCAAAGAAGGAAAGGACGACGCCCTTTTTACTTTGGATAATGCTTATTTGCAGGATTATGATAAATTAGTGGCAGACCTGGTAAATTGCGAAGATAAGGTATTGGCACATCCTCAGAAGGTATTAGGCTTGTACACGTATACCAGAACCCAAACCGCTATGACAAAAGATGGAGTTGCGGACAAAGGCAGTTTGCGTACCATGCGAGTAATGAACAAAGGATTAGTTTTTGAAGCAAACTTAAAAGCAAACCCGGGACTGACAGAGGAGCAGCAAGAGCTTTTGGAAAAAGCAGTTTCCATGGTAAAGCATATGGGAACCGGCAGAACCAGAGGCTTGGGACTGGTGGAATTAAGTTTGCAGGATGAAGATAAGAAAGAAGCAAGAAAAATCGCTTCTTTTGCATTGAAGGATTGGAATAAAATCAACTACACGATTACCTTGAAGTCTCCCTTATTATGCAAGTCTGCAACAGGCAGCCAGGAAAAGACTCATGATTATATTGAGGGTAGCAAGGTGTTGGGAATTTTGGCACAAAATCTTCCTGCAGAGACTTTTGCAAAGTTGATGAGGTATGATGGTCAAGGCCAGGGCATTTTGGTTTCAAATGCCTATATATGTTATGGACAAGAACGTTGCACGCCCATCAGTGCGTCTTTGCAAAAAAGAAAAGATCAGCCCTATGATGAAAATGGCAAGTTGCAGGTTGTGGATATGTTATTGCCTTGTGCGGAGGATGCACAGTGGACACCGGTAGGAAGTGGATATGTGAGCCCTCAGGGCTGGGTTAAACCTGTGGAAATAGAAGTAAATTATCATCACAGACGCCCTGATAATAAAGCCCTAGGAAAAGCTACCGGTGAGGATGCTTCTGCTTTTTACCAGTTGGAAAGTCTCCGTAAGGGCCAGACTTTTGCAGGATATATTTTGGCAGATAGAGAACAGGCAGAAGTGATTGTGGAATTATTGCAAAAGGTAGACGGAGTGCGTATGGGCTACGGTCGTAATGCAGAATATGGAAACGTAGAGGTGACTTTAACGGATGTAGAACCTTTGCAGAATAAGCAACCTCAGTTAACCAAGAACTTCGTGATAAAATTAAACTCTCCGGCGATTTTGTATAATGAAAGCGGTGTTCCCAGTGCGGATGTGGAATGCCTCAAGGGATATTTAGCCGAAGTATTACAGGTGGAGGAAAACGCACTTCATATAAATAGTGCTTTCCTGACCTATGAAACCATTGGCGGATTTAATGTGACCTGGAGGCAGCGTAAGCCTATATTCACGGCCTTGGGAAAAGGAACCGTATGTTATTTTACAGCTGACCGGGAAGTAGATATTTCTTTGTTGTCAGAAAACTTTATAGGAGAGCGAGTGGCAGAAGGTTACGGAGAGTTGGAAATATTGGCAGAGCCTCAGAGTGAAGTAATCTTGATGAAAACAGCAGCACAAAAGGCACCTGCTGATAACACAGAACAGACAGATATCCTGGAAAACCTTCGTCGTTTAAGAAATAGAGAGGCGCTTGCACGTGCAGGGGTAGCAGGTGCAAACGAACTTTTACAGAAGGAAAAGAGTATGTTTGCTTCCAAGGACTTCAAGGCAACGCTGAGTAAGATTACCATAATCGTAAGAAACGAGAAGACCGTAAAGGCAATTGAGGAACAGATAGAGGGAATCGAAAGCGATACCAAGAAAAAGAATTGCCGTAAGCTTATCGACAAGGCAAAAGCAGATGTAAAAGAGATTCCCAGTAGGTTTGGGGAAGATGAAGCAACCGCAATTTACTTGTATAGCTTCTTGAACCAGATTAAATATGTAACCTACAGAAAGGAGGAAAGTGCAAATGAGTAATTCTATTGTGAAAAAAATAGTATATTCCATATCCGTTGCACTGGATTCTCCACTATGTATTTCCCAAGGGGAAGGAACCTTAACTGACAATGATGTGCTGTTAAGTGGCGAGGGAGTGCCTTTTATCCCGGGTTCCTCTTTGGCAGGTGCTATGCGAGGTTATATTGAAAAAGAAAAGCAGGTAGAATGTATTTTCGGATATGAGGATATGAAGAACAATAAGGGGAAAATGAGTTCCCTGTTTGTATCAGATTTGTTTTTTAATTCAGAAGTAAAAACCGCTGTTCGTGATGGGGTAAAGCTTTCCGATAACAAGACGGCCGTATCCCAGGGAAAATTCGACATGGAAGTGGTGGATACCGGAGCGACGGGATATTTTTATATGGAGCTTTGGGTTCGCGAACAAGACAAGGAAGAAGACCTGATGAGTCAGTTGTCACAGGTTTTCCTGGGCTGGAGAGAAAAGGAAATACGCCTGGGTAGTAAGAAAACCAGAGGCTATGGTGAAATTCGTCTGCTGTCCGTAAAGAAGAAAGAGTTTAGTAAAAGCAATATTTTGGAATACAAGGATGCCTATTGTGCTCCTGAAGCACAGGACGCAACCTGGGAAAACGTGGACCTGCAGGCGCTCACTACCGACGAATCAAAATACATCACGATTTCGCTACCTTTAAGACTGGAAGGCGGTATCAGTATTCGCCAATATATTGCGCGCAAAGGGGAGCCGGATTTTGAACATATTACGGCGAATGGAAAGCCTGTAATCCCCGGAACCAGTTTTAATGGTGCTATTCGACATAGATTAAAGGAAATATTAATCCAATTAGGAGCCATTAACTGCAGAGAAATTCTGGACAATTTATTTGGGTACGTGAATGTATCCACAGATAGTGATGCCCGCGTATCAAATATAATCGTAGGAGAATGTGTTTTAGAAGGCTCCAAGAGATTGCTTATGGTGCGTAATGCCATCAGCAGATTTGAGGGCGGTGCCAAGGATGGTGCTCTTTATAAAGAGGCCTCCTATATTGGTGGAACTACGGAACTGACTCTTAAGGTTAAGAAAACGCCGGAGGCGGATGCTATGGTAGGGTTGTTGTTGCTGGCATTAAAGGATGTACAGAACGGGTTCCTTGCAGTAGGTGGTCAAACGGCCATAGGCAGAGGCTTATTTGCGGCAAATGGGGAAATTCGTATTTCCGCAGAAGCATCAGAGGAACAGTATGAAAAAGCTGCATTTGCAGCTATAAGGAGGGCGTAAATATGTTATTGATGGATAATGCACCACAAACCGGAACCATATACGCTACTTTTATTGACAAGATGGTTTATGAAAAATATACCTCCCTTTCTGAGATAGAAAAGTATTTAACAGAGGAGGGGCTTTTGGAGTTGCATTTGTTTGACCGGGAAAAAGAATTACGTTTCTTAAAAACTCGTAACAGGGGTATCCAACGTTTGGAAATTACCGAGGATGCAAGCTATGATGATAAGTACGAGGAAACTATGTATGTATCCGGTTATCAAGTGGATAAACCGGACAAGCTTGCAGAGAAAATCACCGTAGTAAATTACATCCGGTATGACGAGAACGATATGTTAAAAATTGTGAATTATCGATTAAAGGAGGTGGAATAATGCATACTGATTTTTTGAACCCCTATAACTTTATTCCCTTCCCTGAGAAAAAGGCTGCGGCGTATGCGGAGGAGGGAGAAAAGCATACAGGTGTGATTGAGTATTCCATTACCACCAAGAGTCCGCTCTTTATACCCAATACCACCAGCGATAAAGCATTTGAAGGCAATGTGGAGGACCATAAAAGCTTTGACTTTTATTCTTATACCCAGTTAAGTCCCGCACGAACTTATAACCAGGAATATCAAGAGCCTGTGATTCCCGGAAGTGAATTGCGTGGTATGTTGCGCAGTGTGTATGAAACCCTCACTGATTCTTGTATGGGAATATTGAATGAGAATAATTATCCTATAATGCGAATTCAGGAGTCTTATAAGGCAGGCTTATTGAAACGTAGGGTGAACGGCGACTATCAATTGGTAGAAGCAGAAGATTGTATTTACCGTAAGCTAAACAAGAACAATCCTACACATGACCCCAAAAAGAAATATTTGCTCCTTTATATGCTTGAAAAGACTCCGGAAGGCTCCAAGGTATATTTCAACAAGAGAGTAAGAGAAGGCAAATGCAAGAGCTTGATAGAGAGTATTTCTACCAGCAGGGATGCTGCACATAACGAGGAAGGATATCTCATAAAGGGTATGCCGGACGGTAGCATAGAAAAAAAGCATAACTGCCATGTGTTTATACCCCAGAATAGTAAAGCGGCAGAAGTTACTGACCAGGATATTGAACGCTTGAAGCAGGTGTTAAAGGCTTATCAGGAAGAACCTACGGCGTCTCAAAATCCTAAGCCCTACGAGGAGTATGAAAAGCAGTTAGAGGCGTTTTTAAAAGGAAAAACGAATGAATACTTCCCGGTATATTATTCGAAAGTGAATGAGGAATTGTTGTATTTGGCACCGGCGTGCTTTACCAAAGAGCCTTCTACTCATACTTTGAAGGAACTGGCAGGAGATATGGCGCCCTGTAAAGCGCTTGCGAAGAACTGCCCAGCCTGTGATTTGTTTGGAATGATGGGAGAAAATAATGAGCAGGCAAGTGGGTCCAAAATACGTTTTGCAGATGCCTATGTAGCAGAAAAGAAGGAAAATGCAGCTTATTACGATGAAATTATCACCTTGGAGACTTTGGGGAAGCCCCGTATCAACAATGTGGAGTTTTATTTGCAACGTCCCGAAAACGCAGATTTTTGGAATTACGATTACTACACGGAAAAGGGCCGGATGGCGATTGCTATGGGCAAACTGCGGGGTAGAAAATTCTACTGGCATCAGAATGGCAAGATACTTCCCAAGAGTGTGGAGAAAAGTAAGCTCAATAAAACTGTACGTCCGGTAAGCAGTGATAATGTATTCATCGGTAAGCTCTTCTTTGATGGTATCACAGGAAAACAATTGGAACAGCTGCTGTGGCTATTGAATGGTGGTAATAGTGAAGAACAACCTGAAAATGGTCCTATCGCATATAAATTGGGAATGGGTAAGCCTTTGGGAATGGGTAGCGTGGTGCTCCAGGTGACCAATCTGACAGAGAGAAAGATAAGCCTGGAGAATGAACGTGTTATCTATGAATTAAAGGCAGAGTGCCCCGAAATACCGGTATATGAAGCGGCGGAGTTTAGCCAAGAGGTGAAGGCGGATTTCTTCACTATCGCAGCCTTGGAGGCTACAAAGAGCAAGCTGGTTACCTACCCTATTACTGCCGACCAACAGGGACAAACCATGACGGAAGGCTTTAAGTGGTTCGGGGAGAATCATATAGGCTATGATTATAGAAAACAGGATAGCATCAGAATGCCGAACAAGAGGGTGCAGTTAAATCGTGAGTATGCATTGCCTTCTATTCAGGGGGTACAAATGCTACCCATTCTTACTGTGACGGAGAAGGACGACAAGTCGAAGAATACTAATTTCCCAAAAACCGATAAGAAGAGTGCCGGTGGAACGAATGGCATCAATTTAGGGAATCTGAATGGGCATCAAGTAGGTGAGGTTTTAAGCTGTAAGCTTGAGAAAGATCCCATACCGGACAAAAAGCTAAAGGGTAAATTTTTTGCATACGCTTCTTATAAGGGACAGAAGGTTTCAGTTTTTGAATTGCCGGCGGGCAAAAGAAAAGGAAACGATGTAAAGATAAAGGTGACTTCCGTTTCCGGTAAAAATATTTATGGAAATTATCAAGAATAGGAGAGAAAAGGATATGGAAAAGATATTTGTTAATTTTACAAATCATCCTGCTAGTCGCTGGGAGGAAAATCAAACACAGAAGGCTTTGGAGTATGGCAGAATTGTGGAGATGTCTTTCCCTTTGGTAGATCCGAAAGGGGATGAGGATTATATTGCTAATTTGGCTGAAGAATGTGTGCAGCAGATCTTGGAACATCAGCCTCAAGCAGTACTCTGTCAAGGAGAGTTCTGTCTGGCATATCATGTAATTTGCCGACTCAAAGAAAAGGGTATTAAGGTGTTGGCGGCGTGTAGCGAGCGTTGTGTACAGGAGCAGGGAAATAAGAAAGAAGTAGTCTTCCGTTTTGTTCAATTTAGAGAGTATTAAAGAAAAAAGTCGGTCGACCTCCAAAACAGCATAAAATCAAGGGTTTGTGGGATTTTAGCATCTGGAGATCGACCGACTTTTTGGAGGAAAAAGTTGCAAAAATAGGAGATTTGGAGTAGAATGAATTTAGAAAACAACGTACTTGAAGTTGTTGTACTGTACCTAAGAGGAATTGACGCATGGTCTACACCCATATAGTTTTCCACATATTTTGTTGTACCAGTTGAACCGTACCTATGAGGAATTGACACATACATACGAAAATTATTGATATTGTACTCATGATTTTAATGAGGATATCCAAGGTTGTACTGTACCTATAAGGAATTGACACAAGTAGTTTACTGCATTTATTGTGCGTGTGTGGATTGATTTCAAGGTTGTACCATACCTATAAGGAATTGACACTCTACATCGTACATTGGATTGTACCTCCTTAGCGTAATGTTGTACCGTACCTATAAGGAATCAAACTTCATAAGACCAAAAGAGGAAGGCGCTTAAGTGTTAGACTTGAGCGTCTTTTTGATATAAGAGATTGGTATCGAAAGCTGATGTAAATAGTGACAATCAGTACGGACATTATCGAGGAGGGCGGAGTATGTATGTGATATTGACGTATGATGTGAAAGAGGTGAGGGTCAGCAAAGCCATGAAAATTTGCCGAAAATATTTAACGCACGTTCAACGTTCGGTATTCGAAGGTTGGTTGACGGAAAGCACGCTGAAACGTCTCAAAAGAGACCTGGAAAAGTGTTGGTGGTTACGGAGGATTCGGTCAGTATTTATCGTGTGGAGTGGCTGCGTTATACAAAGAAAGAGCAGATAGGAATAGTGGCGGAGTTTAGTCATATTCTGTAAAAAAGTCGGTCTACCCTCAAACCTGCATAGAATCAAGGCTTTCAGGCTTTTTGAAGCACTGAAAAGAGCAGAAAAAGCGTCAAAATGGACGTTTTTTAAGAAAAAAGTCGGTCGAGGATTTGTGTAAAAGTCTCAAAAATGAAAACCACGTAAAAGCAAGGGCTTGCGGGATTTTGGAGTCAAAAGGTCGACCGACTTTTTGGAGAGAAATGTTGCAAAAACGGGGAAAATGGGGTAGAATAAAAATAAAAAACAACGAATTTACAGTTGTTGTACCGTACCTAAGAGGAATTGACACTTTGCACCAACCTTTCTATAATCGATACACAATCGTATCAGTTGTACCGTACCTATAAGGAATTATCATTACTAGGCAGGGCTATTTAGATGATTTGTCCCCCGAAAGACATTAAAAAAATTGCGTACTGAAACAGGAGAACTAATAAGTGGCTAAAACAAATTGGGGTTCATACAGAAGAATAAACGAAGGAGCACAGAAATACCCGGAAATTTATTCAGAGAAAAGCGATTTTATGATGAAAGAAGAATTCATTAAAGGAACGGTTCTTCTTAAAATGTATAACGCCGTTCCTCAGGCTGCACGGCAGATTTTCGACAATAATGAGGCGGTAGCATTTTTTAAAATGAAATATCCGCAGTTGTTAGAAGTATTGAAGGACTTGGTGTCTGTATTCAACCGAGAAGTTGAAACGACCGATAATTTGAAAAAATATTCCTCATACTATGACGCATTGTTAGATGTTGAAACAGCGTATTTAGAATATGTTGATAATGTAGCACTGAGATTTGAACTCAGAGAACCTCTGCTTACAGAGGACACGGTCACTAGACTAGAAAATAACGCAGGGCTATTGTCCAGTGGGTTAAGAGACTACGAAAAAGGTTTCGTGGGATGTCTTGATATGATTGCAGAAGGTAAATTAGATGTCGATACAATAATAAATAGATAAAGGCAGCTGTTTTTGATATGTATCCGGAATTCTGGACACATTGATTTGTGAATTGGGCATAGCAACACATGGATGTTTCTCTGTATTTTACTGGAAGCATCCATTTTGTTTTTGTTCCTCTTGTTTGGTTGAGATACTGTCAACCTTGGTCTGAATGAAAGATCAACCCTTTAACTGATGGAAATATATTAAATGCTCTGTTGAACATACGATGAATCTGATTCATGTTTGGACTTAGAGATAAGTTATATGAAACGCTCTCATTTTATTGGGTAGAATCCTTGCGTTTTACAAAGAAGGAACAGATAGGAATTGTGGAGGATTTCAGTCATATTCTGTAAAAAAGTCGGTCTACCTCCAAACTCGCATAAAATCAAGGTTTTCAGGCTTTTTGAAGAGCCAAAAAGAGCAAAAAAAGCGTCAAAATGGGCGTTTTTTCACAAAAAAGTCGGTCGAGGATTTGGGTAAAAGTCTCAAAAATGAAAAATCACGTAAAATCAAGGGTTTGCGGGATTTTGGAGTCAAAAGGTCGACCGACTTTTTGGAGAGAAATGTTGCAAAAACGGGGAAAATGGGGTAAAATAAGAACAAGAAACAACGTAAATACAGTTGTTGTACCGTACCTATGAGGAATTGACACGAGAATATTTTAACATCCATGTAGCTCTCCCCAATATTTGTTGTACCATACCTATAAGGAATTGACACAGTGCACACAAATCAAAAATTCTCTGTACTTCTTCACGATTAAGAGTTGTACCGTACCTATAAGGAATTGACACTGTATAGTCACAAGTTCCAATGTTGCAACGATAAATAAAGTTGTACCGTATCTATAAGGAATCAAATTTTATAAGACCAAAAGCGGAAGGTGCTTAAGTTTGGACTTAGGCGCTTTTTGATGTGAGAAATTGGCAATATATAGTGAAAAACATGCAGGAGGCGCTATTAGGGAGCACTCAGTCAGTATTTATCGTGTGGAGTCGCTATATTACATAAAGAAAGAGCAGATAGGAATTGTGGGAAATTTTGACCATATCCTGTACAAAGTCGGTCTACCTCCAAACCCGCATAAAATCAAGGTTTTCAGGCTTTTTGAAGAGCCAAAAAGAGCAAAAAAGCGTCAAAATGGGCGTTTTTTCACAAAAAAGTCGGTCGAGGATTTGGGTAAAAGTCTCAAAAATGAAAAACCACGTAAAATCAAGGGTTTGCGGGATTTTGGAGTCAAAAGGTCGACCGACTTTTTTGATAGAAATGTTGCCAAAACAGGGAAAATGGGGTAGAATAAGAACAAGAAACAACGCAAATACAGTTGTTGTACCGTACCTAAGAGGAATTGACACATATAAAGTCCCTCCTTATAATAGAAAAAATGAGAATAAAGTTGTACCGTACCTATGAGGAATTGACACGTGTCCTTCAAAGGATCACCAACTGTATCACCAACAGTTGTACCGTACCTACAAGGAATCAAAATTCATAAGACCAAAAGTGAAAGGCGCTTAAGTTTAGACTTAGGCGTTTTTTGATGCAGGAGATTGGTAACAAGTAGTAAAAAGCATGCTAGAGATGTTGTTAAGGAGGGCGGAGAATGTATGTGATATTAACATATGATGTGAAGCAGGTGAGGGTCAGAAAAGCCATGAAAATCTGCCGAAAATATTTAACGCACGTTCAGCGCTCAGTATTCGAAGGTTGGTTGACGGAAAGCACGCTGAAACGTCTCAAAAGAGAACTGGAAAAGGTGTTGGTGGTTACGGAGGACTCGGTCAGTATTTATCGTGTGGAGTCGCTGCGTTATACAAAGAAAGAGCAGATAGGAATAGTGGCGGATTTTAGTCATATTCTATAAAAAAGTCGGTCGAGGATTCTGGTAAAAGTCTCAAAAATGAAAAACCACGTAAAATCAATGGTTTGCGGGAATTTGGAATCAAAAGGTCGACCGACTTTTTGGAGAGAAATGTTGCAAAAACAGGGAAAATGGGGTAGAATAAGAGCAAGAAACAACGTAAATACAGTTGTTGTACCGTACCTATGAGGAATTGACACCCTCTCTTCCATAATAATATTCCTCCTTAAGCTAAAAAATGCTGTTGCGTTGTACCATACCTATAAGGAATTGACACCAAATTTTGCTTTATAGTCGAATTCGTCTATCGTGAAAGTTGTACCGCACCTATGAGGAATTGACACACTCTTGTATTAGAAGTAAGTTCGCCATCCCAAGAAAGTTGTACCGTACCTACTAGGAATCCCAAGCCCCGCACATAACTGCGGGGCTTTTTCTTGCTCCAAATGGCGAATAAATAATTGTAAGCCTCTCTGGCTTGCGTTATAATAAAGGCATGGATGATATAGCATGGAGGGGGATATGCAGTTATTTATTAAGCATAAATTGCCGGAGAATTTGGAATTGCCCATACATTACCATCATATTTTGCAGTCCATTTTGTACCACAATCTGCGGGAAGTGCATGGATACAGTGATTTTTTGCATGATGAGGGATATTCGGCAGATGACAGGCAGTTTCGAATGTTTGTATTCGGACTATTGAAGGGCAAGTATGAGATACGCGAGAAGAGGATTTCCTTTCGTAATGAAGTGGAATTTCAGGTACGTAGTGCGGATGTGCGGGCACTGCGTATTTTGAAGGATAATCTGGAGCAAAAGGGTATTACCTATTTGAATCAGCATTACGATAACCTGCAATTGCGACTGGCGGATGAGGTGATTACGGAGGAAGCATTGCATATTCGCATGTTATCCCCCGTTAGCGTGTATTCCACAGACCCCATAAGCAAAAAGACCTATTTTTATGCGCCTTGGGAAGAGGAATTTGAAGAGCAGGTAAATGCGAATTTTTACCGTAAATACAAGGCTTATACCGGTCTGGAACCCGAGTCGGACATTGTGCTCAGACCGGTCAAAGTGTCACAGAAGGACAAGTATGTGACCTCTTTTAAGGGCTTTTACGTAAGTGGCTGGTTGGGGGAATATGAATTGTGGGGCGAGCCTAAGTATTTGGATTTTTTGTATCAGACCGGCTTGGGAAGTCGCAATTCCCAAGGGTTTGGAATGTTTGAAGTATTGGGAGAATGAGAAAATGGCGAAAATATTGATATTATCTTTGGGAGTTGGTATTAAGTCCAGAGAAGGCAATTATCCTTATAGGACTGCCAATTATCGTTTGGGAAGTCAAGGGGATGTTGTAGTATCTCCTTTTGTGGCAGAAGCCTTGATAGAGGAGGTGAAGCCCGAGGTTATTCTGGTACTGGGAACCGTAAAGTCGGCTTGGGGTGCCTTTTATCATAAGTATCACAAGGAAGATTGCGAGTTTGAAAAGACGGTGGAGGACTTGGAAAATCGTATTGAGTCCATGGGCAAAGATACCTCAGCAGAGGAAATATCCGGGTTCCAAGAGCAGTTAAATACTTTATATGCTGAAAAGTTGTGCATAAAAGGGAATCCCAAGGTGGAAGTATGTGTTACACAGTATGGTTTGAATGAGACAGAGTTGAAGAACAACTATATTAAGATAAGAGAGACCTTGAAAACGCTTTTGAACAATATGAGTCAGGAGGAAATGATAGAGATATCCTTTGACATTACCCATTCTTTCCGTTCTATACCTCTGTATAATCTGGTGGTAATTGATTATTGCAGATTATTGATGCCACAGAAAATACATATAAGTCATGTGTTTTATGGGAATCTGGACGTTGCCCGAGAAAATATTGTAGATGGAAAGGAAATAGCAGAGATTGTTGATTTGAAGGACATTGTGGATGTTTGGGAGATGACCCGGGGCATTAACGAGTTTTCGAATACGGGTAATGCAACCTCCTTTCTTAAGTGGTTTGATGAAAATAATGGAAGAGAGGATGCTTTTATTGGAGCTCTGCGAAGGTTCCACAAAGCCATGCAGATGAACAACCGCAAAGAACTGATGGAAGCCTTGGAAGAATTATTTGACGCGGAATTACCCGCAGAGGCGGATGCTTTGTTGGACTCCAAGAAGACGATTCGGGAAAGGCTGGGAAGGGAAATTGCGGAAAGACCGTACAACCTTGAAGCTCCGGATGAAAGACAGAAGAGTAAGGCAAAATTTCAGTTGCAATTGGCAAAATGGTGTCTGAAGAATGGTCAGGTGGGACTGGCTTCCATTATTGCAAAAGAAGCTTTGCGCAGTTTTTCGGTGGTAGTATATGCAACGGCCTCCACTGTGTATGAGGACGAAGGTGATCGTAAACGTGGAGAACAAATGCTGGGAAATAAGATGCGAGAGCAACCGGAGGAACCGATATTTGTGCGCTACAAAGCTATAGAAGCGGATGCGATTAACATTCGAAATACTTATGCGCATAATATGGAGGAAAGCGTAATAGATGAAGAAAGCCATGTAGGGGTAGCTACGGAAAGGGAAGGAAGCAGAAGCCCGGAAGAAATTATCGAAGAATATATTATGGTTATTGCAGACCTTATGGGAATGGGGGTAGCAGGCTTACAGTTATGTTCCTCCGAAACCACTGTATTCCAAGATATAGAAGGTATTACCGTATTGATTACGGAGGGACCTGTTAATGTGGCGGTTAAGGAATCGTTGAGAGGTCCGAGAAAACAGGTATGGTGTCTGCAAGGTCCGTTTGGATTGCCGGATAGAAAGGCGACCAGAAAAGAGAGAATAAAACGATTGTCCCGATTCATTACCTGCAAGATTTCGAAGCTCGTAAATAATTACACTAATTTAAGTAGTCTCAATTTGAAAATTGTGTGGGGTAGTACTATTCCGGCGGAGTTGATGCAGAATGGTTCGTTGTTATTAAAGGCATATATGAGCAATGATATGCAGAATGTACATTTTTACAAACTTAATGGGCAGAACCAAGAGGATTTAATGCTGGAGTGCCTGTGGCAGATTGATTGTGAAAGTGAATTAAGCGAAGAAGAACGCCAGAAAATTGCGGTATGGTTGAATGGTTCGTGCTATAGTTTGGAAGATATATCTTCATAAAGGGTAATAAAAATACGCCTCGCGACAGTTAAGTCGTGAGGCGTAGCTCTTTTACAGAATGTAATTTTATTCTTCTCTCAACTTATAAGCACCTACAAAGCAGATTACCGCCATGCCTACCAACCATAAAGGATTGAAGTGCATATCTGCAGTCTTGGGGACTTCATCATATTCGCCTGAGTTTCCGGTTGCAGGAGTGGAAGGAGCAGGTGCGGGAGTTGCAACGGGTACTTTGCTGTACTTAGATGCATCAGTCTTTACGCTACCTTCTGAAATAACGAGGGAACCTGCTTCAAAGTTATAATGCTCAAAGTGCATGTAGTCCTTGCCGCCACCGTATAAATAATCTACGGTTCCTAAAACATTAATGCTTGCGTATAATAAATTTTCTCTTTCGCTTAAGATTTTCAAGGTGCCCACATTGTTGTTGAAGTTAACCTTTGAAGAACCATATACTTCAGCGTAATCTACGTCGCCATTGATAGCGATGGTACAGTGGTCCATAATGTAAACCTTATCAATACCCTTTGTGTTTACTATAATAGTACCGCAACTGTGAGCCGTGAGATTGCTTAAGCGGACATTCAAGTCAAGGGTAAGATCATGGTTACCGCTGACTACGATAATATCGCCGTCCTTGATGTTCTGGTACATATAGTAGAGTTCTCTGTGGAAAGCACCGTCCGTCCAGGAGCCTTCCTGATAGCGCCACTGTCCTAATTCTTCCACATAATCGATGGAGTAGGTCTTGGCGTCCTCCGCTTTGGCGGTAATGGAATTGGAAAAGAATGGTACTACACAGAGTGCAATGGCTGCAGCCAGTGCAATTGCTTTTTTGAATCGTTTCATAACATTAGTCCTCCTTAAAGTTTTATTTTATGTGTTTGATGTTGCACTAACGTTCTATGGGAATATAGGTTTCGCCGGGTTCGATTTCTTTGGCGACCACTACAAAACGTCCGTTGGTTACATGGTATACACAGGTGGAAAGAGTGATAAAATTATCGCCGAACTGCGCTGTGACACCGGTGTCATAAATGGACAGCTTCTTTATGTTTGTGTAAAAGTCATCAAATTCTTCCTCGGTATTTGCTTGGAAAAACTTATAAAACTTAAATACATTATCGGTCTTTTTGTAAACCTGCGAGCGAAACACAGCGATGATTTCATAATTTCGCCGGCATTGCTCCGTATATAAGGTTATGTATTTATGTTCTTCGTAATAGGATTTGTCTTCGTAGTCTGTAAGTCTGCCAAACATTGCACCGGATTTCATATTATGTCCGTGGATAATCAGATTGGTGGTGAGAGGATCTACGGAGCTGTCCGTGTCTAAGATAAGACAACCATTTAAATCGTCGGAACCATCAAAGCCCCGATAGAGATAATAATTTTCGTCGCCGGGGGTCCACATTACCGGGTAATCAATATTGGTACCTTCCACTACCAGCCAACCGGCCGTATGCTCATTATCCAAATAGGCATCTGCGTAAGGATTACTTACGGCAACCGGTGTAGGAACGGGAGTAGGGGTGGCCTGCTCTGCTTCCGGAGGGAGTGCACTGTTGGGCGAATCGTCTCCCGGAGGTTTGGGCGCTTCAGTAGGTACAGGGGTGACCGGTGCAGGTGTAATGCTTTCGGCCTCCACACGATATTGGTCCAGTTTATTTTCTGATTGCCGGGCCCTTTGTTTCTGAAGCAGTGTAAGAATTCCGGCCAAAATCAAACATGCAATTGCAAGACAAATCAGTAGGATGGAGATGTGTTTTCTGTATCGTTCCATATTATACCCCACAATGCATAATAATTCATATATATTATACGACAATTGGGGGTTTTTACGCAATGGTTTTTAAAAATCTTAAGAGAACTTTAAGATATTAAATTTAGGATTTCTTAATTTGACATCATATGCGGTGTATGAGATAATATTTTAATAAAAGCTACAATAAGGAGGCTATGCGCAATCCGGTCTCCGGGAAAGAAAACAGGAACAGAAAATGTATAGTTTTGACAGTAGAATCAGGTACAGCGAGTGTGACAAAGATTGCAAGTTGAGAATGGATGCTTTGATGAATTATTTTCAGGATGCATCTACTTTTCAGTCGGAAAGTTTGGGAGTAGGATTCTCGTACTTGGTGCCCCGGAATCTGGTATGGGTGCTGGTGGCATGGCAGGTGGAGATTTACCGTTATCCTTCTTTGGGAGAGGAAGTGGAGATCGGTACGCTACCCTATGATTTTAAAGGTTGTATCGGTTCCAGAAATTTTTATATGAAAACCAAGGCCGGCGAGAGACTGGCGCAGGCCAATTCTATCTGGACCCTGCTACAATTTGACAGTATGAAGCCTGTACTTCCGCCGACGGGTATGCTGGAGAAGTACCCGGTGGAAACACGCTTGGATATGAAGTATGAAGGAAGAAAGATTCCGGTACCGGAAACCGGTGTATATGAGGCACCCTTGACGGTACAAAGACAACATCTGGACAGTAATAATCACGTAAACAATGCCCAGTATATCAGTATTGCGTTGCCTTATTTGCCGGAGGATTTTCATATCGGTCATTTACGGGCGGAGTACAAAAAGCAGGCTCATTTAGGGGATGTGTTGCTGCCCTATGTGGTGACGGAGGAAGATAAAGTAATTGTATCGCTTCGGGATGATGACGGCGCCGTATATGTTAATGTAGAATGCAGAAAGGCTTAAGATAAATGATTAAATTAGGTGAAAAACAGAAATTAACAGTGGTGAAAAAGGTGGAGTTCGGGGTTTATCTGGCGCAGTCCGTGGAAACCGCAGAGGATAGAGTATTATTGCCGGTGAAGCAGGTGCCGGAAGGAACAGCGGTGGGAGATACCCTGGAGGTATTTGTATACCGTGATTCTCAGGACCGAATGATTGCAACCACCAATACGCCCAAGCTGGTTATGGGGGAAGTGGCAGAGCTTACGGTATCTCAGGTAACAAAGTTTGGTGCATTTTTGGATTGGGGTTTGGAAAAGGATTTGTTGATGCCTTTTAAGCAGCAGTTGGTGAAGCTGCAGCCCGGCGACAATGTACTGGCTTCTCTTTATGTTGATAAGAGCGGACGTTTGTGTGCAACCATGAATGTTTATCCGAATCTGAAGGCAAACAGCCCTTACAAAAAGGATGACAAGGTGCGCGGCAGGGTATATACCCTCAGCAAGGATTTCGGTGCGTTTGTTGCAGTGGACAATATTTATTCTGCACTGATACCCAAGAAGGAACTGTACGGTACCGTAAAGGTGGGAGAGGATATTACTGCTAGAGTTACCGAAGTGAAGGCGGACGGAAGATTGAACTTAAGCGTGCGTGACAAGGCTTATTTGCAGATTGAGAAGGACGCACAGGAGATACTTTCCATTATCGACAGTTATGACGGAGTATTGCCCTTTAATGACAAGGTTTCCCCGGAAATCATTAAGAGAGAAACCGGTATGAGTAAGAATGAATTTAAGCGTGCCGTGGGCAATTTGCTGAAGGCAGGCAAAATAGAAATCAAGGAAAAGGTAATTCGTAGATTATAGTTTCGGGAAGAAAGGAGCACATTATGGATATTGCAGGATTATCAATGGCATTATCAACGGTGGACCTTCAGGCGAAGGTGGGAACCGCAATTTTGGACAAAACCCTGGACTTAGGTGAGACTTTGGGCGAAGGAATGGTGGAAATGATTGATGCTGCCGCTATGGAGCGTAGTGTAAATCCTGATGTGGGAGCTAACGTCGATATTCGAATTTAATAATTTAATATGAAAATTGCATAAAAAACTATTGCTTTTTTGGCGGATTTTTTGTACATTTGTAGTAAAGATTTATTTGTACAAAGGAGCTGTTACGTATGATATCAAATCAAATTTTGCAAAATACATTGGATGGACTCAGAGGGATTGCCAGAGTTGATATTTGTGTCTTTGATACAGAGGGCAAGGTTATGGCCGGTACGGCAGATATGCCCGTGTCTTCTAAGGCAGCGGTAGAATTTGCCAAATCCCCTGCGGATTCCCAGGAAATACAGGGACATCAGTTTTTTAAGGTGTATGATGAGCAGCAGTTGGAGTACGTGCTGGTAATTTCGGGCGTGGGAGAAAGTGTATATACCATCGGCAAAATGATTGCCTTCCAGCTGCAGAATTTATTGGTGGCATACAAGGAGCGTTTTGATAAGGATAATTTTATCAAGAATCTTCTTTTGGATAATTTGCTTTTGATTGATATTTATAGTCGCGCTAAGAAGCTTCATGTGCAGACGGATGTGCCCAGAGTGGTTATGATTGTGGAATCTGCCAATAATAAGGATAACAATGCGCTGGAGTTTACCCGTAATTTCTGTGGTGCCAACAGTAAGGATTTCATTACTGCGGTAGACGAGCATAATGTTATTGTAGTAAAGGATTTGTTCGAATCGGAAAGCACCAAGGAAATAGAGAAGTTTGCAAAGGGTTTGATTGCTCAGTTACATAAGGACGGACTGAAAAATGTGCATGTATCTTACGGTACCATTGTACATGAAATTAAGGAAGTCAGCCGCTCCTACAAGGAAGCCAGAATGGCTATGGACGTGGGCAAGATTTTCTTTGATGAGAGAGATGTGGTAGCATACAGCGAGTTAGGCATCGGTCGTATTATTTATCAGTTACCCATTCCGCTGTGCAAAATGTTTATACGTGAAATTTTTGACGGCAAGAGCCCGGATGATTTTGATGAGGAAACTCTGACCACTATTCATAAGTTCTTTGAGAACAGCTTGAATGTGTCAGAAACCTCCAGACAATTATTTATTCACAGAAATACTTTGGTATATCGTTTGGATAAACTGCAGAAGACCACCGGATTGGATTTGCGTGTGTTTGAAGATGCAATTACCTTTAGAATTGCACTCATGGTAGTGAAATATATGAAATACATGGAGAGCCTGGAGTATTAATGCGGGCTTTGGAGACGTAAATGAACAGAAGAGAGTTAATTAAGAAACAGCAGCAGGAGATGATAGAGGAAAAGGGACTTATTTACTTAGAGGATGTGAGTAAGTCTTATTCCACCGGCGTGCCTGCAGTTAAGAATATGAACCTCAGCATTAAACGTGGAGAGTTTGTATTTATTGTAGGTGACAGTGGTTCTGGTAAGTCCACGCTCATTAAGATGCTTTTGCGTGAGCTGACAGCTACCCAGGGCAAAGTATATGTAATGGGTAAGGATTTAGGAAAGTTAAGACGCGGTCAGGTGGCAAAGTATCGTCGCGAGATCGGTGTAGTATTCCAGGACTTCCGTCTGTTAAATGATAGAAATGTATATGAGAATGTGGCCTTTGCACAGCGTGTAATCGAAGTGCCGGCCAGTGAAATCCGCAGAAATGTACCCACAATTTTAGCCACAGTGGGTCTTGCG
Organism: Acetatifactor sp.; assembly: GCA_045537405.1. Lineage (GTDB taxonomy): Bacteria > Bacillota > Clostridia > Lachnospirales > Lachnospiraceae > Acetatifactor. The sequence goes on from JAZSPK010000016.1 coordinate 264,451, forward strand.
GGCAAATATAAGGCAAAGACCAAGCAGTTATCCGGTGGGGAACAGCAGAGAGTGGCACTGGCGCGTGCACTGGTAAACAACCCTTCTATTTTGCTTGCTGACGAACCGACCGGTAACCTGGACCCCAAGAATTCCTGGGAAATCATGAAATTATTGGAAGAGATTAACGAAGCGGGCACTACTGTAGTCGTAGTTACACATAACAGAGAAATCGTAAACGCTATGCAGAAGCGTGTAGTAACCATGCGTCAGGGCGTTGTAATATGCGATGAAGAGGAGGGTAGCTACATCGATGAAGATTAGAACGTTTTTTTATACAATTAAGCAGGGAGTCGTGAATTTGTTCCGAAACAAATGGTACACTCTGGCATCTATTGCCACCATCGCGGCCTGCCTGTTTATGTTTGGTATTTTTTACGCAATTGTAGCTAACTTCCAGCATATGGTGAAGGTGATGCAGCAGGATGTTTCCATTACCGTATTTTTTGATGAGGGTATTGAGCAGAAACGTGTAGAAGAAATCGGCAAGTTAATTGCTGCCCGCACGGAGGAAGTTTCCCACATGCGCTTTGTTTCGGCAGAAGAAGCCTGGGAGTGGTACCAGAAGGAATATTTTGGTGATCAGCGTGAGGAGTTTTTGGAGGGATATCCCACCAATCCTTTGGCAGATTCCTTTAATTATGAGGTGTATTTGAAGGATGTTTCCAAGCAGGAGCAATTGATTACTTATATTCAATCTATTCCGGGAGTAAGACATGTTAACAGTGATACGGTGGCAAACACCTTGTCCGGTGTGAATTTGTTAATCAGTTATGTATCTATCGGAATCATTATTATTTTGCTGGCAGTGTCTGTGTTCTTAATCAGCAATACAGTTACTGTTGGTATTTCCGTGCGTCAGGAAGAAATTAATATTATGAAATATATCGGTGCTACGGATTATTTGGTAAGGGCACCCTTTATCATCGAAGGTATATTAATCGGAGTGATTGGAGCAATAATTCCTCTGCTCATTATTTATAATATGTATAGCACTGTGCTGGTTTATATTAAGGAGAAGTTTACGATGTTGAGCCAGTTGTTGGAATTTTTGCCGGTAGAAACCATCTACGATTTTTTGGTACCCGTTTCTTTGTTGGTAGGTATTGGTATCGGCTTCCTGGGAAGTGTTACTACCGTAAGAAAACATATAAAAGTATAGCAGTAAGTTTATGCTGTGGACTTGCAGAGGATACTTGGGATTCTCTGCAAGTTTTAAGTTTTTAGGGAATGGAAAATATGAAGAAATTAACGAAATGTTTGAGCATAATATGTTGTTTAACATTGTTGGCGGGCACTTTTGAAGCATCTGCGGCTAAGGGTGATCAAACTGTAACGTCCTCTACCCTTAAGGATATGGAGGAGCAGATTGAGAATGCGGAGAAGGAAGTGGATGCTCTGAAGGCATCGCTTTCCGATGCCCAGCAGCTGGTAAAAGAGCTGGAGCAGGCAAAGAGCGACTTGAAAAATTATGTGGAACAGCTGGATGCAGCGCTACTGACCATTGAACAGAATATTGCAGATTTGGAAGCGCAAATCGCACAGAAGGAGTTGGATATCGAGGATACCCAGACAAAATTAGCAGCAGCAATTGAAACGGAGCAAAACCAGTATGCTGCCATGAGTTGTCGTATTAAGTATGTTTATGAGAGAGGAAATTCCGATTATATCTCCATGCTTTTGCAGTCCAAGAGTCCGTCGGATTTATTGAATCGTCTGAATTACGTGGATGCAGTAACCGGTTACGATAAGGATATGCTGGATGAGTACATAGCCAACAAAGAGTACATTGATATGTGCGAAAAACAGTTGCAGGCAGAAAAAACTCATCTGGATACCATGAAGGAATGTGTGGAAAATGAAAAGGCTGCAGTGGAGGTCTTAATCGAAACCAAGTCCCAAGAACTTCTGGCCTATGAGAATGATATAGAGAACAAAGAGGCTGCAATTAAAGCTTACGAAGATGATATAGCGGAGCAGACCGAAATTATTAAGGAGCTGGAGAAGGCGGTAGAGGAAGAAAAGAAAAAACTTCTGGCAAGCAACGGCATTATTTATGATGGCGGTACCTTTGCTTTTCCTTTAGAGTCCTACACCAGAGTTTCCAGTGAATACGGTTATCGTATTCATCCTATTTTGAATGTGAAGCAGTTCCACAACGGAGTGGATTTTGCCGCGGCCAAGGGTACAAAAATTTATGCGGCTTATGATGGCGAAGTGGTGGCGGCTACTTACAGCTCTACTATGGGCAATTATGTTATGATTGACCACGGCAGCGGATTGTTTACCATATATATGCACGCTTCCAAGCTTTATGTATCCAAGGGCGATATTGTAGTTAAGGGCGAGCATATTGCGGCTGTTGGTTCTACCGGACGTTCTACCGGTAACCATTTACATTTTACGGTACGAAATAACGGCGCTTATGAATCACCGTGGAATTATTTGTCGAAATAACGGAGGCAGTTTAGATGGATTTTAATAATGAAGCTTTACAAGAAAAAGCAAAACGTGGCGGTTTTTTATGGGGACTAGTGACCGGTACCCTGTTTAGTGCGCTTTTTGCAGCGATTGTGTGTTTGATAGTGACTACAATGGGGCCGCAGGAAGAGGAAACTTCCCGTAAGGATAAGAATAAAGATAAGTCTTCAACAAAACAGGAAACAGTAGTTTTTGATGATGATATGGAGAGCAAGCTGGATACCATTGAAGAGATACTTTATGATTATTATTATCTGGATGAGATTGATGCCTCTGTTTTGGAAGATGGTATTTATCATGGTATGGTAGATGCGTTGGGAGACCCTTATTCTGTATATTATTCCCCGGAAGAACTTCAGGAGCTTTTGGAACAGACGGAAGGAATTTATTACGGTATCGGTGCTTATGTGGGACTGGATACCATGACCGGTTATCCTAAGATTGTTTCCCCTATTCCCGGTTCGCCTGCGGAGGAAGTAGATCTGCGCCCCGATGATATTATTTATGAGGTTAACGGAGAGTCTACTTACGGCAAAGACCTTAATTCCGTAGTGGCAATGATAAAGGGCGAGGAAGGTACTTATGTAACATTAACCATTTACAGAAGTACAGAGCCGGATTATTTGTATCTGGATGTGGAGCGCAGACAGGTGGAAACACCTACTGTAGAAAGTGAAATGTTTGAAAACGGAATGGCATACATTCAGATTATGGAGTTTTCTGAGACTACGGTGGATCAGTTTGCGGATGCACTGGCAGTGGCAAAGGAATCCGGTATGAAAGGTTTGATTCTGGATTTGAGAGCTAATCCCGGCGGTAGTTTGTCTGCAGTAGTGGATATCGGACGTATGTTATTACCCAAGGGTCTGATTGTATATACAGAGGATAAGTATGGTCAGCGTAATGAATATTCCTGCAACGGTAAAAGAGAGTTTAAGTTGCCTTTGGTGGTACTGGTAGATGGTAATTCCGCAAGTGCGTCAGAAGTATTAGCAGGCGCTATTAAGGATTATGAAATCGGTACTTTGGTAGGTACGACTACCTTTGGAAAGGGTATCGTTCAGCAGATTATCAGTGTTGGCGATGGCTCTGCGGTGAAGGTTACCGTAAGCAGCTATTATTCTCCTAAGGGAATCAATATTCACGGAATCGGTATTGAACCGGATATTGTATGTGAATTTGATGCTGAGGCATACTATGGAGAGGAAGAATATGACAATCAGCTGGAATTTGCCAAGGAAGTATTAGCGGATATGATTGACTAAATAATTAAGGGAGATAACCCATGCGAGGAAGGAAATACAGTATATAGGCTTTTTACGGTTTATGACTGTTAGGTTTCGGGGATGTGTTTTGAGGATATCAGAACACATCCCACCTTTGCATATATTTGGATGATTAGAAGGGGTATTGTGGGTACAAACTATCCACAAAGAACGACGGAAAGGAAAAATCTTTATGAAATGGAAAATCGAAAAGAAGTACGTAGGGTTTGCCATATTAGCCCTGGTGGTTATCCTGCTGTCTATTTTGTTTAATAATTTATTGGAAGAAAGCGCAAAATATAAAGGTTTCAGTAGTACTATCAGAGGAACCTTTCTGCCGATTCTCTGGGGGTTTATTATTGCATATCTGTTAAATCCGATTATGAAAAAGTTGGAAAATTATGTGTTTATGCCTTTGGCTAAAAAGCTTTTTCAAAAAAAGGATAAGGAGAAACGGCAGAAGAAATTTGCCAGGGCAGGAAGCGTTGTTTTGACTATGGCGCTGTTCTTGTTTATTGTGATAGGCGGTTTGTGGGTGGTTATTCCACAGATTTATGAATCTATTGCAGAGATTATCAGGGATGTTCCCCAGTATTATGCGGAAGTAGAAACGTGGGTGACGGATTTTTTGGCAGAAGATAACGCTTTGAGCGGCTATGTTTTAGATGGATTGGATAATTTATATGTGCAGTTGATGGATTATGTGAATACGGTTATTCTTCCTAATGCAGACAAAATCGTTAAGGGAATTACCACGGGTGTAATTGGCGTAATAAAAATTGCACTAAATATTGTACTTGCAATTATTATATCAATTTATGTATTATGCGAAAAGGAAAGTTTTGTTGCTTATGCAAAGAAGCTTACCTATTCTTATTTGAGCAATGAACGTGCACAAAACTTAATTGCAGGTACCAGACATGTTGATAAGGTGTTCGGCGGATTCATTAATGGTAAGATTGTAGATTCCTTCATTATCGGAGTTCTTTGCTATATATTTATGGTAATAGCGAATTTCGAATATGCGGTATTAATTAGTATTATAATAGGTATGACGAATATTATCCCCTATTTCGGTCCCTTTATCGGTGCTATACCAAGTATTTTTCTGTTACTGGTGACAGAACCAAAACAGGGATTGATTTTTGCGGTCTTTATACTGGTTTTACAGCAGTTGGATGGCAATGTGATTGGTCCTTTGATTTTGGGTGAAAGTCTCAATCTTTCAAGTATGTGGATTCTGCTGGCCATTTTAATTGGTGGTGGCTTGTTTGGTGTGCCGGGTATGATTTTGGGTGCGCCCACTATGGCGTGCATTTATACCATACTGCGCAAAGATACCAGAATTCGTTTGGCGGCTAAGGATATGCCTGTGGAGAGTAAGGATTATCTTAATCTGGATATGTCCGTGCATACATCGGAAGATATATTGGTAGAAGAGACCGCTACAGAAAATGAAGAGCCTCAGGAGGCGCCCGAAAATAACGCTTCCGCAAAAGGGAAAAATAAGTAGGAAGAAGGGATAAAATGTTAGCACAAATATTTGCTGTGGTGATTTTCATAGCAATGTTCGTATTGATTGTAGCAGAAGTATTGGAAAGACATGTTATATCATGTATATGTGCCTTGTTAACTATTGTTTTGGTATTTGGAGTGGGAATGCATAGTGTTCCTGCGATTCTGGAGACTTTGAATCTACATAGTTTTCTGGAGCCTTCCTTTTGGTATCATACGGGAGAGGCGGCAGAAAGTGCAGCCGGAATTAACTGGGAAACCATTATCTTTATTTTTGGCATGATGGTTATGGTAGAGGGCATGGCTGATGTGGGGTTTTTCAGATGGTTATGTATGAGAATTGCAAAGCTGGTGCGATATAAGGTGATTCCTATTTTTGTCACGTTTATGATATTGTCTGCGGTTTTGGCTATGTTTATTGACAGTATTACGGTTATTTTGTTCTTGGCGGCAGTAACTATTGAATTGGCACAGTTGCTGAAGTTTAACCCTATACCTATGATTCTGGCAGAAATATTTTGTGCGAATTTGGGTGGCTCCGCTACCATGTGCGGTGACCCGCCTAATATAATTATCGGCACCAGTTTAAATTACTCTTTTGCAGATTTCATTACCAACACCGGTGTGATTGCAGCGATTTCGCTGTTGTTTGTATTTTTGTATTTTTATTTGATTTTCCGCAAGGAACTGTTGAAGGATGCGGCGAAGGATATTGATTACAGTGGCTTGCCAACCCCCCAGTCCACAATCAGGGACAAAAAAGGATTTGCGGTTAGCAGTATTATCTTTTTGGCTGCCATCGTGTTGCTGGTAACTCATAGTGCTACCGGGTTAACTGTATCTACGATTGGTGTGTTAGTAGCAGTAGCAACTCTTTTGGCTGCAGGCAAGAAGTGTATGCATTTGTTGAAGAAGGTGGATTACAAAACCTTATTCTTCTTTATAGGTTTATTTGTGGTAATCGGTGGTTTGGAACAGACCGGCATTCTGGAAATCATGGCGTCCTTTATCGGAAAGATTTGCGGAGGAAATGTGGTTCTTATGATCGGAATTATCATTTGGCTCTCTGCGATTGCCAGCGCGTTTGTGGATAATATTCCTTTTGCAACTACTATGATACCGATTATTAAGAGTTTGTCTGTAACTTGTGGTGTAGATTTACAAATGTTGGCGTGGACTTTGGCTATGGGAACCGATATCGGTGGTAGTGCAACGCCTATTGGAGCTTCAGCAAATGTTGTGGGCATTGCGACAGCATCCAGAGAAGGTTATATTATTAAATGGGGAATGTATTGCAAGAAAATGGTGCCGGCAACAGTGATTGTGGTGCTGATTTCTATGTTGGTAATTGTGGCAAGATATGTGTAAGGAGGATGATGCGATGAAGAAACAATTGATTATTTCCGTAGGACGTGAGTTTGGAAGCGCCGGTCATGAGATTGCCGAGCTTTTGGCTAAGCATTATGACATTCCGCTGTTGGACCATAATCTTTTGGATGAAATCGCAGCGGAAAAGGGAATAGATGCATCAAAAATAAAGCATTTGGATGAGAAACATAAGAATCGATTGTTTTCACGAAAGGTAAAAGGCTTTAGCAGTGCTCCGGAAGATAATTTGTATCAGATGCAGTTTGACTATCTGCAAAAGAGGGCAAAAAAGGGAGATTCGTTTGTGGTAGTAGGCAGATGCAGTGAGCATGTTCTCAAGGAATTTGACTGCATGATTTCCATGTTTATTCTGGGGGATAAGGAGTGTAAACTCAAGAGAATCTGTGAATTATATCAGATGACCGAGGCAAATGCAGAACGCTTCCGTCTGGAAAAAGATGCTAAGAGAAAGCGTTATCATAATACTTATTGCGAAGGCAAGTGGGGAGATTCCAGAAACTATGACATTTCCATAAACAGCAGCAGACTGGGAGTGGAAGAAACCACAGAGCTATTAATTGATTTCATTGATAAACGAAGGGCAAAGTAATTGCCCTTCGTTTTTGTTATAAAGGATATTAACTTAGATATCTTCCAATGAGAGGAATGCGCCGTAGTATTGCTGCAACAATAGCGCATACAATAAAACAAATTATACTGAGAAGAATTGTGCCGGCCGGTACCGGTGTCTGTTCCCAGATAATGCCTTCTTCCATGAGGAAGGTTAATAAAGCGATATGCATCATATAGATTCCCAAAGTGTCCAGAGAAAGATTCTTGGTAAAGGCAATAAATCCATTTTCTTTTTGGATTTTAGATGCCATATCGGTAACGAATACAAAAAGTGCTACTACATGCAGGAAAGTAAACATACCAAAGGAATCATAAATTCCGGGGGAGTAGTAACCATATTTTACAGAGAGAAAATCGGAAATAAAATAGTTTGCAACAATTCCTACAGGGACGGATGCATATAGTCCACACTTTACTTTCTGAGGGATTTTATAGTGTGTTAGGAAATACCCCAGTATAAAGTAACCCAAATAACCTGTCAGCTCTGTTACTTCTACCAATTCTGAAATGGTAGTAGTCAGGGATTTGTCGATGGTAATCTCCAGCGTGGTGCGCAGAATCTGGAAGACAACAAATAACCCGATAAAATACTTCTGCTCCTTTTCGGAGGAGTTGTGCAGCCAGGTACGCAATATAGGAACCAGTGCATATAGACCAATAATCATAAAGATGAACCAAAAGTGATTGGAAGCATACACGCAGCCTGTAACAGTGCGGACGAAGCCGTGACGCCAAAAGTCAAATTTCCAAAGATACAGGCTTTGAAAAACATAATAGGCAAAGGACCAGACCACATAAAGAATGAAAAGTCGAAGGATATTATGTTTCCAGAGCTTGTTAATGGTGACTTGCTTTTCTTCCGACAAGAAGATGGCTCCGCTGATCATTACGAATATAGGCACTCCAAAGCGGGATATGGAGTTTATAAAGTTTGCAATTTTAAAGTCTGTGGCAGATACGCTATATTCCATAAGATACATGGAGCTTACGTGCAGTACCACTACGCTAAAGGCGGATAGAATACGCAGGATATCAAAGGATATATTGCGTTCGTTGGTTTTGTTCATAACTTGCCTGATGCCTCCCTGAACATGATTATATTAAGTGGATTCGTTCTTTGAATTCTGCTACATTTTTGCGGGAAATACGTACAGTGACCTTGCCCGAAAGGGTGGCTAAAAGGGTGCGGTCTGCATCCGGTGTAACGCTTACTACTTTTGATAAATTGACCAAAGTGGATTTGGATACGCGCATAAAATTTTGAGTAGCAAGAAGGCTTTCCAATTGTCCCAAGGTTTTCTTAACCTCGTACCGACCGTTTTTCAGTACGGTCATGGTTTTTCGACCCTCTGTTTCAAAGAATAAAATGTTTTCTGTAGCTACCTTGTGCAGCGCATTATCCTTTTGTACAAAAATAGAATCTATGGAAGTTGGTTCATTTTCCGTAGGTATATTGTTTGCAAGTAAAGGAGCAGAAATGGTGCTAATAGCCCTATGCTTTATCTGCCATAGGGCAAAAGCCAGCCGATTAACATATTTTTTTGTTATATTATTATATATCAAAGCCTCCTTATAGCCAATGATGAAATGGCCTAAAATTTCCTCCTTGTACGCTAGAGGAAGAATATGGAGATTGCGCAGCTCACTGTTTTGGACCAAATGCTGCGGAAATAGTTTTGTGCTTTCAAAGAGCAGGGGAGTATCTTCCCACATATGGTTTCTAAGATAAATACAACGAGAGGTATTTTCGTCTTCCTTTATGCTGATGGCAAGAAAGTTTTTGTCCGCCAGAAGATAGGAGGAGTGGAAAATCACCGGAAAGAGTTCCTTGTACTCCCGGCAGTCCACAAGTTTTTCTTCCAGTTGACTGTTAGCAAAGTATATGTTTTGCATGCGCGCAGTTTCATGTTTTTCCAGGAGCATACGAATATCCTCAGGTTTACGTCTGCCACAGCCGCAACTCATACCGGTGACAATGTCACATTGGGGCAAGGCGATTGCCGGTAGGGGACAACCAGCAATGAGAGAATGTAGCTTTGCCATAGCCAAGCGACCGGTGTATTGGGCATTGCTTGGAAAAGTGGTAATGGAGAGAATGTTGTTACGGGAGTCATTACGGGCACCATATCCGCTTACCTTAATGTCCTCAGGGACACGAATGCCATATTTTGCCAATGCTTTTATGAAGAAAAGGGCAACGGTGTCATCCTGGCAAATAACGGCATCCGGCATTTCTAACGCGTGATAGGCAATGTCTTTAGCCAGATTTTCGCCACATTCCATCCAATAGCCACCGTAAATCAAGTTCTCCTGGGTATAAGGAATATGATGCTTTTCCAAGGCGCGAATAAAGCCCAAATCATTTTTGGAGGTTTGCCCCGGCTGTCCGCCTAAAAAATACAGAAGGCTACAATCGTGCTGTTCAATCATGTGGCTTGTGAGCATTTCACAACCGAGACTGTTATCATCGAATAGGGTTTCGGTGTAGCCCAGAGAGTCGCCTAATACTACCACGGGCTTTAAACATTTATCCTTAATCTTCTTTTCGATTTGCTGCCCCAGTCCTTTCAGGGCGGAGAAGGAGTCGCTGAAAAAGATGACGCCGTCGTAGACTTCGAAGTCTATCAGATCAAATATCAGATCTTCGCTATTCGTATGCAATTCATCCAGTAGGGGCATGGAAAAAACATAGGTGGCGTAGCCTAAGCGGTTTGCCTGTTTTTCTATGCCGATTACATATTCATCTCTGTAATCCGCGGTCATGTTGGCCATGAGGACGCATATCTTGCCGGTTTTCACCATAAATCCCTCCTAATTGTAATTATATCTTTGTTATAAGGCTTTGGAGGAGAAATGTCAATATTTTTGACTGGGAAAATATGCATAAAGTGCCAATTGTGATGCACAAGATGCCATGGTGCGAAAAGTGGAAAATAAAACATAAATATGGCTGGTTTACAAGATTGGCTGACATATAACGCGGTAGGAGGACCAGTTAAGCGCAGAAGGTTGAAGATGGAAGAAAGTTTTGCTATGATTAATTCATGAGAAAAGGATTTGATGCTTGATATTAGCAGGCATAACCGTTCTTATTTCCTGTTGTTTGCTCTGTAAGACTTATGTGTTATTTATGCTGAAGGCAACCCCAATATAACCATGAAGATTACTGGCAGGAAGGGAACGGAATCCCTGAATAAATTAAAGGTGTTATGACTTAAAAATGAATGGAAGCACAAACAATGAACACGAGCCCTACCTCGAGGGAAGGGTTTGATGCCAAATTTGTTTTTAACGATTATGCCGGAGAGGAAGGATGGGACAAAATCCAGACAAAAACCATGCTGATGCCATACAGCATGGTTTTTTTGTTTGTTCTTGTAGTAAAGCAATGAATGTACTATGATATAGTTAGGTAGAAGGCAACACGTAGATTGCACAGTATTCCAAGCACAGTTTGGGGTATGCAGGAGGTGTATTATGGAGAATGCGATTTGGAACGGAGAAGGTCTGGTAGCTTACGAAGTAGCGGAAAATTATGATATAGAAAAACAGGTTCGCATGGCTAGCTATAAGGGAGAACTCAGGTGCCCGGACGAAGGGTGCGTATGTCCTGTTTTAAAGTATTGTCATGGAGAGATAAGGGAACCTTATTTTGCCCATCGAGATAATGCAGAATGTGATTATGTGTTGTTTGAGAAAAATGCAGGCGTGTTTCATGGTTTACGAGTGCTCTTGTATGAGCATTTTAAAGCATGTGATTATCCGGTAAAGATGGAAACCAAGGTATTGCCCCATCATTACAGTCATTTGTATTTTGAATGGGAGGAGGGCAGAAGGACTGCTCTGGAGATTGGTACAAAATCCACAAATATAAATGATATACTAAAGTTACAGGAGCAATATGAGGAGGCGGGAATACAAGTAGTTTGGTTGGTGGCGGATCAGCCGGGAAAACAGATTACAGAGGACCATACTTACTTTATGAAGCGATTTTGCTTAAATGAATCCGTGAAGAGGGATTTAATTGTAGTGGGGTATGATGGTAAGCATGTGACTCATTATAGAGAGGACTCTAATTCTTATTTTGTAGATGGTCAGGAGATTGTTTCGGAGAATTATCCCAAATTATTTGCCTATGAGGCTTTTGTAAGTGATTTGTATTTTGAAGAGGGTGTGCTGACAACGCGTGGGTTTGAGGCGGAATATGAAGCGTTTATAGAAGAGAAGCAGCAAGCCTTTGCAATATATAAGGCACAGGTGGAAGAAGCGCAGGAATATTTGCAAAGACAATATGAAACTTTACGCAAAACGAAAGAGATTGAAGATACGCGAGTGCATGTGTGGGATGTGGCGGGGGAGGACTATGAATCCCGTAGGGAATCCATTTTGCAGCATATAAACCAACAGGAGCGGCCCGTTCTGGATGCTTGGGGAGAACGCTGGGTACGCTGTGAGTTTTGTGGTGAAGTAAAAGAAGTGTCGGAGTTTGTCTCTTTTGGCGGTCGCGGCAGAGTGAATCTGGGCAGATGCCAGGGATGTAAGGAAGAGTAATTACCTATTTTTGAAATACATTATGCTTATTATAGCTGGCCCTGTATTCCGAGGGGGAAAGTCCTGTAACTTTATGAAAAGCGTTGGAGAAATTGTGGGCATCCGAAAAGCCCAGACTGAAGGCAATCTGGGAAATTGGGCCGGTGGTTTCGGAAAGAGCGAATTTTGCAAGCTCCATTTTGGCTTGTAGAATATGCTGTTTTAAGGTTATACCTGAGTACTTTTTGAAAAAAGTGGTCAGGTATTTTTCATTGTAGCCGAAATAAGCGGCAATCTCGGAAACGCGCAGATTACTCCCGGCATGCCAGGAGATATAGTCCAGGATATCGCTGTAAAGCTGTTCCTTTAATTGCTTGTCTTTTGACACGGAATGATTCCTTTGAGCACTCAGCTCTGCCAGTACGGCACTGCAAAGAGCGTTATTCAGAGTGCTTTCTTTGTATCTGCGGTCGGAATCCTGCAACTGTTTCATAAGGATAATAGTACGTTCCAAAGAGGCGAGTGCCCTTTTTTGTGGGATAAGCAGATGATTGGAGTGGACCTCTGCAACTTCTGCACATGTAACATGATCCTGTAGCCCCTCATGATAATCAAAATGCATCCAGTAGAATTCGCAACTTCCTGATTTTGTACCGTGTTGGTGCGGTGTGGGAGGCATAAGCAAATATTCTCCCTTATTTACTATATATTGCTGTGTGTGGTCGGCAATATATAGAGTCCCTTCCGTTACGACCATTAACTCATAATCTACCAGATTTCGTGTCAAATGCACCCAATCATTGCTTGGCGGTGTGAATTTTCCACACCATCTGTATTCAAAACCGTTTTTGCTGTCAAAATCAAGAAACATACTGTATCTCCTTGCTTTTTTGATAGATATATGCCAACGTGTAAAAATATATCACAAAACAAATATATAACATTTTCACACCTTTTACAACCTTTCAAGATTTAAAAATGTTTTTTCTCATGCCATAATTAGTGTAAGGGATGGGGCTGGGGATATAAGGTGTCATTAACTTATAGATAGCAGTGTTATATAGATCCTATAAAGGACTGTATGAAAACGTCGGCCCTTGGTGAGGTTTTTTCGAACCTAGTGCCGTTACGTTTTCATCCAAGCGAGAGCGCGTCCGTATAGGACTATATAATGCTGCTATCAAAAACGAATATGTTGCATGCCTATATCCCCAGCCCACATTAGCAACATTTTATGATGGTGAAAGGAACTAAAATCATGAGTATGAGGAAGAACAAAGCATTTTCGTTGCGTAAGGTTACTATGAAGGACTCTTATTTGATAAACGCCTTTGAAAAGGAAGTTTTATACCTGACTGCCTTTGATACGGATAAATTATTGGCAGGCTTCCGTGAGACAGCCGGTGTGGATATGCGTGGCGTGGAGCGTTATCCCGGCTGGGAAAGTATGCTTATCGGCGGACATAGTTTGGGACATTATATGACTGCCTGTGTCAGATGCTGTGAATCAGCCAACTGCAAGGAAGAAGACCGTCAGGAAATGCTTCAAATTTTGAAACGCCTGGCAGAAGGTTTGAAAGAATGTCAGACAAAAGCAAATACCGGTTTTTTGTTTGGCGCGATTATTCAGGATAAAAATAATGTGGAACTTCAGTTTGATTATGTGGAAGAAAATAAAACCAACATTATCACGCAGGCATGGGTGCCCTGGTATACCATGCACAAGCTTTTTGAAGGTTTGGTGTCTGTGGTAAATATGGACGTGGATGGCGAGCTGGCGAAGTCTATTAAGGCAACCACTAAAGAAGTGACCTCACGTTTGGCAGACTGGACCTATGGCAGAACCAGTAGCTGGGATGAGGATTTACATAGAGTGGTGCTGGGCATTGAATACGGCGGTATGAATGACTGTCTGTATGATGTGTATTTGATTACCGGAAAGGAAGAACATTTGGCAGCGGCACAAGCTTTTGACCAGGTGGATTTGTTTGAAAGAGTGTTGAAGGCAGGCGTGGGCGATAATATTTTGAATAATCATCATGCCAACACCACCATTCCGAAATTTGTGGGCGCTTTGAAGCGTTATATGGTGACCGGAGAAGAGAAATTCTTTGAGTATGCAGAACATTTCTGGAACTTGGTAACGGAGAATCATACTTATGTGACCGGAGGTAACAGCGAGTGGGAGCATTTTGGTGTGGATAATATTCTCGATAAGGAACGTACCAATTGTAACTGCGAGACCTGTAATGTTTACAACATGCTGAAGATGACCAAGCTTTTCTTCATGATTACCGAGGATGTGAAGTATGCGGATTGGTATGAGAATACCTTTATCAATTCCATTCTGTCTTCTCAGAATCCGGAAAATGGTATGACTACTTATTTCCAGCCTATGGCAAGTGGTTATTACAAGGTGTATGGCGAGCGCTTTAATAAGTTCTGGTGCTGTACCGGAACCGGCATGGAGAATTTCTCTAAATTGCAGGAGAGCTTTTACTTTGAAAAGGACGATGCACTGATTGTGAATCAGTATATGGCCTCTAAGGTAGTATTTAAGGGTGTGGAGATTGAGCAGCAGGCTAATGTACCCGCATCGGATAAAGTGACGTTTGTTATCAAGGGAGACTTGGAAGGTAAGATATACTTACGTTTGCCTTACTGGTTGGCGAATGAAGCAGAGATTGTTATTAATGGTTGCGGACACCCTTACGACATCGTGGGAGCAACCGGTGATAAAACTGATGCCGGTGAAGTGCTTGATGCAAGGAATCGCAAAGGTTACGCTGTAGTGGAAGGACCTTTCACGGCAGGTACCGAGATAGAGCTAAGACTTCCTATGAAGGTGGTGGCTTACAATCTGCCGGATGGCAAGAATACCTATGCCTTTAAATATGGTCCGGTTGTCTTAAGTGCGCTGCTTGGTACCAAGGATATGATTGACTCCACCACCGGTGTGAATGTAACCATCCCCAGCAATCGTATTATTGAGGGAAAATATGTACCTTCCCGCAAGGAATTCGTAGTAATTTCAGAGGGCACGGTAGAAGAATTTATTACAAATATTGAGAAAAACCTGGTGCGTCAGGGAGAGGAACTGAAATTTGAACTGAAGGGTACCGATGCGTCCCTTATTTATGTGCCCCACTTCTCCCAGCATAAGGAGCGTTACGGTATTTATTTTGAGTTTATTGATAAAGAAACTGCTATTTCCGATGCAGATAATGTGAAGGCGGAACGTAACCGCATTGATACCGTGCAACCCGGTTATGGTCAGTATGAGAATGATCCTTTACATAATATGACAGAGCATGGGGAAGGTTCTGTAGGTACTACTCAGGGAGGCACCAACCGCTATGCCAAGGCAGGCGGAAGTTTCTCCTATACCATGGAAGTGGATCCGGAAGGAACCTCGCTTTTGGTGACATTTAAAAACGCAGATACTGGAAAAGGCATTGAGATTCTGGCAGGCGGAGAGTCTGTTTTTAAAGAAGTACTGGAAGGAGAAGGGGATGGCGAATACTATGATGTGTTGATTCCTTTGTCCGAGGAGGTCTTGAAAAAGGTCTACGGAAGGTTTTATAATTGTAGAGACCGCAAGGTGTTGGATTTTGTATTCCAAGGAATTGACGGTGCAGAGTCAGCAGCGGTTTGTCAGTTTATTTATACCTTGCAGGCGTAAAAAATTTACCAAAGAAGATTGAAAAAGGTGCGGGGCCTTGCTTCAAAGGCTCCGCAGAATAAGGAGAGAAAGAATTGCAGTTTGGCGAATTAGTGACCTTATTGAAAACAGCAGAAGATGTAGAAGTAATTAACGCACGCCGGGAGGAAATCGCAGAGTGGTTTCCGCGGGTGCGCAGAATGTTTGAATACGATCAGCAAAACGAGGCCCATCAGTATGATTTGTGGATGCACAGTATTTACACGGTGGTGGGTACGCCTCGTAATTTGGATGATGATATGCTGTATCTGGGAGCTCTTTTGCATGATGTGGGCAAGCCGGATTGTCAAGTGAGAGGAAAACGCGCCGATGATAAGGACATGCATTATTACGGACATCCGGTGCGAAGCAGGGAAATTGTGGAAACAGAGGTGATTCCCTTCCTGTTGGAGAAAGGAGTACCCCTTTCTGAAGAGGATTGCAAACGTTTGATTTATTATGTGGCCCATCACGACGATACCATGTATTTAACAGAGGAATGCGTGCGAAAACATTTGGCTGTTCCGGTGACTTTTCAGACTTTGCAAAACCTTATGCATCTGGAGGTATCGGATGCTTTGGCACATGTGCAGATTCCGGTGGTAGTAAGACGCGTGGAAGTGTGCAGTGCCATGGCTGGCGAAGAAGGACAGAAGTTGTATGAACGCATCCATCAGACCAACTCCAGCTGGTCTTGAGCGACTGAGCACGTCCAAATAGGGCATATATGGGGTGGTACGTTTAATACTAACCATTTTTTCTGAATTCCGAAGGTGTAATATTAAAAATACGTTTAAAGGCATTGGTGAAATGTTCTGCTGAAGAGTATCCAAGCTCTTCTGCGATGGTTGCCATGCCTTTTTTGTGGTCCTGAAGTAAAATGCAGGCCGCGGACATGCGGGCTTCGGTACGCTTTTGCATAAAGGTTTTGTTGTAATGTTTTTTGAGTAAGCGTTCCGTTTGGCGCTTGCCCAGCTTCACTAGTTTGGCCAGAGAGTCCAGCGTTAAATCACGATAATCGTATAAGAATGCTTCCTCAATGATTAAGTAGGTCAGGTCGTTTACATTGGTGGATTTTGAGGCGGCAGATACGGATTGAACCTCCTCCTGCTTATAGTGTCTGGTAAGCAACAAAATCAATTGCTGCAACAGGGCGGGCAACATCAATTCGTAGCCGGCAGGGTGGGTTTCCAATTCCTGAAATATTTGCTTCATAAGTTCATGGATACCGCTTTCAGCTACGCCAATCCAAAAATCATGTTCCAGAAAAGTATTCATAATGCTGGTGGTAATCCCATCGTTTTCTTTGTTAATCTGAAAATACACACAATACTCGGTCATGGGGTCGTCGGGAGTAGAAATTTGCTCATGCGCCACCCCTGGACCAGTCATAAACAAAGCGCCGGGAGTGATGGCATACTCCTGCCCCTGTGCAATCAGCGTACCATACCCGTAAGAAATATAGTGAAGCTCGTAACTGCTTCGGCTATGGCTGTGCTTGGGAATGGGGCGAACCAATTTCTCCAGGCAAATGCTTAGAATGGTAAAGTCAATATTCTCGATGGAAAAGGTGATTTTTAAGTCGCGGTATTTCATAAATTACCTCGTAGTGCCGGTTTTTGTGGTTATGTATGCGTTTACAGGAAAGTACAAACAAACATAAGAACGATTACAACTAAGGAGCAGAATAGGCTTGTAAGAATTTGGGTAAGAAGAGTCTTACGAGTTTCCGTCTCCTCGTTTTGCATTTGAAATTCTAAATCCGAACCATGATATTCCTGGGTATCATTTTGGTGTAATAAGGCACAAAGCGGGAGAGGAAGCAATAGTAGCAGTCCCCATTTGGTTCCGTAAGTACCATTTCCTACATGAAACATAGCATTATTTTTAATGAAGGCCGGTACAAATAACCAAATAATAAAACCGCCCACAATACCTAAAAGTATTGCAAGGGTGCGTAACCATTTTAGAGTTTTGATTGGCAGTTTGCTCATGGGACGTCTCCTTGTCGTATTATAGCTTTCTTATCGGGAAAAACATATAGTTCTTGCCGGTTTCAGGGCAGGTAAAATCATGAACAGCTCCTGCCAAAGTAAGTTGGTTTTCAGCCAGATAAGCTAAAGTTTTAGGGAAGGTGTCGTCGCCTTCGCATTCTACATAAATATATTCATAACCGGGGATGGTCCATTTCGCCCAGCCGGCAGGTGCTTCGGCCGAATCTTCACATTCCACACCGGCTAAATAGAGACCCTGACTAAAGCCTTCTTCCCAGGGATTGAAGGAGCGGGAAAAATCGGACATAGTACCCCAGATGCCTAAAAGATTGCCTTGGGCATCTTTTTTTGCCAGTGGGGCTACTTCAGAGAAGTGAGCGTTGGCGTCCTCCCAAAGATGCTGGATAAATCCTTCGCCATCCTTGGTGGAACCTTCTTTGCCAATTACTACAAAAGCTTCTTTGGTGCATCTGTTTATATTCATGAAAAGCCTCCTTGCAAAGTCTTTATTATCTTTATTATCGCACTTTGTACAAGGGCTGACAAGGGATAGATACTAAAAAGAAAAATCAAGTGATTATTGACAAATAAACAATGGCAATATACAATAAGTTTACCGGAGTAATCTCAAGAAAACGTACATTTCGTACATTCGCGGCAAATCAGCCATTTTACTCAGAAGAAAGGAAGCGTGGCGGATTTGTTAATTCCCGGACATAGTCCGCCAATTTTGAAAGGAGGACTTGAATGGGGAGAATTAATGAATTATTTAGTGATTATCTGGGAAGGACGGAGAACTTTGCAGATTTTTGGAATGGGGCGTTGTTTCGAGGGATTCCCTTGCTTCGAAGTAAGAATTTTACCAGGCAAGACAGGGAATATCACAAGAGTCAACATAAGGAAGGAAAGGCAGGTGTCCGTAGGGACGTATTGATGCGATATCAGGATGCGGGTACATTTTTGCTGGGAATAGAGGTTATGGATACTCTTGATTACAGTATTCCGGTGAGAATTGCGGATTATGATGCCCAAGAATTAATGCGTCAGGTGAAGGATATTAGTTCCGCGAATCGGGAGGCGGTAAAGGAAGGACTGGAGATGTGGGAAAACTCAGGGGAATTCCTTTATGGTATCAAGAAAGAAGACAAATTGCTTCCGATACATACGGTGGCACTATATTGCGGTACTGATGATTATGATGGACAAGAAAGTGTTCTGAAAATGACAGAATATGAAAAACTGGTGCCGGAGGTTAAAGAGTTATTTGTGGATTATCCTATTAACATATATCAGTTAAAGGATTTGCAGGAAGAGAATTATCAGAGTAGCCTTAGAGAAATCATTGCGATATTTAAACGAAGCAGAAATCGGGAAGAAGTAAAGAAATATTATCTAGAGAATAAAAAACGATTTGGGCAGATGGATGAGCCATCCATTGATTTGATGGGAGAATTAATAGGGAACAGAAAGTTGAAGATGTTTAAACAGGAGATTGGAGGAGTGGATATGTGTAAAGCATTTGAAGATGAAAGAGAAGAAGGAAGATTGGAAGGAAGATTAGAAGGAGAAGAGACTCTTCGCCAAGCAATTTCTAATTTAATGAAAAACTTAAAAATGAGCTTTGGACAGGCCATGGAGGCATTAGGAATTCCCCAGAGTGAGTGGGAGAAGTACCGGAAAGTATAAATATGAGAAGTGGATAGGGTGCCGGAGGCAATAGTGCCTCCGGTGTTTTTGACGTGAAAACAACACATAAAACTGCAAAAACACGACACGCAACTGCGTGAAACGTCACTAATAAGTCTTGGCTCTTTAGTACGATAAAGTTATAATGAAGGTATATGGTGGATAGTACTTTTTTCAAGGTGGCTTAGAGGCGTCAGAAACAATCAACAAGCAGGGAGGAAACATTAATGATAGTAAAAGCAACCTATTTTCAAAATGATGAGAAGAATCCCCTGGGGTACGGGGATGTAGAGATAAAGAATGAAAAGCGCATGCGTTTACGTGGCGAAGAGGAAAAGGAAGGAATCCTGTGCGAGCCGGTTATGGTAGGTTTCTGCGGTACGGATAATGAATTGATGAACATGGGAAGTCAGGGAAAGTTAACTGCTAAGTTCCCGGCAGATACCAATCGTCTGATTAATGGTCACGAAGGGATTGTGTGGGTGCCTTCTCAGAATCGTTTTGCTGTTGTACTGATTCGCGGTGGTAACAGCTACGACCCCACCCGTTACACAGAAGAAGAGACTTACTTTGAGTATGGATGCGACCAGGCAGATGGTTTGTTTGCAGATAAGCAGTATTTCCACCCGGATATGTTGTTGCCGATTCCTGATGGTTATGTGGAAAACGGCAAGTTAAAGCTTTCCTTTGCCAAGAAGATGGTGTTTCCGGATCCTTTTGCCTGCATGCTGTTTCAGCTGGAGCGCATGGAGGATTTGGGTAGTGCTCACAACTTCCGTGTGGCTATGAGAAAATACAAATGTGATGAAGAAGAAGCCCGTAAGATTGCAAAAGAGGAAATTTTTGACCGGACAGTAATCTTTGGACTGGGTACCACTGGTATGTTTATAGGAGATTTAATACTGCGCAATCACAAGAATGCAAAGGTACTCTTCGTGGCAAGAAGCGCAGAGGATTCTCCCAAGGTACAGTTTGCCTTAAAGGAAACCAATGCAGAATATTTGCAGAATACCTTTGAAAGCGAGGATGAGCTGGCAAAGGCTATCGTGGAGAAGCTGGGCGGAAGAGCAACTACTTTTATTGGTGTCAGTGGCAGTAATGTGGAGCATCGAATTGCTTTTGAGCATAAGGTGCTGGGTTGTAACGGTATTTATAATAGCTTTTCTTTAGGGCCTAAGATCACTTTTGACACCATGCCCTTTGGCTTCGAAAATCATCTGATTCTGGCTTCCATTAACTTCCGTCAGGATCATATGGAAGAGGCCATTAAGCTTTTGGCAGAGAGTCATTATGATGAAATTGTAGAGTTGATTGACAGAGATGAATTTACAGCGGACCCTATGGGTGCTTATAAAAATAAAATTTACAGCAAAAATGCACCCATGAAGACTGCAGTGATTTGGAATAAGGCCTATGTAGAAGAGGCCTAGTCGCAGGTGAGGCTTGCGATATGCATGAGGAGGAAAATAATGAAAACAGTATTAATTGAAAAACCATTTGAAATAGCAGTAACTGATACGCAGATGCCAACGCCGGGAGAAAGAGAAGCCTTGTTAAAAGTACTGTATTGTGGTATTTGTGGTGCGGATGTATCCAGCTATACGGGCAATCAGCCTTTTACTACTTATCCCAGAATTCCGGGACATGAGTTCAGTGCGCAGATTGTGTCCATTCCGGACAACGATAAGGGATTAAAGGCGGGGGATATTGTTACTGCCAATCCTTACTTTAACTGTGGTAGTTGCTATTCCTGTGAAAGAGGTTATGTAAACTGCTGTACGGACAATCAGACCATGGGTGTACAGCGTGACGGTAGTTTCCGTGAATATATTGTAATGCCCATAGAGCGTATTTATGCCGGCAAGGGTTTGTCTGCAAAAGAACTGGCTTTGGTAGAACCCTTCACCATCAGTTACCATGCTTTGCACAGAGCGCCTGTGAAAAAGGGCGACAAGGTGCTGGTAGTAGGCGCAGGCCCTATCGGTTTGTTTGCTTTGATTGCGGCCAAGGCGCAGGGTGCAGAAGTTTATGTGGCAGATTTGCTGGACGGCAGACTGGAAAAAGCGCTGCATTTCGGTGCGGACGGGGTGATTAACTCCGGAAAAACCAATATCGTGGAAGAGGCTATGAAGATTACCAATGGTAATGGTTTCGATGTGTGCGTGGAGGCCTGCGGCCTTTCCGTAACCTTCCTTTCCTGCATTGATTGTGCGGCCTTTGCGGCTAATATTATCCTGATTGGTAACGGTAAAAAGGAAACCACCTTCTTACATTCGATACTGCTAAAGAAGGAGCTGAATGTGTTTGGTAGCCGTAATTCTTATGCAAGGGATTTTGAGGCAGTTATTGATTTGATAGCAGGTGGAGAAGTAAACGTACTGGATATGGTCAGCGCAGTGTATCCGGTGGATAAGGTGGATGAAGCCTTCAAAGCGCTGGTAGAAAATGATGGCTGCTTGTCCAAGGTGTTGATTGATTTTACCGGTGAGGAAGTTTAGGACGCCACACAGAAAGTGCCATACCTGTGGCGCAGAAAGAAGAGGAAGAACATGAAAGAAACCATAATTCAATTTGGCGAGGGAGGATTTTTACGAAGCTTCGCGGATGTATTTGTACATAAAATGAACGAACAGGGTTTGTATGAAGGTAAAGTGGTAGTGGTTCAGCCCATTGCCAAGGGTCTAATTCCCGTAATTAACGAGCAGAAGGGTGTGTACCATCAGTTTTTGCGTGGTATCGAAGAGGGAGAAGTGGTAAATGACTGCATTAAGGTAACCTCCATTTCCCGCGGCGTAGACCCTTATACAGACTTTGAAGAGTATTTGAAGCTGGCTCACAATCCGGATATGCAGGTTATTATTTCCAATACCACCGAGGCCGGTATCGAGTATTTGGGCACGGAAAGTATTACCGATGCCCCGCCTAAATCTTTCCCTGCAAAGCTTACCGTGCTTTTACATGAAAGATATAAGCTGAGACTGCCCGGATTCATTATTTTGTCCTGTGAACTTATTGATAATAACGGTAAAGAGCTTTTGGATTGTGTGCTGAAATATGCGAAGCTTTGGGAGCTTCCGGAAGCTTTTGCTAAGTGGATACAGGAGGAAAATCATTTTTGTAATACCTTAGTGGACCGTATTTGTACCGGTTATCCCAAGGACGAGGTGGCGGAGCTGACCGCACGTCTGGGAGAAGAAGATAAGCTTATGAATACTGCTGAAATCTTCCACCTTTGGGTAATCGAAGGTGATTTTGAGAAAGAGTTTCCTTTGCAGGCAGCAGGTATTAACGTAATCTGGACGCCGGATGTAAAGCCTTATAAAAAGCGTAAGGTGCGTATTTTAAACGGTGGTCATACCTCCATGGTGCTGGCAGCAAGATTGTATGGTCTGTCTACGGTAAAGGAATGCTTGGATGATGAATTGGTCAATGCTTTCCTGCATAAGACCATATTTGAAGAAATTATTCCTACTCTGGGTAATACAGAAGAGGATATTCAGTTCGGCAAGGCTGTGCTGGAGCGTTTTGCAAATCCTTTTGTAAAGCATCAGCTTTTAAGTATTGCACTGAATTCTGTAAGTAAATTTAAGGCAAGAGTATTGCCTACCATTTTGGAATATTATGAAGCGAATGGCACCTTACCTAAGTGTATGACCTTTTCACTGGCGGCATTGATTGCATTCTATCGTACGGAAGAAGCAAATGACGGCGAGGATATCATGGCGTTTATGAAGACGGCGGCAGTAGAGGATATTTTGAAGAAGGAAAGCTACTGGGGCAGAGACTTAAGCTTTATGCTTGAAGAAGTTGAGAAGTATTTAACCCTGATGAGCGAAAGGGGTATGGAGCAGGCGTTTAAGGAAGTGTTGTAAGGCACCCATGCAAGAGCTTGACGTAAAGGAGGAAAGCATGAAACAATTAAAAATTCATGCATTGGATAATGTGGCAGTGAATGTGGAAACCGGTTATAAGGTGGCGCTAACGGATATTCCACGGGGGAGTAATGTGATTAAATTCGGTTTTCCCATTGGTCATGCTACAGAAGATATTAAGGCGGGAGAAACCGTTCATACGCATAATGTAAGGACCAATCTGGGAGAAAAACTTACCTATACCTATGAGCCGGTGCAGTACGAATTGCCTCAGATAGAGAAACGTACCATCAATGCTTATGTAAGGGAAAATGGAGAAATCGGTATCCGTAATGATATCTGGATTGTAAATACGGTGGGCTGTGTAAATAAGGTAGCGGAAAAGCTGGCAAATCTGACGGGGGCTTTTGCATTTCCCCACCCTTACGGCTGTTCCCAATTAGGAGACGACCACAAACTGACCCAGTTGATTTTAAAAGGACTTATAGAGCACCCTAATGCAGCTGGTGTGTTGGTGTTGGGGCTGGGGTGTGAAAATAATAATATTGCACTCTTTAAAGAGGTGCTGGGTGAGATAAACCCTCAAAGAGTGAAGTTTTTGAATACCCAGGACTGTGAGGACGAAATTGCCGAGGGCGTAAAGATAATTGAGGAATTACAGGCCTATGCAGAGACATTTTCGCGTCAGCCGGTATCCATTTCTAAACTAAAGGTGGGTCTGAAGTGCGGTGGTTCAGATGGTTTTTCTGGCATTACAGCGAATCCTTTGATAGGGCAGTTCTCGGATTTGCTGATTGCTGCGGGAGGCAGCACGGTGTTAACAGAAGTACCGGAAATGTTCGGCGCGGAAACCATTCTTATGAATCGTTGCAAGGATGAAGCTACCTTTGAAAAGACGGTGAGACTGATTAATGATTTTAAGGATTATTATATTCGCCACAATCAAGTGATTTATGAAAATCCCTCGCCGGGAAATAAGGCGGGAGGTATCACTACCCTGGAGGAGAAATCTCTGGGTTGTACTCAAAAAGGCGGCATGGCAGCGGTGGTGGATGTGCTGGATTATGGCGATAGGGTAGAAAAGAACGGACTAAACCTCTTGAATGGTCCCGGAAATGATATGGTAGCGGTAACCAATCTGGTGGCAGCAGGTTGTCATATGGTACTGTTTTCGACCGGAAGAGGAACGCCTTTGGGGGGACCGGTGCCTACCGTAAAAATTGCTACCAATCAAACTTTGGCAGATAAAAAGCGGAATTGGATTGACTTTAATGCAGCACCTATGCTGGAGGGAAAGAATTTATCTGGAGAGCTGTTGCAATATGTGATGGAAGTGGCAAATGGCCTGGAAACCGCTAATGAGCGGGAGGGTTACCGTGAAATTGCAATATTTAAGGATGGGGTGACACTTTGAGTAAATATGTAATAATTGATGCGCATTTGCATCTTTGGAAAAAACAGCAGGGAATGGTAAATGGTAAACCTGTGGTAGGCGTAGGAGACGGCAAGAGTGATTTTGGCGGGGAAATTCGCCAAATGATGCCTCCCTATATGAATGATAATAGAAATAGCGTGGAGCGTTTGATTGCCAATATGAATTACGCCTGTGTAAATGGGTGTGTGGTAACCCAGGAATATATTGACGGTAATCAGGATGCTTATTTGTTGAAAGCCAAAGCCAAGTACCCGGACAGAATCAAAATCTGCTCCCTTTATGAAGAAAAACCTCCCATTCTCTTAGAGGGAGTGGATGGCGTGAAAATCTGTGCGGGGCGGCTGGCAGACAGGGATTTAAAGAAATTGTTGCCGGTTTTCAAAGAAATAGAAAAAGCAGGGAAGTTTTTGTCCATCGATTTGGCAGACGGAGATGAACAGGTGGAGGATATGGAGTATCTCATAGGACAGTGTCCGGATTTAAAGATTGCCATCGGGCATTTCGGCATGGTAACAACACCCGGCTGGCAGAAGCAGATTGCTTTGGCCAAGCATAAAAATATATATATTGAAAGCGGAGGACTGACTTGGCTGTTTCATAAAGAGTTCTATCCCTATCCTTCTGCTATTGATGCTATTTTGGAGGCGAGGGATATCTGTGGCATGGAAAAGCTTATGTGGGGCAGTGATTATCCTCGCACCATGACTGACATTACTTATATTATGGCGGTGCGGTTTATTGCAGAGTCTGATAAATTGACTGAAGCAGAAAAACGGGCCTTTCTGGGCGAAAATGCAGTGAAGTTCTATGGATTCGGTGAGATGACGCCCATGGAAGATATATCGAATATGTTGTAGGAGGACAAAAATATGTTAAAAGGAATATCACCCTTGCTTTCCCCCATGCTTTTAAAAGTTTTATGCGAAATGGGGCATGGAGATACGATTGTAATTGCAGACGGCAACTTTCCGGCAGAAACTATGGGAAAGGAAGGAATTGTAATCCGCATGGACGGTCATGGAGTGCCGGAAATTCTGGAAGCGATTTTAGAGGTTTTTCCTCTTGACCAATATGAGGAAAAACCTGTATACTTAATGAATAAAGTGCCCGGGGATAAGGCAGATGTTTCCATTTGGAAAATATACGAGGAACAGATTGCAAAGGCGGAGGAACGTGGTATAAGCGTTATTGACAAGCTGGAGCGTTTTGCATTCTATGAGGAAGCAAAGAAGGCCTATGCAGTGATTGCCACCTCGGAAACCAGCCAGTATGCCAATGTGATTTTGAAAAAGGGCTGTGTGCTTTTATAAATTAGAATACGAAGAAAGGGGAAAAGAAAATGCTTGAGAGTTATCCAGGACATCCGTTCCTGACATTCATACATGGTTTCTTTGGGATTATAAGTGTATTTGGTTTTGCCTTTTGTGCTTATGGTTTAGCCTGTTTGTATTGGCTCAAACCAGAGGATATGAATGTAGAATTTACCACCATGACGGCTATTGTTTTGGGAATTGCTTTCGTAATCAGTTGTCCGATTACCATTATTGCCGGCAAAAAAGGAAGAAGCTTGGTTGCAAAACAGGAACCCAAAAAGAGATTTCACGATTTACGAGAGGAGAATAAGGAGTCATGATAGGAGTTGTATTAACAGAAGGTGCTAAAATTCAGCCTATGGGATGGGTACTAATTATTGGTTTTGTTGTAGTTCTTGTGGTCGGAATGATTATTGGAGGAATTATTGACAAGAAGAATAGAGGTTTATTTGCTGAGAAAGAAGCTAAGCGATTTGAAGGTAAAAAGGTGTACGGGGATGATGCTGTATTTATCACTTCAGACAACGAAGTGGTTATCCGCTATGCTTCAGCGGGTGTAAGAGGCTATAAAATCTTCAAATTGGAAGAGATTAAGTATTTAATGAGTTGTTGGGATCCCGGTTCCAAATGCTGGCACATAGGTTTTTATAATGAAAAGAAAAAGGTTGTAGTGGGAGAAGACCATAAATCCAGTAAAAAGACTCCCCTTAAAGCCAAGGCTTATTTCCAGGAAAGAGGAGAAGATGTGGAGTTTTTGGAATTAATTCTGAAATTTGCGCCTGGTGTACAGTTGGTAGGAAGATCCTTTAAAGAATATAAGGGCAATTTAAAGAAATAAGAAATAGAACATGCATAGCTACGGAAAGTGGCTGTGCATGTTTTTTGATGTAACTGAAAGTTTGTGGGTGAAGGTTCTCGTTGACGTTATGCCATGTGCAATGATATAGTTGTGATAAATGTGAAAACCAATGTGGAGGAAGAACTTATGAAAAGATGCAAATTGCTTTGTATATTAATATTGGTAGTTGTTCTGTGTGCAGCATGTGGCAAAAATACCGATGTGCCTGAAAATACACCTACACCTACGCCTGCAGAATCGGCGGGAGATGCTTTGGGAGACGCTACACCGACGGAGGAACCGGATGTGCCTTTTGTTCCGGAAAAAATCCAGGTGCCTACCACCAATGAGGAGCTTTTCCATTTTATAACCTATGCATGGAAAATGCAGGAAACAGACACTGTGTACGAGTATTTGGGAGAAGACTTGCAGAAGACCATGGGTAAGGAGGATTTTGCAGACTTTTTCGAGAGACTTTTTGGGGTTGGCGGAGAATTGGTGGAGATTTCAGGAGTGAAGCTGGACGCCAAAAAGACAGTGGATGTATATACCTTTGTTACAAAGTTTGAAAATGCAACTTTGAACTGGCAATTTGCCTTGAAGGGTGTGAAACTAACCGGTTTTACATATGATATTCAGTTTAAGGATGCATTTGAAATAAAATATGAAGATGGTGTGGTGGAGAAGTATTTTGTGCTTCAGAATGACGGTTATATGTTGAATGCCGTATATACTTACGTGAATGATGGAGAAAAGCATCCGGCAGTATTGTTAATTGCAGGCTCCGGCCCCAGTGATTATAATGAAAGCGTTGGTTTCCTGGCACCTTTTCAGGATATGGCGTTAGGACTGGCCAAGGGCGGTGTGAATTCGTTGCGTTTAGATAAGAGAACCATGCAGGCTGCTGTGGGTGACCGTATAGGACTGGAAGAGGAATATTACGCAGACTGCAGAGAGGCTATCGCTTTTCTGAAGGAGCAGAATATCAGTAATTTGTATTTGCTGGGACATAGTCTAGGTGGTCAGATTGCTACACAGCTGGCAGTAGAAGATTCAGAAATAGACGGAATGATTTTATTTAACAGTACCCCTCGTCATTTGGCAGATGTGGCACTTGACCAATATACCTCCTTTGACCCTTTTAATGAAGAAGCTTATCAGGCTTTTACGGATGCGGCAAAAACTGCAAAGGAAGAGACCGTGCAGGGCCTTTACTATTATGGTGCGGATGATTATTATTGGGCAACCTATAATAAGTTGGATACCATTGCCAATATTAATGACGCGAGTGTCAGAACGTTGATTATTAACAGCACCTATGATAACCAGATTTTCCAGACGGACATGGATATGTGGAACGCAGAACTAGCCGGAAAGGATAATGTAACCCTTCATATATATGATGACATAAGTCATTATGGATATAAGATTGATACTAAAGATGGTGCTGCTATTTATAAAAAGACCGATTTCCCTGAGGAATTGCTGGAAGAGTTTGCAACTTTCTGTGAGTAGTTTGTTGTGTAAAGTTTTGCTATAATCTACCATTAATGGAGGTGAGCCTTATGTTTGATTTTTTGAAAAGCAGTAAACATGCGGGTCTGGATGCTATTGTACAGAGAATACATATGAACATGGAAAATAATTACAAGGACGCTGCCCAGATGAATCTGGCAGAGCTGGAGGAGTTATTCAAACAGCTGAAAGAGGCGGGGAAACTCAATGACAAACAAATGCAAAATTATGAGAGCATCATTGATTCATTCAAGATTCGTATGAAAAATTTCACCCATAAGGACCAGAAACCTTACTGGACGTAAGGTTACGCATTACATTTATGAAATACGGAGTAATACAAAATGAAAGAACAAAGACGGGCAAAGGTACTCCTAAGCCTTTCCATGATTATTTTCGGTACCCTGGGAGTGTTTACCAGAAATATAGCGGTAACATCAGGGGAACTGGCGCTATACAGAGCCATATTGGCAACCTTGCTGATTTTGGGTTATTTTTTGATAACCGGACAGAGAATTGATTTCAAGGCCATAAAGAAGGAACTGCTTCTATTGTTATTCTCGGGAATGGCCATGGGCATCAACTGGATATTGCTGTTTGAAGCTTATAAGCATACCACTATCTCCGCGGCGACTTTAAGCTATTATTTTGCACCGGTGATTGTGACAATTGTTTGCCCTATTTTATTTCGGGAAAAGCTTGGAAAAAAGCAACTTTTGTGTTTTGTTATGTCCACACTGGGTCTGGTATTGATTATTGGATTTGAAGGTATGGGCGATGGCAATCATATTCTGGGAATTTTGCTGGGACTGGGGGCAGCAGTGTTTTATGCCACAGTAATCTTGTTAAATAAGTTTATTAAAAATGTAGAAGGAATACATAGAACCTTTTTGCAGTTTCTGGCAGCGATTGTGATTTTGGTACCTTATGTGTTGCTTACAGGAGATTTGCAGATTGGCAAACTGGATGGAAAGGGCTGGATATGTCTCCTGACAGTAGGTTTAATACATACCGGTATCACCTATTGCATGTATTTTTCTGCATTAAAGGAGCTAAAGGGTCAGGAGATTGCAATTTTAAGTTATTTAGATCCGTTGGTGGCAGTGGCCATATCGTTCTTTATTTTGGAAGAAGAGATGACCATTTGGCAAATGTTGGGCGGAATTTTGATTTTAGGCTTTACTTTGTGGAATGAAAAAACAGAAAATGTTGACAAATAAAAAGTTTTTGATTATGATTAGGCGGAAGTGACAAAAAAATAGGAGGAAAGTATTATGAAAAAGATTATCAGTTTTGCACTTACACTGGTACTTGCATTGGGTTGTTTAACTGCTTGTGGCGGTAATGCTTCAGGTGACGATGCAGGCGCTGTGTTCAAAATCGGCGCAAGTGGTCCTTTGACCGGTGGCGCAGCAGCATATGGTGATGCTGTAAACAAGGGTGCTCAGATTGCAGTTGAAGAAATCAATGCAGCAGGCGGCATCAACGGAGTTATGATTGAGTTTAAGATGGAAGATGATGAGCATGATGCTGAAAAGGCTGTAAATGCTTATAACAGTTTGAAGGACTGGGGTATGCAGGTATTTATGGGTACTGTTACCAGTGCTCCCTGTATCGCAGTAGAGGCAGAAGCTTCTGTAGATAACATGTTCCTTATCACTCCTTCCGGAACAGCAGTAGATTGTATCAGCGGTTCTAACGCATTCCGTCTGTGCTTCTCAGATCCTGCACAGGGAACCAAGTCTGCTGAGTACATCGGTGTAAACAAGATTGCATCTAAGGTTGCTATTATTTATGATAGCTCTGATCCTTATTCTTCAGGTATCTGCGAAAGCTTTAAGGCAGAAGCAGGCAACCAGGGTATTACCGTAGTTGCAAGTGAAGCATTTACTGCTGACAGCAAGACAGACTTCAAGGTACAGCTTCAGAAGGCAAAGGACAGCGGCGCTGAGTTGTTGTTCTTACCCATTTACTACACTGAAGCTTCTTTGATTCTTCAGCAGGCTGCAGATATGGGTTATTCACCTAAGATTTTCGGTTGCGATGGTTTGGACGGTATCCTTGGTGTAGAAAACTTCGATGTTAAGTTGGCAGAGGGCGTTATGCTCTTAACTCCTTTCGCAGCAGATGCACAGGATGAATTAACCAAGAAGTTCGTTGCTACCTATGCAGAGAAGTTCAATGGTGAAGTTCCTATTCAGTTCGCAGCAGATGCTTATGATGCAATCTATGCAATCAAGGCAGCTATCGAGAAGTCAGGTGCTACCGCAGATATGTCTGCATCAGAGCTTTGTGATGCTATGAGCGCAGCAATGGCTGATATCACTTTGACAGGTCTTACCGGTACCATTACCTGGGAAACTTCAGGCGAACCTAACAAGGAGCCTAAAGCAGTTATTATCGAGAATGGTGCTTACAAGGCAATGGATTAATCAGAAATTTTAGAGGGCATTCCTCAAATCGAGATGATTTGAGGAGGCCTTCTTTTTTATGCAAAAAATGTAATGCAAAGTATTTTCTTGCTATTCATTACTTCACTGTGCTATAATGTTTTAAATATTTTTCTTCAGAAGGGGTCGATTATGAGTTTTGTACAATTTTTGATCAACGGTATAAGTTTAGGTAGTGTATATGCGATTATCGCATTGGGCTATACCATGGTATACGGAATTGCGAAGATGTTAAACTTTGCCCATGGTGATGTTATCATGGTTGGTGCGTATGCGGTTTTAACATTAATGACAGGAGCGGGAGTAAACCCGTTGCTGGCGGTGGTGCTTGGTATGGCAATTTGTACCACTTTGGGTATTGTGATTGAAAAGATCGCATACAAGCCATTGCGTAATGCGTCCTCTTCCTTGGCGGTATTGATTACAGCTATCGGTGTCAGCTATTTCCTTCAGAATGTGGCCCTTTTAATATTTGGCGCGGACACAAAGTCCTTTGTCAATACTATTACGTTGCCGGCATTGTCTTTGGCAGATGGTCGGCTGGTTATCACAGGAACCACGATTGTAACAATTATTGCCTGCATCATTATTATGATTGCGCTTACGCTGTTTGTTAATAAAACCAAGCCCGGAAGAGCCATGAAGGCGGTTTCAGAGGACCGTGGTGCGGCACAGCTTATGGGTGTTAATGTAAATGCTACTATTTCCCTGACTTTTGCTATCGGTTCCGGCTTGGCGGCCATTGCAGGTGTACTTCTTTGTTCTGCATATCCCAGTCTGACTCCTTACACCGGTGCTATGCCCGGTATTAAGGCCTTCGTAGCAGCGGTATTTGGCGGAATCGGCTCCATTCCCGGTGCTATGGTGGGTGGTATTTTACTTGGTATTATTGAAATTTTAGGAAAAGCGTATATTTCTTCCCAGGTAGCAGATGCAATTGTATTTGCAGTACTGATTGTAGTTTTGTTAGTAAAACCTACAGGCTTGTTCGGCAAGAATATTCAAGAGAAAGTGTAGGTGGCGGCCATGAAGAATATGTTTAAAAATATGAGTAAAACAACCAAAAGTAATTTGATTACTTATGCACTTGTAATTGCTGTGTATATTATTGTCCAGGTGCTTGTCACAACCGGAAGCATTTCCAGTTTGATGAAGGGCTTGTTGGTTCCTTTGTGTGTATATGTAATTGCGGCTATTTCGTTGAACCTGGTGGTAGGTATTTCCGGTGAACTGAGTTTGGGTCACGCAGGATTTATGTGCGTGGGCGCTTATTCCAGTGCATTCTTTTCCGTACTTGTAGGCAATGGACTTCCGGATTTTCTGCGTTTCCTGTTAGCGATTGTGATTGGCGCGGCAGTGGCAGCACTGTTTGGTATTTTAATCGGTATCCCGGTTCTTAAGCTGCGAGGGGATTATCTGGCCATTGTAACTCTGGCGTTTGGTGAAATTATCAAGAATTTAATGAATGTTTTGTATATCGGACGTGACAGCAAGGGGCTGCATTTTTCTGTAACAGACACAGCAGGGTTGAATATGGGACCGGATGGAAAGGTTATCGTAAAGGGTGCTCTCGGTATCACAGGAACCCCCAAAAACTCTACCTTTACCATTGGTGTGATTTTGATTCTGATTGCCCTGTTTATTATTCTGAATTTAATCAATTCCAGAAGCGGCCGTGCCATTATGGCTATCCGTGATAACAGAATTGCAGCAGAATCTGTCGGTATTAATATTACCAAATACAAATTGATGGCGTTCTCTATTTCCGCAGCTCTGGCAGGTGTGG
The DNA here is from genome assembly GCA_045537405.1 of Acetatifactor sp. GTDB lineage: Bacteria > Bacillota > Clostridia > Lachnospirales > Lachnospiraceae > Acetatifactor. Next base: position 296,871 of record JAZSPK010000016.1, read on the forward strand.
CAGGTGCTTTGTATGCACACAATCTGGCAACTCTGACCGTAAAGAAATTTGATTATAATACTTCCATTTTGATATTGGTATTTGTAGTATTGGGCGGAATCGGTAATATCCGCGGTTCCATGATTGCAGCAGTACTTCTTACGGTACTTCCGGAAGTATTAAGAGGACTTTCCGATTATCGTATGTTGATTTACGCAATTGTGCTGATTGCTATGATGTTATTTAACTGGGCACCCGCGGCTATTGATTGGAGAGCAAAAGTAAAAGCAAAATTAAAAAGCAAAAAAGTGAAGGAGGCTGAATAATTATGGCATTGTTGGAAGTAAAGAATTTGTCCATTTCATTTGGCGGACTTCGCGCAGTAGATGGTTTTAATTTAAAAATTGAAAAAGGCATGCTTTACGGCTTGATTGGACCTAACGGAGCAGGCAAGACCACAGTATTTAACCTGCTTACAGGTGTTTATAAGCCTAACGAAGGTATTGTAACTTTGGATGGTAAGGATATTACCGGTAAGTCCGTTATTGATATTAACAAGGCAGGTGTTGCCAGAACTTTCCAGAATATCCGACTCTTCAAAGATTTATCCGTACTGGATAATGTAAAGGCAGGCCTTCACAATCATCATCCTTACACTACCATAGAGGGTATTTTAAGATTGCCCAAGTATCGTAAGGTGGAAAAGGAAATGGACGAACGTGCCATGGAGATTTTGAAGGTGTTTGATTTGGACGGTGAAGCAGATATTTTGGCAAGCAACCTTCCTTATGGTAAGCAGCGTAAGCTGGAAATTGCCAGAGCGATTGCTACTGAGCCCAAACTTCTTTTGCTGGATGAACCAGCGGCAGGTATGAACCCCAATGAAACCGGTGAACTTATGGAAACCATTCGTTTCGTAAGAAAGAAATTTGATACCACCATTCTTTTGATCGAGCATGATATGAAGCTGGTTGGCGGTATTTGTGAAGAATTGACAGTTCTGAATTTTGGTCAGGTGCTTACACAGGGTAAGACGGATGAAGTATTGAATGATCCTGCAGTAATCACTGCATATTTGGGTGAATAGGAGGAATGTCAAAATGGCAATGTTGGAAGTAAAAGACTTACAAGTATATTATGGTGTCATTCAGGCATTGAAGGGCGTTTCCTTTGAAGTTAACCAGGGTGAAGTTATTGCATTGATTGGCGCAAACGGTGCAGGAAAAACCACTACCCTTCATACCCTTACCGGTCTGTTGCCGGCAAAGCAGGGTTCCATTATTTTCGAAGGTGTGGATATTACCAAAGTGCCCGCGCATAAAATTGTAGAGATGGGTATTGCACACGTGCCGGAAGGACGTCGTGTATTCTCGCAACTTAGTGTTTACGAGAACTTAAAGATGGGTGCTTACACCAGAAAAGATAAAAAGGAAATCGCAGAGAACCTGGAAAATGTTTATAAGCGTTTTCCCAGATTGGAAGAGCGTAAGAATCAGAGAGCCGGAACCTTGTCCGGTGGTGAACAGCAGATGTTGGCTATGGGCCGTGCGCTTATGTCCAACCCTAAGATGATTGTTATGGATGAGCCTTCCATGGGCTTGTCTCCCATCTTTGTAAATGAAATCTTTGATATTATTGAAAAGGTAAGCGCAAGCGGCACTACCGTTCTTCTGGTAGAGCAGAATGCGAAGAAGGCCCTGTCTATTGCAGACAGAGCATATGTATTGGAAACCGGCAAGATTGTTCTTTCCGGTGATGCAAAGAAATTGATGAATGACGATTCCATCAAGAAGGCATATTTGGGCGAATAATTGATTTGGGGGTATTAGCTATGGACAATATTGTAATTACAATTGCAAGACAGTATGGTAGTGGTGGAAAGACCGTAGGTCAGATGGTAGCTGAAGAATTGGGTATAAACTTTTACAGCAGAGATATTCTGCGTATGGCGTCAGAGGATAGCGGTATCAGTGAAGCTTTGTTTGGAGAAGCGGATGAGAAGTTGAAGAAGATTCCTCTTTTCAAAAGTTCAAAGGCAGCGTATGACGGTGATTTGATTCCGCCGGAGTCCGGTGATTTTGTGTCTGATAAGAATTTATTTAACTACCAGGCGAAGATTATCAAGCAGCTGGCAGAAAGAGAATCCTGCGTTATCGTAGGAAGATGTGCGGATTATGTGCTGAAGGATTATCCCAATGTAATGAGTGTGTTCGTGTATGCGGACGAGCAATTCTGCTTCGACAGAGCTATGGAGCGTAACAGTATGACTCCTAAAGAGATGGAGAAGTACATTGCTAAGGTGGATAAGTATCGCGGCGATTATTACAAATATTACACCGGTCAGGACTGGACCGATGCCAGAAATTATGATTTGTGCTTAAATTGCGGCGTGTTAGGCTTTGAGAAGTGTAAGGAAGAAATTCTGGCTTATCGTAAGGTAAGGTTTGGGGTGTAAGGTCAAAAATGTCCGATAGCACAGTGGCAGAGTTTAAATGACTCTGCCAATTTTATTGGCGGATGTGAAAGGGAATGTATATGAGTAGAATACTTGTTGTAGAAGATGATGAGGATATTAATCAGCTTCTTTGTAAAATATTACGAAAAGAAGGATATGAGGTGATTTCGGCATATTCGGGAACCGAGGGGAAGCTTCGCTTGGAGCAGGAGCAGCCGGACCTGATTTTGCTGGATTTGATGTTGCCCGGAATGAAAGGACAGGAGATTACGGAATATGTCCGTAATGAAATGAAAAGCAATGTACCCATTATTGTATTGTCTGCCAAGGCAGCACTGGAAAATAAAGTAGAATTAATGACCATGGGAGCAGATGATTATATTACAAAGCCTTTTGAACCCCAGGAGGTTTTGGTGCGGGTAATGGCTATGCTTAGGAGAGCCGGCGCGGCAAATGAACAAACCCAAAGTGGTCGGGTAGTGGAGTATCGCTACAAGAATCTTTGTTTAAATGTAGAATCCAGAAAGGTTTTAGTGAAAGGCGAGGAGATAGCATTAACACCTCATGAGTACGAGATTTTATTGCTTATGTTGCAACATCCGGAGAAGGTATTTTCCCGGGATGTCCTTTATGAAAGCGTTTGGGGCGGCGGATATCTGGGAGAGGATAATACGGTTAATGTGCATGTCAGCAATATCCGAAAGAAACTTGCGGCGGTAGATTTGGCGGAGGAATATATTAAAACTGTGTGGGGAATCGGCTTTAAAATGGCTTGATTTGTTTCTTTATGAATTCTTTAAACTTTCTTGAGGACTTATTAAAAGGTAAGAGGGTATGATAAGTGCATAAAGAATAAAGAGAGGAAGTAATTATGGAAAACATAATCGAAGCAAAAGGTTTGACCAAGCAATATGGAAGCTGCACGGCACTACAGCAAATGAGTCTTGCTATAAAGCGTGGTGAGATTTATGGCCTAGTGGGCGCAAATGGCGCTGGTAAGACCACTTTTTTGAAACTGATTGCAGGACAGATTTTCCCGAGTAAAGGAGAACTGACCTTGTTTGGCGCCCATGAACAAAAGGAGCAGGAAAAACAAAGGAAACGGATGGGAGCTCTGATAGAGATTCCGGGTTTTTATCCACAGCTTAGTATCGAGCAAAACATGGAATATTACCGTTTACAAAAAGGAATTCCCGGAAAGCAAAAGGTGGAAGATACGTTGAAAACCGTAGGCTTATGGGATGTGAGAACGAAGAAAGGAAAAACGCTTTCCCTTGGTATGAAGCAACGTTTGGGGCTTGCCATAGCTCTGTTGGGAGAGCCGGAGCTGTTACTTTTGGATGAACCGACTAATGGACTGGATCCTGCAGGCATTATTGAAATGCGTAATCTGCTGAAAAAGTTGAATCAGGAAAAGAACATGACGATTATTATTTCCAGTCATATTCTAAGCGAACTGGAGCATCTGGCAACATTTTACGGTTTTTTAGACAAAGGAAAGCTTTTGGAGCAAATATCTGCAAAAGCATTGCAGGAGAAATGCGGAAATTATTTGGAGATAACGGTATCCGATGCAGAGAAATATACCATGCTTTTGGAAAAGCAATTGCATCATTCCCAGTACCTGGTATTGGAAGGCGGAATGATTCGTATTTTCGAATTGCAGCAGGATTTGGAAAAGTATAGTGCCCTTGCCAGTGAGAATGGTATCGGAGTCCGGGCAATGAGCGTGAAGCATAATGCGCTGGAAGACTATTACATGAATCTGACAAAGGGGGAATCTGGAAATGTTTAATTATATAAAGAGTGAATGGTATCGTGTTACCCATTCGAAAACGATATATGTGTTTACGGGAATTTTGGCAGGTATGACGCTGCTACTCAATTTGCTATTATGTTTTTTAGATAGGGTGGATTCTACGTTTCCTTACGGAACAACCGCTTTTTCTTTGAGCAACCTGGTATGTATGCTGACGGTTCTGTTTTATGTGGGATTAATACTTGTTGATCTCTTATTTGCAGGGGATAAAAAGAATGGTGTTCTGAAAAATGCCATAGCCTTTGGGATTTCGAGGGAAGAAATCTTTATTGGAAAATGTGTGGTAAGTGCGGTTATATCGGTTTGTAGTCTGCTTGTCATTCTTGTGGTGTATTTGGGAAGTGCAGTGCTATTTTTGGAGCCGGGTGTGGAACCCAATGCAGTGTTCATTACACTGAAGGGAGTTGCCTGTCTTCTTATTATGGCGGTGGCTTTTGAGGTGCTGGCAATTGCTTTGTGTACTTATTTCGAAAAAGAGATGATTGCTGCGGTTGTATGGTACCTGGTTGTAAGCGTTTTGCCGAACATCTGCTTTATTATCGGTTTGAAGAGTGAAGTGTTTCGCGGAATTGCAGCATGGATGCCTGCTAATTATTTGAGCCGTGAAGTAATGGTGAATATGAGTGGCTGGAGTTGCTTGTGGGATACACCTCAAGGTGTGGCAAAGTGTTTGATATCGGGAGCCATCGGTTTAATTGTATTCCTAATGTTTGGATTGGGAATCTGTAAGAAGCAGGAAGTGTAGCGAAACTGCATAGAAGCAGAGAAAGGAGCGGGTAGAAATGATATATATTATAACGGCAATATTGGCAATGGGAGTATGTTATCTTTCAGCTCGCTTGTTTCTCTTAAGGAAATCTATGAGGGATGCAGGGAAGCAGTTGCGGGAGATTAACCGGAACCTGGAGGAAAACCGAATTGTGAAGTTTTCTGCACCGGATCGGGAATTGGAGCAATTACTAAGGGAGATTAATGATTCCTTACAGGCAATCCGCAGGCAGAAAAACGAATATGCAAAGCGGGAGGAGGCATTTAAGCAACAGATAGAAAATATCAGCCATGATTTGAGAACTCCCTTGACTTCCATGATTGGATATTTGCGTATCATGGATGCTGACGGTTTGGATGCGGAGACCCAGGAGGATTTGCGCACCGTAATACGAAAAGCGGAAAGGTTGCAGGAGCTGATTACCCAATTCTATGATTTCTCCAGGTTGACCTCTTCGGATTATATGATTGAACTGAGTGAAATAGAGGTAACCAAAGCTTTGCGGGGAGCGCTGGCGGATGCATATGCGGAATTGTCTGCGCGACAGCTGGAGGTGGTGGTCGATATACCGGAAAATACGGTAACTGTCATGGCAAATGAAAATGCCTTGCAAAGAGTTTTTCAAAATTTATTGCAAAATGCTGTGCGATATGCCAAGAGCAGATTGGAAGTGTCTGTTCGGGAAGCGGAAGGTGAAGTGCTGGTTTGCTTTGGCAATGATGCGGAAGGAATTACGCAACAGGAGGTGGAGCGTTTGTTTGAACGTTTTTTTACACCGGATCATTCCAGAAACAACGGTTCCACAGGGCTGGGATTGACCATTGCCAAGGAATTCGTAGAGAAAATGAACGGAACTATGGAGGCTGTGCTGGAAGGCGAGCAGCTTTGGATCAAGATGAGGCTGAAAGCAAAAAGGGGAGTCCGAGAGAACTGAAATGAATAAACAGAACAAATGTTTGCAAAACGTGTATAGATATGCTATAATGAGAAATGCTAATCTATACACGTTTTTTGTGAAGGAGAATCTATGGAAGGACAGCAGATTTTCAAACTTCATAGTGAATATCAACCTACCGGTGACCAGCCCCAGGCGATTGCCGAGTTGGTGGAGGGTTTTAATCAGGGGAATCAGTTTCAGACTCTTTTGGGTGTAACGGGCTCAGGTAAGACCTTTACCATGGCAAATGTGATCGCGGCACTGAACAAGCCCACCTTGATTATTGCCCATAATAAGACGTTGGCGGGGCAGCTTTACGGGGAGTTCAAGGAGTTCTTCCCCGAGAATGCAGTAGAGTATTTTGTGTCCTACTATGATTATTATCAGCCGGAGGCGTATGTGCCGTCTTCGGATACTTATATTGCCAAGGATTCGTCCATTAATGAGGAGATTGATAAACTGCGATTGTCTGCTACGGCGTCTCTTTCGGAGCGCAAGGACGTGATTGTAGTAGCCAGTGTGTCCTGTATTTACGGTCTGGGTAGCCCGGATGAGTATCAGGAGATGATAGTTTCCTTACGTCCCGGTATGCTGAAGGACAGGGACATGGTAATCCGTGATTTGATTGACATTCAGTACGATAGAAATGATTTGGATGTGGAGCGTGGTACTTTCCGTGTGCGCGGGGATGTCGTAGAGATTTATCCTGCCCAGGGTGGCGATTATTTAATTCGTGTGGAGTTTTTCGGGGATGAAATTGACCGAATTACAGAGGTGGACCCGTTGACAGGCAAGGTGCATGCGGCACTGAATCATATCTCTATTTTTCCGGCGTCCCATTATGTAGTGGCACCCGATAAGATTAAGAAGGCCTGTGACAATATTGAAATCGAACTGAAGGAGCGTATTCAATATTTTAAGGGCGAGGATAAGCTGATTGAGGCACAGCGTATTTCGGAACGTACAAATTTTGATATTGAAATGCTGCGAGAAACCGGTTTTTGTTCCGGTATTGAGAATTATTCCAGACATTTGAACTTCATGGAGCCGGGGGCGACACCCATGACTCTGATGGATTATTTTAAGGATGACTGTTTGATTATTATAGATGAGTCCCATATGACTATTCCGCAGATTCGCGGTATGTTTGCAGGGGACCGTTCCCGTAAGGAAACACTGGTGGAGTATGGGTTCCGTTTGCCCTCGGCACTGGATAACCGCCCTCTTAACTTTGGGGAGTTTGAGGACCATATTGACCAGATGCTTTTTGTGTCTGCTACTCCTTCGGTTTACGAGGAGGAGCATGAGCTTCTGCGTACGGAGCAGATTATCAGACCCACCGGTCTTCTGGATCCGGAGGTGGAGGTGCGTCCCGTAGACGGACAGATCGATGATTTAATCGGCGAAGTGAATAAGGAAATCAGTAAGCATAACAAGGTCATGATTACTACTCTGACCAAGCGAATGGCGGAGGATTTGACTAATTATATGAAGGATGTGGGTATCCGAGTGCGTTACCTGCATTCAGATATTGATACACTGGAAAGAGCGGAGATTATCCGCGATATGCGTTTGGATGTGTTTGATGTATTGGTGGGTATTAACCTGCTTCGTGAGGGTCTGGATATACCGGAGATTTCCCTGGTAGCTATTTTGGATGCGGATAAAGAAGGGTTCCTGCGTAGTGCCACTTCGCTGATTCAGACAATAGGCCGTGCTGCGAGAAATGCAGAGGGGCGTGTACTTATGTATGCAGATGTGATTACGGACTCCATGCGGGTTGCGTTGGACGAAACCAACAGGCGTCGTGAGATTCAGAAGAAGTATAATGAGGAGCATGGTATTACTCCGCAGACCATTAAGAAAGCAGTACGTGACCTGATTAGCATTTCCAGAGAAATTGCGGCGGAAGAAGTGAAGTTCGAAAAGGATCCTGAATCCATGAACCGCAAGGAATTGGAGAAATTAATCGGCGAGGTTCAGAAGAAGATGCAGAAGGCTGCTACGGAGTTGAATTTCGAGGCGGCAGCAGAGCTTCGTGACAAGATGCTGGAATTAAAGAAGAAGCTACAGGAATTGGACGAAGAGTAGTACTAAGGTGTCAAAAGACGCCGCCTGAGTGCAGCAGCGCTTCGTGTTGAAGATAGATGGAGGCATGTGATGGAAGAAGTGAAAAAGATGCTTCCCCGGAAGGAATATATTAAGATCCGGGGAGCACATGAGCATAATTTAAAAGGGATTGATGTGGATATCCCCAGAAATGAATTTGTGGTCCTGACAGGCATGTCAGGTTCCGGCAAGTCATCTTTGGCATTTGATACGATTTATGCAGAAGGTCAGAGGCGATACATGGAGTCCTTGTCTTCTTATGCGAGACAGTTTTTGGGGCAGATGGAAAAGCCTAATGTGGACCAGATTGAAGGTTTGTCGCCGGCTATATCCATAGACCAAAAGTCTACCAATCGTAATCCGCGTTCTACGGTGGGTACGGTTACGGAGATTTACGATTATTTCAGACTTTTGTATGCACGTATCGGTATCCCGCACTGTCCGAAGTGCGGCAGAGTGATTGCTAAGCAGACGGTGGACCAGATGGTGGATCAGATTATGGAGCTGGAGGAAGGAACAAGGTTGCAGCTCTTGGCCCCGGTAGTACGTGGTCGTAAGGGCGAACATACGAAGGTGTTTGAGCGTGCCCAGCGTAGCGGTTTTGTGCGTGTGCGTGTGGACGGAAGTTTGTATGAGTTGTCCGAGGAAATTAATTTAGACAAGAATATTAAACATAATATTGAGATTGTGGTAGACCGTCTGATTGTAAAAGAAGGAATTCAGAAACGTTTGACAGACTCTATCGAAACCGCACTGGATTTGGCGGAAGGTTTACTGGAAGTGGATGTAATCGGCAGTGAAGCCATGATGTTTAGTCAGAGCTTTTCCTGCCCGGATTGTAATATCAGTATCAGTGAAGTGGAGCCGAGAAGCTTCTCCTTTAACAATCCCTTTGGTGCCTGCCCCGATTGTTATGGCTTGGGTTACAAGATGGAGTTTGATGTGGACTTGATGATTCCGGATATGAGTAAAAGTATTGCTGAGGGTGCAATTGTGGTGATGGGATGGCAGTCCTGCTGTGAGAAGGGAAGCTTTACCAATGCCACCCTGAGAGCACTTTGTGATCATTTTAAGTTTGACCTGGAAACTCCGTTTGAGAAGTATCCGGACAAAATCAAGAATGTTTTATTGTATGGTTCCGACGAATCCGTGGATGTATATTATGAGGGTCAGAGAGGCAAGGGGGTTTACCCTATAACTTTTGAAGGTTTGATTCGCAATGTGGAGCGCAGGTATAAGGAAACTTTCTCGGAAACCATGAAGGCGGAGTACGAGACCTTTATGCGCATTACTCCTTGTAAACTGTGTGGAGGAATGCGTCTGAAGCAGGAGGCTCTTGCGGTAACGGTTTGCGATAAGAATATTTATGAAATTACTGCCATGTCCATTGGAAAACTGGCAAAGTTTTTGCAGGAGATGGAATTGACGAAGCAACAGGAATTAATCGGACATCAGATTTTGAAGGAAATTCGTGCCAGAGTCGGTTTCCTGGTTAATGTAGGTTTGGAATATTTGTCATTAGCTCGCGGTACGGCAAGTTTGTCCGGCGGCGAGGCGCAAAGAATACGACTGGCAACCCAGATTGGTTCCGGTCTGGTTGGTGTGTGCTATATTTTGGATGAGCCCAGTATCGGTTTGCACCAGAAAGACAATGATAAGCTGCTGGATACTTTGAAACGACTGAAGGATTTGGGAAATACTCTGATTGTAGTGGAACATGACGAGGATACCATGCGTGCGGCGGACTTTATTGTGGATATCGGTCCCGGCGCGGGCAGTCATGGAGGACAGGTCATTGCAACCGGAACTGCTGAGGAGATTATGCAGGTGAAGGAGTCTGTGACGGGTAAATATCTCAGCGGAGAATTGAAGATACCGGTGCCTAAGATGCGTAGAAGACCCAACGGATATTTGAAGGTATTGGGTGCACAGGAGAACAATCTGAAGGATATTGATGTGGAATTTCCTTTGGGGGTAATGACTTGTGTGACAGGTGTGTCAGGTTCGGGCAAGAGTTCTTTGGTTAATGAAATACTATATAAACAGTTGGCAAGGAAGCTGAATCGTGCCCGAATGATTCCCGGAAAGCACAGAGGTATGGAGGGAGTAGAGCAATTAGACAAAATTATCGCTATTGATCAGTCTCCCATTGGTCGTACCCCGCGTTCTAACCCGGCTACTTATACGGGCGTATTTGATATGATCCGTGATTTGTTTGCAGCAACCGCGGATGCCAAGGCAAAGGGCTACAAGAAAGGCCGCTTCAGTTTTAATGTAAAGGGTGGCCGTTGCGAGGCTTGTAGCGGTGACGGTATTCTGAAAATAGAGATGCATTTCCTGGCAGATGTATATGTGCCCTGTGAGGTGTGCGGTGGCAAGAGATATAACCGTGAGACTTTGGAAGTAAAATATAAAGGTAAGAGCATTTTTGATGTTTTGGATATGACGGTGGAAGAGGCATTGCCTTTCTTTGAGAATGTACCGTCTATTCAGCGTAAGATTGCGACTCTCAATGATGTGGGATTGTCCTATATAAAGCTCGGGCAGCCCTCCACCACTCTTTCCGGTGGTGAAGCCCAACGTATCAAGCTGGCTACGGAGCTTTCCAGACGAAGCACCGGAAAGACCATTTATATTCTGGATGAACCTACCACCGGTTTGCATTTTGCGGATGTGCATAAATTAATCGAGATTTTGCATCGTCTGGCGGATGGCGGCAATACGGTGGTGGTTATTGAGCACAATTTGGATGTGATTAAAACTGCGGATTACATTATTGATATTGGTCCCGAGGGAGGCGACAGGGGTGGTACCGTGATTGCTCAGGGAACACCTGAGGAAGTAGCGCAGATGCCGGTTTCCTATACCGGAAAGTATATTCGCAAGATGTTGGATAAATGATTTTGGAGTACCTTGTTTCGAAATAAGTAAAGTGTTATAATGCAGAAAAGAATTTGCAGAGGTTGATATTGTGAAAAAAATGAAGTCCTGGTTAAGCGAGCGTGAAAACAGAATATTGTGTCTAAAGCTTGCCCTAGCTTTACTGTTTCCTTTTCTGCTTTGCGTGTTGTATTGCTTAAAAGAAGGAGCTTGGATCGGGCAATTGCATTTTGCCAGTGCCCAGAATAATGATAATCTTTTCTACTATAAGCAGGTAGAAGGGATGGTGAAATACGGTATTCCGCAGGGATACTTTGGGTTTAATGAAAGTAATGCCCAAATTTTTTCCTTTGCGGCATGGAGTCCGGTAGCGTTGTTTCCTTGGGCATTGTGGGGAAGGATTTTTGGTTGGAACTATGCCTCGTTACTGGTTTGCAATATATTGCTTTTGTCTTTGGTATTGGCATTGATTGTGTATTGGGTAAGACCTGATTGGAAGCAAATGTTGTTTACGGCAGTTATGCTTGCAACCTTTCCATCCATTACAAGGTACTTAATGTCCTGCTTGGCAGAGACTATCATGGTAGCATTTGTGTTATTGTTTTATGGAATGGCGTTGGGGTATGCTAGACAGGAGAGCCGTGGAAAACTAATTGGTATGTTTGTGATCGCAGGATATTTAACCTGGATACGTCCCTATATGGCGCTTTTGCTGCTTTTGCCGGGATTGTTTTTGTTTTTAAAAAACAAAAAACGAGGCTTGTTAGTTACCGGCGGAACCATGTTGATTAATGTTGTAGCCTATTTTGGGATAAGTGCATATTTCACGGCGGATTATTTTCAGGGCTTGTACAACTTTAGTTTGTTTTCCGGTTTTCGGGAATATGGAGTATTTAAGGGTACATATCAACTGATACTTCAGGTTTTAAGTACTTTAGATTCGCTGTTATATGCCATGAAGCTTAGCCTTACAGAAGGTAGTTTCCTGGGCTCCAATTACTGTGTTTTAGCATTGCTGTTGCTATTAACGATGGTTTTGGTTATTGGTCTGTTAAGGAAGAAAGAAGAGAAGCTGCAGTTATACATTGTGTTGCATTACATTCTTACGGTTGTGATTTCCGCAGCCGCATTGTTGCTCCTAATGCAGAAGATGAATGAAACCAGCAGGCATATTATGTCATTTGTGGCGGCAGGAATGTTGCTATTGGGTGGTGTGGCAGTACGGGTTAGCTGGAAGGAAGTATGGAAGCCTATATTGGTAGTTGCTTTATGTGTTTTGCTGTATCACATTTATCCGGACGATGGGCAGGACTATCAGGTGCCGATTTTGATACCGGACAACTATGAAGAGGAACAGAATTGGCGTGATATTAATTCTCAGATTGTTTTGGATTTAGAAGAAACACCTTCTTTTGCTAATACAGTGATATGGGTATATGCAGATGAGGTAGAAGGTAGTTCCCAGCGAATGTCATGGCAACATATGTTGAGTTTGCCGGAAGGGGTGGGAATCAGTTGTTGCAGTAGTGATTTCCTGATACAGAACTGGAATGAATTAAAGAGTAGATATATTACAACTTTTGTAAACGGAGAGATTGCTAAGCGTTGTGAAGAGTCCGGATTTGAGAAAATAGGCGAAGCCAATGACAAAGTAATATACAAGAGATATTAACGGAAAAATAAAAAAAGGACTTAAGAAAATCAAAAGAAGAGCCGATAAAATAAGTATAGGCAAGGACGCGAGAAGAGAACGGAGGGAACCGTTCCCTTTTTCGCGTTTTAATTTTTTAAATTTTTATGAATGTCTTTGGAAATACTTGCTTTTTCTTTTATCGGAAGGTAAACTATATATTGTGGTGGACTTTGTGATTGAGTCATGAATAAGTGGGAAACATCATGTGTATATAGAAGAATAAAGGATAGGAAGGAAAAGAGTATGCAGTGTACGGATATCGGAATTGATTTGGGAACAGCAAGTATTTTGGTTTACATCAGAGGAAAGGGTGTTGTGCTGAAGGAGCCTTCAGTAGTAGCATTTGACAGAGATACAAATAAGATAAAAGCAATTGGAGAGGATGCACGTTTGATGTTGGGTAGAACCCCCGGCAATATTATTGCGGTAAGACCTCTTCGTCAGGGCGTTATTTCAGATTATACAGTAACCGAGAAGATGATGAAGTACTTTATCCAGAAGGCGCTCGGTAAGAAAATGTTCCGTAAGCCCCGTATCGCAGTTTGTGTACCCAGTGGCGTAACGGAAGTAGAAAAGAAAGCGGTAGAAGATGCTACCTATCAAGCCGGAGCAAGAGAAGTATCCATTATTGAAGAACCCATTGCAGCAGCGATCGGTGCAGGTATTGATATTGCTAAGCCTTGCGGAAATATGATTGTAGATATCGGTGGTGGTACTTCCGATATAGCGGTTATCTCCTTGGGTGGTACAGTAGTAAGCGCTTCTATCAAGGTGGCAGGCGATGATTTCGACGAAGCCATTGTAAGATATATGAGAAAGAAACATAATCTTCTGATTGGTGAAAGAACCGCAGAAGATATGAAGATAAAGATTGGTTCCTGCTATCCCAGACCGGAAGCGGACTACATGGACGTTCGCGGACGTAATCTGGTAACAGGTTTACCTAAGACCGTCAGAGTTTCTTCAGAGGAAACCGAGGAGGCTTTGAAAGAAACTACCGCTCAGATTGTGGAAACCATCCACAGTGTATTGGAGAAGACTCCGCCTGAGTTGGCGGCAGATATTGCAGACAGAGGAATTGTTTTGACCGGCGGCGGTAGCTTGCTGCGTGGTTTGGAAGAATTAATTTCTGCAAAGACCGGAATCAATACTATGACCGCAGAAGACCCTATGACCGCTGTGGCAGTAGGAACCGGAAAATATGTAGAATTCCTCTCCGGATACCGTGAGGAGTAAATGTAATATAGAGGCTGACGAACGGAAGCTGGCAAAGCACCTCTGATAAGGGAGGAGCAACCACCGCTTCTGAGCCCGGGCAGGGTTGACTTGAGGCGAGCTGGCGTAGTTACCTCTCATAAGGGGGAATAGCCACTGCTTCTGACCCCGTTGGGAGGTAACTATGTCAGCTCGCATATAAGTTAGGAGGATGCTATGTTAAAAGGCTTATATACAATTCATACAGGACTTCGTAATGAACAGAACAGAATGGATATTATGACCAACAACTTGGCGAATGCCTCCACTGTGGGATTTAAGAAAGAAGGTTCTACCAGCCAGGCTTTCAGCGATATTTTTGCATACAAGGTAAAGGATACCTCTGTTGGTGTAGAAAATATTCAGAGAATCGGTGTGAATAATCCGGGGGTAAAGATTGGAGAAAATTATACCGATTACACACAAGGGTCCTTTAGAATTACAAATAATACATTTGACTTGGCATTGTCCGGTGAAGGTTTCTTTGCCGTAGAATATATGAATAGTGCAGGGGAGATTGATACTAAGTACACCAGAGCAGGTAATTTCACTTTGGATATTGATGGATACTTAATGACCAAAGACGGTGATTATGTACTTAGCAGTAATGACCAGAGAATTCAGGTGGATACCTTAAATGATGCAAAGATAGATGAAAACGGTAATATCTATCAGGACGGCAGATTAATTGCAAAGGTAAAGGTAGTTGACTTCCAGGATTACAATTATTTGGAGAAATATGGCGATACTTACTATCAGCCGGTGGAAGGTGCAACCTTTACAGAGAGCAATGCGAAGGTGATTTCGGGATATTTAGAAATGTCCAATGTGCAGATAGTTACGGAAATGGTAAATATGATCAGTATTACCAGAGCTTATGAAACCAACCAGAAGATTATGCAGACCTATGATTCCAGCTTGGAAATAGCGGTAAATCAGTTGGGTAAATTGCAGTAAGCCCGTGAAAGGTAGGATGAAGAATGGTTAGAAGTTTATGGACAGCGGCAACCGGTATGATTGCCCAGCAGACAAATGTGGATACAATTGCGAATAACCTGGCAAATGTTAATACGGTAGGTTACAAGACGGAAGTGAATGAGTTCCGTTCACTCCTTTATCAAAACCTTCAGACCAAAACTACAAAAGAAGACGGAACCCAGAAACCGGTAGGAGCACAGGTGGGATTAGGTGTGCGTAATGCCTCCATCACCTCCATTTTTACCCAAGGCAGTTTGTTGGCATCGGATAATGATTCCGCTTTTGCTTTAGAAGGAAGAGGTTTCTTCAGTATTCAGGGTTCTGACGGAAATACCTATTACAGCAGAAACGGTAATTTCCAGTGGACTTTAGGTCCCGGTGAAACCAATATGCTGGCTACCGGTGAAGGTTTACCGGTGTTGGATTCCAATGGCAAACCCATTGTTCTGTCTCAGGATTATGTGACCAGCAGAGTGACCATTACAGGTGATGGCGAGCTTTGTTATCCGGATGAAGAAAACAATCCCCAACCCTTAGGTATTCGCATGGGAGTATTCCAGTTTAGTAATCCGGCAGGTCTTGAGAAAGCGGCGGATGGCTTGTTTAAAGAAACCGCAGCCAGTGGACAGGCATTGAACGAAGCAACTAACAATTCGTTGCAGAAAAGTAATCTTGTGCAGGGGTATTTGGAAGGCTCCAATGTACAGGTGGTTGATGAAATGGTCAACATGATTGTAGCGCAGAGAGCTTATGAATTAAGTTCGAAGGCGATTACCGCTTCCGACGAAATGATGCAGCAGGCAAATAATTTACGACGTTAATTTTTGAGAGGTAGGTCGCAATGGATATAGGTAATATTTCAGGCTTGTATTCTGACATATATAAGACAAACAATCAGTCCACATCTAAGCTGGAGAACAGTTTGAAGGGTGATATGACCAAGGCTACGGATGCAGAACTGATGGATGCATGTAAGCAGTTTGAGGCTTATTTTTTGGAACAGATGTTTAAGTCCATGGTGGCTACGGTTCCGAAGAACGAGGAGACATCGGCATATACCTCTAACTTGATGGACTATTATACAGATGAGATGATGCAAAAGCTGGCAACGGACACTACAGAAAACAATAGCTTGGGTTTGGCACAGACTCTGTATGAACAAATGAAGCGAAATTATGATCTGTAAGATAAATTGCGAAAAGGCTGCTTGAAAGCAGTCTTTTTGTTTGTTGAAGGGTAGAGATAGGCAGGGGTACAGATTATGGAAAAAGTATCGGGATATGTAGAACGTATTATTTTTCAAAAGGCCGAGAACGGCTATACGGTTTTTGAATTGGTCGGAGAAAAGGATACAGTCTGTGTCGGCATGTGTAAAGGTCTTGCGGAGGGAGAAACTATAGAAGCGGAGGGCGATTATGTAACGCACCCTACTTATGGCTTGCAATTTAAGATTTCTTCTTATAAGGTTTTGCCTCCTTCGGATACGGTTAGTGTAGAACGTTATTTGGGCTCGGGAGCGGTGAAAGGCATTGGTGCAGCACTTGCCAAACGTATCGTGCAACGATTCGGAGAGGATACCTTTCGCATTATGGAGGAGGAACCGGAACGTTTGGCTGAAATTAAAGGTATCAGTGAACGTAAGGCGAGAGAGATTGCAGTGCAGATGGAAGAACGCAAGGATTTGCGTGATGCACTGATTTATTTGCAACAGTTTGGTATTTCCAATACCTTGGCAATACGTATTTATGATACCTATGGTATTAATATGTATAGTGTTTTAAAGGAAAATCCGTATAAGCTCGCAGAGGATATTGATGGAATCGGCTTTAGAATTGCAGACGACATTGCCTCTCAAATAGGTATTCATACAGATTCGGATTATCGTATCCGAAGCGGTATTCTATATACTCTTTTACAGGCGGTGGGTGAAGGTCATTGCTATTTACCCAAGGATATTTTGGTGGAACGTGCAAGGTTATTGTTAGAAGTGCCCGGCGAAAGCGTTGCACAGCAAATCGATAATCTGGCAATGGATAGGAAACTGGTTATAAAGGGTACTTGTATTTATGCCTTTTCCTATTTTCATGCGGAGCTTAGTTGCGCACGCATGCTGTTTGATTTAAGTATGCCCATGGGCGGAGACAAAATGCTACTTGAAAAGATGATAAAAAGCATATCGGCGGAACTGGAGGTAGAGCCGGATGAACTTCAGATGCAGGCGGTATTGGGAGCAATTCGAAACAGTCTCTTTATTTTGTCTGGAGGACCCGGAACCGGTAAGACTACCACGATTAATACGATTATTCATTATTTCGAGGCACAGGGGCTTGATATTTTCCTTGCAGCACCTACGGGACGCGCGGCAAAGCGAATGACGGAGGCCACAGGCTTTGAAGCAAGAACTATTCATAGAATGTTGGAGTTAAACGGAACGCTGTCTGAGGATAATAAACGAAGTGTGCGTTTTGAGAAAAATGCCGAAAATCCCTTAGAGGCAGATGTGATTATCATTGATGAAATGTCTATGGTGGATTTGCATTTATTTCAGGCGTTGCTTCGGGCTATTGCACCGGGAACAAGACTTATTTTGGTGGGAGACGTGAATCAGTTGCCCAGTGTAGGCCCGGGACAGATTTTGCGGGATATTATGGAGTCCGGCGCCTTTCCTATGGTAGTGTTGCAGAAAATTTTTCGTCAGGCACAGGAAAGTGATATTATCCTGAATGCACACCATATTAATAAGGGTGAGCAAATTTCGTTGGATAATAAAAGCAAGGATTTCTTTTTGCTGGAACGAAATGATGTAAATGTAATTTATAAGCATATGATTCAGCTGATTTTGGAGAAGTTGCCAAGATATGTGAATGCTACCCCTTATGATATACAAGTGTTGACACCTATGCGAAAAGGGCCTTTAGGGGTAGAGGTTTTGAATGGTATTTTACAAAAATATTTAAATCCTCCGTCTCAAGGGAAGAAGGAGCATGTAGCAGGAGAAACGATTTTGCGTGAAGGCGATAAGGTTATGCAAATACGAAACAATTATCAGCTGGAATGGGAAGTGGTCAGCCGCTTTGGAATTACCATAGATAAAGGTTTGGGAATCTTTAATGGGGATGTAGGCAAGATTCTCGAAATCCGTGAAGCACTTTCGGAATTGGTGGTAGAGTACGATGAAGGTCGTAGGGTAACGTATCCTTTTACCTTGCTGGAGGAACTGGAGTTGGCCTATGCTGTCACTATTCATAAGGCGCAGGGAAGTGAGTATCCGGCAGTGATTATGCCGCTTTTGTCGGGACCGCGTATGCTGTTCAATCGGAATCTGTTATATACAGGGGTGACACGAGCCAAAAACTGCGTGACCATTTTAGGAAGCAGTGATACGGTGCGCTCCATGATTGCAAATGAAAGTGAGAATAAAAGATACACTTCTTTGAGCCTGCGGATACAGGAAATAAAAGAAGTAATGGAAGAAGGGATTTAAAAAACGGAGAAGGCTTATAGAGGGAGATAAGCTTGACAATAAAAAAGATAATGGATTTTGGGGCGAGACTATTGTATCCGCCTCGTTGTCCCGTATGTGACAATGTGGTTCCTGTATGGGAAGTGGGAATATGTAAAGAGTGCTTAAACAAGGTCAGATATGTGGTGCCGCCCTTTTGTTTGAAATGCGGGAAACCTTTGGAGAACTTTGACGAAGAGTATTGCGAGGATTGCAAAGGCAGGTCGCATTCTTTTGTTGCAGGAAGGGCACTGTATGAGTATAAATCGGTTGCGAAGGCTATATACCGATTTAAGTACGGGGCAAGGTGTGAGTATTCAGAGGTTTTTGGGGAGGAAATGGCTTACTTTTTAGGGCAGTTTCTGCGCGATAGGAATGTGGAGGCTTTGCTCCCGGTGCCAATGTATCGGAAAAAGGAAAAACGCAGAGGCTATAACCAGTCAACGCTTTTGGCAAGGGTGATTGGAGAACACACAAGAATCCCGGTATATGAAGATTTTATAATAAGAACTCGCGATACTAAGCCTTTGAAACTGTTAAATCCTGAAGAAAGACTAAATAATTTGAAAAAGGCTTTTATTCTAAAGGAAAATGGTGTAAAATTGAAAGTAGTGGTCATTATTGATGATATTTACACTACGGGGAGCACGATAGATGAAATGGCAAAGGTCTTATTGAGTGGAGGAGTACAACAAGTGTATTTTCTGACCTTGGCCATTGGAGAAACGATTTAAGGTTTATGGAGGGTATATGAACGTTAAAAATTGTAGGGGTTGCGGACGTTTGTTTAACTATATTTCAGGTGCATTTTTGTGTCCTGCCTGTCGTGAAAAGATGGAAGAGAAGTTCCAACTGGTACGAGAATATATTCGAGAGAATCCCGGTGTAGGCATTCAGCAGGTATCTGCGGACTGTGATGTAGAAACCTCACAGGTGAATCAGTGGTTACGAGAAGAGAGATTAGAGCTTACGGAAGGCTCTCCGCTTATGCTTACTTGCATGAGCTGCGGAAGCCTGATACGTTGCGGAAAATATTGTGAGAAATGTAAGTCCAATATTGCAAATGGATTTCGTAGTGTTATGAGAGGACAGCAACCGCCCGTGGAGCATCCAGCTGAGAGAAAGACCAAGGATAGTCGTATGAGATTTTTGGATGGAAAATAGGAGTCAGAAATGATTAATGAAGAAAAGATTGTTTTAATGACAAAGCTGGCCGCCTATGAAAAAGGTGAAGGAAAGAAAAATATGGCAGTCGGCAAATATTTTATGGGAGATTATATTTCTCTTCATATGTTGCGTACGGTATTGAGTGGTACGATTGCCTATCTTGTGGCTGTGGGTGTCTACTTTTTGTATAATATGGAAGAATTAATGGCAAATTTATACTCCATTGATTTTGCAGCTATGGCTCGTAATGTAATAACCTATTATGTTGTTTTTTTGGTGGCATATGGCTTGGTGACCTATATATTCTTTACCTTACATTTTCTTAAGGCAAAAAAAGGTATCAAACGATACTACCATAATCTTAAAAAATTAAATTCCATGTATCATCAACAATCTTAGAATATTGTTTGAATGAGCTTGTTGGTGCGGAGGAGAAGATGAGAGATTTATTAGAAATAAGAGACCGGGTGGTAAAAATATACAATAAAGCAGAGTTTATTGTATTGCCCGTGTTAAAATTCATGCTGGCGTTCTTAATGTTGAGTATTGTCAGCGGCAAGATGGGATATATGTATCAGCTGGACAATTTGGGTCTGGTGTTGATTTTAGCGCTGATGTGTTCTTTTTTGCCAAGTGGTTTTATTGTGTTCTTTGCGGTAGTATTAAGTATGGCACATATTTATGCCTTGTCCTTGGAAGTGGCTATTGTGGCTTTGGCGGTGTATTTAATTTTATTCCTGGTATTTTTCAGGTTTTGTTCAGGGCATTCCCTGGTTTTAATATTTACTGCCATATTAGCATCCATGAAGCTTCCTTTTATTGTACCTATCGTGGTAGGCTTGGTTTCTACTCCCGCAGCAATGTTTGCAGTGATGTGCGGCTTGATTGGCTATCAGATGTTGAATACAGTAGTAAGTAATGCGATGGCAATTCACACCATGGGCGATGAGGAAGCAATTGCAAAGATTCGACTGGTAGTAGACAGTCTGGTAAAAAATAAAGAATTATTGGTCATGATTATAGCATTCTCCTTCACCATAGTCGTAGTTTACCTGATTCGAAGACTTGCAATCGACTATGCATGGACAATTGCAATGGCAGCAGGTGCTATTACCAATCTGGTGCTTTTGTTGGTTGGTGATTTGATGTATGATACAAATATGTCTGTGGGCGGAGCTATTTTAGGGCTGTTGTTAGCACTTGTGGTAGGAAAAGTATTTGAGTTTTTCTGCTTTAGTATCGATTACAGCAGGATTGAGAATGTTCAATTTGAGGACGACGAATATTATTATTATGTAAAAGCAATTCCCAAGATGATTGTGGCGGCACCGGAAAAGAAGGTAAAGCGTATTAATATGCAGACCACGGGAGACTCAGGAAGACCTAAAAGCGCAGACAGAAATCCTTCGCGTGCGAGAGAGGTTATGGTTGAGCGTGTGGGAGAACAGAGACGTAAAAGAACTACGAATGAACGTATTGCCGGCGGGAAAAGCGTGACGGTGGGCAAGCGTGAAAGTAGCGAAATAGAAGAATTTTTTGAGAACTTAGACGAAGAGTAAGGAACGAAAATGGAAGCAGCAAAGGAAATTTTTCTTAGTTTAAGACGGTATGTGAGTAACATGGAATTTGGCGATATTCTGGAAATTTTGATTATCGCTTATTTGGTGTACCATATTATGCTTTGGATTAAGACTACCCGTGCGTGGGCTTTGCTGAAAGGTCTTATTGTTATTGCGGTATTTGGTGCACTTGCTTCTTTGTTAAAAATGCAGACTATTTTGTGGTTGGCAGAGAATGTATTAGGATACGCAGTGATGGCGCTGCTGATTGTGCTACAGCCGGAACTCCGTAAAGCTTTGGAAGAATTGGGTAAGAAGAATTTAATGGCGGCAGTTTTGCCTTTTGATTCTACGACTAAAGCCGTAGGCGTTTCTGTGAAAACTATTGATGAGATTACCAGAGCCTGTGTGGAAATGAGTAAGGTTAAAACCGGTGCATTGATTGTTATTGAACAGGAAGAATCCTTGGGTGAATTTACCAGAACCGGTATTGATATCGACGCAGTTGTAAGCAGTCAGCTGCTTATAAATATTTTTGAGCACAATACCCCCTTACATGACGGTGCGGTAGTGGTGCGTGGAGACAGAGTGGTTTCCGCTACTTGTATTTTGCCTGTAACGAACCAGACTACATTGAATAAGTCCATGGGAACCAGACATAGAGCTGCGGTGGGTATTTCGGAAGTAACGGATTCAGTTACGGTAATTGTATCCGAACAAACCGGCACTATCAGTGTGGCGGCAGATGGAAAGATACAAAGAAATTATGATGGTGAGAAGTTGAAAGCCAGATTGATGGAATTAGTAGATACAGGGGGAGAAGAAAAGAAACAGAAAATCAGAATTAAGAGAGGAAAGGATAAAACAAAAGAATGAAGCAGAAAATAAAAAAATTATTCTTGGATAATTGGGGACTGAAGCTGATTTCTTTGTTACTTGCCTTTTTGTTATGGTTTGTAGTAATCAGTATTGATGATCCCGTTAAGAATAAAACCCTTACAAATATAAAGGTTAATTTGATTAATACCGAGGAATTGGAAGCAAAAGGAATGGTCTGGGAGATTTTGGACGGAACGGATGTTTTGCGTACGGTCAGCTTTGATGCACCCTTGAGTGTGCGTGAAGTGATTGAATCTTCCGATATTATTGCACAGGCAGACTTGGGCGAAATCACGGTTGCCGATACAGTTGCCATTGAATTTTTGTGCCCCAAGTACGGTGGTCAGATTACCAATATTTCCGGTAATATTTCAAATGTTAAGTTACAAATAGAGTCTAAAGTTACCAAGTGGATTGATATTAAGCCGGTATTGGTTGGAACGGTGCAGGATGGCTGTATAATAGGCAACACAGTCTTGGAACAGAACCGTTTAGAAATAGCAGGTCCACAATCTAAGATTAATGAAGTGACACAGGCAGTAGTAGAAATTAACGTGGCAGGCGCAGGTCCCGGAGAATTATCTGCGAAAGTGGATATTCATTTAAAGGATGCACAGGGGAATGAAATTACTTACGCAAACGTAACGAAAAATACTAATGCAATAATGACTACCGTGGAAGTGCATGCTACGGAGGAAATCCCGGTAGAGTATCAGTACATGGGAGTTCCGGCAGAGGGCTACTTGGAGACAGGAGTATTTGAGGCCACTCCCCAAACAGTACGAATTGCAGGTGCTACCGGTGCTTTGAACCGTATCAATAAAATTGTTGTTTCGAAGTCAGAAGTTGATATAACCGGAGCCACGGGCAATTTGGAACAAGTGATTGATCTAAAGAATTATCTTCCAAATACCGTTTACTTTGCGGATAGTAGTTTTGATGGTAAAGCTTACGTTACGGTATATGTAGAGCCTATTGCTGAGAAAAAAATATCTTTGGCAAAAGAAAAGGTTACAATCGTTAATGTGCCCGAAGGTTATACAGCAATCTTCCCTGAAAATATCAATATGCCCACAGCTACCTTGTATGGCCTGCAGGAGAAGTTGAATGCAATCGGAACCTTGGGCGGAACGGTAGATATTACAGAGTGGATGGAAAATCAGTCGATGGAGGAAATTGTACCGGGTCTTCATGCTGTGCCGGTGGAAGTAAATGTACCGGAAGGTTTTGAGATGGAAGAAGAGGTTTCTGTGTATATAGAATTTGCACTGGTTCAAGCTGTGAGTGCAGAAGGTCAAGCAGAGAATGAACTGCAATAGAAGAATTAATACACACCAAGGACCATATTGTGGAAAATGGTTGTGATTCCGTAATATTCGTGATATGATAACAAACAATGGAGGTGTGGCAATGGTAAGCCAGAAAGTTATTATTAAGAACCCCACAGGTCTACATTTAAGACCGGCGGGAATCCTATGCAAGGAAGCGATGAACTTTAAATCCTTAATTACATTTAATTTCAGGGAAAGCACTGCAAATGCAAAGAGCGTTCTCAGCGTATTAGGCGCATGCATCAAAAGCGGAGACGAAATTGAGTTAGTATGCGAAGGCGAAGATGAAGAAGAAGCATTGGCAGCACTTGTAACGGCAGTAGAAGACGGTTTAGGTGAATAATCGAAAGCGTAGCCCATCCCTGAGAGGATGGGCTGTGTTATTGTTTTGATATTGGCAATGGAGGTAAATTTTCATGTTGAATTATAAGAGATACCGCAAAAATCCTGTGGTAGATTATCCCACCAGAGAGTGGCCTAATAAGGAAATAGAAAAAGCACCCATATGGTGTAGTGTGGATTTGCGAGACGGAAATCAGGCATTGATTGATCCCATGGTAGTAAATGAAAAGATTGAAATGTTTGAGTTTTTGGTAAACTTGGGCTTCAAAGAAATTGAAATCGGTTTTCCGGCGGCGAGTCAGATTGAGTATGATTTCCTGAGACAGTTGATTGACAGAAAGTTAATTCCGGATGATGTTTGCGTGCAAGTATTGGTACAATGTCGTGAAGAGTTGATTGAACGTACCTTTGAAGCTATCGAAGGCTGTAAGCAGGCAGTTGTACATATTTATAATTCTACTTCAACCTTGCAGAGAGATGTTGTGTTCAACATGGATAGAGAACATATCATTGATATTGCGGTAAAGGGTACCCGTATGGTAAAAGAGCGTGCAGAAAAATTCCCGGGCAAGATTATTCTGGAATACTCTCCGGAAAGCTTTACCGGAACAGAATTGGATTTTGCGTTAGAGATTTGTAATGCAGTGCAGAGAGAATGGCAGCCCACACCGGAAAATCCTATTATTATTAATTTGCCGTCCACCGTTGAAATGAATACTCCTAATGTGTACGCAGACCAGATTGAATGGATGATTAAGCATTTAGAGAATAGAGAGAGTATTATTATCAGTGTACATCCTCACAATGACAGAGGTACCGGAGTGGCAAGTGCAGAGCTGGCACTTTTGGCAGGAGCAGATCGTGTAGAGGGGACTCTTTTCGGTAACGGTGAAAGAACCGGTAATGTGGATATTTTAAATATTGCCTATAATATGTTTTCTCAGGGTATTAATCCGGAACTTAATATTGAAAAAGTGAATGATATTATTGAACTTTATGAAAGATGCTGTAAGATTCCGATTCATCCCAGACATCCATATGCCGGCAAGCTGGTATTTACGGCCTTTTCAGGTTCGCATCAGGATGCAATCAATAAGGGCGTAAAGGCTATGAAGGAGCGAGGCAGTGAATATTGGCAGGTGCCGTATTTGCCCATTGACCCTGCAGATATCGGAAGAGAATATGAACCTATTGTTCGTATTAATTCACAGTCCGGCAAGGGCGGCGTGGCTTTCGTTATGGATACTTATTTCGGCTTCAAGCTTCCTAAGGGAATGCATAAAGAATTTGCTACCGTTATTCAGAATCTTTCTGAGAAGCAGGGTGAGGTTTCACCTGAAGAAATCATGGATAACTTCCGTGAAGAGTATCTGGATAAGAAAGAGCCTATTCACTTCCGTAGCATGAAGGTGGATGACTTGAGCGGTAGTGGCAAGACCAGCTTTGACACCAAGGTTACGGTTGTTTACACAAATCATGGTGTGGAGAAAACCTTCGAGGCTGTCGGAAATGGTCCTATTGATGCAGTAAAGCGTGGACTTTCCATGGATTTGAATATAGATATCAAGATTTTGGACTACGAAGAGCACGCATTGCAGAGTGGTTCTAATTCTCAGGCAGCAGCATATATCCACTTGTTGGATAGCGACACCGGCAGAGTAACCTACGGTGTTGGTGTAAGTTCCAATATTACCAGAGCTTCTGTTCGAGCAATATTCTCAGCAATCAATCGTTTGAATTTAGGTGGAAATTAAAAAAGACCGTTGTAACCGGGTTTGGTTACAACGGTTTTTAGGTTTCTGGAAAATGTTGCTAAGAGTAACATATAAGGGCGATTACAATACCCAAAATGGCACCCATTAACACCTGGAAGGGAGTATGTCCCACAAATTCCTTTAGTTTGTCATGGGCAGATATTTCCGGACGTCCCATATCTTCGAAGACTTTTATCATATCGTTTAAGAGCTTTGCCTGAATACCGGTTTCACGACGTACACCCATGGCATCATGCATAACAATGATTGCCAAAATGGCAGATATGGCAAATTCAAAACTGGTTGCACTGTATTCGATGTAAGCTGCGGTGGCTAAAGCACATACCGTAGAAGAGTGCGAACTTGGCATTCCGCCACTACCGATAAGACGTTCGGCTACAAACTTCTTGGTTATGAAAAGATGGAGTAAGGTCTTAATAATCTGAGCGGATAGCCAACCCCAACCGGCAGCCAAAAATATGGAATTTGAACCTAATTCTGAAAAAAAGTTCATTATAAAAACCGTCCTTTTATACTTGCTTCTTATAGCATACACTATTTTCTGCAAAATCTCCATAGCGGAATGAAAAAAATATGAGGAAGTTTTGCAGATATAAACTAATAATTGCAGAAATATAGGGATTTATCAAGAATATACGCGATGGGAAGTGATTGTGCATTGGTTTAGATGTGATAAGATAATGTGGACAGTCGCGCTAAAAAGCAATTGTCGACACGGGAAAGGAGATATGTGATGAATATTGCAGAAGCAGAGGATTACGAACTGGAAAAGTATATTACAGAGATTATGTTGGATATTGGTGTGCCGGCACATTTAAAGGGGTATCACTACTTGCGAGAGGCGATATTAATCTCCGGTAGAAATCTGGAGGTGGTAGGTAGTGTGACAAAATTGTTATATCCTACCATAGCAAAGAGTTTTAAGACGACGAATCAAAAAGTGGAACGTGCTATTCGCAATGCAATTGAAGTATCTTGGACAAGAGGCAATGCAGAGACCTTTGAAGCGTTATTTGGATATTCCATTCAACAAGGAAAAAAACGGCCGACAAACAGTGAATATATTGCTAAGATTGCAGATAAAATGCGGTTGGACATGAAAGGGTTGTAGGAGAGGTGTAAAGAATACCTCTCCTTTTTTCTGCCTTGAGCGGTTATTTCTTGTGTATAGATACGGAGTTGTGGTATAATGTTAATAATTATAGATATTTTTAGGATATCGGAGGGTATCGTAAGTGATTGGCCTTTTATGGATATGCCTGATTCTTTTTCCGCTCTTATTGGGAAGTGGGATTTTGGCATTGTTTTATGGGAAAAATACAACATATGATATAACCTTTTCCGAAAGTTACGTACTGGGCGCGATTGCCTGTATCGGAATTTCTGAAGTGATGCATTTGGCCGGTTATTTTTTGAACTGGAGTTTGCAGAAATGTGCAGGATTTTGGGGACTTTCTTTAGGTATTTTGGCGGTAGCGGCAGTTTTGGTCTTTTGCTTTAGATTGAAAGGACAGTTTGGAACAAGGATTGCATTTTGTAAGGATTTTAAGCCGGAGAAAACGGTGACTCCTTTTGTGTTTTTAGGTATCGTACTGTTTCAGCTACTATTTATTTTTTGTACTAAGACAATTCACACAGATGGGGATATTTATTTGGAAACGGTGCAAAGCTTTTTGGCAGAAGACGGTATTTATAAAGTATTGCCGTTGACAGGTCAGGTAAGTGAGAGCGGTGTACCGTTGCGTTATGGTATTTTATGCTTGCCAACAATTTATGCCATGCTTTGCAGTCTTTTTGGGACAGATGCCGAATTGTTAATGTGTCATATCGTTCCGGTGATAGTAGTCGCAATAGCGTACATGGGCTATTTTTATTTGAGTGGTGTTTTGTTTGATAAACAGGACTTCCGTAAAAGATTTTTGTTTTTGCTGGCAATAGCACTGATTATTTTGTTTACGGATACCGGTGTGTTCAGCAATGGTTATAATGCCTTGCACAGCGGATATTTGGGGACCTCTGTTCGAAATTTGATATTGGTGCCTTATGTATTCGCGACCACTTTGGAAAGACGCTATTTTAAGGCGGTTTTGTGCGTGCTGGCAGAAGCCTGTATTGCGTGGACTCTTTGGGGGATGGGGATTTGTTTTGCTATTATTGCAGGAATGATAACTTTAAATATTTTAGAACGCAAGTGCAGTAAATTAAATTCTTTCATGCAAATCTTTCGTGATAAGGAGGATTTGACATGAGTGTGATTATGGATTACTTGAGTAGGACTACCGGCGGTATGGAACAGTTTTTTGCTGCTGATAAAATGGTGGTTCTGCTATTAGCAGTATTTTTCTTGTTTTGGTTACAGGACAAAAAAATGACGAGTTCGGAAGGTGACCGATTGCTGATATTTGCATTGGTAGCAGGTATTTTGCTGTTATGTCCCTTTACGGCTATGGTGGGCGTAATTTACCAAACTGCATTTTACGATTATGAGTGGTTGTGGAGCATGGTCCCGGTTACAATTATTCTTTCCTATGCGGCAGTCTTGGTGTATGATACGAAGGTGGACAACACAAATTGGAAAAAGAAAGTGGCTTCAGTGGTTGCGTTTCTCTTTTTGCTTTTCTGGTGCGGAAATCAAGGCATGTTGAAAACCGTGGATACAGATGAGGCAGAACAACAGAAAAAAGTAAGTCAAATGCTTGAGGTGCTGGTGCAGGAGGCGACAGAGGGAGAAATTGTGCTGTGGGCACCCAAAAGTATTATGCAGGAAACCAGGCGCAGAACAGGTGCCATAAAGCTTGTATATGGCAGAGATATGTGGGAAGCCAAGGCGGGTGCCTATGATTATGAAGCATATAGCGATGTTTTGATAGAGGCGTATGAGTGGATAGAAGATGCAGAAACTATATCCACAGACACGATACCTAAGGTGGTTAAAATATTATGGCAGGAGGAGGATATGGCGGTTCGATTTAAGACGCTCTTGCCGGATATATTATCTATGAAGGTGAATTGTATTATTATTCCCATGGAAGTAGAAGAACTCTTTGAAACAGTATTTTTCCCTGAAATCAGTGAAATGGGTATAGTGGTAGAAGAAGTCCTGATAGAAGATTATATCTTGTATCGGTTGAAATAATAGGAGAATAGGATGAACAAGACGGTAAGTATTGTGGTTCCGGTATATCGTGCACAGGATTTTATCCAAAATACAATGGATTGTGTATTGGCACAAACCTATTCGGATTGGGAGCTTTTTCTGGTAGTAGACGACCCCGAGGATGCTACCATAGAGGTTATCAAGCAGTATATTAGCGATAAGAAGGAAAGCAGAATTCACATATTAGTGCAGGAAGAGAATAAAGGAGCAGCCCTTGCACGTAACAGAGGGGTGCAGGAGGCAACGGGACGCTACATTGCTTATTTGGATGCGGATGATTTGTGGAAAGCGGACAAGCTGGAAAAAATGCTTGTTTTTTTGGAGAAGAAGCAGGCTGCCTTCGGTTTTTCCGGCTATGAGTTTGCGGATGAAAACGGAATGGGTCTTGGTAAAATCGTAAGAGTTCCCGAAACCCTGGAGTACAAAGAGGCTTTAAGAAATACCACCATATTTACTTCTACGGTAGTGTTTGATACTACCCGGATTAATAAGGAATTATTAAATATGCCCAATGTGAAAAGTGAAGATACTGCTTTGTGGTGGAAGATACTGCGAAACGGTTATAAGGCTTACGGACTGGATGAGAATCTGGTCTATTATCGGAGACCATCAGTGTCCCTTTCTTCTAATAAGCTTGTGGCAATTAAGAGAATTTGGAATTTGTATAGAAATGTTGAAAAATTGTCTCTTCCGTATAGCTGTTATAATTTCTGCTTTTGGGCAGTAAGAGCAGTACTGAGAAGAGTTTAAGGTAATACAAAGGTTTTAGGAGCGTATTGAAATGCGAAAGTTAGAAACTTACAAAAGGTTGATTTTGTTATTGTTATCAGGGGTATGTTTGTTGTTGGAGGCAGGTATCTTTTTCTATTTTTGGAAGACCAATTTTTCCCCCAGTATTACTCAGTTGACACAGGTGCCTTATTATTTCAGGGCAGATTTGTTGGAAGTAGGTATGTATGGTGTAATCCTGCTCTTTCTGTCGAAAATGTATGGCGGTGCCAGAATCGGATATTTAAAGAATGCGGAAGTGGTTTTTTCGCAGGCCTTTGCATTACTGGCAACAAACGTGATTATGTATGCGGAACTCTCCATCATGGCTAAACAGTTGTTTATCTTGAGAATGTTTTTGCTTATGACGGTGGCACAGTTATTGGTAGCGATTGTATGGAATAATGTAGCTTATTGGATTTATAAATCCATTTTCCCGCCCAGAGAAATGTTGCTGATTCACGGAGATAGATCCATAGAAGGAATTTTGAATAAGTTTGCAGACCGTAAGGATAAGTATAATATTGTGAAATGTATGCATGTGGATGCGGGAGAGGCAGAGGTTCAGAAGGAAATACTAACGGGGCTTGACGGCAATGCTTATCAGGCGGTGGTTATTTGGGATATTTCCACAGAACAGAGAAACAAGCTTTTGAAGTTTTGCTATGCAAACTCTATTCGCTTCTACATTATGCCCAAGATTACGGATGTTATTATGTTAGGTGCAGAAGAATTGCATTTGTTTGATACGCCAATTTTACTGACCAGAGAATACAGTCTGACTATGGAACAGAGATTTGCTAAGCGTGCGGTGGATATTATTTGTTCCCTGATTTTATTAATTATTGCATCGCCGATTATGCTTATTACTGCAATTGCCATCAAGCTATATGACAGAGGGCCTGTGCTTTATAAGCAGGTTCGTTGTACGAAGGACCAAAGGGAATTCTATATTATGAAATTCCGCAGCATGCGTACGGATGCAGAAAAGGATGGAGTGGCAAGACTGGCTAAGAAAAATGATGACCGCATTACACCCATCGGAAAATTTATTCGTAAGGTGCGTATAGATGAGCTTCCCCAGTTGATTAATATTTTAAAGGGAGACATGTCTTTTATTGGTCCCAGACCGGAGAGACCGGAAATTATTGCCCAGTATATGGAAATTATGCCGGAGTTTGCATATCGTATGAAGGTGAAGGCGGGCTTGGCAGGTTATGCACAGGTGTATGGAAAATATAATACAACCCCTTATGACAAGTTGAAGCTGGACCTGACTTACATTGAAAATTATTCTTTCTGGATGGATATACAGTTAATGTTGCTTACATTGAAAATATTATTCTGGCCGGATAGTACGGAGGGCGTAGAGAGTGAACAGATTACCGCCCTGAAGCAAGAGATGGAGAACTCACGAAAAAGTGAGTAGCGGAGGTGCCCTATGACATTGCAAATGCTTGTGGCGGCTGTACAAAAGGAACCACTGGAGCTGGCAAAGGAAATGAATATAGGTAGTGATGCCATTATCGTAAGCCAAGGCGGTGAAAATGGGTATCAGGAGTTTCAGTATAACGGACACGCCTTGCGCTATTTTGCTATGGCGGATAAGGGAGTGGGACTCAATCGAAATACTGCACTTTTACATGCCACTGCGGATATACTTTTGTTTGCAGATGAAGATATTGTGTACTGTGATGATTATCAGGACAAGGTTTTGGCAGCGTTTGCAGAGCATCCGGAAGCCGACATGCTGTTATTTAACGTGCAGGCCAGCGAGGGAAGAGAAACCTATCACACAGACGAGTATGGCAGAGTTCACTGGTACAATGCGGGCCGTTATCCTACTTACAGCTTTGCGGTGAAACGTGAAAAGGTGCATAAGAATAATATTACCTTTTCTTTGCTTTTTGGTGGTGGCGCCAAGTATAGCAATGGCGAGGATAGTTTGTTTTTGAGAGATTGCTTGAAAAGTGGTATGAAGGTATATCGGGTACCGGTTTTGTTAGGTAAGGAAACTGCTAGAGAGTCCACTTGGTTTAGAGGCTACAACGAAAAATTCTTTTTTGACAGAGGTGTGTTGTATCATTATTTGTACGGAAGCTTGGCTAAGGTTATGATTATCCGTTGGCTGTTAAAGCATAAAGAAGAACTTTGCAAAGAAATATCGGTAAAGGAAGCCTATGGTATTGCTTGTAGGGGAATTAAAGAAGCAAAACAGTGATGTGTAATGGGTGCGTTGTATGGAGAGAAAAGTAAAGTTTAGTATATTGGTGGTTTGTCTTAATCCGGGTGAGAAACTGATGAAAACGGTAAAGAGTGCTTTGGAACAATCCTATGCAGACTATGAAATCGTAGTAAAGGATGGCGGTTCTAAGGACAATTCGGTTTATGAATTGGAAGAGTTTTTAGAGACACAGCCGGAATATGCTAAGAAAGTACGAATTATTCGAAAAAAGGATACCGGCATTTATGAGGCTATGGACCAGGCCACGCTAGAGGCAGCAGGTGAATACTTTTATTTCTTAAATTGCGGAGATTTGTTTGCCGGCACAGAGGTTTTGGAAAAGATTGCGCAAGAGATGGATCGGGCAAAAGAAAAGGGTAGCGAGGCCCTGATTTATTACGGCGATATTTATGATGCGCTTCGAGGACAAACGGTGGCTTCCAATCCTCATATAGATGATTTTGCATGTTATAGAAATGTACCCTGTCATCAGGCTTGCATATATCATTATTCTCTTTTTCAGGAACGGGGATATGATCCTAAATACAGAGTAAGAGCGGATTATGAACATTTCCTGTGGTGTTATTTCCGTAAAAATGCCAAGCCGGAGTATGTACCTGTGGTGATTGCTTCTTATGAAGGCGGAGGTTTTTCGGAAACCAAGGAAAACCGGGAACGTTCTGCGAAAGAGCATAAGGAAATTACAAGAATGTATATGAGTAAGGGGCAGCTGTTACGTTATAAAGCGATTTTGTTTGTTACACTGGCACCCCTTAGAACCAAAATGGCAGAGAGCCCCAAATGGGCGGGCTTTTATAATAAGTGCAAGAGTTTATTGTACAAAAAGAAATGAGACGGTAGGTAGGAAAGAAGGAAATAGTATGGAACAATTGGCAATAATGGGTGGCACTCCTGTAAGAAATACGCCCATATCTTATGGTAAGCAATATATTGATGATGCGGATGTGGCAGCGGTAGCAGCTACTTTGCGAGAGACGCTTACCTGCGGACCTAAGATTGATGAGTTGGAACAGAAATTATGTGAGATTACGGGTGCTAAGTATGCAGTAGCTATTAGCAACGGAACCGCAGCCCTTCACGTGGCAGCAATGGCAGCAGGAATCGGACCGGGAGATGAAGTGATTGTAAGTCCCATTACTTTTGCGGCATCGGCTAATTGTGTGCTTTATTGCGGCGGCACACCGGTGTTTGCGGATATTAATCCTAAGACCTATAATATAGATCCGGCTTCTATTAGAGCACATATTACCGAAAAAACCAAGGCTGTGGTGGCCGTGGATTTTACCGGACAGGTGGTGGAACTGGAGGAAATCCGTGCCATTTGTAAAGAACATAATTTGATTTTAATAGAAGATGCGGCTCACGCAATCGGCACCAAGTACAATGGGAAACCGGTGGGAAGTATTGCGGATATGACGACCTTTAGTTTTCATCCGGTTAAGACCGTGACTGCGGGAGAGGGTGGAGCCATTACCACCAATGATGAGGCCCTTTATCGTAAGCTTCGCTTGTATCGTTCCCATGGAATTACTCGTGACAGAGAAGAGATGGTGCATCCTACGGATGCCGGTTGGTATAATGAGCAGGTAACCTTGGGATACAATTACCGAATTACAGACATTCAGGCAGCCTTGTTGATTAGCCAGTTAAATAAGCTGGAGGCGTTTTCGCGCAGAAGAAAAGAAATTGTGGCAAGATATGATGAAGTATTTCGTGAGATACCTCAGATTAAGGTTCAAGAGGAGATACCGCAGTCTGATACTACCAGGCATTTGTATATATTGCGTTTGGATTTGGAGAAATTAAACTGTGACAGAAGACAATTCTTTGATGCACTAAAAGCTGAAAATATATATTCCCAGGTACATTACTTGCCGGTATATTGGCATTCCTACTATGAAAAGTTGGGATATGAAAAGGGCTTATGTCCGGAGGCTGAAAAGTACTATATGGAGTCTATGAGCCTGCCCTTATATTATTCGATGACAGCGGAAGATGTAGAGGATGTTATTCGCGCAGTAAAGAAGCTGATTACTTATTATGCGCGCTGATGGAGAGAAACTAGTATGGATAAAGTGGCAGTATTGATTCCTTGTTACAATGAGGAAAAGACCATAGAAAAAGTGGTGACAGATGTAAAAGAGTTCTTGCCGGAAGCGGTGGTTTATGTGTATGACAATAATTCTACGGATAAAACGGCAGAGTTGGCAGTAAAAGCGGGGGCAGTTCTTCGCCATGAGTATAAGCAGGGGAAGGGTAATGTAATCCGTAGGATGTTCCGTGAGATTGATGCGGAGTGTTATCTGATGATTGACGGAGATGATACCTATCCTTTGGATTGTGCCAGAGAATTGGTGGACAAGGTTTTGGAGCACCACGCAGATATGGTAGTGGGTGACAGGTTGTCTTCTACCTATTTTACGGAGAATAAGCGTCCCTTTCATAATTTTGGGAATACTTTGATGCGTACCTGTATTAATCGCTTGTTCCACACGGATATTAAAGATATTATGACGGGATACAGAGCATTTTCCTATGAATTTGTAAAGACTTTTCCGGTGTTTTCTACGGGTTTTGAAATCGAAACGGAAATGACCATTCATGCGGTTAATTATAATTTGCAGGTGGAGAATGTAATTGTTCAATATAGGGACAGACCCGAAGGCAGTGAGTCCAAATTGAATACCTTTAAGGATGGCATGCGCGTTATCAGAAAAATGTTGCAATTGTACAAGAACTATCAGCCTTTGAAGTGTTTCAGTTTGATTGCCGGAGTGTTGTTTTTGGCGGCAATAGTTTTGTTTGTACCGATTTTGGCAGAGTACTTCAGCAGTGGTTTGGTGCCCCGTTTCCCTACGCTGATTGTGTGTGGATTTATGGTGCTGGCCGGTATTCAATCCTTGTTTGCCGGAATGATTTTAGATGTAACGGTGGCAAAGGACAGAAGAGATTTTGAATATCGCTTGAATTGTATAAGTACGGAGAAAAAGCGGGAATTGAACAGCGGCAAGGAAGAGAAAGAGGCGTAGTATGAAGGAATATAGGGATGAACAGGCGGGTATTTATCTGCGACTGATGACCTATGAGGATACGGAGAAAATTGTAGAATGGCGCAATAGCGACAGTGTCCGCAAGCGTTTTATTTATCAGGGCTTTTTTACTAAGGAGAGTCATGAGAACTGGATCAAAACCATGGTGGAAACAGGTAAAGTGGTGCAGATGATTATATGTGAAACGGGCACGGACAAGCCGGTGGGATCCGTTTATGTCAGAGATATTGACAAAACTCATCATAAAGCGGAATACGGTATTTTTATTGGAGAAAAGGATGCCCGTGGCAAAGGGTATGGCACGGCGGCTGCAAAGTTAATGGTGCGATATTGCTTTGAAGAGCTGGCACTGCACAGATTGTTTTTGCGCGTATATGCAGAAAACGAAAGAGCCATTCGCAGTTATGAGAAGGCCGGCTTTGTGAAGGAAGCGCTTTTGAGAGATGATGTGTATATTGACGGAGAATATAAGGATATTGTGTTAATGGGTATTCTCAACAATTAATGAATACAAAGAGTAAAGCTTGAATCGAGGGAAAAGATGAAAAAAGTCAGTTTTGTAATACCCTGTTATCGTTCGGAAAATACCATAACAGGTGTTGTAGAAGAAATTGAAAAGGCGATGGCTGCATTAAAGGATGTATATGATTTTGAAATCATTCTGGTAAATGACAGTTCACCGGATAATACCATGGGAACCATTCGCAAATTATGCAAGGAAAGAAAGAATATTATCGGCATTGGGTTTGCACGCAATTTTGGTCAGCATGCAGCATTAATGGCAGGACTTCGTCAGTCTGCCGGAGATTACGTGGTGTGTTTGGACGATGATGGCCAGACCCCCGCGGATGAAGTGAATAAACTCCTTGACAAGTTGGAGGAAGGTTATGATGCGGTTTATGCAAAATATGAGCATAAGCAGCATTCCGGTTTCCGTAATCTGGGAAGCAAAGTAAATGAATTAATGACCAGAGTAATGCTGGAGAAGCCAAAGGATTTATTTATCTCCAGTTATTTTGCAGTAAAACGCTTTATTGTAGAGGATATGATACGCTATGAAAATTCCTATCCCTATGTAATCGGTTTGGTATTACGTTCTACGAAGAATATCACCAATGTTGTGGTAAATCACAGAGAACGAGAGGAAGGAAGCTCCGGCTACACCTTGAAAAAGCTTTTGGCCCTTTGGTTTAATGGGTTTACGGCTTTTTCCGTAAAGCCCCTCAGAATTGCTACTTGTGTAGGTGTATTCTGTGCGTGCGTCGGTTTTTTGTATGGTATTTATATTATTTTAAACCGATTTTTGAACCCGGATGTTCCTTTGGGATATAGTTCCATGATGGCGGCACTGGTATTTTTCTGCGGCATGATTATGGTCATGCTGGGACTGATAGGAGAGTATATTGGTCGTATTTATATTAGCATGAATAGTTCACCACAGTACGTAATCAGGGAACGAATTAATGTTGATGATGAACATAAAGGATAATACACAATGAAGTTAGTAGGTCGGATTAAGGAAAATGTGAAACGTAATAAAATCTTGTACTTACAGGCAGTAATGTTAGGGTTACTGCCTCTTTTGTGTTGCATGATAACCTGTGCTCTGCATGGATATAGTCTGAAGGATATTTATTTACCTGCTTCGGATTGGAATGATGAATTGTTTTACTATAAGCAGGTGGAGAGTATTTTGTCCCACGGTTATCCGCAGGGATATTTTGGGTTTAACGAGAGCCATGCCCTGAAATTATCCTTTGCAGCCTGGAGTCCGGTTCTGGTATTCCCCTGGATTCTGTTTGGTCTTTTGTTTGGGTGGAATTTCATGTCGCCCATATACTGCAATATTCTGGTGATGTCCATTGCATGTGTGGTATTTGTGCTTTTGGTAAAGCCTAAGTGGAAGCAGTTATTTTTG
This sequence comes from Acetatifactor sp., assembly GCA_045537405.1. Lineage (GTDB taxonomy): Bacteria > Bacillota > Clostridia > Lachnospirales > Lachnospiraceae > Acetatifactor. The sequence continues at coordinate 333,437 of JAZSPK010000016.1, forward strand.
CTTACTATTATGTTTTTTGTCTTTACGCCCTTCAGCTACTATATGTTAAGGGTAATGCCGGAATGTATTTGCTTCAGTATGTTGATTATTTTCTATGCAGTGCTTGAGTGGTATCGTCGGGAAGAGAAAGTGAAAGGGCTTGTCTGGATGTTGATTTTGGCAGGAATTATGACGCTCATGCGTCCCTATTTGATTTTGTTCCTGCTGTATCCTATGTTCTTATGGATAAAAAAGAACAAAAAGTGGGGCATCATGGGTTCTGTAGCATTATTTCTTGTTATTGGCGGAACTTATGTGGCAATTAACCACTATTTAGCAGCCGAGTATTTTACACCACTATTTAAGACGGATTGGTTGGAGCCTTTCCTGAAGGGACAACTTTTCACCGGAATTAAGGGTATTTTTGTCAGATTATATTATAATGGTGTGACCTTTGCCCGCCTTACCCTCCAGGGATTAATCAGTGGTTTTACGGAAGGCGCCTTTTTTGCAGGGTATCTTGCATTAATGCTTTTGTTTGTATGGCAGGGTTTGGCAGAATGGCGTGAAAAAAATCGAAAAAAGGCAATAGATTACTTATATCTTGCATTTTGCTTTTTCGCCATGCTGATTGCGTTGCTGTTAATGTACAAAATGAAGGAAGGCAGTAAGCACCTGCTGACCTTTATGGCCATGGGCATTTTTGTGTTGAGCGGTATGAAGACCAAGCTTTATAAAAAGGCTATGTTTTTTAGTGCACTGTGTGTTTATTTGTTTATTATGAAGGCCACGGACCCGATAGATTATCAGATTTGTTTTGCAACTTCTGAAAGGGTGGAGAAAGTGGAAGCCTGGGAAACGATGTTTGACAGGGAATTGGTGCTTAATGAAACGGATGCCCCCAACTATGATAATGTAATCATCTGGGTGTTTTCGGATGTGGCATGGGGCGGTGATACAGCCAATAAGGTGTTGATGGATTGGCAGGTTTTGTATGGATTGCCGGAGGGTTTTGGTATCAGTTGCTGCTATGATGATTATGTGCGCGATAATTTTGACAATCTGAAGAGTAAATATATTTCAATTCCTGTGGGCGGTAGTATTCAGGCGTTGTGTGAAGAAAAGGGACTGCATTTATTAAAGCAGGATGATACAGTTTGTGTGTATGAATTAAGATAGTATTTGTGAGGACGTTTGAATGGAAAAGAAGATGGAATGGAAAAGGATAGCACTTCCTTTTTTGAAAGGCCTGACAATAGTATATGGGTTATGTTGTCTTTATTTGTACTTGCAGCAGGCGGTGCAACCGCTGGATTATAATAACAGATTGTTTCAATCCGACCTGCCTTATCACATCAGTATGATTATTGACGATGGTTGGTATTATAGTTTTACGGCTTATGCGTATCAAGGGTTGTATTTACTTGCAGGAGGCGGAACCTGGTTAATTGCGGTATTTCTGGCGGCAGTTAGTTTGGTGACGGTGCTTTTTACGGAAAAGTTACTTAGAGTTTTGCTGGAAAAGGAAAAAGGTGATGAACTAACCGTAGGTGGTGCGTTGGTTTTAAATTTGGTTATGCCATTTTTTTTGAGATGGGCGGGTATGTATCGTTATGTAAGTTACCAGTCCGGAAATTTGTGGCATAATTCCACATACCTTTGCATGCGGTTGTTTGCTATTATTTCCATACTGTTGTATTTGACTATTGAGAAGAATTATCAAGAGAAAATAGAGTGGAAGCATTGGATTTTATTTATGATAAGTCTGGTACTTACCACCGGCATCAAACCCAGCTTTTTGACCGTATTTGCACCGGCCATGGCATTGAAGCTTTTGTGGGATTTGTTCCATAAGGTACCTTTTAAGCAGATATTTATTTTCGGGTGTGCCGTGCTCCCGGCTTGTGGTGTGGTATTATGGCAGAATATGGTGCTGTTTGGAGAAGATACCGGTCAGGGCTTTGCCTTAAATCCTTGGTTTACTTTTTCTCTGCATGCGGACAGACCTAAGGCAGCCGTGCTTTGTTCCATAGCATTTCCGCTGGTGGTGGCAGCGTTTTCTCTTAAAGAATTGATAAAGGATAAGAAATATTTCTTTGCATGGCTGGTAACGGGAATCGGCTTTCTGGAGGCTCTTCTTTTAGCGGAAACCGGCAGTCGTTCCAGAGACGGTAATTTTATTTGGGGATATGCTTTTGCGATTTTTTATATTTTCATCGTGAGCTTTGTAAAATGGTTGCAAATTCGAAAGCGTGAGATGACGCTTGCCTGGCTACCCAAGGTAATGTTTGCACTGGCAGGTTGTGTGCTTTTTTATCAATTGTACTGTGGAGTATATTTCTTTATATGTTTATTAAGTGGCGAAACCTACTTTATGGTGGGGTGATATGACACGGAGAAGCGAACACGTTAGTGGGTTGATTGACAGAGAGAAATAAAGTGAGTATAATTATTGGCGGCTGGTGAAGATGATGTAACAGTTGTAGGACGTGAGGAATGAGAATGAGTGTATTAGGTATAATTGGTGGTTTGGGACCAATGGCAACAGCATATTTTTTGCAATTGATTACGCAAATGACCGATGCACAAACAGACCAGGAACATGCGGAAATCCTGATTCACAGTAAGCCACAAATTCCGGACAGAACAAGTTTTATTTTGGGTAAGAGTAATAATAGTCCTGTGCCGGATATGGTGGAAGTGGGAAAAGGATTGGCAGAGCAAGGGGCAGATATATTGGCGATTCCTTGTATTACAGCACATTTTTTTCAAAAAGAACTGGAAGAAGCCATTGGAATTCCCATAATTAATGCGATTGAGGAAACGGTGATATACCTGAGAGATAGAGATATTAGAAAAGTGGGAATTATGGCAACAGATGGAACCATAGAGAGCGGCATTTTTCAAAAAGCACTGGAAGAGGCGGGAATGGAAGTGTTTGTACCTTCCAAAACGCAACAGAAAAACGTAATGTATTTGATTTACGAAAATGTGAAAGCGGGAAAAACGTTGGAATTGTCTGTTTTTCAGAAGGTGTCGGAAGAACTCTTGGGAAGAGGAGCTCAAGTGATTTTATTGGGTTGCACAGAGCTTTCTTTGTTGAAGAGAGATTATGATTTGGCGCCCTTGTATTTGGATGTTATGGAAGTGTTGGCCAGAAAAGCGGTGCTTTCCTGTAAAAAACTCGCCCCCCAATATGACGAACTGTTTTCGGAGAAAATATTAAGTTGAGATGAGGATGTGCAATTATGCAGAATCATGTATTGGATTATTTAGATAATATTGTGAAGATTAAGCCGCAGAAGATTGCATTTGCCAATGACGTGGATGCAATGACGTTTCAAGAGGTTTATGACCAGAGTAGAGCAATAGGAACCTTTTTGCATGAAAAGGGAGTATATAAAAAGCCTGTTGTTGTATTTATGAATAAGCATCCCAAAGAAGTGACTGCTTTTTTTGGGGTAATCAGAGGAGGGAATTTTTATGTGCCTATTGATGAAGAAATGCCCCGAACGAGAATAGAGCTTATTCTTCAAAATGTACAGCCGCAAATTATTATTTGTGACGAAGAAACACAGAATGTGGCAAAGGAATTTCGTTTTGATGGCGAAATTGTATTATACGATCATATAAAAGATACGCTTGTAAAAGAAGAAGCCCTGAATTCTATCTATAGAAAGAGTATTGATACAGACCCTATTTATATTGTATTTACATCCGGTTCGACAGGGGTTCCCAAGGGAGTAGCGGCTTGCCACAGGTCGGTGATTGATTATATTGAGCAATTATCAGAAACATTGGAATTTGACGAAGATACGGTGTTTGGAAACCAGACGCCACTATATTTTGACGCATGTTTGAAGGAACTGTATCCTACATTAAAATTTGGTGCGACCACATATTTGATTCCCAGAAGTTTATTTATGTTTCCGGTAAAACTGGTAGAGTTTTTGAATGAACATAAGATTAATACTATTTGTTGGGTGGTATCGGCATTGACCATGATTTCAGCATTTGGTACTTTTAGAACCATTCAGCCTAAATATTTAAAAGTAATTGCATTTGGCAGCGAGGTGTTTCCGATTAAGCAATTTAATCTGTGGAGAAGCGTACTTCCGGAAGCAAAGTTTACCAATTTGTACGGTCCTACAGAGGGAACCGGAATGTGTTGCTATTATAAGGTGAACAGAGAGTTTGGAGCAGATGATGTGATTCCCATAGGAACCCCATTCAAGAATACAGAGATTTTGCTTTTGACAGAAGAAAATCAACTTGCAAAAGCGGACCAAGTGGGAGAGATATGTATTCGAGGAACTTCTTTGACGCTGGGATATTATAATAATTGGGAAAAAACCAATGAGGTATTTGTGCAGAATCCGTTAAATAAAGCTTATCCGGAGCTGATATACAGAACCGGGGATTTGGGTAAATATAATGAATATGGCGAGCTTATATTTGTGTCCCGTAAGGATTATCAGATTAAGCATATGGGCCATAGAATAGAGTTAGGCGAAATTGAAGCAAATGTAAGTGTGCTGGAGCAGATTAAAATTGCCTGTTGTATTTATGATGAGCAAAAAGGTCGCATTGTTTTGTATTATGTGGGTAATATTGCGGAGAAGGAATTGGCGAGAATATTAAAGGAGAAGTTGCCTCGATATATGTTACCTAATAATTTCATTCAGTTGGAGCAGATGCTCTTTACCGCAAACGGCAAAATTGACAGGGTTGCCTTAAAGAAAAACTATCAGGAAAACAAAAAATAGGAAGGTTATGGTAAGTGAAATGGAAGAATTGTTGGAAATATTAAACGAATTACATCCGGAAGTGGATTTTGAAACGGAGGAATCACTGTTAGACGATAAAATTTTCGATTCATTTGATATTATCTCGATAATAGCAGAAATATATGAACAATTTGGCATTGAGGTAACTGCAGAAGATATTATTCCTGCCAATTTTAACTCTGCAAGAGCAATTTATGAAATGATTGAAAGACTACAGGGAAATGCATAGAAGATGAAAAGGAGAGTATGCGAGTACTCTCCTTTTTGTTGGCCACATTGCTTGTGTTTTGATGTTGAAAATGTTATAATAAAATGAAGTATGCAAACTTGGGGGTATATACCGTGTCGGAATATATTAAATGGGAAGATATCATTCATAATATAGAACGTATTGAAAAAGGAGATGTAATTTATCTGGTTTCCGATGTGACAAAGTTGGCGCTCAAAGCCTTGCAGAATAAGGATAGTTATGATGGTAATATTTTGCTGGATAAACTGATAGAGCGAATCGGACCGGAGGGAACATTGTTGGTTCCTACTTTCAACTGGGATTTTTGCAGTGGTAAGGGCTTTGACTATAAAAAGTCTCCGAGCCAGACCGGGGCATTGGGAAATGTGGCACGCAAACGCAAGGATTTCAAGAGAACGAAGCATCCCATTTATTCTTTTGCTGTGTGGGGTAAGGGACAGGAAGAACTTTGCGCCATGGAAAATAAAGATGCATGGGGAGATGGAACCCCCTTTTCCTACATGCAGGATAATGGTGGTAAGGGGCTGATTTTGGGCTTGGAAAATACTCGTGGCTTGACCTCGAAGCTACATAATGAGCAGGTGTTTGGAGTGCCCTATCGTTATGTTAAGGATTTTACGGCACCTTATACGGACGAGAACGGAGTGACCACGGAAAGAACCTATTCCATGAACGTACGGGATTATGATATGGACCCTCAGTATGTGGAGCCGCAAACGGTTTTTTCGGAGGTGTTAAGAGCCTTGAATGTGTTAAAAACCCAGGAAATCAATGGTGAGCCGGTATCTACGGTTTTGCTAAAGGAGCTGGCGCAGGTAGAAGAAGTAGAGATTAAGTGTAACAAATGTAGAAATATGTATACCTATAAAGGACAGGATGAGTAAGATGGAAGCCGGAAGATGGATGTATGCGCTGGCGGAGAAACTTTTTCCCATTGGAAGAAGCTTAACAGGTCAGGGCGTTAGAGATAGTCTGAATATAATAAAAGAGCAGATTCCTGAATTGGAGATTTGTGAAGTTCCCAGTGGCCTGCAGGTTTTCGATTGGACCATTCCGCAGGAATGGGAGATTACAGAGGGGTATATAGAGGATGAGCAGGGCAACCGAGTGATTGATTATGCGGTAAATAATTTGCATATAATGGGCTATTCCCAGCCATTGGATAAGTATGTAGAATTGGACGAATTATATCAATACCTTCGTGTAGAGGAGAGTCAGCCGGAGGTTATCCCTTACGTCACCTCTTATTATGCTCCGAGAAGTGGTTTTTGTATGTCGAAGAATCAGAGGGACTCTTTGAAACCGGGGAAATATCACATGGTAATTAAGAGCCGGTTGTTTGATGGTGTATTAAACTATGCAGAATTACTGCTTCCTGGGAAAAGCACCAAAGAGGTGCTACTCTCTACTTACATCTGTCATCCGTCTATGGCAAATAATGAACTTTCGGGTCCTGTACTGGCAACACAGCTGGTGCGCTGGCTGAAAGGTCTTGACAGACAGTTGTCCTACCGTTTGGTGATTGTCCCGGAAACGATAGGTTCCATCACTTACCTGAGTAAAAATTTAGCAACATTAAAGGAGAATGTGATTGCCGGATTTGTATTAAGCTGTGTGGGAGATAACAGAGCGTATTCGTATATTGAAACACGGGAAGCCGATACATTGGCTGATAAGGTGATGCAGAATGTATTGCGTTTTATTGAACCTGAGTATAAGCAGTTTGGTTTTTTGGAGAGAGGTTCTGACGAAAGACAATATAATGCACCGGGAGTGGATTTGCCGGTATGTGGATTCTGCAGGACAAAGTATGGAGAGTTTCCGGAATATCATACCTCAGCGGACGATATGAGCTTAATCTCGCCGGAGGGCTTGCAGGGAGCCTATGAAGTCATGCAACAGATTATTATGGCTTTGGAATATAATAAGTACTACAAGATAAATTGCTTGTGCGAGCCGCAATTGGGGAAAAGAGGCTTATATCCTACGGTTAGCCGCAAGGGAATTTATGCGGAGGTAAGGAAACTGACCAATTTTATTGCTTATGCAGATGGACGTAGAGACCTGATTGAGATTAGCAACAAAATAGGTGTACCCATATGCGAGTTGATAGAAAATATAGAGAAGTTAAAGGAAAGCGGATTATTAGATGAAGAGGTTACCTGCTAAATCCAGAGTGTATGTTTGTCATACCTATTATCATGTATATGTGAGTTTTTTAAAGGAAATGAACCTGCCTAAAGAGCAATGGGGGCAGGCGGACCTGATTTTAAGTACAATGACAACAAGTTTCGAAAACATAAAAGGACGAATAGAGGAAAGCGGAATTTTTCGTGAAGTGATTATGTTTGACGAAAAGCGGGATGATTTTTTTCCGGAATTGGCTCCTTATATGAATATGCAGGGTAACCAGTTGAAAATTATGCTGGGACGTATAAAGTATACGAAGCTTTACGGCAAATTGGAGGAAGCTTACATTCCGGTGGATTTTAAGGAATATAAGGATATATATGTGTACTGTGATTCGGATCCTATCGGGTTTTACCTGAATTACAAGAAGATATATTATCATGCAGTAGAAGATGGTTTGAACACTTTGAAATACTGTGATGCAGCAAGATACCGTAACCAGCGCTTCTTTAAACTTAAAACCTTCATGTCTTCCCTGAACTTAATTTTTATTCAGAATGGTTACGGGAAGTATTGTATCGACATGGAAGTAAATGATATTTCTTGCTTAAAATATAAGCATAGGAAGTATGTAGAAGTTCCCAGACAAAGTCTGGTAGACCGGCTGACGGAGGAACAAAAGCAGGTTATTCTGAAAGTGTTTATAGAGAATATTGATGGTTTGCTGCAATTGCTGACACATGGAGCGCCGGTCCTTTTGTTGACAGAACCATTGTGTGATTTACAAACCCGAGAGATAATTTTCAAGGATATTGTAGCAGAGTACGAGAAGATGGGCGAAATCGTGTTTAAACCCCATCCCAATGATTTGATGGATTATACCACTCTTTTCCCGGGCAAGATAGTAATTGACAGAAAAGTACCTATGGAGATGCTGAATTTTATCCCCGGACTTATGTTTGAGAAGGTAGTGGCGGTCTTTACGGAACTGTCGGGAATTTCCTTTGCAAAAGAACGTGTACGCTTAGGTGCGGACTTTATGGATAAATATGAGGACCCTGCTGTTCACAGATACAATGATAATTTGTAGGAGATGGTACGGAAGCAACAAATACAGGGTAAATAAGGAGTAGTACAATGAAATTAAGTATTGTTGTGCCGGTTTATAATATGGTGGAAGGCGGCAAACTGAGATTTTGTATGGATTCGCTGTTAAACCAAACCATGGATGATTATGAAATTATTGCGGTGGATGATAAGTCTACAGATCAATCATTAACACTTTTGCGTGAATATGAGAAAAAATTTCCTCAGAAGGTAAAGGTAATCGCTTCTCCTGAGAATCGTAGGCAAGGTGGAGCCAAGAATTTGGGGATGGATGCTGCTACAGGTGAATGGTTGGGCTTCATGGATAGTGATGACTGGGCTGCTGTAGATATGTTTCCTAAACTTTTAAAAAAAGCAGAAGAGACCGGAGCTGATGTGGTGGGATGCGATTATCTGCGAACAGAGCAAACCGGAGTTGAGGAGGGGACACCGGTTGAAAACAATACGCAGGAACAGACAGGTGTATTGGATGAAGAGAAATATCGCAAATTGATTATTAAGCCGGGGAGCATGGTAATTAAGATTTACCGTAGAGAGTTGTTTACGAGTAATAATATTCAGTTCCCTGAAAAGATGTTTTATGAGGATAATGCAGTGGGAGTATTGCCCTTATTGCATGCAACACGTTTTGAAAGAGTACCGGAATGCTTATATTTTTATTATCAAAATCCGGGCTCTACTGTTCATAAGGTAAGTTTGGAGCGTTGTAAAGACAGGGTCAGAGCAGCAGAAATATATTTGAAGGAATGCAAAACCAGAGGATTTTACGAACGTTTTCAAGCGGAGATTGAGTATAAGGTATTCGAATTAGGTTATCGTAATACGTTATTCTCCTATTTGCAGAGCGAGAAATGGCCAAGCTATGGATTTGTGGTTGAAATGCGGAAGTTTTTGAGGGAACAGACACCCGAATTCTCAACAAATTCTTATTATGAGAAATACATGGACGCAGAAAATAAGAAATTGATAAAAATACATTACAAAAATGCTTTGTTTTTCTTAGTCTATTATAAACTCTTATATTTGTATCGAACCATTCGATACGGTAAGTAGTACAAAAGGAGTAAATCTGAAATATTATGAAGAAGATTTTAAAAAAACTCAATGTTTTGTTGGACAAAAAACAAAAAAAATCCATGGTGTTCCTGGTAATTATGATGATTATAGGTGCAGGCCTGCAGGTGGCAGGTGTGGGAATGATTGTTCCTGTAGTCAGTATTGTTATGAACCCGGATGTAGTGGAAAACAGTGGTTTGGTCAACACTCTTTATACTATGGTGGGTGGCGGTTCTATAAGGAGATTTGCCATTATTATTATGTTAGGCCTGATTGCTGTTTTTATTGTTAAAAATGTGTTTCTTTATTTTCAACAGAAGATGACTCTGGCATTTGTTTATACAAACCAGTTTAAAACCTCAGAGAGGATGATGAAAAACTATTTGCGAAGAGGCTATGAGTTTTACCTAAATGCGGATACGGCGGTGGTACAGAGAAGTATTACATCGGATGTAAATAATATGTATGCTATGATTCTTGCGTTATTGCAATTAGTGTCAGATGGCATTATTTTTGTTTTTTTGGTGTTGTATTGCTTGCAGCAGGATGTGGGAATGAGTTTGCTTCTGGCTTCAGTGATGTTGTTGTTGCTTGTTATTATTAAGAAGGTATTAAAGCCTATTCTCTATAAGGCTGGGCAGGATAATCAAAATTATTACAGCTCCCTGTTTAAGTGGATTTCCCAGACAGTACAGGGAATCAAAGAGGTGAAGATTGCTTGTAAAGAGCAGTATTTTGTGTCTGAATATATTAAGTGCGGAAAGGGATACGTGGATGCAGTACAGAAGTACACGCTGTATAATAGTATTCCTAAGCTTTTAATTGAAACCATTTGTGTAATTTGTATGATTGGTTACCTGCTTGTTATGATGCTGGCTGGAGTGGATTCGGCAGATATGATGCAGACTCTTACTGCGTTTGCGGCAGCGGCACTGGTTCTGCTCCCTTGTGTAAATAGAATTAATAATCAGGTGAATAATATCACCTATTTTGAGCCGTTCTTCATGGGAGTTACGGATAATTTGCAGGATGAAATCAGTGGAAATAAGGTGGATATGTCTTATGCTGCGGATATGGACGAGAAGTTACCTGTGGAAAAGACAATAGAGTTAAAGGATATTGTTTACGCATATCCAAATACGGAGAAACTCATTTTTGATGGAGCTGATTTGACGATTCCCATTGGTGCGAGTGTGGGTATTGTGGGTACCTCGGGAGCCGGGAAAAGTACGGTGGTAGACATCCTCTTAGGGCTTTTAGAGGTGCGAAGCGGCAAGATTCTGGCAGATGGTAAGGATGTTCAGGAGAATTACAGAGCCTGGTTAAAGAATATTGGCTATATTCCACAGATGATTTTTATGCTGGATGATACTATTCGCAAGAACGTTGCGTTTGGTGTGCCGGAGGATAAAATCGACGAAGACAGATTGTGGGAAGTGTTGAAGGAAGCCCAGTTAGATGAATTTGTAAAGACTCTGCCCGAAGGGCTGGAAACCGGTATTGGTGAGCGAGGCATCCGATTATCCGGAGGTCAAAGACAGCGTATCGGTATTGCCAGAGCCTTATATAATAACCCGGAAGTTCTGATTCTGGACGAAGCAACCTCTGCTTTGGATAATGATACGGAAGCTGCTATTATGGAGTCTATTAACAGACTTCATGGTAAGAAAACCCTGGTGATTATTGCACATAGATTACAGACCATTGAAAAATGTGATTTGGTATATCGGGTGGAAAACGGTAAGGCAGTGATTGAGCGAGGGGCAGATTATTTGAAATAGTCTACAAAGTACGGAATATAGGGAGAGATGTAACAATGAAAAGGATTGCGCTGATTACGGCAAGAGGCGGCAGTAAGCGTATACCACGCAAGAATATTAAGGAGTTTTGTGGGAAACCTATTATTGCCTATTCTATAGAAGCAGCATTGCAGGCAGGTTGTTTTGATGAGGTGATGGTTTCTACGGATGATGAAGAAATCGCAGAAATTGCAAGAAAATATGGTGCAGAAGTTCCGTTTATGAGAAGTGCAGAAGCATCTAATGATTATGCTACAACTATTGATGTGATGACAGAGGTGTTGGAGGAATATCAAAAAAGAGGACAAACCTTTGAATACATGTGCTGTATTTATCCAACAGCTCCGTTTGTTACTGCCAAGAAATTGAAGAAGGCCATGGACTTATTGAAAGAGACAGATTCGGATTCGCTGGTTCCGGTAGTTCGTTTCGGGTTCCCGCCACAGAGATGCTTGGTGATAAATGAGGGGAATTTGTCCTTTAAGTGGCCGGAAAATATGCTGAAGCGTTCTCAGGATTTGGAGCCTTTTTATCATGATTGCGGACAGTTTTACTGTTTACAGGTGCCAAGATTTATGGAAAGTAAAAAGGTATATACGGATAAAACGTATGCTCTTGTATGTTCGGAGTTGGAGGTTCAGGACATCGATAATCTGACGGATTGGCAGATTGCGGAGATGAAGTATAGATTGATGCTTGAGAGAGATAAAGAGGATGAAGTGTATGAAGATAGGAAATAGAATCATTGGCCCCGGACAGCCTACCTATATTATTGCAGAGATGTCTGCCAACCATGCAGGAAGTCTGGAAAATGCTAAGGCAATTATTCATGCTGCAAAGGAAGCCGGTGCGGATTGTGTTAAGATTCAAACTTACACGCCAGATACCATTACCATGGATTGTGATAATGCATATTTTCATATAGACACAGGGACATGGGAAGGTGAGAATCTTTATCAGCTATATCAAAAGGCGTATACACCGTGGGAGTGGCATAAGCCTTTAAAAGAAGAAGCGGAAAAAGTAGGAATTGATTTTTTCTCTTCTCCTTTTGATAATACGGCAGTTGATTTATTGGAAGAAATCGGAGTTGGTTTTTATAAGGTGGCATCTTTTGAACTGGTGGATATTCCACTTATTAAGTATATTGCGTCAAAAGGAAAGCCAATAATTATGTCCACCGGAATGGCAACTCTTGGGGAGATTGAGGCGGCAGTCGAAGCGGCATATGAGTGTGGAAATCAGCAGGTGGCACTTTTAAGATGCGCCAGTGCGTATCCTGCAATCACAGATGATATGAATTTACGTACCATGCAGAATATGGCAGAGATTTTCAAGGTGCCGGTAGGGCTCTCCGATCATTCCATGGGTGATGTTGGAGCGGTCACTGCAGTTGCACTAGGGGCGAATATTATTGAAAAGCATTTTTGTCTGGACAGGTCTATCGAGAACCCGGATTCCAGCTTCTCCATGAACCCACAGGAGTTTGCACAAATGGTGCGCAATATCAGGCAGGCGGAGGTTGCTATCGGACAGGTGAGATATGGCGCCGCTGAGCAGGAAAAGCATAATCTGGCATTCAGGCGCTCTATTTTCTGTGTGGAGGATATTAAAAAGGGCGAAAAGCTTACAGAAAAGAATATAAGGGTTATCAGACCCGGTCAGGGGCTGGAACCGAAGTATTATGAACAGGTTCTGGGAATGGTGGCAACTATGGATATCGAGAGGGGTACACCATTACGATTTGGGATGTTAGCGGAGGATTAGGATGAGCAATTTTTTGACGAGAGAAGAACTTGCTGAATTGGGATTGGCAGCATATGGCGAGGATGTATTAATCGGAAGACATGCGGTGCTGTACAGCCCCGGGAAATTGCGTATTGGTAACCATGTGAGAATTGATGATTTTACCATTGTAAGCGGGAATGTGGAACTGCATGATTATATTCACATTTCACAATTTTGCGGTTTATATGGTGGTGATGCGGGAATTGTTATGGAGGATTATTCCGGTCTCTCATCGAAATGTTCTGTTTATGCGGTTTCTGATGATTATACCGGAGCGTCTATGACAAATCCTATGGTTCCGGCAAAGTATAAGCCGAAGGCAATTAGTGCACCGGTATGTATTAAAAAGCATGCTATTGTAGGCTGTAATTCAGTCGTGTTGCCCGGAGTAACCATTGCGGAAGGAACGGCTATTGGAAGCATGGCATTGTGTACCAAAACAACGGAGGCATGGTCTGTTTATTCAGGAATTCCGGCAGTAAAAATGAAAGATCGCAGGAAGGATATTTTGGAATTGGAAAAGCAGTTTGACGAGGATAGAAGGAATGGATAAATTTGTGGTTGGGCAGAAGGTGGTTTTGGAAAGAACATTCAGCTTGGAAGAGGTAGTTGCCTACGCAAGTATAACCGGCGATGACAATCCTTTGCACATTGATGAGGAATATGCAAAAGGTAGCAGATTTGGCGGAAATATTGTCCATGGTATGTTTGTTATGGGTGTTATTTCTAAGATTTTAGGAACCCAATTGCCCGGAAACGGAACCATTTATTTGGGCCAGGATGTAAGGTTTAAAGGACCGGTATATGTAAATAAAAAGGTATTTATAGAGGTTGAGATTACCGGAATAGAAGATGACAGATATATTTATTTGAGTACAAATGTGTTTGATGAAGGACGTAAATGTCTGGTAAAGGGTAACGCTAAGGTTCTGTATGAAGGATAAAGAGATGATATATATTCGTGTGGATGCGAATGAGCAGATTGCCATGGGGCATTTAATGAGAACGCTATCTATTGCGGAGGCAATTCGGGAATGTGGTGGAGATTGCTGTTTTATTACAGCAGATTATCAAGGCCATGAGAAAATAAGAAGCAGGAATTTTGAAGCGATTTGTCTGGGAAGTGCATGGAATAATTTGGAACAGGAACTTGAGGCGATGGCAGAGTTGATAAAAGAAAGAGGTATTCGTTGTTTGCTATTGGACTCTTATTTTGTGACCCCTAAGTATATGGATGAGCTTTCTAAGGTAACGAAACTTGTATACATAGATGATATAAAGGCCTTTAATTATTCTTGTGCAGCTATGGTTAATTACGTGATTGGAGAAACGGGAGAAGATTACGCTTATTTTGATGGCCCTCTTTATATGGGAGCAAAATATGTCCCGCTTAGAAAAGAGTTTTCTGATGTGCAAAAAAAACTTCAAGCGTTAGAAATGAAGAAAATCATGATTACTACCGGTGGCGCAGATATGTACCATTTTGGGAAATGCTTCTTAGAAGCTATTTTGTCAGATGAACGTTTTGAAAAATGTGAAATTACGCTGGTTGTAGGTAGCAAAAATACAGATAAAGAGTATTTAATAGACACTTACGGAGGGGAAAGTGGTGTTGATATTTTGGTAGATGCAACCAATATGAGTGAGTTGATGCAGGATGCAGACTGTATTGTATCTGCAGGCGGAACCACCTTATACGAAGCTTGTGCATGTAAAACTCCAACCATTTCTTATTCGCTGGCAGATAATCAGCTGACGAATGTGAAACGATTTGATAGCTTGGGGGCGTTATATTATGCAGGGGATATTCGTGAAGGAATGGCGGGTGTAATAAAGAATATTCTGAATCGATTGCAGGAAATGAAATCAGTTCAGTTGCGAAAAGATATTGCAGAAAGCATGGGGAAGGTTGTAGACGGAAAAGGTGCTTACAGAATTGCTCACATACTAAAAGACATGGTCTTGGAGGAAAAATGAAAAGTCGGGAAGAAGTGTGGAAGGATTTAAAACTGCATATAAAGAGAGAATGGAAGCTTGCTTTTGTAGTAGCGTTTGTAATCGGTATGCTTATTCACATGCCTATTATGATGTCTGATATTCCGAATCACGACGGATTGGCCAGCATGCATTTTGATCAAAACATGATTACCTCCGGCAGATGGTTTTTGTCAGTAGCTTGCGGTTTTTCTTCGTATTATACTTTGCCCTGGCTGATTGGTTTGTTAGCAATGCTTTATTTGAGTCTTGCAGCGGTAGTGTTGACGGAAGTTTTAGAGGTGAAGAGTACCTGGGCTGTTGTGGGTATCAGCGGTATGCTGGTAGCTTTTCCGGCACTTGCGTCTACCTTTGCTTATGTGTTCACCATGGATGGTTATATGCTGGCAGTATTGTTGGCTATATTGTCCGTACTGTTTACTAAGAAGTTTAAATGGGGCTTTGTGGCAGGAGGAATTTGCCTTGCGCTAAGTATGGGAATTTACCAGGCCTACTTGGCCTTTGCCATGCTACTTAGTATGTATGCTATTTTACTGCTTGCTATGGAGCAGGGAAGCATTAAAGAAAAAATCAAAAGTAGTTTAAATTATTTATATATGGGCATCTGTGGCGCCGGACTTTATTATGTGGTGTTGCAGATTATGTTGAAGGTACAGGGAAAAGAACTGGGAACCTATCAGGGAGCTGAAACCGTAGGTGCGGCTAATCAAACAGGCCTGTTGGAAAATATAAAGCATATGTACGTGGATTTTTTTGCTTTTACTTTGAAGGGAAATGTGCTGGCGAATAACGCTTTTTCTTACATTGCCCTAGGGCTGTTAATCGTTTCTGTGCTGGTAGTTTTAGTAGTTATGGCAGCAAAGAAAAAGTGGTTTACTAAGCCTTGGTTGTATATTTTCCTGGTGTTACTTGTGATAGGGCTTCCGGTTGCAACGAATATTATTTTGTTGATCCTGCCGGATGTGACTTATCATACCTTAATGCGTTATCAATGGGGATTATTCCCTATTTTGATGATTGCGTTTGTAGAGAAATACGGCGAGGAGATGTCCTGTGAAAAGATAACCGTACCTGTGGAGTGGGCGGCATTGCTAAGTATTATTGTATTGGTTTGGAACTATACCGTAACAGACAATATTGCTTACAGTAATATGCAGAAGAAATATGAGAAGACATATGCTTACTGCTTGCGCCTTTTAGACCGAATTGAACAGACAGAAGGGTATTATCAAGGCATTCCCATTGCTATGATTGGCGTAGTGGGAGATGAGTCTTATCCCGTGACGGATCTCACAGAAGATGTAACGGCAGGTTTAATCGGAACGAATGGTGATTATTTAGTATATACCGGACAGAATTATAAACAGTTTATGGAACACTATTTAGGTGCCAGTCTGAACATTCTGCCACCGGCGGCTATGGCGCAGATGTATTATGATGAGGAATATGTTAATATGAAGTCCTTTCCGGATAGAGATTCCATAAAAATCATCGATGGAATTATGTATATTAAGACCGAGAATGTAGACAAGAATCTGATTGCACAGCCGTAAGGAGAAAGGGAGATTTTATGTCATTGTTGTCAATCGTAATACCTTCATATAACGAAGAACAGAATATCGCCAATACGGCAGAAGTTTTGGCCAAGCTTATGGAGCAGGAAGAAATCGAATATGAACTGGTTTTTGTAAATGATGGTTCCAAGGATAATACATATTCGGAAATTCAGAAGGTTGCAGAGAAAAATCCTCATATAAAGGGTGCCAGCTTCAGTCGTAATTTTGGAAAGGAAGCTTGTATTTTTGCAGGTCTGCAAATGGCTACCGGAGATGCGGTTGTGGTCATGGACTGTGATTTACAGCATCCTCCGCAGACTATTTTGGAAATGTGGAAGCTTTGGAAGGAAGGCTATGAAGTAGTAGAAGGAGTAAAGACCAGCCGAGGAAAAGAGAGTCTGGCACATAAGCTTTCGGCGGGCCTTTTTTATAAAATCATGAGTGCCATTATTAAAATGGATATGAATGCCTCCTCTGACTTTAAATTGTTGGACCGTAAAGTAGTCGATGTGTTGACCGGATTGCCTGAGAAAAATACTTTTTTCCGTGCATTGACTTTTTGGGCAGGATTTAAATCTACTACGGTGGAGTATGAGGTACAGGAGCGTCAGTTTGGAGAAAGTCGTTGGTCTACCTGGAGTTTAATGAAGTATGCAATATCCAATGCGACTTCTTTTAGTACATTACCCTTGCAGTTGATTACCATTATGGGAACCATTTCTATTTTGTTCAGCGTTATTTTGGGGGTACAGACCTTGGTACGTTTCTTAATGGGCAATTCCGTAGAAGGTTTTACCACAGTGATTTTATTGGTTTTGATTATTGGTGGTTTTATTATGTTGAGTTTGGGTATTATAGGTCACTATATTGCCCGTATTTATGAGGAAGTAAAGGGAAGACCTAAATTTATCATTAGCAGCGTAACAGACAATGTTATGGGAGAAGTTGTAGGTACCTGGAAAAAGTAGTGAGGAGGTGACTATTATCACATGAAAAAGAGAATGGCAAATATTGAATTATTACGCATTGTATCCATGATGATGGTAGTCATGTTGCATTATTTGGGAAAGGGCGAACTATTACCTGCTACCACCGGTGCCATAAGTGTAAGTGGTTATGTGGCCTGGGGAATGGAAAGTCTGTGCATTGTAGCGGTAAATGTATATATGCTGATAAGTGGGTATTTTCTGGTAGAGTCAGGATTTAAACTGCACCGGGTAATAGAGCTTTGGTGTCAGGTGCTTTTCTATACTATTTTAGTGCCACTGGTGTTGATTGTGTTGGGGATTCTCCCCACAAGTATTTTCAGTATATACTATATTTTGCAGACGGTGCTACCTGTGCAAATGGAGCATTATTGGTTTATTACAGCGTATATCATTATGTATTTGCTTTCACCGGTATTAGCTACCGCGGCAAAGAATATGAGCAAGGAGAGGTTGCGCGGTACGATTATCGGATTGTTACTTTTCTTTGCGGTAAGCAAGTCTGTTTTACCATTTGAACTGGTGATGGACAATAAAGGCTACGATGGCCTGTGGTTTATATGCGTATTTTTAGTGGCAGCTTATATGCGTTTGTATGGAATTCCTTTCTTTACGAGGAAAGAAAACGGGCGCAGAGGATTGCTTGTTTATTTGTTGGGCTGTGCCGGTATTTATGGTGTAATGCTGGCGGTTCGTATGGTTTATTTAAAGACCGGAAGCTTGGATCATTTTATTGACAGTACGTATCATTATAATCATGTACTTAACTTAATGGCAGCGATGGGTTTGTTTTATGCCTTTTACCATTTGAAGATGGACGGGGAAAGGCCTTGGGCAAAAATTATTTGTAAAGTTGCTCCCTATACCCTGGGTGTATATTTGTTGCATGAGCAGATGGATATTCGTTATCTATGGCCTAAATGGTTGGGTGCAACTGCAGAAGGCAATGTGTTATTACTTGTGATAAGAAGTCTGTTAGCGGTGTTATTGGTATTTGCCGTGGGTATTCTGGTGGATATGGTACGCGGTTTGTTATTTGATTTGGTAAAAAGGTTATTTGTAAAAAAGAACGGAAAGTAGGCTTTGAAAAAAGCAGGAAGAAAAATAAATGTTGGAAAAGATGAAAAATCATCCACAACTTAATAAAGTATTAAATCTTATGTTTTCCTTAATTTTACTTCTGTACCCTTTGCGACATATTCATTTGGGTGTAGAATGGGAAGACACGGGATATAATTTTGCACATTTTGTGTACATGGAAAACATGGACCCTATGTGGTTGTTCAGTACTTATTTTGCTAATGCGGTAGGCCATTTATTTACGAAGCTTCCCTTTGGCGATACCATGATGGGACTCAATTTTTACACCGGGCTTACGGTTAGTATTTTGGCGGTGGTGGGGTATTGGTTTTTTGTAAAGAGCATTAAATTGCCATCGGTCTTGGTTTTTGCAGGAGAATTTCTGGCCATTTGTTTTTGCTGGTGTCCTACAGCACTTTTGTATAATTACCTGACTTATATTTTGCTGGGAGCCGGCGCATTATTATTATTCTACGGTCTCGACCGTAAAGAAAAGAATGGAAAATTTTTTATACTGGCAGGTATTTGCTTGGGACTAAATGTTTTTGTACGCTTTTCTAATTTGGCGGATATGGGACTGATTGTGGCTGTATGGGCCATGGGTATTATCCGCAAAGAGAAATTTGGGAATGTCCTCAAGCAGACGGGACTTTGTGTGCTGGGATATTTAATCGGCCTTTTGGGCGGTTTTGGTTTTATTAGCCTACAATATGGTGCAGATACTTATATTCAGGGAGTGCTACGGTTATTGTCCATGCCTTCGGAAGCGTCCAATTATACTATGGTTTCCATGGTGATGGCGCAGGTGCAGAACTATTTACAGAACCTTATCTGGTTGGGATGTCTGGTGGCTTTTATGCTGGCAGGAATGGTGGTATATCAGATTTTGCCGGAGCAAAAATATATTACTCGGATTAAGAGAATTGGCTACGTAGTTTGTGTATTCTTAGGTTTCTATTTCCTGAGAAACAGAAACATGTTCAATTTTTCTTATGTGACCAAAGCCAGTATGTTTCAGTGGGCAATCATGCTTCTGACTGCAACCTTGGTAATCGGTATAGTAGTTATTTTTAGCAAGCGATTTACGGAGAGAGAGAAGCTTTTAAGCGGTCTGAATATATTGTTGATTTTGATTGTACCTCTTGGAAGTAATAATCATTTGTATCTGGCTATTAATTTTCTGTTTTTGGTAGCACCCTATACTCTGTGGATGCTTTACCGTTTTTTAAGGTGGTTACCAGCACAGGTACCCGTGAAGAAATGGAATATTTATATGTATCCCGTGAAGGCGATGTTAGTATCCATTCTGGTTATGATTGCTTTTCAGGGAACTCTGTTTGGCTGGTATCATGTGTTTACAGAGGGAGATGGGGAATATAACCTGAACACTCCCGTGGAAAATAATCGGGTATTAAAGGGAATGTACACAGACCCTGAGAGAGCAGTGCAGATTGCTGAGATATCGGCCTTTGTAGAGCAGGAAGGCTTAAAGGGGCGGGAAGTGATTTTGTACGGAAAAATTCCGGCAGTATCTTATTATTTGGAGATGCCCTTTGCAATTTCTTCATGGCCGGATTTACCCTCCTATAATTATGAGGTTATGAAAAGTGATTTGGAAGCTTTGCAGACAGGGGTGGACACAAAGGGAAGTGAACTGCCGGTGATTTTGATGGATAAATTGCGGGGAACCTATGTGGCTTCCGGTAGTGCCGGTTTGGAAGCCTTAGGAGTGCCTAAAGCAGTAACGCCGGGACAATTAAGTATTGAGGAAATAGAAGCAGACAGAAAGCTAATGCTTTTAATAGATATGATAGAAAAGTATGATTACAAGGTCGCGTTCGAAAGTGACAAATTTGTCATGTTTTTGCCGTAAAAACCTATTTGGCGGATCTTGGATTGGAGGAAGAAATGATTAATTTCAATGTGCCACCTTTTACTGGAAAGGAAATGGACTATATTAAGGAATGTGTGGAGAATCAGAAGATTTGTGGTGATGGTGCTTACACAAAGAAGTGTAATGAATGGCTGGAAAAGAAGACCGGTACCACAAAATGCTTGCTGACTACTTCTTGTACCCATGCCACAGAGCTGGCGGCTTTGCTGGCAGAGATTAAGCCGGGGGACGAAGTGATTATGCCTTCTTATACTTTTGTATCTACGGCAGATGCTTTTGTGCTTCGCGGAGCGGTACCGGTGTTTGTAGATATCCGTCCGGATACCATGAACATTGACGAGAATTTGATTGAAGCGGCCATTACAGACAAAACTAAGGCAATCGTTCCCGTGCATTATGCGGGTGTTTCCTGTGAGATGGACAAAATTATGGAGATTGCAGAAAAGTACCATCTGGTGGTAATTGAAGATGCGGCTCAGGGCATTATGTCAACCTACAAAGGAAAAGCATTGGGTACTATTGGTGATTTCGGTTGCTTCAGCTTCCATGAAACCAAGAATTATAGCATGGGTGAAGGCGGAGCCTTATTAATCCGTGATGAGAAATATATTGAAGATGCGGAAATCATCCGTGAAAAGGGAACCAACCGGAGCAAATTCTACAGAGGACAGATTGACAAATATACTTGGGTGAATTTTGGTTCTTCTTATCTTCCCAGTGATATGAATGCTGCCTATTTGTATGCACAGCTGGAGAAGGCGGAGGAGATTAATGATGCCAGATTAGCTTGCTGGAATCGTTATTATGAGAGTTTAAAGCCCTTGGCGGAGGCTGGTAAAATTGAACTTCCGGTGGTGCCTGAAGGGTGTGTACACAATGCTCATATGTTTTATATTAAGGCAAAGGACATTGAGGAAAGAAGTGAGCTGATTGCTTTCTTAAAGAGTAAGGAGGTTATGTCCGTATTTCACTATATTCCTCTGCATACTGCACCGGCGGGACAGAAATATGCCCGTTTCCATGGGGAAGATAAATATACTACCAAAGAAAGCGAGCGTTTGACACGTTTGCCCATGTATTATGGATTGACTTTGGAGCAGGTGGATTATATTTGTGAGCAGGTAAAGAGTTTTTATCAGGGGTAAAGCATGACGATTGTAGGCTGTTTGATTTTACTACTATGGCTGGGACTGGTACCGGTGGCAATAGGGCAAATTCCGGTAGCGGCTATGGACAGAAAACAACAAAATATAGGTTTTATGTGGCTTGCCGGCTATATGCTGTTATGGGCCTTGTTTCAGGTGCTTTGCGTAGGTGTACTTTTGCTGGAAGGTTTTTTGAATGAAAGCGGATCTGACGGAAATTTTCTTTATGTGGTTTGGCTGTTTGGAGCTGCAGGAGGCTTGCTTGCTGTCATAGGAATCGTAATAGGGTGTGTGAAGTTAAAAAAATACGGAAAGATTTTTACACTGCCTGACGGGAAAAGGGACAGGACAAATATAGAAAGATTTTTTTGGAGTGTTTTCGCGGTTTTATTGCTAATACAATTGCTGGGTTCCATATTTGGACGATATGCGGATGGTGATGATGCTTACTATGTGGCGGTTTCTACTATAACCGAGAGTAGCGGAACCATGTATAAAGTGCAGCCCTATTCAGTAGGAAGCACCTTGCTGGATACCAGACACAGCTTGGCGCCGTTTCCTATTTGGATTGCCTTCCTGGCAAGAATTTCGGGATGTCATCCTTCCTTTGTGGCACATATAGCAGTGGCTTTTACGTTGATTTTTATGACTTATGTTATATTTGGGCTGATAGGGGAGCTGCTATTAAGAGAGAAAAGAGAAGGCTTGCCGATTTTTATGAGCTTTATGGCCTTACTGGTGATGTTTGGGGATTATTCTATTTATACACCGGAGAACTTTATGCTTGCAAGAAGCAGACAGGGAAAAGCGGCATTGGGAAATATTATCATCCCTATGCTTATCTTGTTGTTCTTGATGATATTTGAACGATATAAGGAAGAAAAAAAGACGGAATGGATTATATGGATTCTACTGGGGGCTACGGTAACGGCGGCTTGTTTGTGCAGTACCTTGGGAACCTTCCTAATGTGTCTGTTTTTAAGTATTATAGGTGTGTGTGCCGGGTTTGCGTATAAAAAATGGGAACCGGTATGGAAGACTGCTCTTTGTTGTAGTCCGGCATTAGTGTATGCTGTATTGTACTTCATGGTTGGATAAGGAGTGGCGTTATTATGTGGAGCATGGCGACAGAACTGTTTAACAAATATGCAGGTGCGGGTTTTATCATGGCATGGTTTTTAGTCTGTGCGGTGTATTTGTTTGTGCAGGAAAAAGACAAAGGGAAAAGAGTGCTGTTTCTGTATGTACCGATAGTTTTGGTATTGCTGTTTTTTAATCCGCTGTTTATTCGTGTTATTTATGGAGTAATTGGCGAGGAAATCTATTATCGTATTTTATGGTTATTGCCGGTTTCAATAGTGATTGCATATACCATTGTAAAAATATATTGCCGGTTAAAAGGAAGAAAGGCGTATGGTTTTTTGGGATTAGCTGCAATTCTGGTGATGATTTCCGGAAGCTGTATCTATTTCAATCCGGCCTTCAAACGAGCGGAAAGCATCTATCATGTACCGCAGGAGGTCGTAGAGATTTGCGATGCTATAGAGGTGGAAGGTCGTGAAGTGATGGCGGTATTTCCAAGTGAAATGATTATTTACATTCGTCAATATTCAGCCAAAGTGTGCATGCCTTATGGAAGGGAGATGCTGGTGGAACGCTGGGGAATCGGTCATGATTTATTTGATGCCATGGAGGCGGAGGTCCTGGAGGCCGAGATTATTTCAACTCTGGCAAAAGAGAGCGCATGCCATTATGTGATAGTTAATGCGAATAAGGAGGTAAAGGGCGCTTTTGAGGATTATGGTTATGTAGAGGTAACCAGAGTCGGACAATATATTATTTACCAAGATCCGACGATATATATTGGTTTGTAAAAAAGAAAAGTTAAGTACGATGTACTCACCTTTAGTGGGACATCGTACTTTTTTTATTGTTTTTTTAGGAATTTGGAACGCTGAAGGAACACAGAAGGACTCATGGGGGAACAGCATTTCCATAAAATAGCAATGAAAGCAGAGAAACTGCAAAAAGAAATGGAGGCATTTAATTATGTATTTTGAAGCAATTGCAAAGATTGTAGCAGAGAGAACCGGATGTGATGTATCAGCGGTAAAGCCGGAAAGCACTTTTTCCGAGTTAGGAATCGATTCCCTTGATACAGTGGAACTCTTAATGAGCCTGGAAGATGAAATCGGTATTGAAATCGAATTGGATCAGAAGGTAGAAACCATTGATGATTTGGATAAGTTCATCCAGAGTAAGCAGGGCTAAGCGTATGATTGAGACTGCAATTACAAAAATGCTTGGTATTCAGTATCCTGTATTTCAGGGCGGAATGGCATGGATTGCAGATGGTAAACTGGCTGCTGCCGTATCAAACGGCGGCGGGCTGGGTATCATTGCGGCAGGAAATGCGCCCGGAGAATATGTGAGAGAACAGGTAAAGATAGCAAGAAATCTTACAAAAATGCCCATAGGCGTAAATATTATGTTGTTAAGTCCTTTTGCTGATGAAGTGGCAAAAGTGGTTATAGAAGAAAAAGTAGAAGTGGTTACGACAGGTGCCGGAAATCCTTCTAAATATATTAAAGAGTGGTTGGAGACCGGTATTAAGGTGATTCCGGTGGTGGCGAGTGTGGCTATGGCAAAGCTAATGACCCGATTGGGAGCGTCTGCACTGATTGCAGAAGGCGGAGAAAGCGGCGGTCACGTGGGAGAACTTACTACCATGGTTTTGGTGCCGCAGATTTGTGATGCAACTACCTTACCGGTAATTGCGGCAGGCGGTATTGCAGACGGAAGAGGTGTGGCAGCAGCATTTATGCTGGGAGCCTGTGGCGTCCAATTAGGAACTCGTTTTTTAAGTGCTACAGAATGTAACATTCACCCGGTATATAAAGAGAGAATTTTAAAGGCAAATGACCTTTGCACCATGGTTACCGGGAAAAGATTGGGACATCCGGTACGTAGTTTGCGTACACAGTTTGCAAGAGATTATTTTAAGGCAGAATACAGCAGTATGCCGGATGAGGAGTTGGAAGCCTTTGCAACAGGTGCCCTTCGCTTAGCGGTACAGGAAGGCGACTTGGAGAAAGGGTGCTTTTTGTCCGGTCAGATTGCCGCTATGGTTCGTAAGGAACAGCCGGCAGCAGAGATTGTGAAAGAGATAATGGAAGAAGCGGAGCCTGTTCTTCTGGGAGGTGCCAAATGGGTAAAGTAGCATTTGTATTTTCCGGACAGGGCGACCAGTATTCAGGAATGGGGAAAGAACTTGCAGAAAAATATATTGCTGCAACGCAGGTTTTTGCTAAATGTGACGAAAAGCGTCCCGGCACCAGTACACAGTGCTTTGAGGGGACGGCAGAGGAATTAATGGAAACCCGAAATACCCAGCCCGGTTTATTTGCCGTGGAAATGGCGGCCTATTCTGTATTGAAAGAAAAAGGAGTTACACCGGAGGTGGTAGCAGGCTTTTCTCTGGGAGAAGTAGTGGCTGCTACGGCAGCAGGCGTATTTGATTTGGAAACCGGCTTTGAAGTAGTGTGTAAGAGGGGAGAACTGATGCAGGCGGCGGCAGAGAAGGCAGACACTGCCATGATGGCGGTAGTGAAGCTGGCGGCAAAGCAGGTAGAGGAAATTTGCGCAAAGCATGAACAGGTGTATCCGGTTAATTATAATTGCCCCGGACAAATTACGGTTTCCGGACTGCAGGCAAGTATGGAGGCGTTCGCGGCAGATGTAAAGGCTACAGGAGGCAGAGCCCTTCCCCTTAAGGTAAAGGGAGCATTTCATTCGCCCTTTATGAGAGAAGCAGCAAGCGCCTTTGCAAAAGTATTGGAGCAGGTGGAAGTAAAGAAGCCGGTATGCAACTTGTATTCTAATCTGACAGCGAAACCCTATACAAAGGACGTGGTAGCAACTTTGTCGGAGCAGATTTGTAGCCCGGTGCGCTGGGAAGAGCTTATTCGCAATATGATTGAAGAGGGTGTAGATACCTTTATTGAAATAGGTCCTGGACGGACGTTAACTAATATGATTAAGAAAATGGACGCTTCCGTATCAGTGCAGACCGTTACGGAGTATCTGGCGGAGGTAGAGGCATGTTAAAGGAAAAAACAGCCGTGGTAACCGGCGGCAGCAGAGGTATCGGGGAAGCCATTGTGTATAAGCTGGCCTCCATGGGCATGAATGTGGCAGTAATTTATGCCGGTAACGCACAGGCGGCGGAGAAAGTTTGTAAAAGGTGTAAAGAGGAATATGAAGTAACCGCTATACCCTATCAGTGTAATGTTGCTGATTACGAGGCGGTGAAAACAACCGTAGATATGATAAAAAAAGACTTCGGCAGTGTGCAGGTTCTGGTGAATAATGCAGGTATTACCAGAGACGGACTGCTTGCCATGATGAAGGAAGAGGCCTTCGATGATGTGTTGGATACCAATTTAAAGGGTGCATTTAACCTGATTCGTCATTTGACAGGTGTGTTTATACGTAATCGCGAGGGGTGCATTGTCAACATTACTTCCGTATCCGGAATTATGGGTAACGCAGGACAGTGTAATTATTCAGCCTCTAAGGCAGGCCTGATTGGACTGACCAAATCCGTGGCAAAGGAGTTGGCGCCCAAGGGGATACGCTGTAATGCGGTGGCGCCCGGCTTTATTGCAACGGATATGACACAGAGTCAATCAGATAATCCGCTTTTGAAAATGATTCCCCTGGGACGTATGGGAGAAGTGCAGGAAGTGGCAGAGGCAGTTGCCTATCTGGTAGGAGCGAAATACGTGACCGGCGAAGTACTTAGAGTGGATGGCGGAATAGCGATCTAAAGAAGGAGAATAAATTATGTGTGAAAATAGAAGAGTTGTAGTTACCGGGCTGGGAGCCGTTACTCCTTTAGGTAACAATGTAAAGGATACCTGGGAGGGTCTGAAAAACGGTAAGAACGGAATCGGCCCCATTACCCTTTTTGACACCGAGAAATTCAAGGCAAAGCTGGGTGCGGAAGTAAAGGGGTTTGATCCTCGCGAATATCTGGAGGTAAACGAAGTGCTTCGTACAGACCGATATGCCCAGTTTGCAGTGGCGGCGGCACAGCAGGCAGTAGAAGAAAGTGGCGTAGAAGGAACGGTAGACCCCGAACGTTTTGCGGTTATGTTCGGAACCGGTATTGGTGGTATCGGTACTTTTGAAATGGAACATACAAAGCTTATGGAAAAGGGGCCCCGCAGGGTATCGTCCTTGTTTGTGCCCATGATGATTGCCAATATGGCAGCGGGCATGATTGCCATCCGACACAATTGTCAGGGGAGTGCCATGCCGGCGGTAACCGCCTGTGCTTCCGGTTCCAATGCAATCGGTGAAGCTATGAGATTAATCAGACACGGATATGCAGATGCGGTAATTACCGGTGGTGCAGAAGCCTCAATTTTGCCTTCTTCCGTTGCAGGTTTTGTAAATATGCAGGCCCTTTCTACTTCAGAAAATCCTGACGAAGCTTCTCTGCCCTTTGATAAGAGAAGAGGCGGTTTTGTTATCGGAGAAGGTGCCGTGGCGCTGGTTTTGGAGGAATACGAAAGAGCAAAAGCACGAGGTGCCAAGATTTACGGAGAGGTATGCGGCTATGGTTCCACCTGCGATGCGTATCATATTACGGCACCCCATCCGGAAGCTTGCGGCGGTGCGAGAGCTATGCGTGAGGCTATGAAGGAAGCAGGATATTCTGAGTCAGATGTGGTTTATGTAAATGCCCATGGTACCGGAACCCCTATGAATGATGTGGTAGAAACAAAAGCAATCAAGAATGCCTTGGGAGAAGAAGCGGCGCAGAAGGCGTATGTAAGCTCTACCAAGTCCATGACCGGTCATATGCTGGGAGCAGCAGGTGCTATTGAGGCATTGGCATGTTTGTTTGCTTTGCAGGAGGGTGTGATTCCCCCTACCATTAATTTGCGGGAACAGGATGAGGCATGTTCTTTAAATTGTGTGCCCAATGTGGCAGTGAAAGCAGAAATAACCTTGGCGTTGTCTAATTCTTTGGGATTTGGCGGACATAACGCGTGTCTGGCCTTTAGAAAGGTGTAAGCATGAAGGAAACTGATATTCGTAAATATGCGGAGCTTATGAAGGAGCTGGGCCTTACCGGCTTGGAGATTAAAGATGATAATAAAGTGGTTCGCCTGGAGTATCCGGCACAAATTGTGAAGGAAAGCATACCTGTGGAAACGGTAATCAGAAGCAATGTAGAGCCGGGACCTTCCGTACAGGACTATGTCAGTGTGAAGTCTCCGGTAGTAGGAGTTTTCTATGCTGCGGCTACTGAGAATGTGTCCCCCTACGTGACCATAGGAGATATGGTGAAAAAAGGGCAGACCCTTTGTATTGTAGAGGCCATGAAGCTGATGAATGAAATTGTTGCCGAGGAAGATGGTGTGATTTCTCAGGTTTGCGTAACCAATGGCCAGGTGGTAGAGTACGGGACGGAACTGTTCCGCATAAAGAGGTAAAAGATGAACAAAGAGGAGATTATGAAGATACTACCCCATAGGGAAGATATGTTGTTATTGGATGAGGTGGAAAACCAGGACGGAGTGGCTATTGGTCACTATACGGTACGGGGAAATGAGTTTTTCTTAAGAGGTCATTTCCCGGATAATCCTATTGTTCCGGGCGTAATTCTTTGTGAAATGCTGGCGCAGTCGGCATGTATATTGATGAAAGAAGTAATGGTAGAAGGGAAACTGCCGGTCTATACGGGACTTAATAATGTGAAGTTTCGTTCCCCTGTAAAGCCGGGGGATACGGTAGAACTGCGTTGTGAAATAACAAGGGCAAAGCACCCTTTTTATTTTGCCAAAGGGACCGTTTCGGTGGAGCAAAGACTTTGTGTATCGGCAGAATTTTCCTTTGCTATTGTAGGAGAGTAAAGTATGTTCTCAAAGATATTGATTGCAAATCGCGGAGAGATTGCCGTGCGTGTCATCCGTGCCTGTAAGGAAATGGGTGTAGCAACAGTAGCGGTTTATTCGGAAGTGGATAGGGATGCCTTGCATGTGGCGCTTGCGGACGAAAGCTATTGTATTGGTGGACCCGATGCCTCAGAGAGCTATTTGAACGAAAAGCAAATTATCAGTACGGCCATTTTGGCGGGTGCACAGGCCATTCATCCGGGCTATGGTTTTCTGTCTGAAAATGCTCATTTTGCAAGACTATGCAGAAAGAATGGTCTGGTGTTTATAGGGCCGGAACCGGAGAGCATGGAAAGGTTGAGCGACAAAGCCAAGTTAAAGGAGCTGGTGCAACAAACCGGTTTATCGGTGATTCCCGGAACCAAAGCAGTGGCTTCCGTGGAAGAGGCAAAAAAGGCTGCAGAGACGCTGGGATATCCTGTAATGTTAAAGGCCTGTGCCGGTGGTGGAGGACGTGGTATACGTCTGATACGTACGGCAGAGGAATTAGAAGAGGCTTACTTTCAGGCTACGGGAGAAGCCCTCAGTGCGTTTGGCGATGGAAGCGTGTATCTGGAGAAATATATTTTCCCGGCAAGACATGTGGAGCTTCAGATATTGGCAGATGAGTATGGTAATGCAGTGTGCTTGGGGGACAGAGATTGTTCTCTCCAGAGAAGAAACCAGAAGCTTTTGGAGGAAACGCCTTCGCCCGGTGTAAAGGAAGAACAACGAAACCGGATTATAGCTTTGGCGGTGGATGCAGTAAAACAAATGGGCTACGTAGGAGTGGGGACACTGGAGTTTTTGCTGGATAAATCCGGAAATTTCTGGTTTATGGAGATGAATGTACGTCTGCAAGTAGAGCATTGTGTTACAGAAATGCTGGTGGGCATGGATTTGGTGAAATGGCAGATACGTGTGGCAGCAGGTATTCCTTTGAATTTTGAACAAAAGGATATCAGTTTTTGCGGTGCAGCTTTGGAATGTAGAATTAATGCCAGAAATTGTGGTACTTTGCGTATGTTGCATGTACCGGGAGGCCCGTCCGTACGTTTTGACAGCTATTTAGTAGAAGGTACTAAGGTATCGCCCTATTATGACTCTTTATTAGGAAAATTGATTGTATATGCAAAAACCAGGGAGGAGATGCTTCGTAAGATGCGGGCGGCTCTTTGTGAGTTGGTAATAGAGGGAATTGAAACGAATGTGGAAGAACAGCTCCGGATTGTAGAGGATGAGAGATTTATTTCCGGAGATTATGATTTGACTTTCATGGGAAACAGGTGATGACATGGCGTTGTTAAATTTTTTGAAACCGAAAAATCAATTGGAAGAAGGAGGGCGTTCCCAGGCACCCATCCAAAGAGATGCGGAGGAACCGGAGAAGAAATGCCCTAATTGTCATAAAGAAATTCCCTTAAGCAAATTGTGGGGGAATCAATTGGTTTGTACCTGCGGGTATCATTTTCGAATGAAGGCAAGACAGAGAATTCAAATGCTTGCGGAAAAGGGGAGCTTCCGGGAATTGTTTTCGGATTTGCAGGCAGACAATCCTCTGCGCTTTCCCGGCTATAAAGAAAAAATTGAGACGGTGAGAACTGCCAGCAGGGAGAAAGAGGCTGTGATTTGCGGTGTTGCCAATATTGGAGAGCAGAAATGTTGTCTGTTTGTTATGGAACCCTATTTTATGATGGGAAGTATGGGAAGTGCCGTGGGTGAAAAAATCACCTTGCTTTTTGAGTATGCGTTGGAGCATCATTTGCCGGTTCTGGGAGTAACGGTATCCGGCGGTGCACGCATGCAGGAGGGACTGTTATCCCTTATGCAGATGGCAAAAACCAGTGCGGCGGTTAAGAGACACAGTGATGCGGGCCTTTTGTATGTAGCACTTCTTACAGATCCTACTACCGGCGGCGTGACGGCAAGCTTTGCCATGGAAGCGGATATTATTTTGGCGGAGCCGGGAGCCATTGTAGGTTTTGCAGGGTCGCGGGTCATTGAACAGACCACCAGGAAGGCGCTCCCGGCGGGCTTTCAGAAAGCAGAATTTGTTCTGGAGCATGGGTTTATAGACGCTATTGTGCCACGAGGAAACCAGAAGAAGTATATGAAGGCATTGTTGGAAATGCACTGCGGAAGGAGTACTGTATGAATGCCGTACCTTATGAAAGAGTAAAAACAGCCCGGGATAGCAGCAGACCTACGGGCTTGGATTATATTAAAAATATTTTCACGGACTTTATGGAAATGCACGGCGATCGTCATTATGCAGATGATACGGCAATTGTGGGAGGCTTGGCAAGACTACTGGGCAAACCGGTTACGGTTATTGCCATTGAAAAGGGGCATACGGCAAAGGAGCGTACCAGGCGTAATTTCGGTGCACCCCATCCGGAAGGATATCGGAAAGCACTTCGTTTAATGAGGCAGGCCGAGAAGTTTGGAAGACCCATTATCTGCTTCGTAGATACTTCCGGAGCCTACTGCGGCGTTGGTGCGGAAGAAAGGGGACAGGGCCAGGCGATTGCTGAAAATCTGATGGAGATGTCCACTTTATGTGTGCCCGTTATTTCTATTTTGATTGGAGAAGGTGGTAGTGGCGGCGCTTTGGCATTGGCTGTGGCGGACAGAGTGTGGATGTTACAAAATGCAGTGTATTCCGTAATCTCGCCGGAAGGCTGTGCCAGTATTCTGTGGAAGGATTCTTCAAAAGCACAGATGGCAGCGGCAAGTTTGAGATTAACGGCAGAGGATGCTAAAAATTTTGGGATTATTGAAAAAATACTTTCAGAAAAGGAAATTGGTAAGAGAGAGTTTTTTGAACGTATTCAGAACCTGTTGGCAGAAGAAATACAGATACTGGAACAGGATTTTGATTTAATAGGAAATCGTTATGAACGTTTTCGAAAGATCGGTGTCAGTGCGCTGATAAAGGAGTGACTATGAGTATTTATCATAAATTTTGCCATGAAGTATTTGATGAGCAGGGGAATTTGCAAAAATTTACGTTAGATTACCCCACAAATTTTAACTTCGGATATGATGTGGTGGATGCAATAGCTGAGAGGGAACCCCGGAAAAGAGCTATGGTCTGGTGTAATGTGGAAGGTCAGGAGCATATATTTACATTTGCGGATATAAAAGCAGGAAGCAACCGGATGGCAAATGTATTTCGTAAGGCAGGAATCGGACGCGGAGATAAGGTGATGCTTATTCTGAAGCGTCATTATGAATACTGGTTTGCGGCAGTGGCATTACATAAATTAGGTGCAGTTATGATACCTGCCACCCATATGCTTACGGTAAGTGATTTGGTGTATCGTATGAAGGTGTCCGGTTTAAAAGGTTTGGTGTGCACTTCACAGGATGAGGTTCCGGATAAAGTGAAGGAAGCCCTGAAGGAAGTCGGAGAGGATTTGAAATTATGGACTGTACAGACAGCAGTGCCGGGATTTGAAAATATGACGGAGGCATTGCAAGGAGCATCGGAGGAGTTGGCGAGGGTGGAAACCTTTGCCTCAGATCCAATGGTATTGTATTTCACATCGGGAACCACCGGGTATCCCAAAGGAGTAATACACGATTTTACTTATCCTTTAGCCCATATTGTGACAGCGAAATATTGGCAGCAGGCAGAGGATAACGGATTGCATTTTACCGTAGCGGAAACCGGATGGGCAAAGGCTTCCTGGGGAAAAATTTATGGACAGTGGCTGGTGGGCAGTGCGGTGATGGTTTACGATTTTGATAACTTTGAGCCCAAGCAATTGGTGCATATAATGAATCGCTATGGAGTGACCTCTTTTTGTGCGCCGCCTACCGTATATCGCTATTTGGTGCGTAAGGGAATCCCTGCTATGTCTACTTTGAAGCATGCTTCTACGGCAGGAGAGATGCTTGTTCCGGAGGTTTTTCGTAAGTTTACGGAAAGCACCGGAATTGAACTTTGCGAAGGATACGGACAGACAGAAACGGCCTTGCTTATGGCCAATTTTAAAGGAAAAAAAGCGGTGGAAGGCTCCATGGGAACCCCATCTCCTTTTTATCAGATAGAGCTACGTGATAAGCAGGGGAAAAAGGTAGCAA
The DNA here is from genome assembly GCA_045537405.1 of Acetatifactor sp. Lineage (GTDB taxonomy): Bacteria > Bacillota > Clostridia > Lachnospirales > Lachnospiraceae > Acetatifactor. Next base: position 366,025 of record JAZSPK010000016.1, read on the forward strand.
CTAGAGAAGTCGGAGAAATTGTAATTGTTCCAAACGGAGAAGGTCGCCAGCCGGGAATATTTGCCGGCTACTTGGATAATGAAAAGCAGTATAAGCATATGTGGCGGGATGGAGTGTACCATACCGGAGATGCAGCGTATGTAGATGAAAATGGCTTGTATTGGTTTCATGGTCGTTTTGATGATATTATCAAAACCGGTGGTTTTCGCGTGGGGCCTTATGAAGTGGAGAATGTATTAATGGAGCATCCGGCAGTAGTGGAATGTAGTGTGATTGGTGTTCCGGATACTTTGCGCGGGCAGGCAATTAAAGCGGTGATTGTGCCGGGAAGCAATTATTCCCCCTGCAAAGAATTGGAGCTGGAAATAAAAGAATACTGCAATCAAAAATTGGCGGAGTATAAGTGGATCCGAATTATAGAGTTTGTCGCAGAAATGCCCAAAACCATCAGTGGTAAAATACAAAAGGCGGTATTACGGGAGAAAAAAGAAAGCTGCTAGTGGCAATTTGCTATTTGTTCCTTTTTTTGATATAATCTAGCCTTGTAGTTAATAATCATTTTCCGGCATAAAGGAGTCCTTATGAATATGAAATTAACGAATATGGAGGAGATACTGAGGGAAAGTATTTGTGGCTTTCATCAGTATGCTTTTACTACCCCCGTCAGTCTTACCTATGTAAGCAGAAATTTATGTGAGATGCTGGGATACGGCATGGAGGCATTTTCGGGGAGTGGTGATTTTTACTCGCAATTGGTACATCCGGCAGACCGTGAGAACTATTTTGCTTTTTTGCAGAAAATGTCTTTGCGGGAGCATACCGAGAGTATTGTGTATCGTTTGAAGAGGGAGGATGGAAGTTATCTTTTTGTAAAGGATACCATGACCTCCAAGCGAAATGCGGAGCAGATTATGTGCGGCAGTTCGGTGTTGTCAGATGTAACGGAGTTGAAAAACGAGAATGATAATTTGCAGTTTTTGAATGAAACCATTCCTTGCGGTTTTGTGAAATATACTTGTGAGAAGCATCCCAAGATTACCTATATTAATCAGCAGATGAAAGATATTTTCCGCTTTCCGGATATAAAAGAAGGTGAACTGGACTATTTTGAATTGTACAAAAGTGATATTTTCCTCATGGTTCCCATGGAGGAAAGAAGGAAATTTGCGCTGTATTTAAACAGAGTTTATTCTGCGGGAACCCCCATTGCAGGAGAAATGACACTGCTTCGTTGCGACGGAACCAGGGCCCATATATTCGGCTGGGTTACCAAATGCGTAAATGAGCAGGGCGTGGAAGAGTTTCAAAGCGTCTGCATGGATGTGACCGAAAGACATCATCAGCAGAAGTCCGCAGAAACCAAGCGGTATTTGAAGGCCCTTACGGATGTATATGACAAGATTTTTGAATTTAATATTGCCTTAAATACAGTAAAATGCCTGTACAGCAAGGATTCGGGGACCTTCCGTCCTTATGAAAATATAGCCATGCAGATTGATGATGCTACGGAAAAGTGGATTATGAATTCCGTGGAGCCTGAGGAACGTGAAAAAATGAGACGCTTCTTTAGGGATTTTTGCCAGAAAAAATTATATACTGCGGATGCAAAGCCACCACAGGTTAGTTATAGCGCAAGGTCCTTTGATGGAGAGGTAAAGCAGTACACCGGTGTATTTATTAAGGTAGATGAGTCCGTTAGTTTATACTGTTGCAGATGTATTCCGGGGCAAAAGGATACAGAGGCATTGTTGTCTGAGAATGTTCAGTTAAAAGAGGATATGAAGGAATTGGTAATGCGTTTTACGGATGGTATTGCGGCGTTTGAAATGACTTCAGAGGGCTTGGTAAAACCGTTGTATGCAAGTGAAAATGTTTGCGAATTCTTTGGCTATACGAAAGAGGAGTGGCTTCAGCTAATGGAAAAAGGCACCCCACTGGAGAATTTCGTCGCGTATAGTGAGGCGGCTTATGAGGAATTTGCGGAGCTTCTGCGAAAGGGCGAAGCGGAGTTTACATATTATGATATCCATACGGAAGAGGAAAAGCACATTAAAGCGATTTGTTCTCATAAAGAGGCTGATGGCAATACCCCTAGGTATGTTATGCTTTATCCTATAGAGAAGTCGGCGGATACGGTTAAAAAAGGTTTGTCTGATAATAGGACGGTTACAGTGAGAACCTTTGGATATTTTGACGTATTTGTAGGAGATAAGCCGATAGCATTTCGTAATAAAAAGTCCAAGGAGTTGTTCGCTCTTTTGGTGGACCGTAGAGGTGGTTATGTGACTTCTGAAGAGGCTATCAGCTTTTTGTGGGAGAATGAACCGGTAACTGCCGTGGTAATGGCAAGATACAGAAAGGTTGCCCTTCGTCTGAAGAATATTTTGGAAGAATACGGAATTGCAGACGTCATAGAAACCGTGGATGGTAAGAGACGTATTATTCCGGAAAAGGTACAATGTGACTTGTTTGATTACTTTGCGGGAAAGACAGAGAATGCCCAACAGTTTAAAGGAAGTTATTTAAGCAATTACAGCTGGGGAGAAAATACCTTAGGGGAATTGATGAATGTGATGGAATAATAAAAGGGGTAGCGGTTGGATTTCCGCTACCCTTTCTTTTAGTCATAATATTGCAGAGCGTAAACAAATCGTTCAGCCACTTTTTGTCTGCCGTCCATGTTTAAATGAACATTATCAATGAGGTAATCGCTGGCATTATTTACATTAACGGTTCCGTAGAAATTGTCTACGTAGGAAACTCCTAAATTAGCAGCGCATTGATCCAGCATCAGTGAATAGGTGGATAAGGGATATTCGTCATATATGTGAATATCACTGTCTACATATTCCCCGTTTTCATCCACTGCATAAGCGTAAGTGGGAGACATGATAATGATTCTGATATGTGGGAAGGTTTCCTGTAATAACTGGATACCGGCATTCATGTTACCGTAGTAGGTTTGGATATCCGTGTTGTTTTCGGGATTATATATGGATCTTCCCTCCAGATAATCACTTGCATCATACATAATTCCAATGACGTCTATGGTAGAGAAATCGATGGAGCATAAGGTTCGGTATGCCGCTTCTGCTTCCGGAGGAAGGGCTTCCGGATATTTTTCCAAGGACTGATCACAGAAATCTACGCCTTCATAACCCAGAAAAGCCGTTAACCAGTAAAAATTAAAGGCGTCCATAGGGTCTACGGCAGGGTTGAAGAGGTAGTAGGTGGTAGCTAGGTGTGAACCGGATACCGCACAGTTATAAACAGTAGCACCGGATAAATCTGCTATCATTTCACCTACATTGCTGCTTGTGCCGTAATCTGCCGCAAAGGGATCGTTACCAAACAGAACGACTTTTGTGACTCCATCCATGGCGGCGGGAGAACCCTCGGCATCTGTATGGGGAAGTATATTATCCAAAACGTCAATATAAGGGTCTGTATTAGGGTCCTCATCTAATTGAATCTCGTTTAAATCCACGACCTTTCCCCAATTACGAATCATAAATACAATTAATATGACCGATAGGATAAATACAATTAACAGCACTAAGTGCCAATTAATGTTAAGAAAGAAATCCATTGCACGTTTCTTTTTGGTGACGGGCTCATGGTCGGATTCTTCTGATACAAGATAGTCCTCGGATTGAATCATTTCTTCGTAATCTATATCCTTGTCATTTTCTAACTTATCTAAGTCCAAAATATTCATGGAATTGTTGTTTTTGGTGGATTCATTATTGTTTTTCATTGCATCTCCTTCTGACTCCTGAAAGTAGTCCTGCTTGTATTTTACTATTTTGTGGAATCTCTGTCTAGATTATTAGAAATTTTTAAGAATTAAGAATTTCTGAAGAAAGATGGTACTGCTTGCATGAATGGGTGGGTAATGATATACTACCTATATATTGGATTAGAAAGGATTGTAATATGAAGTTACCTTTTGATTTTAGACAATTAAGTCGAAAAGATGATAGAGACAGAAGAGACTGGAGTGATTGGAACAGTGATTTTTGGGATTCCTTAGATGAGGAAGAGGAAGAATACTACGAGGAGGAATTGTCGGAAGAGTCGTATGTTACTGCAGATACTACCAGGGTATATGCGGGGGATTACATAGAGGACTATGATGAAAAATTCACTGATGAGTATGTTGAAGAAGGGTATGACGATGAATACGTCGAAGAATATTCTGAAGAATACCGGGAAGAAGACAGCGAAGAGTATGCAGCGACAGGAGTTGCAGCGGCCTATGGCAGTGCTTATGGAAATCCCGAAGAAGATTATGTAGAAGACTATGATGAGGAATATTCTGAGGAGTACGAGGAAGAATATACGCAAGATCCTTCGGATTATGAAGAGTCTTATGAGGATTACCGCCGTGAACGCAGAAGAGCAGAGAGAAATTCAGGAATAAACCTTGACTATTTAATGTATGGCGGAGCGGTAGCAGTTCTGCTATTGGCGTTATTGCTTGGTGGAGCTTTTCTTTTGAAAGGAAGAAATACTACTACGAGCAACCCTTATGAAGGCGTGGGTAGTCAGCTGAGTAATATTACCGTAATCGGAGGAGACGGTTTGCTTGCCATGTCAGATGCGCAGAAGGCTCTTTCTTCAGCGGTGGAAGAAGTTCTGCAGACTCCGGCTCCTACACCACCTACATACCAGGAAGAAGAACTGGATAAGAAGGTTGTCATTAAGTTAAATGTTACTTCAATTGAAAAAGACTTAAAGGTTAAGTTTTTAAATATGAATACCGGAAAACTGGTGGGAAATGTACCTTTCAGTGTGACCCTGGTGGATGCAAACGGTAAAGAATATTTCTGGTCAGATGATGATATGGACGGAATTATTTACAAAAAGAATCTGACGGCAGGAAAATATACAATTAAGGTAAACGAACTCTCTGATAGTAAATACAGTTATGTATCTATTGGAGATGAAGAGAAAACCGCAGAAGTCAAAAATAAAATAGAGTATGAAAAAGTGGACGTGTCCGACGAGATAAAGGATGAGTCACAGATTGATGTTAACAAAGAAGATACCGGAGATATCAGTGGACCGGATAAGGAATATTTGCAGGATACGGTTGCATGGGTGGAAAGTACTGTGACCGGAGGTGCATACGAGCAGATTGGAAAAGATACTATTCCCAATCCCTTGGCGTCAGCTGTAAGTACCTCACGAAGCAGAGTGGTGAACCCGTCAGGGATGTATGCAGTAGTGCCGGCTTATTTTAATGCAGAGCAGGCTCCTGTCCTGATGATGACAGCCGAGGAAACTCCCGTGATTACAGAGGCACCGGCTGTTGCAGAAACCCCGGCACCAACACCGGAACCAACACCGGAACCAACACCGGAGCCGACCGCGACACCTACGCCGGAACCGACACCGGCACCAACACCGGAACCGACTCCGGAACCAACACCGGAGCCGACCGCGACACCTACGCCGGAGCCGACCGCGACACCGGAACCGACAGCAACTCCCACGGCGGAGCCTACAGCGACACCCATACCTGAACCTTCGGGAAGTCCTGAGCCTTCAGGAAGCCCCGAACCTTCAGAAAGCCCTAAACCTTCAGAAAGCCCTGAACCTTCAGAAAGTCCGGAGCCTTCAGAGAGTCCTGAGCCTTCAGAAAGCCCTGAGCCTTCGGAGTCGCCAAAGCCTGTGGAGATTAAGCTACCCTATGACGAAGTGATTATTTTTGCAACCAATCATGCAGAAATTAATGTGACTATTACTAACGAGTTAGAGGATGGCAAATTAACTGCAACTTTGGACCCGTCAAATTCTACCGTGGCAAAAATTAAAACCCCTATTGAAGGAAATAAGGTAGTGGTAGAAGGTTTGGCCGCAGGAGAAGTGAAGGTCAAAATAACCTATGGAACAGATAAAAACAACGCAACTGCAACCTGCAAGGTAATTGTGAAGGATGTAAAAGCACAGTTAAAGGATGCAGAGGGCAGAGAAGTATATGTGAAGGAAGGCGAAACGTATCGTCTTGCAACCAATTACGATTACTATTACAATGATAATTTTTATGTGTTGGCAGATACAAAATACACCGGTTGGCAAGTGATAGAAGGCAAGTATCGTTATTATGATGCTTCCGGTAAATATGTAACCGGCGTACAGGTTATCCAGGGAATGAAGCATACCTTTGATGCTAATGGTTATCTGGTGGTTGCTTCCGGAACCATGGGTATTGATGTATCCAAGTGGAATGGTACCATTGATTGGAATGCTGTGAAGAATTCCGGCGTGAATTATGTAATTATTCGTTGCGGTTATCGTGGTTCTTCCAACGGAAAATTAATTCAGGATTCCAAGTTTGAAGAAAATATCAAGGGCGCAACGAAGGCCGGATTAAAAGTGGGTGTATACTTCTTCTCCCAGGCAATTGACAAAAATGAAGCAGTGGAAGAAGCTTCCATGGTATTGCAGTGTATTCAGAATTATAGCATTACCTATCCTGTATTTATCGACGTAGAGCCCAGTGGCGGCAGAGCGGATGGTTTAACAAAGGCAGAAAGAACAGAGATTTGTAAAACTTTCTGTGAGACCATTCAGAAGTACAATTATAAAGCGGGTATTTATGCAAATAAGACCTGGTTGGAGACTAAGCTGGATATGAGTCAGTTAAACGGCTATAAGGTATGGCTGGCGCAATATGCCTCTGAACCTACTTATACCGGAAAGTATGATATGTGGCAGTATAAGGATACCGGTAAAGTTAACGGCATTACAGGTAATGTAGACTTGAACATGAGTTATTTGGGTTACTAAGGTTTTTCTAGCCATATTTAGGAAACTGTGGTATACTTATGGACAAGTGTGAAATTGAGCAATACAAAGAACAAGGAGAAATTTATGAGAACATATTTAGTAACAGGTGGTGCCGGATTTATCGGTTCCAACTACATCCATTATATGTTTAAGAAATACGGTAACGATATCCGCATTATTAACGTGGATGCATTAACCTATGCAGGTAATTTGGAAAACTTAAAGGGAGTGGAAGATAGAGAGAACTACACCTTTGTGCGTGCAGATATCTGCGATAAAGAAGCGATTGCAAAGATTTTTGCAGAGAATGATATTGACCGAGTAGTTCATTTTGCAGCAGAAAGCCATGTGGACAGAAGTATCCGTAATCCTGAAGTTTTCGTACAGACCAATGTACTGGGTACAGCAGTAATGCTTAATTGTGCGAAGGCAGCATGGGAGCTTCCCGATGGAAGTTTTAAGGAAGGCAAGAAATTCCTCCATGTTTCCACGGACGAGGTGTACGGTTCTTTGCCGGATGATGATAATGCATTCTTCTATGAAACCACACCTTATGATCCGCACAGCCCTTACTCTGCAAGTAAGGCAAGCTCGGACATGCTGGTAAAGGCTTACATGGATACCTACAAGTTCCCGGCTAATATTACCAACTGTTCTAATAACTACGGACCTTACCAGTTCCCTGAGAAGTTGATTCCACTTATTATCAACAATGCACTTCAGGGCAAGAAGCTTCCTGTATACGGTGATGGTAAGAACGTACGTGACTGGTTGTTTGTGGAAGACCATGCCAAGGCAATTGATATGGTGCAGGAGCAGGGTAGATTGTTCGAGACCTACAATGTAGGCGGACATAATGAAAAGCAGAATATTGAGATTATTAATATCATCATTGAAACCTTACAGGAAATGCTTCCGGAAGGTGACCCCAGAAAAGCATTGGTGAGCAAGGACTTGATTACTTATGTGGAAGATCGTAAGGGACATGACCGCCGTTATGCTATTGCACCGGACAAGATTAAGTCTGAAATCGGTTGGTATCCGGAAACCATGTTTAAGGATGGTATTAAGAAAACTATCGCCTGGTTCTTTGAGAACGAAGAGTGGATGAAGAATGTAACCAGCGGTGATTATCAGAAATATTACGCTGATATGTATGAAAGTAAATAAAGCAAGGGTAATGGGGACGATTTTTTGGTCGTTCCCATTCGGTGTGTTTAAAAGATACGAATTTTTGAGAAAAAGAGGTTGAATTTATGAAGGGAATTATCTTAGCAGGTGGTTCAGGAACCAGATTATATCCGTTAACCAAGGCAATCAGTAAGCAGATTATGCCGGTATATGACAAACCCATGATTTACTATCCCCTGTCTACTTTGATGTTGGCAGGTATTCGTGAGGTACTTATCATTTCTACCCCCAGGGATTTGCCGGTATTTGAGGATTTGTTAGGCGACGGAAGCCAGTTGGGTATGCGTTTTGAATATGCTGTGCAGGAAGTGCCCAGAGGCTTGGCAGATGCTTTTATTATCGGTGCGGATTTTATTGGTGAGGACAGTGTGGCATTGGTGCTGGGCGACAATATATTCTATGGTCAGAGCTTCTCTAAGCTTTTAAGAGAAGTGGCGTCCAGAGAAAGTGGTGCTACTATTTTCGGCTACTATGTGCGTGACCCCAGAGAGTACGGTGTAGTGGAATTTGATGAGAATGGTATGGCAATTTCCATTGAGGAAAAGCCCGCAAATCCTAAGAGTAATTATGCGGTGCCCGGACTCTATTTCTACGACAATGATGTGGTGGAAATAGCAAAGAACGTGAAGCCTTCTGCAAGAGGTGAGATTGAAATTACCAGCATTAACAACGAATATTTGCAGAGAGGAACTCTTCGTGTAGAAACCATGGGAAGAGGCTTTGCATGGTTGGATACCGGAAATCATGATTCTTTATTGGATGCGGCAAACTTTGTGTCAGCCTTCCAGAAAAGACAGGGATTATATATTTCCTGTATCGAAGAAATTGCTTACAAGCGTGGTTTCATCGATAAGGAGCAGTTGCTTAAATTGGCGGAGCCTTTGATGAAGACCGAGTATGGTAAATATTTAGTTGAGGTAGCAAATGGATTATAAGCTGAAACGCTTTTGTATTGTGGGAAGTCTGTCGGTAATACTACTGGTTTTTCTGTTGGTAATTTATTTTAATCAAGAAGAAAACTATTCCAATGTGCAAGGAACCCTTGTCCCGGTGGAAAAAGAGCAGACCCCTAAAGTGACCTATGCGGAAGGAATAACTACGGATAAGGGGTATCAGATTGGCTATTCTCTTACGGGTTTTTGGAAGGATGAGGATTTTTTTGATAAGGAACCGGAAGTGATTCAAGATGAAAAAGAACGGGTTTCCCTTATGGTGACCTCTGTGGAAAAAGACCTTCGTATTCAGATTTTGGGTCAGGACGGAGAAGTGGTAACAGGGGAAAAGTTCAGCCTTATTCTAGAGGATATAGGTGAGTTTGAAGATGAAGACGGGGATGGTGTGATTTATATTGACAGTATTGCGTCAGGGGAATACAAATTATACCTTAAGCCTGTGGAGAATTATCAGGTTCCTATGAGTATTACAAGGGTTCATGTTAAGAACAAGGTGGAATACTTGGCAATTAAGGATATTTCTGTGCTGATAAAAACAGAAGCGGATATCAATGCCATGGAAGAAGATGCAGAAAAGAAAGAGGCAATGGAAGAAACATCTCCTTCGGATTGGAATGACTTAAAAATAGACAAGGAAAATGCCAAAGCGGGTATAGACCTGTCTAAGTGGAATGTAGTAACAGATTGGCAGGCAGTAAAGGATGCTGGCGTAGAATTTGCTATTATCCGTGCTGGCTATCGCGGTACTGTTACAGGTGCATTGGTAGTGGACCCGGCTTTTGAAGAGCACATGCAGGGTGCGGCAGAAGTGGGCATTCAAACAGGAGTTTACTTCTTTACCCAGGCAGTAAACGAAGTTGAGGCAGTAGAGGAAGCTTCCATGGTAGTGGAGCTTTTAAAGCAATATAATATACAATACCCGGTATTTATTGATACAGAGGGCGCCGGCGGTGACGGACGTGCGGATAACTTAGACGTAGCTACCAGAACGGCAGTCTGTGAGGCATTTTGTAATACGATTGAAAATGAAGGGTATAAGGCAGGTGTATATGCCAGCCGTAATTGGTATAATAACAAATTGGAGGTATCTGCTTTGGGTAATCATTATATTTGGTTGGCAGAGTATTGTGACGAGCCCTTGTATGAGGGAGATTATCATATGTGGCAATATACTTCCAAGGGAAGCATTCCCGGTATAGAGGGGAATGTGGATAGAAACGTTAGTTACATAACTCAATAGCTCAGCTATAGCGCGAACGAAAGGGTAATGTATGCTTGCATGCAATTACTCGAGAGAAACGCTATGAGAAGAAAGGAAAATATTATGGGAAAAATAACAGTAGAAACATGTGAAATAGAGGGCTTGAAAATTATTACACCTACCGTTCACGGTGATGCGCGAGGCTATTTTATTGAAACCTATAATTACAATGATTTTAAGGAAGCGGGTATTGATGCAGTATTTGTACAGGATAACCAGTCTGCTTCCAAGAAGGGAGTTCTCCGCGGATTACATTTCCAGATTAATTATCCTCAGGATAAGTTGGTTCGTGTGATTAAGGGCGAAGTATTTGATGTGGCAGTGGATTTGCGTAAAGGTTCGCCTACCTTTGGTCAGTGGAAGGGTGTTGTTTTAAGTGAGGAGAATAAAAAACAGTTTTTCGTTCCTAAGGGATTTGCTCATGGTTATTTAGTACTTTCCGATTATGCGGAGTTCTGCTATAAGGTAACAGATTTCTATCATCCGAATGACGAGGGCGGAATTATGTATAATGCACCGGATGTGGGAGTGGAATGGCCTATTCCGGAAGGCGTGGAATTAACCCTTTCCGAAAAAGATACAAAGCATGGAAATCTTGCAGATTATATTGAGAAATTCGGAAAATAAAAAACGTAAGGAAAGCAATTATGAAAGAAAATAAACTTTCAAAAAAACTTGGAATATCCATTTTTCTGGCACTTGCTATTATTATGGCAGGTGCTATTGTGCTACATAATAATCCTTTGGCAGATCCGCAGGAGGAGCTGTTAAAGAAAGGGATTTCCTGTGCTGTAATCCTTGTAGCATGTATTGTTTTTATTATAAATTATGACAAGATAACAGTACTTCCGGCAGAATTGTGGCAGAACAGAAGACTCATATGGAAACTGGCAAAAAATGATTTCAAGAAACGATATGCAGGTTCCTATTTGGGTGCTGTATGGGCCATGGTACAGCCGGTGGTGACGGTTACCATGTATTTTCTGGTATTTGATTTGGTGTTTAACAGTCAGGGTCCCATGCTTGCAGATGGAACCAGAGTACCCTATGTTTTATCTCTTACTGCGGGATTGGTACCTTGGTTTTTCTTTAGCGAAGCGCTGAATTATGGTACGGCGGCTCTTTTGGAATATAATTATTTAGTCAAAAAGATTGTTTTTAAAATCAGTATTTTGCCCATTATTAAGGTTATTGCAGCAAGCTTTGTACACGTATTTTTTGTGGTGGTTTTATTAGTAATGGCGGCAGCTTACGGATATTATCCGGATATTTATACCATTCAGTTGGCTTATTACAGTATTTGTCTGTTTGTATTTGTTTTGGCCTTGTGCTATACCACCTGTGCTGTGGCAGTTTTCTTTAAAGACATTACACAAATTATCAGTATTTGTTTGCAGGTGGGAATGTGGGCAACTCCGATTCTGTGGAATTTGAGTGATATGCACATGAAATTCGGAGACAAAGTATTACTGTTTAAAATCAATCCGTTGGTTTATATTGTAGACGGTTATCGAAGTGCGATTTTTGAGAAACAGTGGTTTTGGGAGGATTTCTTCTCCACCATGTATTTTTGGATTATCACAGCGGTATTGTTTGGCTTTGGTGCATTGGTGTTCAAACGCCTGAAGGTGCATTTTGCAGACGTTTTGTAAAAGGTAGAGCAAGGTATGGGAGAAAATATGCAGCAGAATGAGTCGCAGATTGCGATAGAAGTGAAAAATGTCAAAAAAATATATAAATTATACGAGAAACGTTCGGACCGTGTGAAAGACGCTTTTGGGCTCTTGAAAAAGCATCCGCCCAAGAAGTATCATGCGTTGAATGGTGTGAATATGCAGATACGTACGGGTGAAACGGTGGGAATTATCGGTACCAATGGTTCGGGTAAGTCTACCATCCTGAAAATTATCACCGGAGTTTTGAATCCTACAGAGGGTGAAGTGACGGTAAATGGTCGCATTTCAGCATTGCTTGAGCTGGGTGCCGGCTTTAACATGGAATATAACGGTATTGAAAATGTGTATTTAAACGGCACCATGATGGGCTTTTCGGAAAAGGAAATTGATGAAAAACTGCCGGCGATATTGGAATTTGCGGATATTGGTGATTATGTGTATCAGCCGGTGAAGACTTATTCCAGCGGTATGTTTGTGCGTCTGGCCTTTGCGGTGGCTATTAATATTGACCCGGAAATATTGATTGTGGATGAGGCACTTTCCGTGGGGGATGTATTCTTTCAGGCGAAATGCTACCAGAAATTTGAGGAATTTAAAAGAAACGGCAAGACTATTATTTTTGTAAGCCACGATTTGAGCAGTATCAGCAAATACTGTGACAGAGTGTATTTGTTGAACAAGGGAAATATGTTGGAGGAAGGTGCTCCCAAGCAAATCATTGATGCGTATAAGCGTGTTTTGGTGGGGCAGTATGAGGCAAGTGTGTCCAATGGGGATGCAGATGTGGCCATAAAGGAAGCGCAGAACCCGGATTGTCTGGAATACGGTACGAAACAGGCAGAGATTATAGAGTTTGACGTGACGGACGAAAGAGGTATAAAGACTACAGCGATTTTAAAGGGCAGTAACTTCAACGTGCGTATGAAGGTAAGGATAAACGAGCCTCTTCCTAATCCTATTTTTGCCCTTTCCATTAAAAATGTGAAGGGTACGGAGATTACCGGAACCAATACCATGGCAGAGCGAGCTTTTTTGGAAAGTGTGGAGGCGGGAGTGGTGAAAGAAATAACCTTTACCCAGCAAATGAACCTGCAGGGCGGTAATTATTTGATTTCCCTTGGGGTAACAGGATATAGGAACAGTAATTTTGAAGTATATCACAGATTGTATGATGTGGTAAATATAACGGTGGTGTCGGATAAAGATACCGTAGGTTATTTTGATATGAATTCTAAGATTGTAGTGAAGGATGCGTAAGCGTTTTATCATACACGTAAGCGGGCGTGAGGAGTAAATACACGCAGCAGGAAATGTTGGAGGATTTATGATAGAGCAGGTAGGTAAGATTGTTCTTGATTTAAGTAAATATCCCGGCGAGGACTTTTATTGCGACGGTAAGGTTGAGGATGAATTGCTGGAAATTGTGCAAAATCATCCCGAGAAAGAGTTTGGTTGTATCATTGAAGAACGCAAAAGCTGGGCGATTTTATATCATCTGTCCTATTTGAGAGAGAATATTGTGGATTGGGTCCCCATGACCAAGGACATGAAGGTGTTGGAAGTAGGAAGCGGTTGCGGAGCCATAACCGGTGCGCTTTCCAGAAAAGCAGGGAGTGTAACCTGCGTGGATTTGTCAAAAAAGAGAAGTCTGATTAATGCTTATCGTCATCAGGATTGTGACAACGTAAGAATTCATGTGGGTAATTTCAAGGATATTGAGCCGGATTTAGATACAGATTTTGATGTGATATGTCTGATTGGAGTATTTGAATACGGACAGGGCTATATTGGCGGAGAAACTCCCTATGAAGATTTTCTGCGTATTTTGCAGAAGCATTTAAAACGGGATGGCAGAATGTTGATTGCCATTGAGAATAAATATGGACTGAAATATTTTGCCGGTTGCAGAGAGGATCATGTGGGAACCTTTTTTGAGGGGATTGAGAATTATAAGCAGGGCGGAGGTGTACGTACCTTCAGCAGAAACAGATTGGAGAATATCTGCAAGGTCTGTGGTGTAAAGGATTATCATTTTTATTATCCGTACCCGGATTATAAATTTATGACCACGATTTATTCGGACGAATATCTGCCGGGCAAGGGCGAGTTGTCCAATAATATCCGTAATTTTGACAGGGACAGAATACAGTTGTTTGATGAAAAGATTGCCTTTGACGGCATTGTTGAGGAGAATTTATTTTCCGTATTTGCCAATTCTTATATGTTGGTATTGGGAAAGGAGTTGCCGGTAAAATACGCCAAATATTCCAACGACCGTATCCCTGAATATCAGATCCGTACGGAGATACGTAAGGAGCAGGGCGTGCGGGAGGTTCGTAAGTACCCTATGTGCCCGGAGGCAAAGGCACATGTGCTGGGTATGCAGAAGGCCTATGAAAAATTGTCTGCCAGATATGAGGGCAGTAAGCTTCTTTTAAACAAATGTAAAGTAGAGGATGCGCAGGAAGAGGTATACGCCTGCTTTGAATATGTTGACGGAAAACCCCTGACAGAGCTTTTGGACGGTTGTCTGGAGCGGGGGGATATCGATGGTTTTTACGGATACTTTAAGCAGTATGTAGAACGTATTGGTTTTGGTGAAGAAAGCGGTATCACGGATTTTGATATGATTTTCGCCAATATACTGGTGCAGGATGATGTTTGGACATTGATTGATTATGAGTGGATGTTGGAACAGCGGATTGCGGCTAAAGAATTGGCGTATCGTGCGGTTCATTGTTATTTGTTGGAGGATGAAAAGCGCCATCGTCTTAATTTGTCCAAGCTGATGAAAGAATTACAGATTACGCAGGACGAGGCGCAGCAAATTGTGGAGCGGGAGCTTGCGTTCCAAAAGGGTGTAAACGGCGAACGTTTATCCATGTCCGGATTGCACGATTTATTTGGTGCGGCAGTAGTAGTACCACGGGAATTGGGCTATCGCAATCAGACAGAGAGCGGAAGCAATCGTGTACAAATCTATCAGGATACGGGAAAGGGATATTCGGAAGAGGATTCCTATTTCCTGCCCAATGCTTACAAAAATGACCAAATCATTGAGTTTGAACTGCCGGTTGGCAAAGATGTGAAGATGCTACGTATCGACCCGTGTATGAATGCCTGTATTTGTAAGGTTTTGAGCCTGAATTTTAACGGACAGCCGGTTCCTGTGCAAAAGCGGGGAGTGCTGGTAGTGAACGGTAGGAAGGCACCTGCAAAGGACGGGGTGAGCTTTATTTTTCCTACGGAGGATCCTAATATTAACGTGAGAATTCATAAGCTTCAGCCAAAAGCAAATAATGTTTTGTCGGTGAAGCTGGAGGTGGCCAGATTACCTCTGCAGTTTGCAGAAGATATGGCGAATATGGCAAAACGAATTTTTTAACCTGTAAAGAGGAACGGTTTTGGGTATTAAAGAGAGAATTAAGGGAATGTTAACCCGCCGCCAAGAGAAACGCTATGCGAAGCAGTTGGCGATGCAAAAAGTAAATTATGAAGACTGGGTAAAGGAACAGGAAAAGAGTGCGCCTAAGGAGCAGGGACAAATGTTACTGTTCAACGGGGGCGTGCATATCTGGTGTGCAAAAGCAGGAGAATTGCATGAAAATGCAGTTACATGGATAGAAGAATATTTTTCAAAAAATCCCCAGATTATGATTGCCTACGGAGATGAGGACGTTCTGACGGAGCAAGGACGTAATAATCCTTGGTATAAGCCGGATTGGTCCCCCGATACCTATGAGTCCTGTTTTTATGTAGGCAGTGTGATTGCAATCCGCAGTACCTATGTGCAGGAATTGTGTGAAGAAAAAATTTTGCCTTCTCAAACGGAAGACAGGCAATGCTTTGAAAATGCGTGCCGGATGCGTGAGTGGCTGGATGCAGCTATCAGGAAGGCCGGTGGCTTTAAGAAGGGGAGTAACAAAATCGCTAGAATCCCACAGATACTGTTTCATGTAACAAAGGAGTCTGTTTGGGAGGAGTATTTGTCCTGCGCAATGCTGAAACACGATACGGAGTCTTCGACACCCGAAACGGCACTTCATAAGCAGAAGCTTTCTGTGATTATTCCGTCCAAGGATAATCCGAGGCTGTTAGAACAATGTTTGAAATCCTTGCAGGAAAGTATGGAAGAGTATAAGGATAAGATTACACTGGAGCTTGTGGTGGTGGATAACGGAAGCAATAGTGAAAACCGTAAATTACTGGAAGAGCTTTTGCGAACGCACACCTATATTTATGAGCCCATGGAATTTAATTTTGCCCGAATGTGTAATATGGGAGCAATAGCAGCAACGGGTGATGTGCTGTTGTTTTTAAATGACGATATTGAGTTTGTAAAGAATCAGTGGTTACAAAAGATGCTTGCAAAGGCTGTATTGTCTTATGTGGGGGCAGTTGGCTTAAAACTGTATTATCCGGACAGTCGGACCATACAGCATGCCGGCGTGACCTGTCTTCCCATTGGACCGGTACATAAGCTGCAGGGCTTTGCGGATGATAAGCAGTACTATTATGGTAAAAATCAGTTTGTACAAAACTACTTGGCGGTAACCGGTGCCTGCTTCATGGTGGAAAAGGTGAAATTTATAGAGGTGGGCGGCTTTTTGGAACATTTGCAGGTGGCCTATAACGATGTGGATTTGTGTATTTCCCTGTATGAAGCGGGTTATCAGAATGTGGTGGTGAATTCCTGCTTTGCTTACCATCATGAGTCCTTAACCAGAGGAAGTGATGAAAGTCCGGAGAAGCAAAAACGCTTACAGACGGAGTTGGAAATTTTGCAAAACCGACATCCGTATTTTGCCATAGAAGACCCTTTCTATCCGAAGCAATTAAACGGTCAGGGGTTGGATGCAAGAATTGTTCCCGGTTATCACAGTGCAAAAAATCAGGCACAAGTCGCAGCCTGGAAAGACGGAAAAAAACTGTTGGATAAAGCAAGAGAAGATGCCTGTGTAATGGTGAGAGTGGAAGCCTGCAATAAGACGCTTTTGCAGGGTTACAGTGTGGTGCTTGGAGATAATAATGCCTGCTATGACAAATATCTGTTACTTAAGGATGCAGAAGGCAGACTGGCCTATATGGCGCTTGAAGGACAGTACCGCATGGATTTGGAAGAAAATCTGCCGGACCAAAAGAATGTGGCTTTGGGAGGCTATTGTATTAACAATCCAGCGGCGGCTCTTCGTAAGGGTGAATACAGAATCGGTATTTTGGCAGTACATCGTATTAACGGAATCAGGTTGTTTAATTGGAGCAGTAAGCGACTTAAATCAGACTGGAAGGGATGAAACATATGAAAGTAAGAATCGGTATAGACATAGGCAGCAGTACAACAAAAATAGTAGCATTTGAGAAAGAGCGTATGCTGGAACCCATGGTGGTTCGTGCGGATAGCCAGGTGGCTTCCCTTTATGGGGCTTTCGGACGCTATTTGTATGAAAATGGATTGGATCTGTCCAATGTGGAAGGTGTATATATTACCGGTGTGGGCAGTAAACATGTGGATAAGCCGGTTTATGGCTGCCCTACTTATAAGATTGATGAATTTATAGCTACCGGTACCGGCGGTTATTATCTGACAGACAAAAAGGAAGTAATCGTAGTCAGCATGGGTACAGGAAGCTTTTTTGTAAAAGTGACGGAAACCGAGATGAAACACCTGGGCGGTGTGGGCTTGGGTGGAGGTACCATCAGTGGTTTGTCAGCCATTATGCTGAACACCAATGATATTCATGAAATTGCAGAAATGTCCCGTAAGGGTAATGTGGCAGAGATTGATTTGCGTATCGGCGATTTGGCAAAAGAAAAGCTGCCCGGTTTGAATCTGGAGGTAACCGCGTCTAACTTTGCGAAAGCAGATGCCCAGAGCAAGCAGGAGGATGTGGCAGCAGGTATTGTACATCTGGTATTGGAAAATGTATGTCAGACTGCTATTTTGGCCTCTATTAATACGGGTATTAAGGATTACTTATTAATCGGTGGTTTGACAAAGTTCCTGGAATGCAGAGAGCTGGCGCAGGCCTTTAAGAATTTGTGGGATGTGGAAATCAGTATCCCCGAATACTCTGATTATGCTACGGCAATCGGAGCAGTTATTGCGGCAGATCAGGCAAAGGAAATCTAAAAGCAATATAAATGTAACACATGAGGTGTGGTATGGATTATCAGAAGCAGTACGAAGCGGAAAGAGAAAAGTGTGCAGACCTTGCGGACAGAATAGCACTTTTGGAAGCGGAGAACGAGGATTTACAATTTAAACTTAATAAGATTAAGAATAATACCTTTTGGAAAATGACCAAGCCTGCCAGAAGTACTATACACTTTTGTTTAAGGCAGAAGGAGCGTCTGGCTAATTGCGGAGGTCCCAAGGGGGTTGTAAAGAAGCTGGCTTATAAAAAACGGGAAAAGCAGGCTATGAAAGGCTACGGCACGGATAGTTTTCCTACACCGGAGCAGGCGGAGGCGCAAAGGAATACCAAGTTTGACCGTATGGTGAAAATAAGTATTCTGGTGCCTTTGTGGAATACTCCCAAGGATTTCTTGACTGAGATGTTGGATTCGGTTATGAACCAGACCTATGAAGGTTGGGAGCTTTGCTTGGCGGACGGTTCGGATGCTGAGCATGCTTATGTAGGGCAGATTTGTGAAGAATACAAAGCACGTAGCGACGGAAGAATTGTATATCAGAAGCTTGCTAAAAACGAAGGCATTGCAGGAAACACCAATCAGTGTTATAAAATGGCAACCGGTGAGTATATCGGGTTGTTTGATCATGATGATATATTGCATCCCAGTGTGCTTTATGAGTATGTAAAGGCTATTAATGAGCAGGATGCGGATTATTTATACTGTGATGAGACCACCTTCAAAAGCGGTGATATTAACAAAATGTTGACCATGCATTTTAAACCGGACTATGCACCGGATAATTTGCGGGCGAATAATTACATTTGTCACTTTAGTGTATTTGCCAGAGAGCTTTTGGAAGGTACGGAATTGTTTAGAACGCAGTTTGACGGCAGTCAGGACCATGATATGATTTTGCGCCTGACGGACAATGCTAAGAAGGTAGTGCATGTACCTAAGCTTTTGTATTATTGGAGAAGTCATGCCGGAAGTGTGGCTGCCGGTGTGGGAGCAAAGCCTTATGCAGTGGCAGCGGCCAAGGGGGCGATTGCAGAACATTTAAAGAAGCATGGTTTCAGTCATTTCCAGATTACCAGTACCAGAGCATGTGAAACGATTTTCAGAATCCGGTATCAGATTGAAGGTAATCCTAAAATTTCCATTGTGATTGCCAATAAAGATCATGTAGAAGATTTGAAGCGTTGTGTGGAATCGATTGTAGAAAAATCCACTTATGATAATTATGAAATCATCATTGTGGAAAACAACAGTACTACACAGGAAATTCGTGAATACTACAGTAAATTGTTAGGATTTGACTATGGAGAGGCTTATGCAGAATCTAAAGCGACTGCCGGAGATAATACGGATATGGGTATGATTACAGCAGAAGCGGAGGGGCAGGCAGGCTTTAAAATTAAGTTGGTTCTTTATCAAGGTGCCTTTAACTATTCAGCTGTAAACAACTTAGGTGTGAAATATGCTACCGGAGAGTATATTTTACTTCTAAATAACGATACGGAAGTGATTACTTCTAACTGGATGGAAGAGATGCTTATGTATGCCCAGCGTGAGGATGTGGGAGCAGTTGGTGCCAAATTATTGTATGGGGACCGTACCATTCAGCATGCCGGAGTTGTGTTGGGACTTGGAGCGCATAGAACTGCCGGTCATGGTCATTATAAGATGTCCGTTCAAAATCTGGGCTACATGGGACGCCTTTGCTACGCACAGAATGTATCCGCGGTAACGGGTGCATGTCTTTTGGTGAAGAAGACCGTATTTGATGAAGTGGGTGGCTTGGAGGAAAGCTTTGCCATTTCGTTAAACGATGTGGATTTTTGCTTGAAGCTTCGAGAGAAAGGCTACTTAAATGTGTGGACTCCTTTTGCGTTGCTGTATCATCATGAATCTGTTTCCAGAGGATTGGATGACAGTGGTGAAAAGGCGCAGCGCTATAACAGGGAGTCTGAGCAGTTTAGAACCAAGTGGAAAGAAGTATTGGAAGCAGGGGATCCTTATTATAACCCTAATTTCACATTGGATAGAAGTGACTTTTCCTTGAAATCATAGTGTGTTTAGCGCGGAGGAGACCTATGGGAGCATATTTTAGTGATACATTGCAGGAATTGTCTCTGCAGATATTAAAAAAAGAAAAGGTTTTGCGAGAATGCAAGGTGTTGGAGGAACGCTGCAAGGTCTTAAAGGTACAGATTAACGAGCTTGCTGCAAGCAGGACGAAAGAGGAAGAGGAAGCTGTAAAGGCGAGAGAAAACTTTTTCTTAAGTCATTTTGCCAAAGGGAAAGTAAGTAAAGAAGAACTGGAAGCTTATGTGGCACAGGAGAAGTATGAGATGGCACGTAAGGAGCTGGAACTTTTAGAGGCGCAGTTAAAGGATTCGCAAAGGCGCTTGCAAGCCTTGGGGGATTGTGAAACAAAATATCAGCAATTGTATGAGGAGGCGCGACTGGAGCTTCTTGCAAAGTCAGATGAGAAAGCACAGCTGATTCTTGAAGCAGAAGCGGACATTGCTTCTTTAGAAGGGCGTATGGTGGAAGTCAATGAAGCGCTTGCCTTGGCAAAGGAAGCAGATGTTTTTGCAGGGGATATTTCCAAGGAAATAAATAACCTGAAGGAATGCGGCCGTTGGAGTATTCCTATTGTGAAAAAATTATGTGATATGGCAGCCGGGCTGAACGCGTTGCTTGCACGTTTGAAGGGTGAAATGAATGACATCTCCTTGCGTGGTGAGTTTAGCCAGTTTTATGTGGACGGTGCTTTAGAATTTACAGATTTCTTTTTGGATGATGCTATATCACATTATTCTTTGCGCCAAAGAATGTGTGAGATGAGTCCCAGATTGACAAATGTGCGAAGTGATATCTACAAGGCGCAGGATGAAATAGAGAAGGTGCACAAGGAATATACAAATGAGCTGGAAGAGAAGCGGGGAAAATTAAAGAGGTTAATCGTTGGGGGAAAATGATAGGCTAAGTTTAGGAGAACCTTCCGAAGATGCCCTTGAAGAATTCATCGCTTATATGATATACTTAACTCAAATGGAGTGTGTAGTATATCCAGGCATTTGAATGCAAACATAGGAGGATCAGTAACATGGGTTACATGGATGAGTATTTATTTTGGTTAGAGGATAGTTATTTTGATAAGAATACCAAGGCAGAGTTGGCTGCTATTGCTGACAATGAAAAGGAAATTGAAGATCGTTTCTACAGAGAGTTAGAGTTTGGTACCGGTGGACTTCGTGGTGTAATCGGTGCAGGTACTAATCGTATTAATATTTATACCGTAAGAAAAGCAACTCAGGGTCTTGCAAATTATATTTTGAAGCAGGGTACACAGGATAAGGGTGTTGCGATTGCATACGACTCTCGTTTTATGTCTCCTGAATTTGCAGATGAAGCAGCACTTTGTTTGGCGGCAAACGGTATTAAGGCTTATGTTTTTGATGCTTTGAGACCTACTCCGGAGCTTTCATTCGCACTTCGTACCTTAGGCTGTACAGCAGGTATTGTGGTAACTGCAAGCCATAACCCGCCGGAGTATAACGGTTATAAGGTATATTGGGAGGATGGCGCACAGGTTACTGCACCCAAGGATAAGGAAATTATTACAGAAGTACAGGCAATTTCAGATTATCATACCGTTAAGACCATGGACAAGGAAGCTGCTATGGCTGCAGGTTTATATGTGGTAATCGGTAAAGAAATTGATGATGCATACATGGTAGAATTAAAGAAGCAGGTTATCCATCCGGAAATCATTAAGGAAGTGGCTGAGGATATTAAGATTGTTTATACCCCTCTTTGCGGTACCGGTAACGTTCCTGTCAGAAGAGTTTTGAAAGAGCTTGGTTTTAAGAATGTATATGTAGTTCCCGAGCAGGAGAATCCGGATCCGCAGTTTACTACTTTGGAATATCCTAATCCGGAAGACCCTAAGGCATTTACTTATGCAATTAATCTTGCTAAGGAGAAGGATGCAGATATTATTCTGGCAACCGACCCGGATGCAGACCGTTTGGGGGTATATGCAAAGGATGCAAAAACCGGCGAATATGTAGCATTTACCGGTAATATGTCCGGTATGCTTATTGCAGAGTATCTCCTCAGAGAAAAGGCAAAGACTGCAACCATGCCTGAAAATCCTGCAATGGTTACTACCATTGTTACTACTAACATGACCTTCCCCATTACACAGAAGTATGGTGTGAAGTTGATTGAAGTATTGACAGGTTTTAAATTTATTGGTGAGCAGATTAAGTTCTTTGAGCAGAGCGGTTCCAACAACTATGTATTTGGCTTGGAAGAAAGTTATGGTTGCTTGGCAGGTACACATGCAAGAGATAAGGACGCTATTGTAGCAGTTATGTGTTTATGTGAAGTTGCAGCGTATTGCAAGAAGAACAACCAGACCTTATGGGATATGATGCTTGAAATGTACGAAGCATACGGTTACTTCAAGGAGACCCAGTATACCATTACCTTAAAGGGTATTGATGGTTCTAAGCAGATTGCAGCAATTATGGATAAGTTCCGTACCAATCCTCCTAAGATGATTGGTGATGCAAAGGTATTAAAGTTCAGAGACTATCAGGAGGACAGAATTGTGGATATGGAAACCGGTGCAGAAACGACTACCGGCCTGCCTAAGTCCAATGTTCTTTACTTTGAGCTCCCTAACAATTGCTGGTGTTGTGCAAGACCTTCCGGAACAGAACCCAAGATTAAATTCTACATGGGCGTTGTGGGAAGCAGCTTAGAAGATGCACAGGCAAAGGTAGAACAATTAACAGAAGATTTGAAGGCACTTATTTAATACAGACTGAATAGAACATACTTACAAGCCGCTCCTATAGGGCGGCTTGTTAAATGAAGAAGAAAGGAGTCCGCATGGGAAAGCTTAATAAGGATAATTTGCGCAAAACCATATATTATCTGAAAAAAAACGGTATCAAAAACACGGTATATGCCATGGCAGAACGTTTGCAAAAAAAAGATACGGACTCTTATACTTATGTGGCACCTGCAGATGAGGCGTTACAGGCGCAAAGAGAAAAACTTTGGAAAATGCCGGTTACCTTCAGTATTTTGGTTCCGGTATATCATACGCCGAAGCAGTATATGCAGGAATTATTGGATTCCGTAAAAGGCCAGACTTACCCGTTCTTTCAGTTGATTTTACTGGATGCCGGCGAAAAGCAGGAATGCAGGGAAGTTATTGAAAAACTGGTAAATGATTGTAAGGATGAAAGAATACAGTATTATAAATTGTGCCAAAATGTAGGTATTGCGGAGAATACCAATGTGGGACTGGAATATGCTACCGGTGATTATATTGCGCTATTGGATCATGATGATTTGCTGACACCGGATGCTTTGTATGAAATGGCAAAGGCTATTGAAGAAGCAAAAGAGCAGGGTATAGAGCTTGTGATGATTTATTCCGATGAGGATAAATGTGATGGTGAAGCAAAGCATTTTTATGAGCCACATTTTAAAAAGGATTTTGATAGAGAACTTCTATTAACTAATAATTATATCTGCCACTTTACAGCAATTAAGGCAGAGATATTTCGGGAATTGAAGCTTCGCGGAGAATATAATGGTGCTCAGGATTTTGATTTGGTGCTTCGGGTAGCAGAAAAATGTAAAGAAGATTCCAAGTTGGTTTGTCATATACCCAAGGTATTGTACCATTGGAGATGTCATGATACTTCCACAGCGGCCAATCCCGCAAGCAAAATGTATGCCTATGAGGCAGGAAAACGTGCGGTAGAGGATTGTATACGTAAGCGTGGATTA
Organism: Acetatifactor sp.; assembly: GCA_045537405.1. Taxonomy (GTDB): domain Bacteria; phylum Bacillota; class Clostridia; order Lachnospirales; family Lachnospiraceae; genus Acetatifactor. The sequence goes on from JAZSPK010000016.1 coordinate 389,856, forward strand.
AAAGCGAGGGTAGAACACTTAAAGCATTTGGGCTTTTATAAGGTAGTATATGAAGAGGATATATTTACCGTGAGACCTGAAATCGGTGCAGTAGGCGGTAGTATATTAGATAAACGCTCTAAAATTGTGGGTGGCCTGCAGGATGCAAAGGGTAAGGTTATTTATGAAGGGTTAAGAAAAGGCTTCAGTGGCTATATGAACCGCGCAGCGCTGGTGCAGGAGGCGGAAGTATTGGATATTCGCTGTATGCGGATAAATCCTGTCTGTGAGAAGCTTGTCAGTCCGTATTTGGCAGATTTGCGAGGACAAACGGAAGAAGAGGTCAAGGAAACAAGCCGGAAGGTGTGCATGACTTTACGGGAGGCGGGATACCTTTTAGTGTGGAATCCAGAGTGTACTGTAAAGGAGTAATTGAAGCGGGATAGAAATCCCTGCCATAGGGAGTGAAAGGGAAAAGGAGAATCTATGCAGGAGAAAAAAGTGACGGTAGTCATTCCTAATTACAATGGAATAAAGTATATTCGCGACTGCATGGATTCCTTGCGTGAACAGACGGATGCGGATTTTGAGGTATTAGTTGTGGACAATGCTTCAAAGGACGGAAGTCTGGAGGTGTTACGGGAAGAATATGAAGAAGCCCAGATTATTGAACTTTCTGAGAACACAGGTTTTTGTCATGCGGTAAACGTAGGAATTAAAGCGTCGAAGACACCTTATGTGATTTTGTTAAATAATGATACAATAGTGAAGCCCGGATTTATAAAGGCGCTTACAGAAGCAGTGGAAAAAGAGGAAAAGATTTTTTCCGTAAGCTCTTTAATGCTTTCCATGCAGGATGAAAGTATTGTGGATGATGCGGGAGATGGGTATAGCTTGCTTGGATGGGCGTATGCCATCGGAAAAGGAAAACCGGCAGAAAAATATAATGCGGCCAGGGAAGTGTTTGCAGCCTGCGGTGGTGCCGCTATTTATCGTAAGGCGGTTTTTGAAGAAATCGGCTATTTTGATGAAAATCATTTTGCTTATTTAGAGGATGTGGATATAGGATATCGTGCCAGAATTTACGGATATGAGAATTGGTATGAACCCAAAGCCAAAGTTTTGCATGCCGGAAGTGCAACCAGTGGTTCCCGATATAATGAATTTAAAACGAAACTGGCGTCGGCAAACAATGCTTATTTAATTGGAAAGAATATGCCCTTTTTGCAATGGTTGATTAATTTTCCTTTTTTGTTAGTAGGTTTTTTGGTAAAAGCCACCTTCTTTTTTATGAAAAAAATGGGCATGCTATACGTAAAGGGATATTGGAGCGGAGTTACCAGAAGGTTTTCAAAAGAGGGCCGGAAAAACAAGGTGCCTTTTAAAATGAAACATTTTGTTAATTATTTGAAGGTGGAAATTTGGCTTATTTTGGGGACGTTTGGCGTCTTTATAAAATATTAAGTTGTCAATTTTGTAATAATATTGTAAAATGTGTTAAGATGTTAAAATACAGGTGGCGCTTATGATAAAAGATAACCAAAAGGTTTTTAATAGAATGCATGTATTAATGGATGCATTGATTACAATATTGTCATACGCATTATCATATGTTTTGAAGTTCTATGTCCTTGACCCCGGTACAATCGGTGTGGGTGTTTTGCCCATGAAGGATTATTTTGTCATGCTTTTCTTTTTGGTGCCCGCTTATGTATTTTTATATTATTCCTGCAATGTTTACGGCCCGAAGCGAACCGGAAAGAGAAGGCGTGAGATTGGAGCGATTATTCAGGCCAATACAATGGGTATGGGTATTTACATTATTGTGCTCTACTTGTTTGTGCGAGAAGTGAATTATTCCCGTTCCATGATGGCAATATTTTATGTTTTAAATATAGCAATTACTACTTTTTCGCGAATAATCTTAAGGAAAGTCTTGCGTTCTATACGTAGTAAGGGTTATAATCTTAAACATGTGCTGGTTGTGGGGTACTCACGAGCGGCGGAAAGTTATATTGACAGATTGCAATGGAACCCTCAATGGGGCTACACGGTAACCGGTGTTTTGGATGATACCGTACCCGTAGGAACCTTGTATAAAGGGGTTCGGGTTTTGGGCAATGTAGATTGCCTGTCCGGAATACTTCAGGAAAATAAGCTGGATGAGATTGCTATTGCGTTATCTTTGAAGGATTACGACAGATTGGAAGAGATTGTATACATTTGTGAAAAGTCAGGTGTTCATACTAAGTTTATTCCGGATTATAATAGTTTGATTCCCAGTAGACCTTATACGGAAGACTTAATGGGACTTCCGGTAATCAATATCCGATATGTACCCTTGTCTAATACGGGTAATATTGTGATTAAAAGAGCAGTGGATATAGTAGGTTCTTTGTTCGGAATATTGATTACGTCGCCCATTCTTTTGATTGTAGCTTTATTAGTTAAAATAACCAGTCCAGGACCGATTATTTTTAAACAGGAAAGAATCGGAATGCAGGGTGTGCCCTTTTATATGTATAAATTCCGCAGTATGGTTCAACAGACGGAGGAAGACGAGAAAAAGGGATGGACGGTGAAGAACGATTCCAGAGTAACTCCGGTAGGAAAGTTCATTCGTAAAACCAGTTTGGACGAGTTGCCTCAGTTGTTCAATATTTTGAAGGGTGATATGAGTTTGGTAGGCCCCAGACCGGAGCGTCCTCAGTTTGTAGATAAGTTTAAAGAGGAAATCCCCAGATATATGATTAAACATCAGGTTAGACCGGGACTTACCGGTTGGGCGCAGATTAATGGTTATCGTGGAGATACTTCCATCAAAAAGCGAATAGAGTGTGATTTATATTATATTGAAAATTGGACCTTCGGGTTTGATATAAAGATAATTATTTTAACATTTTTTACGGGTTTTATTAATAAGAACGCGTATTAAACAATGTGATAAGGAGATGTAACAATGGCAACAAATACAAAATCTGCCGGTAGAAATACTAATGGAAAAGGTATTGATAAGAGAAAAAGTAACAGTAATGCAAAGATAATTATTTTTGCTATCGAGATTTTAGTAATTATCGCAATGATTTTTGTAGTATGGAAAGTATGGGATACTACAAGCAGTTCTGAAGGTGCTAACATTCATGAAGGATATGAAGACATGGATGATGCGGGAATTAACGAATCCATTCAGCAGGCAACCAACAATAAGAACAATCCTACAAGTGATGGAACGTCGGATGATGAAGTGGTTACAGAGCCTCTTAAGATTGTAGATTATTGGAACATTGCATTATTTGGTTTGGATGCTACGAAGCCCAACCATTTGTATAAGGGAAGCCGTAGCGACAGTATTATGATTGCTTCTATTCACAAGGAAACCGGTGAAATTAAATTAGTTTCCGTATACCGAGATACTTTCTTGAATGTAGGCAACGATAAGTATACAAAGTGTAACGCCGCTTATGCTAATGGCGGTGCAGATCAGGCAATCAGCATGTTAAATATGAACATGGACTTGAATATTACTGATTTCGTGGCAGTAGGATATCCGGCACTTATCGGATGTATTGATGCCTTGGGTGGTGTATGGGTTGATATTGATAAGGAAGAGTTAAAGCATATTAACAATTATCAGACGAGTATCATTCGTGATGTTGCCAGTCTTGCAAATTACGAAATCGTAAAGGTTACCCAGACCGGAAACCAGCTTTTGAATGGTTTACAGGCATCTGCTTATTGTCGTATCCGTCAGACCGGTGGTGATGACTTCAAGCGTGCAGAACGTCAAAGAGAAATTATTAAGGCAATGACCGAAAAGGCTCAGAGCGCTGATTTGGATACTTTGTTAGAGGTTATAAAGGTAGTAGCACCTAATGTATATTCTACTTTTGATCTTTCTGACACAGCAAAGATGACAGAGCTTTTGAAGAACATCGGAAAGTATAAGATTGTAGAGGAAGGCGGTTTCCCTACTGAAGAATTGCGTACTACCGGTAATATCGGTGCTGAAGGAAATTGTGTAATTCCTCTTAGTCTGGAGGCAAATGTAGTTGAGCTTCACAGATTCTTATTTGGCGAAGAGAACTATGAAGTATCCGATGAAGTAAAGGAATGTAGTAAGAATGTAGCAGCAAAAACTGCACCATATATTAATTGATAAAAAGGGAGCTTAGGGCTCCCTTTTTAAGCTATGAAAGCATTGGAGAGTAGTAACGCATGGTAATTGATGTTATAATACCGGTATATAAACCGGACAAATCTTTTTTGAAGTTAATTGAAGCGTTGGAAAAGCAAACCCTGTCCGTTCATAAAATAATTCTTATGAATACGGAGGAGAAGTACTTTGACCAGCTGGCTTATGATAATCGTTTTTTGGAAAAGCATCGTAACGTAGAAGTTTCTCACCTCTCCAAGAAAGAGTTTGACCATGGTATGACTCGTAGAATCGGAGTGAGTAAGTCAGAGGCAGAGATTTTTATTATGATGACACAGGATGCAATGCCGACGGATGAGAAGCTTTTGGAGCATTTGGTGACAGCTGTTTCGGAAGAGGGAGTAGCAACGGCTTATGCACGCCAATTGCCCAGAGAGGATTGCGGTGAAGCAGAAAAATTCATGCGTCAGTTCAATTATCCTTCTGAATCCAGGGTAAAGACCATTGCAGATTTAGACGAATTGGGAATTAAGACGTTCTTTTGTTCCAATGTTTGTTGTGCCTATAAGCGTGAGATTTATGAAAAACTGGGTGGTTTTGTAAAACACGCTATTTTCAATGAAGATATGATTTACGCGGCAAAAGCATTAAAGGCAGGCTATAAAGTGGCTTATGTAGCAGAGGCAGAGGTTGTTCACTCTCATAATTATACCTGCAAACAGCAGTTTAAGCGCAATTTTGATTTGGGAGTATCCCAGGCAATGCACCCGGAAGTTTTTGCAGAGGTTCCCTCTGAGAGTGAAGGGATTAAGAGTGTAAAGAAAACCATTGCCCATTTGCGAGAAAAAGGAATGGGCAGAAAGATACCTTATGTGGTGACTCAAAGCGGTTGCAAATACATAGGCTATCTGCTGGGCAAAAATTATCAGAAGCTGCCTAAAAAGATGATTTTAAGATGCACCTCCAATGTGGAGTTTTGGAGTCATGATGCACGTCGTAATGATGTGAAAAACATAGACCCCACTAAAGGCTACGGAAAGTAAAAGGTATATGTAACAAGGGATTTCCAATATGACAGAGAGTAAGAGAATTGATTATTTGGATATGGCAAAAGGAATCGGTATATTATTGGTGATTATCGGTCATATTTCGTATGTGAGTGAACCGGTAAGACAATATATATCTTCTTTTCACATGCCTCTCTTTTTTGTGATCTCGGGAATCCTTTTATGCTATAAACAGGAAGAAAACAGTAGTCTGCGTGAGTTTGCGGGCAGGAAATTTAAGGGCTTAATGATGCCTTATTATTTTTTCAGCCTTTGTGTATTACTGATAGAAAGTACCAGAATTATTTGGAAGAACGCAAATACCTGGGAAAATGTTTTGAGACAGGCTTTTCAGTCCCTGTGTTTGCAGGGGGTGTCGGTATTGTGGTTTCTGCCGGCACTGTTTATGGCTGAGGTAGTCTTCCTTTGCTTGCGGAAACGTTGCAATTCTTTGTGGACGGTGATTTCCTTAATTGTATTGTGTTTTGTCACCTACTGTGGTTCGCTGTTTGCACAGGAGCATTTTGGAGCAGCGGGCAGCTTGAGAGTGGAGCTTTGTTATGATGTGTTTTCCATGATTTTTAGAAATCTTTTCTGCGTCAGTTTTGTGGGAATTGGTTATTATTTTGCACAATTCTGGTTTGATAGGAAGAGTTTGTGGAAGCTAGAACTCCCTTTGACAATTATTTTGTTTGTCTTTATCGGGGGAATTGAAAAACTTAATGGTGCCGTTGATTTGCGTGGTATGAATCTGGGGAATTTACTGTGGTTTGTAATCGGAGGATGTTGCGGAAGTTTTGGCGTGATTTTATTGTGTAGGCTATTAGCAAAATTGCAGGTAAAATTCTTGCAGAGTTTCCTGATTTTTATGGGGTGTAATTCCTTATTAATTATGGTTACGCATCTGGATTTTAGAGTTTTATACATTTCTATACGATTGGCAGAAGGGCTGAAGGATAACTTGCTAAAAAGTAATGTTCTGTTTTGCACAAGTATTGTAATTTTTGTAATCCTTATAGAATGTGCTATAATCTTCCTTGCCAATCTTTTCAGAAAGACGATAAAGAGTAATGGTGCTAAAAATTCATAAGCGTTTCATTTTTTAAACACAAAATCAACACAATTACCGAATATACTGACCTTGTAAGATAAATGTATCGTGTTTATTCCTAAGGAAGTATAAGGAGGACAAAATGAACGAATATTGGAATGATGAAAACAAAATAGAAAATAGAGAAATTGTAGAACCGGTTACGGAAAAGAAAGAAAAAAAGTCCGGTGGATTCTGGCGAAAGCTTTTGGTGGCGTGCTGTTGCGGCCTTTGCTTCGGAATGTTTGGAGGCTTGGGATTCTTTGCAGTAAATCAAATGACGGATTTGATGCAAGAAAAGGTGACTGTTTATGACAGCACACCTCAGCAGAATAAGGTTGAGGACAAGGGAAGTATAACGCCCTCCGTTAGTGAAAACATTGCCGTGGCAAACACTAATCAGGTTACGGTAGTGACTTCCGATTATACGGCGATTGTAGAGGAAGTAATGCCGGCCATGGTTTCCATCTTAAATACAACTGTTACTCAAAGTCAGTACTGGGGCCAGATTTACGAAGAGGAAGAACAGTACAGTGGTTCCGGAATTATTATTGCAGAAAATGGTGAGGAGCTTTTGATTGCTACCAATCATCATGTGGTAGCTGGTGCAACTAAGCTGGAAGTTAATTTTATTGATGGAAGCATTGTGGAAGCACAAATCAAGGGTACTGATGCAGATATGGATTTAGCAGTAATTGCAATTCCCCTTGATAAATTAGAGGATGCAACGAAGGAAGCAATTGTAATTGCTAAGATGGGCGATAGCGATGCGTTGAAATTGGGTGAATCTGTTATTGCCATCGGTAATGCATTAGGATATGGACAGTCTGTAACGGCAGGTTATGTGAGTGCGTTAAATCGAGAGGTTACCATGCAGGATGGTTCTGTGGGCGTATTTATTCAGACGGACGCAGCAATCAATCCCGGTAATTCCGGCGGTGCCTTGTTAAATGTAAAGGGTGAAGTGATTGGTATTAACTCCAGTAAAATTGGTGGAAGTTATGTGGAAGGCATGGGTTATGCCATCCCCATTACAGCGGCAGAACCGATTATTGGTGACTTGATGAATAAAGAAACCCGTTATAAAGTGGACGAAATCGGTTATATGGGAACCAGCTTGATGACCATTACCGATGAACAGGCTTATATGTATGATTTCCCTCAGGGAATCTTCGTAAGAGGTGTGGAAGAAGGTTCGCCGGCAGAAAAAGCAGGTATGTTAAAAGGTGACATTATTGTCAATTTTGACGGTGACAAAGTTACCAATTATGATGAACTGTTAGCGGTTATGCAGTATTACGGACCGGGAAGAGAAGTATCCTTGACTGTAATGCGTGCTACCATGGGTAAGTACGAAGAAGTTGAGTTGAAAATTGTTTTAGGGGAAAGACCCAGCGAGGAATAGATTTAATCCCGGGCAGAAATGCTCGGGATTAGTGGTGATTTTGGAGGAGAGTATGGCAGATTTTTATGATGAAGAAAATGATATTCTGATAGAGGATGTTGCGAAAACAGAAAAAGAAAATTCAGAGGAAGAAGACAAAAATGAATACGAGGATGTATGCTTTGTATGTCGACGCCCTGAGAGCAAGACCGGAAAAATGTTTAAGCTTCCCAACCATATATGTGTTTGTGATGATTGTATGCACAAAACCATGGAAGCGGTGGGACAGTTTGATTACCAGGGAATGTTAAATGACCCTGCCTTTAAGCAGGATATGGATCAACTTATGAAGGGTGGTTTCCCTAACATCCGTTTTGTGAATATGTCCGATTTGAAGGGAAGCGGCGGAATTCCTAATAAGCAGAAATTAAAGAAAAAGAAGAAGGCGGAGGAGAGTAAGCCGGTTCTGAATATTAAAGATATTCCGGCGCCTCACAAGATTAAGGCAAGCTTGGATGAGTATGTGGTAGGACAGGAGCATGCCAAAAAGGTGATTTCTGTTGCGGTTTATAATCATTATAAGCGTGTGGCAACCGGTACCATGGATGAAATTGAGATTGAGAAGTCCAATATGCTTATGATAGGTCCCACCGGTAGCGGTAAGACTTATTTGGTAAAAACCTTGGCGAGACTTTTGGACGTGCCTCTTGCCATTGCGGATGCTACTTCTTTGACAGAAGCCGGTTATATCGGTGACGATATTGAGAGTGTTGTGTCCAAGCTTTTGGCGGCTGCGGACAATGACGTGGAAAAGGCAGAGCGTGGCATTATCTTTATTGACGAAATTGATAAGATTGCCAAGAAGAAGAATACCAATTCCAGAGATGTAAGTGGTGAAAGTGTACAGCAGGGAATGCTGAAGCTTTTAGAAGGTGCAGAAATAGAAGTGCCGGTAGGAGCAAACAGCAAGAATGCCATGGTGCCTTTGGCCACTGTTAATACAAAGAATATTCTCTTTATTTGCGGCGGTGCATTTCCGGACTTGGAGGATATTATTAAGGAACGCTTGACCAAAACGGCCTCCATCGGTTTTAATGCGACCTTGAAGGATGCCTTTGATAAGGAGAAGAATCTTTTGTCCAAGGTGACGGTGGAGGATTTGCGTAAATTCGGTATGATTCCTGAGTTTTTGGGACGTTTGCCGGTAATTTATACCTTGGAAGGCCTTTCTAAAGAGATGATGGTAAAGATTCTCAAGGAACCCAAGAACGCTATCTTAAAACAGTATCAGAAGCTATTAGAACTGGATGAGGTAAAACTGGAATTCAATGACGAGGCATTGGAGGCCATTGCAGATAAAGCCATGGAAAAGGATACCGGTGCCAGAGCACTCCGCTCCATTATTGAAGAGTTCATGCTGGATATTATGTATGAGATTCCCAAGGATGATAATATTGGACGAGTTACTATTACCCGAGAGTATATTGAGGGTACCGGAGGTCCCATTATTGATATTCGCAGTAACCAGGTTACAGGTAAATTAGAAGATTTAAATGAAGTTACAGAATAAAATTACGGCTCCCTTGTTGAGGGGAGCCGTTTTGTTGTTTTATCGCCAGATATCGTAAGGATCACGTCCGGCTTCTTGAAGTCGTTCCAGATGGGCAGGATCCAGTTTGCGATGCCATTCGTCATATAATTCACGGTCAAAAAGTGGTCCTGAGGGTTCATCGGACAGGTAGGTAACCTTGGCTTCGTGTATTTTCTTTGCCAATTGCTCCTTGGGCGTAAGAGGACGTTGAGGCGCCGGTGCTGAGGGTGCTTTATTGAAATCAGCAAAGAATTCACTGCTTACATTCAAGGTAGTAGTATTGGTATTCTCCTGAACAGGCAGGTTCTTCATAAACAATTCGGGGTGGCATTTGCGACATATTTTTGGGGAAAAGGTCGCCGGAAAAAATGTCTTTCTACACTTCGTACATTGATATGCGTAGCTGCGAATGCTTTTACATTCGGGACAAGTAAGTTCATAGGGTTTTGTTCCGATTCGAGTGCCGGATTGGCAATGCTCACAATAAAGAAATACAGTGCATTCTTGTTCAGCTTTGGAATCATATTTAAAATACATTGGTTAATCCTCCCTATTCTTTTGATAAAATAATAAAACTGTTTCGGGAAAAAAGCAAGGTATTCATTGGATAATGTGAATATAATGAATAAAAAAGGAAATGATGCAGGATGGATTGTAAAGAAAAAATTTTATCAAATGAATATGCAGATGGAGTGGTAGATTTTCCGGTAGAGCGGGTGGTAAGGGATACGGACGATATTTGTTATATACCTATAAGTGACAGGTATTATGCGGTGTATCAGAATCGAGCGGAATCTTCTGTGCTATTGGGAAGTACCTATCAATATCAATATATACCAAAGGTATATGGTCTTATGCAGGTGCAGGGAGCCGGCGATAATACAGTGTTTGATCCTTCTGTACTGGTGGAAAGCGGTATCAGGCAGGTACAGGGGCCTACGCTTAATTTGCGTGGTAACGGGGTGATTGTAGCAATTATAGATACGGGGATTGAGTATGATAACCCGGCATTTCTGGATGCTAATGGGCGTAGTCGCATTTTGGCTATTTGGGATCAGACCATACAAAGCGGTAGTCCGCCGGAGGGGCTACTTTTTGGAACTGAATATAGAAGAGAGGATATTGATAGAGCACTCTCGGGACAGGGCACTATTGATACAACGGATACGCTTCGACACGGAACGATTATGGCAGGAATTGCCGCAGGGAGTATAGTGAATGGCGGGAGTACTTATATTGGGGCGGCACCGGAGGCAGATATTGTGATTGTGAAGCTGAAGGAGTGTAAACCGTATTTGAGAGAATTTTACTTTATTCCGGAAAATGTACCTGCTTATGAAGAAAATGATATTATGCTGGGGCTACACTATGCCAATCGATTTGCCGTGGAATTCAGAAGACCTATTGTGTTTTGTTTAGGAATCGGAACCAATATGGGAGATCATGCGGGGAATTCTTCTTTGGGAAGGTATTTGAACAATTTGGCACTTGCCAGGAGTAGAGCGGTGGTGGTCAGCGGAGGAAATGAAGGAAGTGCAGGTCATCATTTTACCTGGCAATTTCCACGAAGAGAAGAAGAACGGGTGGCGTACAAAGATGTGGAGGTACGGGTGGCGGAAGGAGAAAACGGGTTCTTGATGGAATTTTGGGGAAATGCGCCGGATGTGTACAATGTAAGTATTCGTTCTCCCGGAGGAGAAATGATACCTCCTTTGCGTTTAGGGACAGAGCAGGTTAATTCCTATGATTTTGTATTTGAAAGCACAATCATTACAGTGCAGAGTGTATTGGTGGAGCCGGGAGCGGGAGAAGAATTCATCCTGTTTCGTTTTGACGCGCCAACTCCGGGTATCTGGACCTTTCGAATATCTACCGTAGGAGAAGTGTATAACGGAACATTTCATATGTGGCTTCCCATTACAGATTTTTTGTCAGATGACACGTACTTTTTAGAAGCATCTCCGGATACCACGCTCACAGAACCGGCTATGGCGGAGGAGGTAATAAGCGTAAGTAATTATAACTCGGTAAATGGTAGCTTTTATCTGGAATCGGGAAGAGGTTTCAGCCGTACCGGGAGGATACGTCCGGATTTGGCTGCGCCGGGAGTGAATGTGCCGACCCTATACGGAACGCGTACGGGCAGTAGCTTGGCAGCTGCCATTACGGCCGGCGGGGCAGCTCAGTTTATGCAGTGGGCAGTGGTGGAAGGCAACAGTCCCTTAGCAGATACCAGAGAAGTAAAGAATTACTTTATTAAAGGTGCAACCCGCAGCCCCGGAGAGAATTATCCTAATCGGGAATGGGGGTATGGAGCGTTAAATGTACTGGGAGCTTTTGAACGTTTGAGGGGAAATGTTTGAAAATTTGCATTTTGTAGTCAGTTATGTTATAGTATAAAAGTACCAAAGAGTATGGTAAGTGTAAAAGGAGAAAACCATGGCTTCGATAAAGGATGTGGCAAAGCGCGCCGGAGTAGCTATTTCGACGGTTTCTAAAGTGTTGAATGACTATCCGAATATTAGTGAAGAAACAAAAAAGAGAGTAAATGCAGCTATTGAAGAGTTGGGATATGTACCTAATGCGGTGGCAGCGGCGCTTTCTTCCAAAAAGAGTAGCAGAATAGCTATTGCACTCAATTTGAATTTGCAAACCCAGGCTATTGATGAGATCGGTATGCAGTATCTGGTGGGAGCCTTACAGCGTGCCAAAGAATTGGGTTTGGAAGTAATAACCTTGTTTTTTCATATGCTGGATGGTAAATCCATAGATCAGATTGTCAATTTCTTTGAATCTCAGAATGTGGGCGGATTAATTGTTTTTGGTGCAGCAAAAAATAAAACGCGGCTTCTTAAATTTGTGGATAAACAGCTTTTTAAAGTGGTTTTAGTTGACGCACCGGTTATTAACGAAAGTACCTCTTGTGTATGGATAGATCAACAAAAAGCACAATATGAAGTGGCTAAGGCAACCATGAAGTTGGATGCGCATTTTCACGAGAAATTATTATATATAGCTGGCAAGAAGAATAGTTATGTTGCGGAGGAACGACTCAAGGGAATACGTAAATTTGCAGAGGACCATAATATGAGTCTTACCATTAAAGAAGGTGAATTTTCGGAAAAGAAGGCCAGAGAAATTACTTTGAAGTATGGTAAAAATACTCATATGATTGTATGTGCTTCGGATTTGATGGCAATCGGTGCTATGCGGGCTTTGATAGATATGGATATTTTTAAACCGGTGTGCGGATTCGATGGTCTAACCCTTATGGGATATGCAGGTAAGCAGATGTACACGGTGAAGCAGGACTTTAATCATATTGCAGAGGCTGCGGTGGACGAGGTACAGTATTTAATGAAGGGTGGCACTGGCAGAGAAGTGGTGTTAGAGCATACGCTGGTACGTATGAAATATGAGGATGTAATAAGATAATAAGAGAACCCCTTGTAATACCGAAAGGTAGTGCAAGGGGTTGTTGTATTAATTATTAAGAATGTGTAGCTCATGTAAGGCACGAGTGCAAGCCACATACAAAAGTTTGGCGGTTTCCGGTTGTTCCATTCCATGCTTTATGTCCGGATTCCATAAGATAACCGTGTCGAACTCCAGACCTTTTACATAGCGGATGGGCAAAACCATGGTTCCTTTGGAAAAGTTTTCGCTTTCTCCGTCTGTGAGAGGGGTGTAGTTCTTTAAAATTTTACGGGTTTTTGCGGCTTCGGTCTCATTATTGCAAATGATTGCGGTGGTGGTATAACCGTTACTTCGCATGTTCTGAATAAGCGAGGCTGTATACTCTGCCATTTCCGCATCACTCCAGAATTGTTTTTCATTGACCGGAACGCCGTGGCGGATAACGGGCGTGATTTTGTATTTGCCAAAGGAGGCTTTTTCTAAAATTTGTCCGGCATATTCGGAGATTTCGATGGTGTTTCGGTAGCTTTTTTGTAGAAGCATAAAGCAGTCGCGCTCCTGGGTTAAAAAGAGTTTCTGCAAATCATACCAATCATTTAAGCCCGTGTGGTAGTTAATATTTTGAGAAACGTCACCCATAATGGTAAAGTATGTGGCAGGCAACAGTTTTTTTAGTACATAATAGGCACCGATGCCAAAGTCCTGGGCTTCGTCCAAAAACAGAAGCCCAAATTCCTGGTTGGGTTCTTTCTGGGTGATTCGATAGTGAATTAAGGACAGGGCTGCAATGTCGTATAAATCATATTCCTTAGCATAGAGGCGTGCCATGTGGGCGCTCATATCTGCATTGCCGTGAGTGTTATTCCACTGCATCAGGAAGTCCAAATAAAAATCGTAAATAGATGCCTTGGGGCGTTTGCTTTTATAGTGGCTGGCGTATTGCTTTAACTTTGCGGCGATTAAGTCTTTATCCATGCCGCTCATCAAGAATAATATACGGGTTTTCACGCGGTCGTCCATCATGCCAAGTAAAGTATTGATACTTGCGGTAGGAGTTTCACGAAACAAGGTGGTATTGCCTGATTCGGAAAGGATTACACCTAATTGTGAGTCGGTTAATGTGGTAATATCCACGTATTCTTCCCTTTTGCCTATCAGGTACAATTCCAGTTCCTGCATAAAGGTTTGGGTGCAACGCAGGGGAGCGGTTTCATCAGGCTCCACTACCTTATTACTCTTTTTCCAGTCTTTTTCACATAAGCGGATGAAAAGCTGGTCCATACGTAAATGCTTAATATTAGGCACGTCCAATTCCGGAAGACCGCTGGTAATATAATGCAGTAGCATATCGTTGCTACCAATGATACAATATTCGTTGGATTCAAAGCGATGCTTGTAATTGTAAAGCAGGTAGGAGATACGGTGCATTGCTACCGTGGTCTTACCGCTACCGGCTACTCCTTGCACAATAATATTGGCAAAGGGGGTCTTTCGGATGATTTCATTCTGTTCCTTTTGAATGGTGGCGATGATTTCGCCCAGGACCACATCCTTGTTTTTGGAAAGGTACTGTACCAGCAGTTCATCATTGGAGGCTACATCGCTGTCATAATAGCCTTTCAGGATGCCCTCTCCTACGTCATAGGTACGCTTAAGGTGCAAATCAATGGGGATGGGTTTTTCGTCAGCAAGACCGTAGGTGCCTTCTCCCAGCTCGTTTTCATAATATACGCCGGAAATTGGGGCACGCCAGTCGGCAATGAGTACTTCGGTACGATTTTGAAAGATACCATTTTTGCCAATGTAAATACATTCGTTCTTTTCTAAGGTTTTGTCGGTGTAATCAATTCTGCCGAAATAAGGTTTTTGCAAAGCGGCCACATTTTTTCGTAGAGATTGTGCTGCATGCTCTTCCAAACTGGTGACGGTCATTAACTGATTGTAAAGCTCCACATCACCACTGTTGATTGCTTTGAATAACTCTCCGGCCTGGGTGTGGCGTTCATCATATTCGGTTTCGTATTGTCGGATATTTTGCTGAATAATATCCTGACAATGTGAAAAATGAATTTGTTCTTCTTGCCAATCTTTTTGCATAGATACTCCTTCCTTTGAAAGGGATGACACTGTCGTTGTTTTTTCGTTCGCGCGATACTGTATTTATGATTATATCGAAAAATAAAAGAAATACTAGACTTTAATTCAAAAATATGTTAAGCTGTATAATGAAGTGTTTGAAAAAATAACTGTCGGCTTGCCGATGGTTTTTTTACGTTTTGGCGACAAATAAACAGATAATAAGAATATAAAATATTTTATTGACATATAAATAAACTTATGATATAGTTCTTTTTATCAAGAGTAATCTATATTACGTGCTATTCGCACATTCAGGCAATTTCTGCCACTTTACTCATGAGATTATTAATGTGGCGGAGAGGAGCAAGGTAATTCTCCGCAGAATAGGAGGATGAATGGAACTTGCAAAAAATGCAATCAGAAGAGGAGCTGTAATCATGCCGTTTTCGAAAAATGTGTTTACAACAGCAGATATTGAGGCGTTACCGGAAGGGGTGCGTGCGGAACTTATTAATGGGGAGATGTTTATGATGGCATCGCCCACCAGAACGCACCAGAAATTGTTGGGGGATATGTATGTACAAGTGTACAATCATATTGCTTCGAAAAAAGGAAAATGCGAAGTATATGCGGCACCTTTTGCAGTGTACCTGCACAATGATGACAAAACTTATGTAGAGCCGGATGTGTTGGTGGTTTGTGATACGGAAAAGCTGGATGAAAAGGGGTGCCATGGAGCACCGGATTTTGTGGTGGAAATCGTATCACCCAGCAGTCACAAAATGGATGAGATACTTAAATTGACAGAATATCGCAAAGCCGGAGTGCGGGAATATTGGATAGTGGATGCCGAGAAACAACTAGTCAGAGTGTATGGTTTTGAAGGTGAAGAGTGTATGCAAGAGTATTCTTTTGAAGAGGAGATTCCGGTAGGAATTTTTGAAGATATGAAGGTGAGATTGGGGTAGAAAATAGTTTGCCGGTGAATTAATACTGGACAAATGCAGTGAGCTATGCTAGACTAAGGCAAATGCGATGATTAGAAATAGTAGGTATGTGGAGCCTTCAGAGAGAAGTCGGTTGGTGCGAGACTTTGGATATTTGCATGCTGAACCAGTCTATGAGCAGCAGGAGAGAAAGCTTAGATTTAAGAAACTCCTGACGGAAAGCCCCCGTTATCAAGGGCATGTGAGTGTTGGCTTGCAATGAGTGCAGAGAATATCTGAATTTAGGTGGTACCGCGGAGTAGATTCGTCCTAAGCATAATAGGAGTATTATGCTTGGGACTTTTTGTTTGCGTAAATGTGGATTCGGGCGGCGTGTACGTCGGCGCACAGGGCAAGTAGTAAAAGAAGAAAGGATGAAGAGGTATGAAACTGAAGAATTTAGTAGGACAGAGATTTAAGGAAAGACCGGCGGATTGTGTTATTGACAGCCATGCATTGATGGTGCGCGGCGGTTATATGAAGAATGTGGGAAACGGTATTTTTTCAGAGTTCCCGGTACTGCGTCGGGTGACTGCAAAGATTGAAAATATTATCAGAGAAGAGATGGATGCTATTGACGGACAGGAAGTGCTGTTTCCTGTGGTAATGCCGGCGGAGCTTTGGCAGGAATCCGGTCGTTACGATAAAATTGGTAGTGAGTTGGTGCGTTTTCAGGATCGTGGTAAGTCCAAAATGGTGCTTGGTATGACTCATGAAGAGGCGGCGGTACATTTGGTGCGTGAGTATGGTCAGTCTTATCAGCAGTATCCTTTTATGATTTACCAGATTCAGAGAAAGTTCAGGGACGAGGCAAGACCCAGAGCCGGTATGATTCGTGTGCGCGAATTCACCATGAAGGACGCCTATTCTTTCCATACTTCGCAGGAGGATTTGGAGCAGTATTACCAGAAGTGTTACGATGCCTATAATAAGATTTTTGCACGTGCAGGTGTGCCTGAGGTAGTAACGGTAGCTTCCGATTCCGGTATGATGGGAGGAAGTATTTCCCACGAATATATGTTGCTTACGGAAGTAGGCGAGGACTCTATTGTACTTTGCGGTGAGTGTGATTATCGTGCCAATATGGAAGCAGCAGAGTGTGTTTGGGGTGCAGGTGATGTGTGTGCTTCGGCAGATTTGGAATGTGTGGAAACTCCGGATTGCAAGACCATTGAGGAGGTTTGCACCTTCTTAAAGAGTGATGTGGAGAATTCCTGCAAGGCTGTAGTATATCAGAGGAATATGGATGATACTTATGTGGTTGCCTTTGTGAGAGGCGATGTGGAAGTAAATGAAACCAAGCTTCGTAATCTGGTGGGTGAAGATATACATCCGGCACTGATTACCGAGGATGCACCTTTGGTGGCTGGTTATATTGGACCTTATAAGATTTCCGAGCAGGTAACTTTCTATGTGGATGCTTCCTTAAAGGGCAAGGTGAATCTGGTGGCAGGCGCAAACAAGGAAGGATACCATTACACCGGTTTGAATTTGGAGAGAGAATTAGGCAATGTGACTTATGTGGACATTGCAAAGGTAAAAGAAGGTGGTATTTGTCCTTGCTGTGGTAAGCCGGCATTAACCATTAAGCGTGGTATTGAAGTGGGTAATATCTTCCAGTTGGGAACCAAGTACACGGAAAGCATGAATATGCAGTATGTGGACAAGGAGGGCGAGACCCACTACCCCATTATGGGTTGTTACGGTATTGGCGTAGGTCGTCTGGCGGCTTCTGTCTGTGAGGCAAAGCATGATGAATACGGTCCTATTTGGCCTATTAGTATTGCGCCTTGGGAAGTGCATTTGTGCTGTTTGCGTCCCGATGATGCGCAGGCAAAGCAGGTGGCAGATGATTTGTATGCAGAGTTACAGAAGTGTGGCGTAGAAGTAATTTATGATGACAGAGACGGTGTACGCCCGGGCCAAATGTTTGCGGATGCGGACCTTTTGGGAGTGCCCATCCGCGTGGTGGTAAGCCCCAGAAACCTACAGGAAGGCAAGCTGGAAATCACCACCCGCGACAAGTCTGTGAAAGAAACCGTAGACGTGGCAGAGGGCGTGAAATATTTGCTGGCGTTGAAGGAAAGGTTGCGCGCAGCAATGAGCCATGCTGAATAGTGGCTAAATAATGCTCGTCGGGTGCTGGCACACGTAAGAGCATATTTAGACGCTAGACAATACGGCGAATGCCGCGACAACGAGCAAGCGTCAGCTTGCGAGTTTGTCGGCATGGCGAATGGAGGGAACAGAAATGGATATTGTTATTTTCAAAGAGGATATGCAGAAGAAAGTGGATTCTTTTTTTGCAAAATGCTTTTCTGCAGTTGGCATACCATACTCTCCAAACGACAGACATGCAGATATTGCCAACGTAGAGCAATATTATATGAAAAATGGTTGTTTTTGGTGTCTGTTGGATAATGATGACCTTATTGGCACTGTTGCAATCAGAGTGATTTATAATATTAATCAGGTGGTTGAACTTAAGAGAATGTTTGTATTGCCGGAGCACCAAAGGAATGGGTATGGTAGATTACTTTTAAATCATGCCATAGACTACGCAAGAGAGCAGCAATATAGTAAAATCTGTTTAGATACCAGAAAGCAGTTTTCAGTAGCACAGCATTTGTATCGAAGCGTGGGTTTTCGGGAAGCGGACAGATATAATGATAACGAGCATGCGGAATTGTATTTTGAGCTTGATTTGTGAACATGTTGGCATAGCGGGATAGAAAAGCACGCGAAGATTTGAATTTGGTGGAGGATTAGTATGAATACTATATGGTCAACATATGTACAAAGCATAGATGAAACATTGGCCATGGCGCATCGGATTAGAGAGGTCATTGAGCGAGCTTAGTGGTAAAATGAAAAAAGTGAAAATATGATATAAAGGGAGGTGTTCGTATTTCAGCATATCAAAGAATTGTTTGGTTTCATAACAGAGTTAATGGAGAAAAATATCCGAATGCCGGAGTGTTAGCGGAGAATTTTGAAATTTCGTTACGGCAGGCACAGCGGGATATTGAGTATATGAGGGATTCTATGTATGCACCGTTGGTGTACTGTGCAAAAAAGCGCGGATATCGATATGAAAAAGAGTATGTTTTGCCGAGTTTCTTTTTGTCAGAAGGAGAGAAAGAGATTGTGCGGTTACTTGCGGAACAAAATCGTACTCTTGGGACGTTCGGTTACGGCAAATATAAAAGGCAAGCGGACATTTTGTCTAAAATATGCACATCTGAGATCGACAAAAACAGAACCATGATAAAGGAGCCTTATTTTGCGGAAATAGAGATGGTCGGAGGTAGAACTTCTACGGTACCGTTAGACTATTTTCTTTGTGGGAAAGTAGAGGGGGAGAAGTATACCTATGCTTTTTTTGACCCGGATGTGTTTATCAGCGTGCTGATTGCCAGTCACTTAGATTTTAAGATTAGTAAGCCTAATTGGTTGAGAGAACATATGAAGGAAAGGCTATCTCAACTGATGTCGTTGCTGTGACATCATATGTCATACCTCCTGTGAGATAATAGGAATATAAAGAAAAAGGAGGCGTTTGCTATGGCAAAAAAGAGTTTGGACATTGAGGTGTTTTCTGCGTGGAATACCTATGCAATCAGTATGATGAGTGTACTGGAACACTGTGGAATGTGGAATAAGGAGTATACCTTTCAGAGATTCCTAAGTGTAACGGGAATTGCAGCCCAGTTTTGTGTGGATGCAAATTGCAGTTCGCTACCGGTTACGGATTATGACTGGATGGAACAACATGCTGATTTTATAGAGCGAATCGGAGTTCAGACAAAGAAGTATTATGCTGCACCGGAGGTAGAGGAGTATTCTGCAAGACAAGAGGAAGCAATTAAGGCAATCAAGAAAGGTATTGAGGACAATAAAGCATGCGTAGTGTGGGGCATTGATACTGGTGAGTTTGGCATAATATACGGTTACGATGATGAGGACAAGGTTTTCTTCCCAAAAGGAATCGGGAATCAAAATACGAATACCAGTATGCCGGTGCTATATAATAATTTAGGTAAAACATTTGAATGGGCACCGGTGTTGTATTGTGAAATTCCGGAAGTGGTACATGAGGTGGATTGGAATCGGGCTTATTGGAACGCTCTTCAGCTGTATGTAGAGGGAATGCAGACATTCCAGGATGATTCCGGGCGTACTTATGGTTTTGGGGTATATGATACTATTGTGGAAGCGGTACGGGAGAATCGACTGGATTCCTTTGGCTTCAAATACTGCATCGGAATTTATTACGAGAGGAAGGGTGCATTATTACTGTACTTGGAAGAGATGCATAAGGAACAGCCGAGTGAAGCGTTGGAAGAGCTCATAGAAGCATTTCGAGTAACAGTTGGTTTGTACCGCAAATTAATGTTTGATATCTTGGAAGGTGGAACCGAGGGGTGGAATAACTTGTTTGAACCGGTGAATAAGGAATGCTATCCGGAGATTATTAAGATAATACAGGAACTAAAAGCAAGTGAAGAGAAGAATGTGGAGCTTATAAAGGATGTCATAGAAAAGATGAGATAAAGTAAGCATGCGATAACCTATGGATTATGAATGTTCAATTTCCAATTGTTAACGCACACGAAAATTTCCGTTTGTGCCTGCTCTTGTTCCTTATGGGAAGAATATAAGTTGTGTGTTCCGGGATGTATCTATCCATGGCGCGTAAATGTGTGGTAATGGGCAACTTATCATGCGTCATGGGTAGAACGGCTCATAAAAAGTAAATAATATGACGCAAAACGAGCCGCCCGTTCAAAGGGCGGCTCAAGCTATTCACTCATCTTTCTAATGCATTCTTCCAACACTTCAAAATAATTCTCAAAGGTTTTT
>JAZSPK010000001.1:0-2974 GCA_045537405.1 Acetatifactor sp.
TGAGGATACAAAGCGTAGTTCTGGAAAACCATCGCGATATCTCTATCCTTAGGTTCAACGTCGTTAACTACTCTGTCACCAATCTTTAATTCACCAGAAGAAATATCTTCCAAACCTGCGATCATACGAAGGGTAGTAGACTTACCACAACCTGAAGGTCCTACGAAGATGATGAATTCCTGATCTGCAATTTCAAGGTTAAAGTTCTTAACTGCTTCAAAGCCGTTAGGATAAACCTTACATACATTCTTTAATGATAAACTTGCCATGATGTAAAACTCCTTTCGTTATAAAAAACGTATCTTACTTTATTAACAGCCATGCTGTTACATTCTGAAGTTAAGTATATCGAAAAACCTTTTCTTTTTCCATGCCACTATTTCACAAAGATTTAAGAAAGGATTGTATGTTTTGCCAATAAAAATACACTTTTTTTATTTCCCTCGTCAATTCGAACAATTTTTATATCATTTTCTTGGTAATTTGTACAATTAATTATCTCTGCCAATCAAACTCTCGTCTAACTCATCCTTGAAAATACGGTCAGGATCCGGCTCAGGCACAACCATTTCACCATTCGCAATCTGTGTTTCAATGATTTGCGCCTCTAATTTCAAGAAGAACTTATTATAAAGGGCCGCACTTCCATACACCGGCATTGAGAATCCAAACATTAAAACCATGGGTAATAAAGGCAAAAAAAACAATGTAATAATCACCGGTATCGAATACATAATTAACATAAGTATAGTCTGCGGAAATTTCAATACACTAATAGCCATTGCATTTTTAATGGTACGAATAGTAGTATTAGAAAACTTCGCCATAATAGGAAATACCATGGTAGCAGTAAAAGCAATAAAAATTGCAAATGCACCGACTACCACACCATACCAATAGGCTATACCGCCTTCTTCGCTAAAACCGATTACCATGTAATCAAAAATAATAAACAACACGGCTACAATCAAAAGCAACCACACAATAGTCGCTTGCTTAAAATTCTCCTTAAAGGCCTTAAAGTAACCCCTCGCCACATAAGTATCCTCTTTACGAATCATCTTAAGCACCTGATAATGCAATGCGGTAATTGCCGCGCCGGCTGTCACAATAGGCAGACAGCAAAGAATAGTAAGAAAATTCAATATCATCAGATCCGCAATCTTTGTTAGACCCTGCATCAAAGGCCCGTCAATATCAAAAAATTTCATGAAATTACCCTTTCTAAAACGCTAAAAACTCTTTTCCATGGCAGTAACACGTATTCCAGCATAATGCTCCTCTTCACCCAAGGTAACAAAACCCAGCTTTTTATAAAAATCTATGGCATAAGGTGCCGCTTTTACCCGAATACTATTCTTCCCCTCATCCAGCTTCAAATACGTGCACAGACGCTCAATCAATGCACTCCCTACTCCCAAACGATGATATTTTTCATCTACAAAAAGCAGGGACAGAAGATTTCCGTTTCGTATGGACGCAAAGCCAATAATCTTCTTTCCGTCCGTAGCAACCCAGGCGTGATACACCCCATCCAAAAAGGCATTATAAAGTTGCTTGTCCGTAATAAATTCCCAAAAGTTATGAATACCTTCTTGGGTGTAGTCCCTTCCCTCAAATTTCAGGAAGGTTTTCCACACCATATTCATTGCCGGTTTCCAATCTTCTGCCTTTGCCGCTCTTATTTCACAAGAAAAATCTTTTTTTTCTGTTAACATATCTCCGCACCTGCGGGCATGTTCTTTTCCGGGGTCATCAGTGCCAAATTACCTTCTGCGTCCTCTGCACAAAGAAGCATACCCTCTGAAAGTACACCTGCCAATTTTGCAGGTTTCAAGTTTACAAGTACCATTACCTTTTTGCCCACCATTTCTTCCGGTGTATAATGTGCCTTGATTCCCGATACAATCTGGCGAATCTGACTACCCACCTTCACCTGCGAGCAAAGCAATTTCTTAGACTTAGGCACTGCCTCGCAAGCAATGATTTCGCCCACTTGGAACTGCATTTTTGCAAAGTCATCATATTCTATTTCATCCTTGGCTTCAATGTCAATTACTTCCTCTGCAGGAGTTTCCTCCTGTGCAGGTGCTTCCGCCTCTGCACGTCTGGCAGCATACATAGCCTCCGCCTTTTCTACGATTTCGTCTACTTTAAGTCTTGCAAAAAGGATTTCCGGTGTTTCAGTTACCTTCACATCATTTTCGCGCAAACCAAACTGCTTAAGTAACTCAAATTCACGAATTTGGGAATTCAACTGAGCCACAATCTTTTCTGCAGTTTCAGGCATAAAGGGCTGAAGGAGAGAAGCACCGATGGTGATACCTTCCACCAAATTGTACATTACGGTTGCCAGGCGGTCTGCCTTCGCTTCATCCTTTGCCAATACCCAAGGTTCTGTCTCATCAATGTATTTGTTGCATCTCTTAAAGATTGCAAAAATTTCGGTCAGTGCATCTGCTACCTTCAGATCCGCCATTTTTCCTTTTACCTTGCCCAGTGCTGCCGTAATGGTAGCTTTCATATCTTCATCAATTGCAGAATCCACTACACCTTTATTTGTCACGTCGCCGCCAAAGTATTTGTTGCTCATGGAAATGGTACGATTTACAAGGTTGCCTAAAGTATTTGCCAGATCAGAATTGAGTCTTTCCACCATCAGTTCCCAGGTAATGGTACCGTCATTCTCAAAAGGCATCTCATGCAACACAAAATAACGAACCGCATCTACGCCGAAGAAATCAACCAGATCATCTGCGTAAATCACATTTCCTTTGGATTTACTCATCTTACCGTCACCCTGTAAGAGCCATGGATGACCAAATACCTGCTTGGGCAGTTCTTCACCCAGGGCCATCAAAAAGATCGGCCAGTAAATAGTATGGAAACGGATGATATCCTTACCGATCAAATGCAGATCTGCGGGCCACAATTTCTTGTACTGCTCGGTGCTGTTGCCATCCGCATCATAACC
>JAZSPK010000034.1:0-258907 GCA_045537405.1 Acetatifactor sp.
ACCTCTAAGTCGATTAATCACTACTGTTACAGAAACACAGAACGAAAACACAATCATTCCAAACAAAATTATTGAACCAACCATCATAGACCTCCTACTTCTTGTCTACATTAACCAGGGGACGCTTAAAAATAAAATTCTCTGCTCTTACCTTAACAGTTCCGTCGGATGCAATATTCATTGAGAGCTCTGCTTCATAAACTCCGGGAACTGCTTCAAACTTATCAAAGTCAGCGTAAGGAAGAGAAGTCTTACCAAACTTATAACCTTTTTGGTTTTCTTCTGCTGCGGGAGATAAATCCGCTCCAAACATATAGCGTACTCCACATCCTTCACTCACTTCACCGGTCTGGCGGTCAACCATGCGGTATCTGCTAACTGACATAACCGCGACTTCCTGTTTTAATTTACTCATACATTTTCCTCCTTAGATTTTTGGAGCCCGCACTCTTCACATTTTTTAAAAAATTTGTTATACTGAAAGTTAAAAACAAAGTGCAAAAGGCTCGGGTAAAGTTTACAAGCAAATATTAACGTAATATATTGCGGTTGTCAACAGAATAAAACGCATAAATTTGCGTTTTGTAAAAAATACACAAAAATCACAATAAATTTTACCGCAATATTTTGCGGAAAGGAGACGTAATGGGATTTACAGAAAGTTTAATAGAACTAATGAAAGCACAGAATATTAATTCTATTGATTTACAAAATTATACTGGAATCAAGGAATCCACATTTAGAGCATGGAAAAAAGGGAGTCAACCATCAGCTGATAAAATAATTTTACTAGCAAAATATTTTAATGTAACAACAGATGAATTGCTGGGACTGGAACCAGGAATGAAGTTATCAGAGAATGATAAAGAGTTGCTGGATATATTCCATCAGTTACCGGAAAGAGAGCAAATAAAACTAATCGGAAAAATAGAAGAGATTATCGAAAGGACCAAGGATAAAAATGTCTGATGTATTAATCGTTTTTGTATATGTATTCCTGATACTGTTAATAGTTATAGCAATTTTTGCTGTATTAATAACTATTATAGACTTATATAACAGTTTCAAAGATAAATCGAACATTACACCACAAAATAAAAATAATAAAGGCAAACATCCAGTATGGGAAAAAGTCCAGAAGGAAGATGGAACATACATATACCAGGTAGTCGGTTATTCGAACAAGGAACAAACTCCGGCTTACAATCCATATCGTCGGGCAAGCATACTCACACCTACGGAGCAGCAGTTCTGGCAGAAGCTGTACTTTAAATGCAGCACAAATAATCTCATTGTTTGTCCTAAAGTCCGGATGGAAGATATCATCAATGTAGACAAGAACCATCCACAAAGAGAAATGCTCCGCAATAAAATCAAATCGAGACATATCGATTTTATAATATGTGATGCTAATTTAAGAGTATTAGCCGGCTTAGAGCTGGACGATAAATCGCACTTATCACTCAAAGCCCAGTCAGCCGATGCATTCAAAAACGAAGTATTCAACAGCTTGGATATTCCCCTTTTTAGAATAAAAGTGGACCCGGCAAAATACACTGATGAAATATTCAGAGTAATATCCGGATTGAAGTCAATGAACGGAGATAAAGATTTTAAAGAAAGTATAGTAATGAAAATGTCAAAATAACCTTAAAAATCAAAGATTTCAGGGTTTTTGAAGAAGATTTTTAAATAGAGCGACTGACTACGGACCAAAAGGTCGGGAGTTCGAATCTTCTAACGCACATAAATGAAACCTTGAAGATTTCGGTCTTCAAGGTTTTTTGTTACAAAAGAAACAAGAAGGATGTTTGATAATGGAAACCTACCGCTACTGCAAAAAATGTCTCCTTCGAGACCAAATAGACAAAACCAATCAATACGAAACCATACAGGCGTATTTGGAGGATTTGGACCCGGATACGAAGGCGTCGGATACTTTGTATGATGAACGGCTGGAGATTTGTAAGGGATGCGATATGCTTTTAGAGGCTATGTGCAGAAGCTGCGGTTGTTATGTGGAGTTGCGTGCGGCGGTGGAGAAGAATTATTGTCCGAAAAAGAAGTGGTAAAAAAGTAACGGCGGAAAGAAATCTTTCCGCCGTTTTTTATGCTTGTATCAGGGATTAACCCATAATTACTTCTACGTTGTATTCGGTCTTGCCTTCTACATAAGGAATAACCTTACCGTCAACAGCTACGCCGTCAACTACCATTGATTTGATACCCTTGCATACATGATCAGGGTTCTTAACGGTGATGTTGTATACAGCGCCTCTAAACTGACGTGTAGCGGTAAGTCCGTCCCAAGCTGCAGGAATAGAAGGATCAATCTTCAAACCATCGAAGTCAGGAGCAATACCGAGAATGTACTGGGAAATAGCTACCATGTTCCAAGCAGCAGTACCGGTCAGCCATGAGTTCTTACCCTGGCCGAAGTTCTTGCCAGGTCTGCCGATATCAGAACCTGCATCCTTACCACCGATCATCTGACCGTATACGTAAGGCTCGGTCTTGTGGATGTCAGAAGTTTCTTCTGTGAAAGCAGGTGCAATCTTAGAATAGTACTCGAATGCCTTGTCACCGCGTCCTGCGTAAGCTTCTGCACAAATGATCCAAGCGTTGTTATGGGTGAAGATACCTGCGTTCTCCTTGTAACCGCCGGGATAGGTCGAAATTTCGCCGTACTGGATATAGTATTTGCTGAATGCAGGGTTGTTCAGTACGAGACCAAATTCTGTATTCAGATATTTATCAATAGAGTTCAAGGTCTTGATATCAGCACCTTCTTCTACGCCGATATCTGACATTACTGCGAATCCCTGAGGCTCGATGAAGATCTTGCCTTCTTCACATTCCTTAGATCCCATCTTAGCACCGGTTGCATCGTAAGCTCTTAAGAACCAATCACCATCGAAGGCATGCTCCATAACAACTGCCTTCATCTTGTCGATTTCAGCCTGTGCTGCTGCAGCTTCTTCATCCTTGCCTAAGTGCTTCAAAATAGAAACGTAGTTAGGACCTGCATAAGTAAAGAGAGTAGCAACGAATACTGACTCTGCTACCTTAGAGTAACCGCCTTCCGCTGCAAACTTAGGATTGGTGTAAGTCTGGAAGGATTCACCCGGTGTATCTGAGTAGCAAGAAAGGTTGATACAGTCGTTCCAGTCTGCTCTCATTGCAAGAGGTAAACCGTGAGGTCCTAAGTTGTTAACGATACGATAGAAGGAAACCTTCAAGTGATCCAACATAGGCTGTGCGATGGACATATCGTTATCGTAAGGAACCATCTCGTCAAGAATGCTCCAGTCACCAGTTTCCTTAATATATGCGGAAACGGAAAGAATTAACCACAAAGGATCATCGGAGAAGTCACCACCGATATCGGAGTTACCCTTCTTGGTAAGAGGCTGGTACTGATGGTAGCAACCGCCGTCAGGGAACTGAGTAGAAGCGATATCAATGATACGTTCCTTTGCTCTGTCGGGAATCTGATGTACAAATCCGAGGATATCCTGGTTGGAATCACGGAAGCCCATACCACGACCGATACCTGACTCGAAGTAGGAAGCGGAACGTGAAAGGTTGAAGGTAACCATACACTGATACTGGTTCCAGATGTTAACCATTCTGTTAACTTTGTCATCCGGAGTATCTACATTCAAGATACCAAGGAGCTTGTCCCAGTAAGCCTTCAAATCAGCCATACCCTGTGCAAATTTCTCGGGGGTATCGAACTTTTCGATCATTTCGAAAGCTTTTACCTTATTAATAGTCTTGCCGTCTGCCTCGAATTTTTCTTCAACAGGCATCTCTACGTAACCAAGTACGAATACGAGGGTCTTGGTTTCGCCGGGAGCAAGAGTAATCTTCTTATAATGAGAAGCGATAGGAGCCCAGCCATCCGCGAAGGAATCGGTTGCCTTGCCTGCAATAACTGCCTGAGGATCACCAAAACCATTGTACAAGCCGATGAAGGAATCTCTGTCGGTGTCATAACCGTCGATGGTATCGTTTACAGAGTAGAATGCGTAATGATTACGACGATCTCTGTACTCGGTCTTGTGGTAGATTACGGAATCCTTAACCTCAACACGACCGGTAGAGAAGTTACGCTGGAAGTTGTTGCTGTCATCCTGTGCATCCCACAAACACCACTCAGCGAAAGAGAATAAAGAGAAGGACTTCTCAGCATCGCTTTCGTTGGTCAAAACAACCTGCTGAACTTCACCGTCATAATCCTGAGGAACGAAGAAGGTAACTTCTGCCTTTAAACCGTTCTTTTTACCGGAAATGATGGTGTAGCCCATACCATGACGGCATTCGTAAGAGTCTAACTCAGTTTTTACAGGTGACCAGCCGGGGTTCCAGATGGTGCCATTGTCATTGATATAGAAATAACGACCGCCCATATCGATAGGAACGTTGTTATAACGATATCTGGTAATTCTGCGCAGACGTGCATCTTTATAGAAAGAATAACCTCCGGCAGTGTTGGAAATCAGTGAAAAGAAACCCTGTGTTCCCAGATAGTTAATCCAGGGATAAGGTGTTCTTGGAGTTGTGATGACATATTCTCTGCGAGCGTCATCAAAATAACCAAATTTCATATTGAACTCTCCTTTAACTGTATTTATTAAACGATTAAGTAAAAACGTTTACTATGAACCCATTATACATAAGAAATGGGGGCTTTGCAATAGCATCTTCAAAGGAAAAATGGAAAAAACAGGTTAAAATTAGTATAAAAATATCAAAAAAATGGTTTTTATTGAAAAATGGTATTGCAATATTGGGTAAAATGTACTATGATAACCTTACGAAAACGTTTAAGTAGTTGTCAGGTTGTACAAGGGGAGAGCCGCTATGGTATCGATGAAGGATATTTCCGTTGCCTGCGGCGTCAGTGTTGCTACTGTAAGTAAGGCATTGAACGGTCATGGTGACATTGGAGAAGAAACAAAACTCCATATACAAAAGGTTGCCAAGGAGATGGGATATTTTCCTAATTCTATGGCGAGAGCACTGAAGACTAACCGTACACACAACATAGGAGTGCTTTTCGTGGACGAAGCCAGAAGTGGTTTGACACATGACTATTTTTCATATGTGCTGGATCACTTTAAGCGCACGGTAGAAGATAAAGGATATGACATTACTTTCATTAATAAAGGAAAGTACAATATGTCTTATCTGGATCATTGCAGATACAGAGCTTTCGATGGCGTGATAATTGCCTGTGTTAATTTTTATGATGAACAGGTTGTGGAGCTTGTCAGAAGTAATATTCCGCTGGTAACTATCGACCACATGTTTAACAACAGAGTCGGAGTCAGGTCGGACAATGTAGATGGTATGAGACAGCTGTTGGAGTTCGTATATAATAAAGGACATAGAAGAATCGCATATATACATGGAGCGGATTCGGCTGTTACCCGTGAACGACTTTCTTCTTTTTATAGTAATGCTGAGAGATTGGGAATAGAGGTCCCGGACGAATATGTTTGCGAAGCAGCATATCGTGACAGCACGGCGGCAGGAGAACGAACCAAGGAACTTTTGGATTTGAAGGTTCCGCCTACTTGCATTCTATATCCGGATGACGTGGCTTGCTTCGGAGGAATGAATGTCATTAATGAAAGAGGGCTTCGTATTCCGGAAGACATTTCGGTAGTTGGATACGACGGTATTAGGGTTGGTAAACATATTAAGCCAAGATTAACTACCTTGAAACAGGATACAGCCACCATTGGTGTGAAAGCCGGAGAAAAACTGATCTCCTTAATAGAAAGACCTAAAACCACATTGATTGAACAGATGGTTATAAAAGGAGAAGTTTACGAGGGCGAAACCGTAGGATACATAGGAAAATAGCATTCCGGATTGTCGAAAAACGACGATAAAAATAAAAAAATGTGCAAAATGTATATTTCATATAAAATAATGCTTGCATTTATTGTCAAGTTGCTGTATTATATGAAGTGTAAACGATTAAGTGTTTACAGAAAATATCGGTATTAATATCGCGTAAGCGGTATCAATATAAAAAATTCTTATTTCAAGTAATTTGGGAGGAAATGAAAAATGAAGAAAAAATTGTTATGTGTGTTATTAACCACAGCAATGGCAGCTTCTATGCTCGCTGGATGTGGCGGCAAGAAGGCTGCAAGTGACGGACAGGTTCTCAACGTATACTGCTGGAACGATGAATTCCAGAGACGTGTACAGGATCACTATCCTGGCTACGAAATCGTTGATGCAACTACCGGTAAGATCGGTGATGTAACTGTTAAGTGGAACATCACTCCTAGTGCAGACAACGCTTATCAGAACAACTTGGATGCAACCTTATTAAAGCAGAAGGATGCTGCAGCTGATGACAAGATTGATATCTTCTTGGTAGAAGCTGACTACGCTCTTAAGTATGTTGATTCTGAGTACTCTATGGCTGTTAAGGATCTTGGCATTACTGATGCTGATATCGCTAACCAGTACAAGTATACACAGGATATCGTTACTGACTCTAACGGCGTATTGAAGGGTCTCTCATGGCAGGGATGTCCTGGTATCATGTTCTACAACCGTGAAGCAGCTAAGGCAGTTTTAGGTTCAGATGATCCTGCAACCGTTCAGACTTATGTTAAGGACTGGGATACTTTCGTAGCAACCGCTGACAAGATGAAAGCAGCTGGATATCAGATGGTTTCTTCTGTAAACGATACCTATCGTACCTACTCTAACAACGTATCTTCTAAGTGGGTTGTTGATGGTAAGAT
Source organism: Acetatifactor sp. (assembly GCA_045537405.1). Taxonomy (GTDB): domain Bacteria; phylum Bacillota; class Clostridia; order Lachnospirales; family Lachnospiraceae; genus Acetatifactor. The sequence goes on from JAZSPK010000034.1 coordinate 6,777, forward strand.
TAAAATCGACTCTAACATTATGAAGTGGGTTGAAGACTCTAAGGCATTGGTAGATGCTGGTGTTGCTGGAACTCATGACCTTTGGTCTGATGACTGGTCTAAGGGCTTCTATCCTGGTGAAAAAGTATTCTGTTACTTTGGACCCGCTTGGTTAATTAACTTCTCTATGGCAGCTGACGTTGAAGGTTCTATCGGCTACAACGGCGGATGGGGCGGTACTGAAGGTCCTCAGGGCTTCTTCTGGGGCGGTACTTGGGTATGTGCAGCAGAAGGTACTGACAATGCTGACTTAATCAAGGACATCATGCTTAAGATGACCACTGATACCGAACTTATGAAGGGTATCGTAACCAAGGATGACGATTTCGTTAACGATAAGCCCGCTATGGAAGCTATGGCTCAGTCTGATTACACCAGCAAGGTTATGGGCGGCCAGAATCCTCTTCCTATGTACTGTGCAGGTGCAGCTAAGATTGACTTGAGCAACCTTTCTGCATACGATCAGGGATGTAACGAAGAATTCCAGAAGGCTATGAAGAACTACTTCGAAGGCAACGCTACTTTAGACGAAGCTTTAGATTTATTCTACAAGGGCGTTATGGAGAAATATCCTGAATTGTCTAAGTAATCTTTGATTAGATTAATATATTGATTGATTCATAGGAGTCATGCCTGCCTGCTGGTCAGGCAGGCATGATTTTTCCTTTTTTTGAAGCAAATTGCAGAATCGGCAACAGTTTCTCGGGAGGATGATTGTTGCGGGTTCTGTAGTAAGGCTTGATATTCTCGTATGAAAAAACGGAGGTATATTTATGAGTAGTCCCAAAAAAGGAAATGTTGTTAAATACAATAAATGGGGATATATTTTCCTGATTCCTTTTATTGTAGTTTATGCAGTGTTTCAGATTGTTCCTTTATTTACAACGATTATTAACAGTTTCTTTGAGAACTACCGTTTAATGGGTGGTTTGACACAGGTTGGTCCTAATTGGCATGGCTTGAAGAATTATATTGAACTTTTTTCAAATGGTGATTTGATGCCCTATTTTATAAATACTATGATTATGTGGGTTTTAGGCTTTGTTCCCCAGATTATTGTTTCATTACTCTTGGGTGCATGGTTCTCAGATCCCAGCTTGAGATTAAAAGGACAGAGATTCTTTAAAACAGTTATCTATCTTCCTAACTTGATCATGGCGTCAGCATTCTCTATGTTGTTCTTTACCTTGTTCCAGGATGGAGGTCCTATTAACTCAGTAATGATGTCTATGGGAATTATTGATGCTCCTTTTAAATTTTTCTCTAATGCATGGAGTGTTAGAAGCTTAGTAGCATTGATGAACTTCCTTATGTGGTTTGGTAATACCACCATTCTTTTGATGGCAGGTATGATGGGTATTGATACTACATTGTTTGAAGCAGCTGAGGTAGATGGTGCGACCGCTACTCAGGTATTCTACAAGATTACTTTACCTCTTTTAAAGCCGATTTTGATTTATGTTATGATTACATCCTTAATCGGTGGTTTACAGATGTTCGATGTACCTCAGATTTTAACCAACGGTTCCGGAGACCCGATGCGTTCATCCATGACTTTGATTATGTATTTGAACAAGCATTTGTATAGTAAGAACTATGGTATGGCGGGTGCACTTTCCGTACTTCTGTTTATTATTACAGCATTTATGAGTTTCCTGGTATTTAAGTTCTCAGGAAATAAGGAAGATTAGGGGGGTGATGAACAATGTCTAGATATGATGAAAACTCTATGAATAAGGGAATTGGTATTAAGGCAAGAAGAGTCATCGCCTATACTGTATTGATTTTCTTCTCTGTTTTGTGTTTGATTTGGTTTTATTTCCTGCTTATTAACGCAACCAGATCTCGAGGAGAGTTAACAACCGGTTTTACACCTATTCCCAGTACGCACTTCTTTGATAATATGTATGCGGTATTGGTGGAAGGTTCATTACCTTGGGTTTTAGGTTTGTTAAATAGTATGGTGATTGCGCTTGTAAGTGCAGTATTTGCAACCTACTTTTCTTCCATGACAGCTTATGCGATTCATGCATATGATTTTAAGATTAAGAAGTTTATGTTTACCTTCATTCTTATGGTTATGACCATTCCTACTCAGGTAACTGCATTAGGTTTTGTACAGATGATTGATACGATGGGTATGGATGATACTTTCATTCCTTTGATTGTTCCTTCCATCGCTTCACCGGTAGTATTCTTCTATATGAAGCAGTACATGGAAAGTACTTTGCCTCTTTCATTGGTAGAAGCAGCACGTATGGACGGTTCCGGAGAGTTCAGAACCTTCAATACAATTGTATTACCGCTTATGAAGCCTGCAATTGCAGTACAGGCAATCTTTACCTTCGTAGGTAGCTGGAATAACTACTTCACACCTGCATTGGTATTGCATAGTCCTCACAAGAAGACATTGCCTATTTTGATTGCAACCTTGCGTGGTGCGGACTTTATGAAGTTTGATATGGGTCATGTATACTTCTCAATTGCATTTTCTATCTTCCCGGTAGTTATTGTTTACTTATTACTTTCTAAGTTCATCGTTCAGGGTGTTGCCCTCGGTGGTGTTAAGGGTTAATAAGATTTTTCAAGGGTATGTCGTATTGACATACCCTTTTCTTTTATAAAAAGTTTATAATTCTTTAGGATGCAGTATATTTACGGAAGTATGCAGACATGCTATACTTGATTTAGTTTTAGAAAGGTGAGCTGATAACAGCATATGCAATGGATAAACAGGAATTTCTGAATAGGCTGCGAATGACGCTTAACGGTAATGTTCCGACGCGTGTGGTAGAAGAAAATGTGAATTATTACGAAAATTATATAAATTCCCAAGTGAGAATGGGCTATTTGGAAGAAGAAGTTATGCATTCGTTGGGGGATCCCCGACTGATAGCAAAAAGTATTATCTCAGCAAATGAGCCGAATACTTTCAAGTACGGGAGCAATAGTTATCAGGATGTTTACGAGCAGGAACAATATGTGCAGGAAAGACAAAGTGGAGAACTGCGAGTAAAAGGCATGCCCAAATGGCTTAAAATTGCGATTGTTTGTCTTGTTATTTTTGTAATTATCAATATTATAGCAACATTAGTTTCGGTGTTATTACCCATGGTTTTTCCGATTTTACTAATATACTTCCTGGTTAAACTATTTAGAGACTGGCTAAATTAAAAGAGAACCACTGGTTCTCTTTTTTATTTCTAATCCGATTGAGTAAATTGAAATAAATAAGGAAACAAAAGGCATTAATTGTCAGAATAGTAAAATGAAAAACACACATACTACTCTTGTAACTAAAAAACAGGAGGGAAAGAATATGACAAAGAATAATCAGGAAAACAAAATGAATAACGCTAATGATTGCAGAAATACAAGCAAGAATTCTTCTCAGAACAGTTCTCAGAACAGCAATCAGAACAAGAGCCAGAACAGTAATCAGAATAAGTCCCAGAACCATATGAAGGACAACATGAAGGACAATTACTAAGAGTGGCAAAATAAGGATATCTTACGGGGTATCCTTATTTACATAATAAGGATATTTGTGTATACTGTTAAAGGAATGAGTCCATAGAATTACATAAGGATGATAAGTATGAGAAAATTTGAGTTGATTGCCCCGTGTCATTTTGGTATGGAGGCAGTATTAAAAAAAGAAATTATTGATTTGGGATATGATATTACAGAGGTGGCAGATGGTCGAATTACTTTTTGGGGAGATGAGGAAGCTCTTTGCCGTGCTAATGTTTTTTTGCGTACAGCTGAGAGAATCTTGATTAAAATAGGACGTTTTAAAGCGGAAACGTATGAAGAATTATTTCAAGGAACCAAGATTTTGCCTTGGGAGGATTATATTCCAAAGGATGGCAAGTTTTGGGTGGCTAAGGCAGCCAGTGTAAAGAGTAAACTTTTCAGTCCTTCCGATATTCAAAGTATTATGAAGAAGGCTATGGTGGAGCGCCTAAAAGATAAATACGGCATCAGCTGGTTTGAGGAAAATGGAGACAGTTTTCCTATCCGAGTATTTATTATGAAGGATGAAGTAACAGTGGGCTTGGATAGTACGGGCGATTCCCTGCATAAGCGCGGTTATAGAAAATTAACAGCTAAAGCACCCATTGCGGAAAATCTAGCGGCCGCCTTGATTATGCTTACTCCTTGGAGAGCGGATCGTATTTTGGTGGATCCGTTCTGTGGTAGCGGTACTTTTCCTATTGAAGCAGCCATGATGGCAGCTAATATGGCACCGGGTATGAATCGAAGCTTTACTGCAGAAAGCTGGGGACATATTATAGGAAAGCAGAATTGGTATGACTGTGTGGATGAAGCTCAGGAAATGGTGGATTTGTCGGTAGAAACTGATATTCAGGGTTATGATATTGACGAAAAGATGGTGGCGATTGCCAGAGAGAATGCCAAGCTTGCGGGAGTGGATAAATTAATACATTTCCAAAAACGAGGTGTGGCAGATTTAAGTCATCCCAAGAAGTATGGTTTTATTATTACCAACCCGCCTTATGGCGAGCGTTTGGAAGAAAAAACAGCGTTGCCGGCTCTTTATAAAGTGATTGGTGAGCGTTATAAAGCCTTAGATAGCTGGAGTTTGTATATGATTACTGCTTATGAACAGGCTGAAAATGATATTGGGCGCAAGGCAGACAAGAATCGTAAGATATATAATGGTATGATGAAAACGTACTTTTATCAGTTTATGGGGCCTAAGCCGCCGAAACGTAATTAATAGTGTACTGCCATTGTGCTATGTGTGAAAAAAGGTTGGAAGACCATTAAAAGAGGAAAAAAAGATGAAGCTTGAAAAGATAATATTTGCAACCGGAAACAAAGGGAAAATTAAAGAAATCCAAATGATTTTGGCTGATTTGGGAGTGGAAGTGCTTACTATGAAGGAGGCCGGAATTAATATTGATATTATAGAAGATGGTAAGACTTATGAAGAAAATGCGTTGATAAAGACCCGTGCAGTTGCTACAGAATGCAAAAAAATGGGCGTGGATGCGGTTGTAATGGCGGATGATTCCGGTCTGGAAATCGATTACTTAAATAATGAACCGGGTATTTATTCTGCAAGATATTTGGGTGAAGATACCTCATACCATATAAAAAATGCAAATCTTATAGAACGCTTAAATGGTGTGCCTGATGAAGCGCGTGGAGCGCGATTTGTATGTGCTATTGCGGCAATTTTGCCGGATGGAACAGAACTTACCACCAGGGGGATTATTGAAGGTCGTATTGGGTATGAAGAAAAGGGTAGTAATGGTTTTGGATATGACCCTATATTTTATGTGCCGAAGTTTGGAAGGACCACAGCGGAGCTTACAGAAGAAGAGAAAAATCAAGTGAGTCATCGGGGAAATGCACTGAAGCTTATGAAAGAGGAATTAAGAAGGTATGCGAATACTGATTGTGAGTGATACACATCGAGAGAACAAAAATTATTTTAAAGTTGTGGAAAAATTGCAACCTCTGGATATGATTATTCACTGTGGAGATGTGGAAGGCAGTGAATATGTTATGACACGTTCCGTGGAGTGCCCTGTTAGGATGGTAGCCGGAAATAATGATTATTTTAATAGTCTGCCCAGAGAGCTGGAGTTTAATATAGGAAAATACAAGGTTTTGCTTGTACATGGACATAATTATTATGTTTATATGGGGCCGGAAATGTTGAAAGAAGAGGCTCGCTCCAGAGGGGTGGACATTGTTATGTTTGGACATACCCACAAGCCTTATTTGGATATTGAAAGGGATTTGGTTACCTTGAATCCAGGGAGCTTGTCCTACCCCAGACAGGAAGGACGCAAGCCTTCCTATATGCTTATGGAGCTTGATAGAGAAGGGGAAGCCCACTATACGATTGCTTATTTGTAAACAATTTTCAGAAAAAAGCAAAAATTTATAAAATTCAAAAGAAACCGCTTGACATAATGTAATATAGCATATATAATAGGTTTTGCGTTTGGCGCAATGCGAACATCGGGGTGTGGCTCAGCTTGGCTAGAGCACCTGCTTTGGGAGCAGGGGGTCGCAGGTTCGAATCCTGTCACCCCGATTATAATTCATGCGGGTGTAGTTCAATGGTAGAACACCAGCCTTCCAAGCTGGATACGTGGGTTCGATTCCCATCACCCGCTTAGCAACAGAATACTGTTGACTATGTGTCCATAGCTCAGCTGGATAGAGCAACGGCCTTCTAAGCCGTGGGTCGGGGGTTCGAATCCCTTTGGGCACATTAGAGGGAAACCTCTGGGAATAAAGTTCCCTATGGTGGGTATAGCGCAGTTGGTTAGCGCGTCAGATTGTGGCTCTGAAGGCCGTGGGTTCGAGTCCCATTACCCACCCTTTTACAGTAATGTGTCGGTATGACACGCTTGGTGTCATTATAGGGCTATCGCCAAGCGGTAAGGCACAGCACTTTGACTGCTGCAGTCGCTGGTTCGAATCCAGCTAGCCCTGTTTTTTATTTTTTACTATCTTTTATACGGGTGTGTAGCTCAGTCGGTAGAGCACTTGACTTTTAATCAAGTTGTCCCGGGTTCGAACCCCGGCACGCTCACTAAAAAGGCTGTTTCGAATTATGCAATTCGATACGGTCTTTTCTTTTAGCCATAAGTCTGCTTTTTCCTTGAAATGTATTCATCGATGTACTATAATAAAGTATATATTTTTATTGTAGGAGGGAGAAGCTTATGAGGTTAGTTACACGTTCAGATTTTGATGGTTTGGCATGTGGTGCGCTTTTGAAAGAGGCGGGGATTATTGATAGTTGGAAATTTGCGCATCCCAAGGATTTGCAGGATGGTTTGGTGGAAGTGGACGAGAATGACTGTTTGGCCAATGTACCTTATGTACCCGGTTGCGGATTGTGGTTTGATCACCATTCCAGTGAACATGAGCGTAATGAATTGGCTGGAAAGTACAAGGGAGAAAGCCGCATTGCGCCTTCTTGTGCCAGAATTATCTATGATTATTACGGTGGTAAAGAACGCTTCCCGCAGTTTGATGACATGATGGAAGCGGTGGACAAGGTGGATTCCGGTCAGTTGACTATTGATGAAGTGATGAATCCTACCGGATGGATTTTGATTGGTTTTCTTATGGACCCCAGAACCGGTTTGGGGCGTTGGAGACAGTTTACAATCTCTAATTATCAGTTAATGGAAAAATTAATCGATGCATGCCGTACAATGACTACAGAAGAAATTTTGAAGCTTAGTGATGTGCAGGAGCGTATTGAAATTTATAATGAACAGACTGAGAAATTTAAGGAAATGGTTCAGAAATATACACGTGTGGAAGGAAATGTCATTATTTCTGACCTTCGTGGAGTAGAACCTATTTATACCGGTAACCGTTTCATGATTTACAGTATGTATCCAGAGCAGAATATTTCTGCTTGGATTGTAAGCGGACGTGGCGGACTAGGATGTTCGGCTGCAGTTGGTTATAGTATTTTAAACAGAACTTCTGATGTAAATGTAGGAAGCCTCATGTTAAAATACAATGGCGGTGGTCATAAGGCCGTGGGCACCTGCCAGTTCAGTAATGAAAATATGGAAACAGAGCTTCCCAAGATGCTGGAAGAACTCTGTGCAATGGCCAATAAATAACGGAATTTGTAAAGAGACAGTATCATGCAAGAAAAAAGAAGTAGTTTCAGTGGTGGATTAGGATTTGTACTTGCAGCAGCGGCAAGTGCGGTAGGATTGGGTAATCTGTGGAGATTTCCTTATTTGGCAGCCCAGTATGGCGGCGGAATATTTATATTGGTGTATTTGATTTTGGTTTTGACCTTTGGTTTTTCTCTGGTGCTTATGGAGATTGCCATAGGACGTAAAACCAAAATGAGTTCCATTAATGCATTCAGAATGTTACACAAGAAAGCCGGCATTTTAGGATATATGGCCATGTTGGTGCCCATGATTATTTTGCCGTACTATTGTGTTATTGGCGGATGGGTTATTAAGTACATGATTACCTTTTTGACAGGACAGGGCAAAGCAGCAGCGGACAGCGCATATTTTGGCGGTTTTGTGGGCGCACCTTTTGCACCATTGGTTACTTTTTTGATTTTCTTGGGAGTTACCTCTTTAGTAGTGGCGCTGGGTGTGGAAAAAGGAGTGGAAAGAGTCAGCAAATGGCTGATGCCTATCTTAATTATTATTTCATTGGGGGTTTCCATTTATATTTTTACGATTCCCAATGCATTAGAGGGTATTAAGTACTATTTGTTGCCTGATTTTTCCAAGTTTTCCATTAAAACCGTATGTGCGGCAATGGGACAGTTATTCTTTTCCATGAGTATTGCAATGGGTATTTTGATTTCCTATGGTTCCTATGTGCGTGATGATGTAGATATTAGCAAATCCGTTAATCATATTGAAATTTTTGATACAGCCATTGCATTATTGGCAGGTTTTATGATTGTGCCGGCAGTGTATGTATTTAGCGGTGATGAAGGTTTGGCAATCGGTGGTCCGGGACTTATGTTTAAGACTTTGCCGCAGGTTTTTGACAGAATGCCAATGGGTAGTGTTATTGGTGTAGCATTCTTTATACTGGTATTTTTTGCGGCAGTGACCAGTTCTATTTCGGTTATGGAAGCGATTGTATCCAATTTGATAGATCGCTTTAAGTGGTCTCGTAAGAAAGCGGTGGCTGTGGTAATATTAATCAGTCTGGTACTGGGAACAGCATCTTCCTTGGGAAATGGTACCTGGAGCCATATCACGATTCTGGGAATGGATTTCCTGACATTTTTTGATTATCTGTCCAATAGTATCATGATGCCGATTTTGGCACTTGGAACCTGCATCTTGGTAGGCTGGATTTTGGGTACCAAGATTGTAGAGGATGAAGTAACCAAGAATGGTGAAAAGTTCGGCAGAGTAAAGATATTCCGTGTGATGATTCGATATATTGCACCGATTATGTTGGTTGTGATTTTGGTATTCTATACCTTGGCACAGTTTGGAAAGATTAATTATTAGAATGATGTCTTGACAAGATATTTAATCATTGTATATAATGATGTTCGTGGCTGTGCAACAGCCACATACGCGGGCGTGGCGGAATTGGCAGACGCGCCAGATTTAGGTTCTGGTGGGAGACCGTGGGGGTTCAAGTCCCTTCGCCCGCATGGAAGAGAAGAGTTTTGGTGAGAAATCATCAAGACTCTTTTTTGTGACGGAAAATTGTGCGAGTACAGTGGTAGGAGTTAAAAATTGTCGCCGTCGGGCGACAATTTTTGCACGTTAAAATACTTAAACGTGTCAAAAAAGAAGTGGTAATCATACACAGAATATGGTAAAATTATTATAATTGTGGAAATGTTATGTATAGATGTAAATGCAGGAACAATAGGTGGTGAGCGAATGCAGGATAAGGGATGGGTTGATACTGCGGAGGAGATATTCCGCTCGGTTTTTTCGGCAGTAGAAAACCAGGATTATGCAGGATTAAGTAAGGATATAGAACATAAAGTAAATAAAGTAGTGGACAAGGTTAATGTAAAGATGGATAACCTTAGTCAAAAGATTAATGCCAATATGAACCAGTGGAGCACGAAACCCACAGTGAATAGGACGGAAGCGTTTAAAGAGAAGCAGGCCCAGAAGCAGGGGCAGTCTACCGCGATTGTCAAGCAACAAACTCAGCTTTATGCAAAGAATCCTCCGGGAACCTATTCAGGACCGGCGTGTACGGTGCTTGGGATTACAGGAACGTCTATTTTTGCACCGGGAACACTGGTATTATCCCTGATTGGTTTGGTGACAGGCAATCCTTGGGTATGGTTTGCAGATATTCTCAGTACATCGGCTCTTGCCGGCAGTCTTGCCATGTTAGCAGGTGGTATCAAGAAGAAAGCCTTTGTAGAACGCTTTCGAAGCTACGTAAAGCAGATTGGTAGCAGACAGTATTGTGATGTGGATCAGCTGGCAACCGTAGTGGGTAAGAAAAAGAGTTATGTGCTTCGGGATTTGCGTAAGATGATTGGAAAGGGTTTCTTTTTACAGGGACATTTGGATGATACCGGCAATACTTTGATTACCAGTGACGAGGTGTATCAGAATTATCTGGATGCAGAGCAGTCGCGCAGAAACAGAGAAATCTGGGCCATAGAGCAGGCGAATAAGGATAAGGGGCTCAAGGAAAATGATGCCATCCAGATTCGCGAGATTAAGTACGAGGAATATCCCGAGGAAGTACGTAATGTGCTGAATGAGGGAGAGAAATATATTCAGCAAATCCGGGAGGCCAATGATGCCATACCCGGAGAGGTTATGTCACAGAAGCTGGATACGCTGGAAGATATTATGAAGCGTATTTTTGAACAACTGAAGAAAGACCCGACCAGCGTGGATGACTTGCAGAAGCTGATGAAGTATTATTTGCCCACTACAGCAAAGCTGATAGAGGCCTATAAGGAATTAGACGGCAAACCTTCCTACGGAGAACAGAATATTGCCAATACCAAGAAGGAAATCGAGGACACTATGGATGTGATTAACGATGCTTTTGGCAAGATTTTTGATGATATGTTCCAAGATGCAGCATGGGATATTTCTACGGAGATTTCCACTATGAAGACCATCTTAGCAAAGGAAGGACTCACCGGCGGTAAGGATTTTGAAATTCAAAGACAGACAAAATAAGGGATTTACCCGAAAAGATAAATGGAGGATTAAATTATGGATCAGGAATTTAAAGAGTTTACGGAAACTAAAGTACCCACCCTTTCTTTTGATGTAGTAGAAGAAGTAGAGGAAACCTCTAAGAGAGTGGAAGAAGAGGCAGTGAAGAAGAGCACAGAGCTTGCAGAGACACAGTTAACTCCTCAGGAAAAGCAGATGGTGATGGAGTTTGTGGAAAAGATTGATTTGAATAACACCAATGCTGTTTTGCAGTACGGTGCTTCTACTCAGAAAAAGATGGCAGATTTTTCCGGTAAGGCCTTGAGTAATATTAAAACCAAGGATATGGGCGAAATCGGTGGTATGATTACCGATTTAGTAACCGAGCTTAAGAGCTTTGAAATTGTGGATGAAGATGCTAAGGGATTAAAGGCATTCTTTAAGAAACGTTCTAACGAAGTGACTTCTTTAAAGGCTAAGTATGACAAGGCAGAAGTGAATGTTGCCAGAATTTCCGATGCACTGGAAGGTCATCAGATTCAATTATTGAAGGATGTAGAATTCTTGGATAAGATGTATGATTTGAACTTGTCCTATTTTAAAGAAATTTCTATGTACATCCTTGCAGGTAAGGAGAAGTTAAAACAGGCCAGAGATACAGAACTTGCAGAGCTTAAGCAGAAGGCCCTTACCTCAGGTCTTCCTGAGGATGCACAGCTGGTAAAAGATTACGAGAATATGTGCGAGCGTTTTGAAAAGAAAATTAACGATCTGGAACTTAGCAGAATGGTAGCGCTTCAGACTGCACCCCAGATTCGTTTGATTCAGAATTCCGATACAGTAATGGTGGACAAGATTCAGTCAACCTTGGTAAATACCATTCCTCTTTGGAAAAACCAGATGGCTATTGCAATCGGTGTACAGCATGCTACTGATGCGGCTGAAGCACAGCGTCAGGTTTCTGATATGACTAACGAATTGTTAAGAAAGAATGCGGCTGCTTTGAAGGTGGCTACTATTGAAACTGCTAAAGAGGCAGAGCGTGGTATTGTGGATATGGAAACTTTGAAGAATACGAACGAGAGCTTGATTTCTACTTTGGACGAAGTAATGCGTATTCAGACAGAAGGTCGCGAGAGACGTCGTCAGGCAGAACTGGATTTGCAGGATATGGAGAATCAGTTGAAGCAGAGATTGTTGCAGCTTAGTGAGGAGAAGGGTTCGGGCGTTTAATTTTGTAGAATAGATTTAGAAATGGGAGGGATAATACGATGGCCAATCCTTATTTGCCCAATTGGGAGTATATTCCGGATGGAGAACCAAGAGTATTTGGGGATAGAGTATATATTTATGGTTCTCATGACAGAGCAGGGTCAGATGCATTTTGTGATAAGGTGCTAAAATGTTGGAGTGCACCGGTGGACGATTTGAATAACTGGGTATGTCATGGAGATATTTTCCACGTTGCAGATGACAGAGACCACAAGTCCGATACGGACTGGACCACAGAGGCTAACTATTTATATGCGCCGGATGTGGTGGAAAAGGACGGAAAGTACTATCTTTACGCCTATATTATGAATGGTAGAGGTTGTGTGGGGGTAAGTGACAAGCCGGAAGGACCATTTAAATTATTATCCAAATACAAATATAATATTTCCGAAGAAATCACCTGCAATGGTTGGTTTATAGATCCTGGTGTGCTGGTGGATGATGATGGTCGCGTATATATATATTGTGGCTATGAGCGTTCCTTCTTGGCTGAAATCAATGGTGACAATATGTATGAGGTTCTGGATGGCACCTGTATTGAACATTTTATACCTAATGAGGATAGACCGGAGGAGGATTTTGTAGGAAAAGAAACCTGGTTCTTTGAGGCATGTTCACCACGTAAGGTGGGAGATACTTACTATATGATTTACTCTCCAAAGCGAGGGAGTCGTTTGGCCTACGCTACAGCGGATAGTCCTATTGGTCCCTATAAATACAGAGGCTATATTGTGGACAATGGTGTAGATTATCCGGCAGGTAATGATCATGGTTCTATCGCATGTATTAACGGGCAATGGTACATATTTTATCACAGAATGACCAATGACACTATTATGTCCAGAAGAGCTTGCGTTGAGAAGATTGAGATTTTACCTGACGGAACGATACCCCCGGTGGAAATGACTTCTTTAGGCTTCCAGGATTCGCTTAATCCTTATGAGATTACACCGGCGGAAATTGCTTGTGTGTTGAAGGGTGGCGCATTTGTAACAGAGAAAAATGTATTCGAACGTGTGATAACAAGTATCAAGAATAACTGTGTCATGGGATACAAATATTATGATTTTGGTGAAGACTATTCCAGCAAGACCATGGAATTTGCCATGCAGGTAAACGGTTACGGCTGTGAGTGTGATGTGCATATTCTTTTAGACAGTGAAGACGGAGAAGAAATCGGTTGTCTGCATGTTGGATTGGATGGCGGTACCTTGTCAACAGTTGTAAAAGCAGTAACGGGACGGCATGCGGTTTTCCTTAAAGTGACAGCACCCTATAGTGGTTGGACTGGAACCATGTTTGAAGGAAGACAGTTATTTGAATTAAAGCAATTTGTATTTATGAAATAAAAATGATTTTATGTGAGGAATATCATGAGAAAGAGTGGTATATTACTTCCGATTTCCAGTATCCCTGCGAAATACGGGGTAGGAACCTTTTCAAAACAGGCATATGAGTTTGTAGATTTTTTAGTGGAAGCAGGACAGAAACTCTGGCAGATACTGCCACTGGGACCGACCAGTTACGGAGATTCTCCGTATCAGTCCTTTTCTACCTTTGCAGGAAATCCTTATTTTATTGACTTGGAGCAGTTAATGGAGCTTGGATATATTGCCAAGGAGGATTGTGAGGGCGTTAATTTTGGAACTAATCCGGAATATGTGGACTATGGACAAATGTATGTCAATCGTTTTCCTATTTTGAGAAAGGCGTATGACGCAGCGCTTGCCAAGGGAATACAGCAGGAGGAAGGCTATCAGAAATTTATGGAAGAGAATGCCTACTGGATTACAGACTATGCGCTGTACATGGCAGTGAAGGCTTCTTTTGACAATATTTGTTGGACGGAATGGGACGAGGATATTCGTCTGCGTAAGCCGGAGGCAGTGAAAGCCTATACGGAAAAATATGCATATGAAATGGGCTTTTACTATTTCCAACAGTATATGTTCCGTATTCAATGGAAGGAGTTAAAGGAATACGCAAATGACAACGGTATAGAAATTGTAGGAGATATTCCTATTTATGTGGCATTTGACAGCGCGGATACCTGGGCAAATCCGGAGCTTTTCCAGTTGGATGAAGAAAATCTGCCAATAGGTGTGGCAGGATGTCCACCCGATGCCTTTAGTGAAACGGGTCAGCTTTGGGGTAATCCCTTATATAAGTGGGAGTACCACAAAGAGACTAATTTTGCATGGTGGATGAGACGTATTGCACATTGTTATGAAATGTATGATATCGTGCGAATTGACCATTTTCGAGGCTTTGACGAGTATTGGTTCGTTCCCTACGGAGATGAAACCGCCCAGAATGGTAAGTGGCTGCCCGGACCGGGAATTGCTTTGTTTAAAACCATGAAGGAAGTTATGGGAGAAAAGAAAGTTATTGCGGAGGATTTAGGTTTCCTGACAGAAAGCGTATTGGAGCTTGTGGAAAATACCGGTTTCCCCGGAATGAAGGTGCTCCAGTTTGCTTTTGGAGGCGGCTCGGACAACGCGTATCTGCCCCATAATCATAAGAAAAACAGCATCGTATATACCGGTACCCATGACAATGAAACCACTGTGGGCTGGTACTGGAACTTGGATGAGCATACCAGAAAGCATGTAAAGGATTACTTTGATATTACGGACGAGACAAAGGTAAATTGGACGTTTATTCGTGCCGCGCTATCCAGTGTGGCGGATACGGTAGTAATTCCTATGCAGGATTATCTGGGACTTGGTAATGAAGCAAGAATTAATACACCATCTACCCTGGGAAGTAACTGGGAGTGGCGTATGAAGGAAAATGCCTGCACAAGTGAGTTGGCAGAGAAGATTAAGAAATTGATGAAAGTATATGGAAGATAAAAAGAAGTGCTAATGCCCGGGAGGGGATTAGCACTTTTTGAATACATTATGAGGTTTAATCAAATTTGATTTTTGACATATAAGAATTATGATATTCCTTGTTATAGGTTACTTCTTCGTCAAACCATTCCGGAGGAACAAACGCATTAGCAGCATCTTTGCTTCCGAATTCAACTTCAGCCATAATTAAAGGTGCAAAAGGTGGATCAAAAACATCCAATTCAATCATGAGCTTGTAATCAGCAGGAGGAGCAGGAAAACCTTCTTTAAACCCCGGATTATGTAAAGGAATTAAGTATCTTTTCTTGGAGATAATATTGCCGTCTGCCTTAGCACGCAGGTGGAAGTAAGCTTCTTCACTAATGGGGAAATTGTTTTCCTGGCGGGCCATCATGCCACTGCCTTTGTAGGTAAGATAAAATGTATCATCCTCACGACGAACTCTGACAACAGGGTCGGTGCACAGATAAGCCTGTTCTATTAATCGGAATTGATATTTGCCCAGATTTTCGGGAACATGCTTTAAGGTAAATTTACGTTCTATTTCCATTTGTACTTTTCTTAGCCTTTCCGCATCCTGCCATCAAGGGCAGTGTATGCAAGGTGATACATTAGGACATGCCTATGTAAAGCACCTAAATATATTATACATTAAAATGTAAAAAAAATGAAGTAAAATAAGTGACATCTGCAAAGAAATTGATTATACTTAAGGGTAGTGGAGATTCTACGAGATATTTGATGACAGGAGCATAGAAATATGAAGAAAATAGCAGTGTTTTTTGGTACGGGTTATGAGGAAATTGAAGCACTTACTGTAGTGGATTTGTGCAGAAGAGCAGGCATTGATACGCAGATGGTATCGATAACGGAGGGCTTGCAGGTAACCGGTTCTCATAATATTACGGTGACTATGGATAAGATGTTTGACGAGGTTGCTTTTGATGAATTGGATATGATTGTTTTGCCGGGAGGTATGCCGGGGACCTTGAATTTGGAGGCACATGTGAAATTAATGGAACGTGTGGATGCATTCCATAAGGCAGGCAGGTTTATTGCGGCAATCTGTGCTGCACCCAGTATTTTGGGCCATAGAGGCATTTTACAGGGGAAACGTGCATGTTCCTACCCAGGATTTGAAAAGGACTTAAATGGGGCAAATGTGGCGTATGACAGCGTGGTAAGAGATGGTCATGTGATTACTTCCAGAGGTATGGGATGTGCCATTGATTTTTCGTTGGAGATTATTGCAGCACTTTGCGGAGAAGAGGTTGCAAAGGAAAAGGCAGAAGCGATTATTTACAAATAGAGAAAGAGTACACTTGGATAGGAGAGCTTTAGAAAGGATTAACAAATGGGTAAATATAGTAGTGTGGCAAAAGAATTGTTACAGTTTATTAATAGTAGCCCTTCCGTATATCATGTAGTGGAAAATATCAAGAATATTTTACTTGCACTGGGATATGGGGAGTTGAAGGAGAAGGACAGCTGGCAGGTAGAAGCCGGAAAAGGATATTTCGTGACAAGAAATGATTCTTCCGTAATTGCTTTTCGGATGCCTGCACAGAAGCCCTTAGGTTATCATGTAATTGCTTCTCACAGTGATTCCCCTACCTTTAAGGTGAAGGAAGCACCGGAGATGGCGGTGGAAGAAAAATATATTAAGTTAAATACGGAAAAGTATGGCGGAATGATTTTATCCACATGGCTGGACAGACCATTATCGGTAGCGGGACGTATTGTGGTAAAAGAAAAGGATAGTCAGCCCTTGGTGAAAACCGTGAATGTGGACAAGGATTTGTTGGTAATCCCCAATGTAGCCATTCATATGAACCGGGATATGAACAAAGGTTTTGAATATAATCCGCAGGTGGATATGTTACCTCTTATGGCGCTGGGAAGTAAAGAAGACAGTAAGGATATGCTTCTTAAGGAAGTAGCAAAGGCAGCAGGCGTAAAGGAAAAGGATATTCTGGCTCATGATTTGTTCCTCTATGTACGTGAACCGGGAAGACTTGTGGGAGCTACAGAAGAAATGATTTTAAGTCCTAAGCTGGATGATTTGCAGGCTGTGTTTACTTCTTTGCAGGCATTTGTGGGTAAGGAACCAAAACAATATGTGAATGTGTTGGCTGTGTTCGATAACGAAGAGGTAGGTAGTGCTACGGCACAGGGGGCAGATTCTACCTTCCTCCAGGATGTGCTTCAGAGAATTTGTGAGGCTATGAAGTGGAGTCAGGAGGAGTATTGTCAGATGGTGGCAGAGAGCTTTCTTATTTCCGCAGATAATGCCCATGCAGTACACCCTAATCATCCGGAAAAGGCGGATCCGACAAATCGTCCTTATGTGGGTGGCGGTATTGTGATTAAGTACCATGGCAGTCAGCGTTATACCACGGATGCAATTTCAGCAGCAAAGATGAAGCTTTTGTGTAAGACGGCAAAGGTACATTTCCAGACCTATGCTAATCGTTCGGATGTAGTGGGTGGTTCGACTTTGGGAAATATATCAACCTCTCATGTATCGTTGTCCTCTGTAGATGTAGGACTTCCACAACTGGCGATGCATTCGGCAGTGGAAACCGCAGGGGTTAAGGATACGGCAGAGGCAATCAAAGTGTTCGGAGCATTTTTTGCAGAATAGTGTGATAAGATTTACGGCGGTGGTTTTAGGACCACCGCTTTTTGCGTATTTATGAAGTGATGGAGTGGTTTCAGGTGGGGGCAATATTGAGCCAAAAATTTGAAAATTTGTTAAATTTAGCATTGGAAACACCGGAGGCAGTGAGAGTACATACAGGAAATTTAAATGTAGGATATGATACAAATGAGCGTACCTGGGAAGTGATTGTAAAGTATCATGACTCCATTGGTTTTCTGGTTGACTACGGAATATTGGTAGAAGAATTAATAGCAGGGTATGCCATCCTAACAGTACCGGAAGGATTGGTGGAATCCTTAAGTCAGGTGGAGCAGATTGAATATGTGGAGATGCCTAAACGGTATTTCTATGGGGCGGAATTACCGGGAGAAAATTCCTGCGTGTATCCTGTGAGCTTGGGAGATGTAGGATTGAGTGGAAAGGGAGTACTGGTTACGGTAATTGATTCGGGAATTGCTTATGAGAGAGAGGATTTTCGAAAAACGGATGGAAGTACCAGGATTGTGGCGCTGTGGGATCAGACTTTGGTTCCGGAGGGAGAACGAAGGTCGCCGGAGGGCTTCGTAACGGGAGTGGAATTCACGGAGGTGCAAATCAATGAAGCCTTGGCAGTAGGAGACGCGGATGGAGTGGGAGGTATTGGAAGCGGTTTTGGGATAGTGTCCAGTAGGGATGTAAGCGGGCATGGAACGGCTGTGGCAGGGATTGCAGCAGGGAGTCGTGTGGTGTTGACCGACGGAGTAAATGTTGCAGGAATACCATCCACAGGCGGAGTTTATCAGGGAATTGCACCGGAAAGCGATTTGCTGGTTGTGAAATTGGGGGAGGCAAACGAAAGTGGATTTCCGAAAACGACTGAGATTATGAGGGCTGTGACCTATGCGGTCAAGAAGGGGATTTCACGGAGTCAGCCTGTGGTCGTAAACTTAAGCTTTGGTAATACTTATGGTTCACATGACGGAACTTCCTTGTTGGAGAGGTTTTTGGATAATGCGGCAGAGATTGGTAGAACCGTGATTTGTGTAGGAGCAGGTAATGAGGGAGCTTCTAACGGTCATTTTAAGGGAAATATAAGGGATTCCCGGGTGGTAGAAATAACGGTCGGAGAATATGAGCGAGATTTGAGTATTCAATTTTGGAACCGCTACAGTGATGTTTTCCGTGTGAGTTTGCGTTCTCCGGGTGGTGAAATTGTGCAGTTAACTGATACAGTCAATGCTCGTAAGGAAGAATTTGCGGTGGAGGGTACAAGAGTACTTGTGTATAGGGGAGAACCGAAGCCCTATTCGGTTTTGCAGGAGACTTACTTTGATTTAAGTCCTTTGGGAGAACGGAATTACATCGCCAGCGGGATTTGGAGCTTGGAGGTGGAGGCAGAAGCAGGTACCACGGGGCAGTATGATGTATACTTGCCCGGGACAGAAGCCAGAAATAGCCGAACGGGAATCCTTCGTGCCACACCGGAGACTACACTGACAATACCGTCAACTGCTCAGAAAATTGTGACAGTGGGGGCATATGATTCGGTATATGAACAGTATGCAAATTTCTCAGGGAGAGGAACACCGCAGGTCAGCAGAGAGGAAAATATTGTGGTATCGGGATTTATTAAACCTGACCTGGTCGCGCCTGGAGTGGATATTATTGCTCCGGATGTACTTGGGGGATATCGAAATGTGACAGGAACGTCATTTGCAACACCTATTGTGAGTGGTAGTGCTGCGTTAATGATAGAGTGGGGGATTGTGAGAGGAAATGATATTTATCTATATGGAGAAAAGGTAAAGGCATATCTTAGGCGCGGGGCGCAGTCGCTACGAGGAGAAAACTTTTACCCAAATGAACGGGTGGGATTTGGGAAGTTGTGTTTGGAGGAGAGCATACCGAACAAATAAAAAGAGTGCGGAGGATATCATGTCCTTCGCACTCCTTATCGTTATAGAAATAATACCACAAAAGAGCTTATATTTCAAGACTGGAAATAATATTAAGAAATGCGTATACTGATTTTGTTGTGTATTATAATGTGTTTTGAGTATTAGATTTGCGGAGTTATCAGGACTAATCGGGGGAGTTTTATGGAAAAGAATGATTTTAGGGACGAGCAGCTTTATTTGGAAACGGTAGAACAGTATATAGATAAAAGAATTGAATTTTTGGAGAACAGAAAAGAAGAACAGCGCAAAGAGATTCGTAACGAAAGAAAAGATATGTGGGAAAACGACAGTCATGGAGTAAATGATTTTGATGATGTGTGGAACCTATATTTGCACAGCAAAGTAATCGATGCGGATGAAAAGCAATATATGGAAACGCTAAAAGAATTACAGCGTCTGGAAACCATGAAGAACAGTCCGTATTTTGCCCGTATTGATGTGCAGGAAGATGTATATCCGCAGGAGGCTGTTTATATAGGGGCGCTAGGGTTAAAGGATGATAAAACCTATAATATGTATGTTTGTGACTGGCGAGCACCCATTAGTAGTCTTTTTTATGGTTTTGATGTGGGAGATGCCTGGTATGAGGTGGAAGGTCGCAGAATAGATGTGAAGCTTAAGCGTAAGCGTCAGATTCAGATTGATAAAGGCGTGTTACAGAATATTTATGATACGGATTCTGCTATGCACGATGCTATTTTGGGTGGAATTTTATCGGAGAATACCGGCAACAAATTAAAGGTAATTGTCAGCAGTATCCAGAAGGAGCAAAATACTGCGATTCGTAAAATAGACAAGAAGGCGGTGCTGATTTACGGACCGGCCGGCAGTGGTAAGACCAGTGTGGGCCTACATCGATTGGCATATATTCTTTATCATCAGAGAGAGAAACTTCGGGCAGAGGATATTGTGATTTTATCCAACAACAATATTTACCATTCTTATGTGTCCGGGATTTTGCCGGCTCTATGTGAGGATGAGGTGTCCCATACTATTTTTGAGGATTTGCTTCGTAAATTTCTGCCAAGAGAGGTACGGGTAGAGAATTATTATGGTCAGTATAAAGCATTACAGGCTATGGATACGGAAAACAAGCGTATAGCTTGGCTTCGTGTGAAATACTCTATGGATATGCTGGTGTATATTAAGGATTATTTTACAAACTATGCATTTGAGTTGGACGATTTATCTTATAGGGGACAGGTAGTTGCTACTGCAGAGGACCTGTACGGGAAATTTTCACAAAACAGATATGATTCTTTTACGCGTAGTGTGGAAGGTTTACAGGATATTATCCGGAAGCTTTTCGAGGATTATTTTGAAGAGAATGAAAGTGAAATTTGTGAAGATATAGAAGGAAGGATAGAGGATTACATATCTTCTGATGAGTTGGAACTTTTGTTTTTAAGAGAAAAGAGACGTGTAGTGCAGGATACAATTGAACGTCTCGTACAAAAGAACGCTTTGAATGCCAAGGAACAGCTTATACGTATTGTGGAAAGCTTTGCAGAAAAGGGTGTCGGTGATTTCCCTGATACGAAAGGAATGGTAGAAAGATTAAAAGAGGATTTGGATAGAAATCGTCTGTGGTATGAGGATGGCCTTTTGTACTTGTTGGTACGTATTAACATGGGAGAGATAAAGCCCTTTAGGGATGTATTGCATGTCCTGGTGGATGAGGCGCAGGACTATCATTTGTTGCAATTTGCTATTTTGAAACAGTTATATCCCAAGAGCTCCTTCACGCTTTTGGCGGATGTTTGTCAGGCGATTAGCCCGGTAACCACCTTGCATGATTATAATGATTTTAAGGCTGTATTTGGTGATGATTTAGAAACCTTGCCACTTTTAAAAAGCTATCGTTCTTCCGGTCCCATTAATGCCCTGGCATTTCAATTGATGAGCAAATTTCAGAAGGAGTATGCTATGAAATATTCCTATTTCCAAAGGGATGGTAAGAAGCCGGAATATCTTTGGACAAAGGATGTAAAGACCGCTGTTTTAGAGAAGATAAGTGAGTGGAGTTCCTATAATCTCATAGGTATTATTGTCGAAGAGGAAGCGCTGGCTGAGTCTTTGTATCGCAGACTTCAAAATAGAGGAGAATCAGTACAGCGTATTACAAAATCGTCTGAAGAGATGAATGCGCGGATTTTGATTATGCCGCTGGTGTTAACCAAGGGACTTGAGTATGATGCAGTATTAGTCTGTGGACGCATCAAATCAAGCCAGGGCAGGAAAGAGTTGACGCAACAGGCAGGAGAGCTGTATCTGGCATGTACCAGAGCGTTACATGAGCTTACCTTTGTGGAAGATATCGAACTTCCGGATTATTATAAAGATTGTGAAGAATATTTACAGATTGTGAGAAAATAAAAAACTCCAATCACCGTGTTTTTTACGGTGGTTGGAGTTTTTGTTGTTAAGAATTATTGTCCTTGCTGTGCCTGTTGTTGCGCCTGCTGTTCGGCAAGCATCTGAGCATGGCGGATACGTTCTTCAATTTCGTATTGTTGCGCACCTAAAATCGCCGGATAATCAGGATTTAAGAAGAAGGTGGCATCATGCTGACAAACATTTGTAGTTCTGGGTGGAATGTAGGTTATGGTACCGTCCGGTTGTTCTACCGGAATGGTGGAACCTTGCCAGAGAGATTCATCTTCTACAAGAGGTAATTCGCATATTCCTACATACTGGAAAGGACATTCGGGAGCAGCAATAGTATTTACTTCATAAGAACAAATAGGTCCCATATAGTGTATGTCACAAATTTCAGTAGGAAGTGCATCCACTTCAAAAAATTCCTTGACTAAGCAAGCATCACAAAGGCCTTCCACAGGAAGCTTTCCGGAACGACTGCAGATGGTGACTTCCATAACGCTGTCAGGAACCTCGAATTGCTTGGCGGGAAGTTCGGCGTGTACTTCCTTCATAATAGATGACCACAGATTTTGAGCAATTTTGGTTTCCTTGTAAGAGGATTTTTCGCTCATTTTCTGGTTGTTATCATAACCCGCCCAGGTAGAACAGGTATAGTAGGGGGTAAATCCTGCAAACCATACATCTACGTAACCAGAGGTAGAACCGGTTTTGCCAGCGATACCCATGTTTCGATCAAAACGGGTAGCAGTACCGGTACCCTTGGTAACTACATCCTCCATAGCATCGGTTAAAAGGAAGGCGGTAGTTTCTTTAATTACTTGATGGGTTTCTAAATCACGGTTATCTAAAATCAGATTGCCGTCCGAATCATATACCGTGGTGTAAAGTTTGGATTCTGTATAAATACCTTTGTTTGCAATGGTTGCATAAGCGGCGGTTAATTCCTTGTTGGATACACCGGTGGTAATACCGCCAAGTGCCAAAGGCTGTCTCGCATCATAGAAGACCTGGTCGCCTTTTACCAAACCATTTGCTAACTTTTGGAAACCGAAGTTTTCCAAATAATCATAACCTAATTCAGGAGTTATTTGTGTTAATGCTTTTACTGCAATAATATTTAAAGATTGTTCAATACCATAACGGATGGAACAGCGTCCTCTGTATGCATTTTCAGAGTACCAGTTACTTACCGGAACGCCGGTATCGTAATAGAAGGGGGCATCCTCAAATACAGTGGATAAGGTCATTCCGTAGGTGTCCAAAGCGGGAGCATAAACCGCCAGAACCTTAAAGGTGGAACCGGGCTGACGGTAAGCGTCTGTGGCACGGTTGTAGGTTAATCGGCCTTCCTTGGCACCACGTCCGCCGGACATGGCAACAATGTGGCCGGTGTACTGGTCCATAATAACTACGGATACCTGAGGTTGAGGAGTAATTGTAATACTTTCGGTAAAGTCATCCCCTTCAGCCATTACATAGGATTTATATTGTTCAATGGCCGCCAAAGCATCCTCGGGAGTGGGGAAGATTAAGTCAAATTCTTTGTCTACTGTATTCTGGAAGTGTTTAACCATCATCTCTTTACTGTGATGAACTACGGTACCGTCCGGAGAGGTTACGGATAAAGCATAATTTAAGAGATAAGGTGTTCCTTCCGGATAGTTGGCCGGGTTGGCTACCTGTTGGTCTACAATCTTCTGGATATCGGAATCCATGGTGGAGTTAATACGTAAACCACCGGAATACAATGCGTAATCAGCCTGGGCTTCCGTAAATCCGGCAACGTTAATCAGGTCATTGCGTACTTCATAAGTTAAAGCATCTACAAAATAAGAGCTTGTGGTATTGTTTTCCAAATAAGTGATATTATGACGTTCAATACGTTCGTAAACATTATCCGCTAAGGCTTCATCATATTCTTCCTTGGTTATGAAACCGGCTTCTAACATATCATTCAAACATTTCAGACGTCTCTCCGCGTTGTTTTCCGGATGGCTGATAGGGTTCCATTTGGAAGGATTTTGGGTAATAACGGCGATGGTTGCACACTCCGAAAGGGTTAATTCGCTGACGGATTTGCCGAAATAACGCTGTGCGGCTGCTTCTACACCTAAAGTATTCTGACCCAAGTTGATGGTGTTCATGTAACGTTCCAGAATTTCTTCCTTGGTTAAAACTTTGGTAAGTTCGATTGCCAAATACTGTTCCTGTAGCTTACGCTTTACGGATTTGATCATATTATCATCTTCGTCCATCCAGTCGGTGAAGATGGTGTTTTTTAATAACTGCTGGGTAATGGTACTTGCACCACGTTTGGTTTCGCCCATGGAAAGAATAAAGTCCTTGCCGGCACTGAGCATACCGATAAAGTCAACACCATTATTTTCATAAAAACGAACGTCTTCAATAGCAACAATGGCATCGGCCATGTTTTGCGGAATCTGATCCCAAGTAACCGGAATACGATTGGAGTTGGTTGCAACCAGCTCGTCAATTTTTTTGCCTGAGGCATCATATACAAAAGTAGCTTCTCCGACCGGTGCAACCATGTTACTGTTAATGATGGGAGTGGAGGCTAATATACCGTTATACATACCAAACACTGCTGAAATGCCCATGATTCCAATACCTACTACGGCGATTATCATAAAAACACATAAAGCTAATAAGAGCTTTCGTCCCAGTTTTCCTGATTTTGCGTTCAGTGCCTTTTGCTTGGCAATGACACCTTTCTGCGAAAAATTCATATATTACTTCCTTTCTATTTCAGTAAAAACGACAATTATCGGTCGGATTTACAGACATTGCATTTTATTTCAAAATACATTATAGCAAAAAAGAATATGTAAATAAAGGCTTTCTTTATTTTATTAAGGATTGTTCACGAAATCTTTAGAATTATTCGTTTTGTCTTGGAAAGTTTTTAAAATTCGTATATACTATAATGTAGTGATTTTCAAGAATGATTGTGCTGTTATTGTAATGGAAGGATTACTATTTACCATGGAAAAGAATAATTTGCAATCTTATCGGGTGTTGCTTACCGGTGGCGAAGGGGAATATGTGGAGAAAAAGTCCCGTTTTATAGCTACTGTACGTAAGGTGGAAACAGAAGAGGAAGCTATCCGGTTTATAGAAGAGATGAAAAAGAAATACTGGGATGCCAGACATAATTGCAGTGCATTTGTAATTGGCAGCAGGGGAGAGCTTACCAGGTGCAGTGATGATGGAGAACCCAGTGGTACGGCAGGAAGACCTATGTTGGAGGTTCTTTTAGGAGAGGGCATCCGTAATATAGCAGTTGTAGTTACCAGATATTTTGGAGGCGTTTTGCTCGGAACCGGTGGCTTGGTGCGTGCCTATACCCAGGCGGTAAAAGAAGGCCTTTTACAGTGCGAAATCGGTGCCATGGTGCATGGGTATGAGATTTTGCTGAATACAGACTATAACGGTATCGGCAAGGTGCTTTATACCTTAGGGCAGTATGGGCTTACGCCAGTGGATAGTGATTATGGTGTGGATGTAACCTTGCAGATACGCATTCAAAGTGAATTGGCAGAACAGCTACATAAAGAACTGATAGAAATAACAAATGGCAAAATTGGCTGGGAACAGTTGGATGAGCTTTATTTTGTTGACAAGGAAAAGTAATAAGTTTAGAATATTAATGTTGGTGCATTTTAAGCGCATCCGAATGCATTTTGAAAGGTGGTGGTTTTATGTCAAGTCCTATAAAAAATAGTGACAACCCTCTTCCCTCGGGGCGGAGCCTGTATATTGAATTAAATAAAACCATCATAAAGGAGAAATGCTATGGAAGAATTAAAGGATTTTGAAATAGTAAAGGAACTGCTTGAAACCAAGCAGTACACAAAACTCCGTCAGTTTTTAGCGGATATGAATGAGGCAGATATTGCTGTTTGTATGGAAGAGTTGGAAGATACGGATATGTTGAAAGTGTTCCGTATTCTGCCCAAAGATTTGGCGGCGGATATGTTTTCTTATTTGGAAGTAGAGAATCAGCAGATGATTATTACCTCCTTAAGTGATAAGGAAGCGGCAAATATTATTAATAATCTGATGGCGGATGATGCGACGGACTTAATGGAAGAAATGCCGGCCAGTGTGGTGAAGAAATTGTTGGCAAATGCAGACCCGGATGTGAGACGGGATATTAACAATTTGCTTCGTTATCCTGAGGATTCTGCGGGAAGCATCATGACGGTGGAATTTGTGGACCTGAAGGAAAATCTGACAGTGACACAGGCCATTGAACGCATCCGTAAAGTGGGGGTGGACAGTGAAACCATCAATATCTGCTATGTATTGGATGCACAACGTAAGTTGATTGGTACCGTGGCTTTGCGGTATTTGTTGTTGAGTAAAGAGGATGATATCATTGGAGATATCATGCATGAGAATATTATTTCCATCAATACCATGATGGACCAGGAAGAAGTTGCAGCCCAGTTTAAGAAATACGACTTTACTTCCATGCCGGTTGTGGATAATGAAAACCGTTTGGTAGGTATTATTACCGTCGATGACGTTATGGATATCGTGGTAGAAGAAGCTACTGAAGATATGGAAAAGATGGCGGCGATTTTGCCCGGTGATAAGCCTTATATGCGTACCAGCGTATGGGAGAACTTTAAAAAGAGAATCCCGTGGCTTTTGTTACTCATGGTTTCAGCGGCTTTTACGGGTGCCATTATCAGTTCTTTTGAAGAGGCGTTAAGTGTGTATTCTGCACTGATTGCGTTTATTCCTATGCTGATGGGTACCGGTGGTAATGCCGGTGGACAGGCAAGTGTAACCGTTATCCGTGGACTTTCCATGGGAGAAATTGAGTATAGGGATGTGCCGGGAGTTATGTGGAAAGAAATCCGCGTAGCCATTCTTTGTGGTTTGTGTTTGGCACTTGCCAATTTCGGAAAGCTTATGGTATTTGATCGGGTGGGCATACCTGTAGCTATGGTAGTCAGCCTGACTTTAGTAGTGGTAGTTCTTATGGCTATGCTTTTGGGATGTTTGCTTCCGGTACTTGCAAAACGTATCGGACTGGATCCGGCGGTTATGGCGAGTCCTTTTATTACCACCATAGTAGATGCTTTGTCACTGATGGTATATTTCAGAGTGGCAGTTATAATATTAGGGATATCCGTGTAGGCGACAAGCCGTGCGTGACAAGACGAAGGAAAGCTTCCGTGAATGCTTGCATTTACGGAAGTTTTTATTTGGATTGGAACATAGGGCGTCCGCCCGCGAACGAGCAGCAACGCTGCGAGTGCACGGCTTGTATCGCCACCAAAAGAAAAAGAGTGCGCTCGCAGCAACGCTGCGAGTGCACGGCTTGTTAATGGCTGTCTTTTTGCTTAAATATAGGATTCCTTACCGTATTCACAATCAGCGGAATCACCATAATAATCCATGCAATAGGTTCTGCGATAATAATACCCCAGTAGCCTAAAGTTGGTGCAAATAGAAGGGCGGCTACAATCTTGGCAAACAGTTCTAAGGAGCTGGAGAAAACAGGTGTTTTGGTGTCGCCAAAGCCCTGCATGGCATTACGGAACAGGCAAATAACTGCCGGTACGAAATAAAAGGCGGTATTGAAGCGCAGATACAAACAGGCGGTATCAATAATTTCCGGTTCGCTGGTTGCAGTAATGGTTCGAATGATGAAGGGTGCAAGGGTGAAGGCCATGAGGACTACCAGAACGCACCAACCCCAAGTAAGTAACAGGGTGTCCCGCATACCTTGTTTAATACGGGAGTATTTGCCGGCACCTAGATTTTGGCCGCAGAAGGTGGCCAGAGTGGTGCCCAATACGCTCCAAGGGAGCATAAAAATCGAGGTAGCCTTGCGGGCGGCCATATGTGCCACAATTATATTATTGTGGAAGGTATTGATACTGGTCTGTAAAGCAAAAGTTCCCATGTAAACAAAGGATATCATAAAGCCCATGGATAAGCCTGTGGAAAGAAGCTTTCCGTAGGTATTCTTTTCCGGAGTTAAGTCCCGGCGGGAAAGAGTAAGCTGTTGGTATTTTACACGCATATAGATAAAACAAAGGATCGCGGATACAGCCTGGGAAATAACAGTTGCAAGTGCGGCACCGCCCACGCCCATAGAAAAAAACAAAATAAAAACGTAATCCAGTAATATGTTCAGAACAGAGGAAATAATCAGGAAAATCAGTGGTGTAAAACTGTCTCCGATAGCGCGCAAAACAGCGGCACAAATATTGTAGCAGGTGGCTGCAATTAAGCCTGCCAAAATAATGCTGATGTATGCTTTTGACTGGGCAATGAGATCAGGTGAAATATTTAAAAAGTTTAAAATAGGGTTTAAAAAGATTAAACTGCAAAAACTAATTAACAAAGCGGCGGAAATTCCCAGTATTACGGTTCCGCCAATTGCTTTTTTCATGCCCTTTTCATCATTTGCACCAAAGCGGGTAGCAATCACAATGGCAAAACCATTGGTGATACCATTTAAAAGGCCTACCAACAAATCGCTCAAGGTAGAAGTAGCACCCACTGCCGCCAAGGCATTCTCGCCAAGAGTAGCACCTACAATTCTGGTATCTGCCAAATTATAAAACAGCTGAAAGAGCTGCCCCACAAACAAGGGCAGCGCAAAGGTCAATATTAATTTCAAGGGTTTTCCTACGGTCAAATTTTTCATAAATAATCGCCTCACATTCGCCAATTAATATAACAATAAATATTTGTTTATGCAAGTGAAAAAATGTTTTACATTTGAACTCAAAAACAGTAAAATAGAGGAGAAGTTTTAGAGGGAAGGCAGTAGGGGAAAACAGCATGGAACAGAAAGAAATCAATCTGGTAATTGAAGATTTAAATCCTACCTTTTTATTTACGTGGAAGGGAACCCGGCATAAAGACGAGGAGTGGTATCACAGCCATGATTATGTAGAAATGGCATTTGTTATGTCTGGGACGGGACGTTATCTTATTGCGGATAAAATGTATGATGTAAAAGAAGGGGATTTGTTGATTTTTAATCCCGGAGTAAAGCATCAGGCGTATTTGCCCGAGGGGAAGGATGTGGGAACCACGGAGTTTTTTGTGGGTTTCACGGAGGTTCAGTTGCAGGGCATGTACAAAAATTATATACCTTTATACACGGAGGGTAATATTTTACATACCGGTGGTGAGCTGCGACAGAAAATCTTTAAAATATGTTCCGCAATGGAAACGGAGAAGTCTATGGGTGAGCAGGGAAGGTATTTTGTAATGAAATCCTTTTTGATGCAGTGGCTGGTTTATATTATAAGAGCAGTTTCCAAACCGGTGGAGACGACGCCCACAGGATATGCGTTTGAATCTGTCAACAAAAAGTATGTTGTGGAGCAGATTGTTAATTATTTTGAGGATCATTACAGCGAGAAGATTTCTCTGGAAAGTATTGCAGAAAATATGTATTTGAGTACTTTTTATATTTCCAAGATTTTTAAGAGTGAAACGGGGGATACGCCTATTCGGCATTTAATAAACATTCGATTGGAAAAAGCAAGGGAAATTTTGGAACAGACTCCCGGCAGAAGTATCAAGGAGGTTGCCGCGCAGGTGGGATATGAGGATGCTTATCACTTCAGTAAACAGTTTAAAAAGCATTATGGTATTTCACCTTCACAGATACGAAATTGATTTGTATTTTTTTCAGTGCATCTGTTTTCATTTTTTTAGTAATTTGTTAAAATAGAAATATATATTTGGGGGAAACTTATTAACAGATGTGTAAGGCAGGAGGTTATAGATGAGGTATTTTTTTGAGTCTAAAGTAGAAAAAACAGACAAAGGATATATGATTCAGATTCCTTTCAATGTGTGGGAGGTATGTAAGCAAAGAGATGTAATCCGGGCTGATCTGGTTTTGGATAATTCCATAATTGATTGTGAGCTTTTGCCTAAGGAAAAAGGCAACTACGAAATTCACATTTACGATGAAGATGCAGTAAAGGTGGAATTAAATGTACCACACAAAATTTTGCTTCATATTAACGGAAGTTTAATCCAGATGGATAAGAACAGTCCGTACAGCTTTGACAACCCTATTCGTAAGATAGACAGCATGCAGGTGATTATTCAGCCGGAAGACGGTTTGTGCGGACAGGCCTGTGTGGCAATGTTAGCAGGTGTAACCATTGCAGAGGTTATTGCTGTTATGGATTGCAGAGAATGGCAGGCTACCATGGGAAGAGTAATTTCAGCATTAAATTATTATGGAATTGATCATACGGACATTATTATTTATACAGAAGGAAGAGATGCAGTACTTCCTAAATGTTGCATTTTAATGGAAAAGATGGGAAGATTCTGCCATTATTTAGTACACTATGATGGTAAGTTCTATGACTCTAATTTAGGAGTTTTAGAAGAGTATGATATGAGTAAATTACAGGGATATTTGGAAATCAAGTGCTAACTATTCAGAGCCATGCAAACATAATAAAAGAACTTGCAAGCTTGCTTGTGTAGTTCTTTTATTATGTTTATATGGCGAGAAGACCTGCATAAGTTGCAACTTGCAGGCAAGTTGCTAAAGGAAAGCCTCGGAGAGGCGATTTTGCGAATGGAGGGCTCTGAATAGTTAGCACTTATGTTGTTTATACTTTTTTTATGAAAGAATGTATTTACAAATCATGGCATATCATGTAATATATGTTTCGTGGGTTAGCACTCTAGGAAAGAGAGTGCTAATGTGAAGATAAAGCAGAAAGTAACAGGAGGCAGTATATGAAATTAGTACCATTAGGCGACAGAGTCGTTTTAAAGCAGTTAGTTGCAGAAGAAACCACCAAATCCGGCATTGTATTGCCCGGACAGAATAAGGAGAAGCCCCAGCAGGCAGAGGTAGTTGCTGTTGGCCCTGGCGGTATGGTAGACGGTAAGGAAGTAAAGATGGAAGTAAAAGTGGGTGACCAGGTTATCTACTCTAAGTATGCAGGTACCGAAGTGAAATTAGAAGAGGAAGAATTCATTGTGGTAAAGCAGAATGATATCTTAGCAATTATTTGTGAATAAGAAGAAATAAAGGAGTATTTGTAATTATGGCAAAGGAAATTAAATACGGTGCAGAGGCACGTAAAGCATTAGAATCCGGTGTAAACCAGTTGGCGGATACCGTAAGAGTAACACTTGGACCTAAGGGTAGAAATGTAGTGTTGGATAAGTCTTTCGGTGCACCACTTATTACTAATGATGGTGTTACGATCGCAAAGGAAATTGAGCTGGAAGATGCATTTGAAAACATGGGTGCACAGCTTGTGAAGGAAGTTGCTACCAAGACTAATGATGTGGCAGGTGATGGTACCACTACCGCAACCGTTTTGGCACAGGCTATGATTAACGAGGGTATGAAGAATCTGGCGGCAGGTGCAAACCCTATTGTACTTAGAAAAGGTATGAAGAAGGCTACGGATTGTGCCGTAGACGCTATTGCAAGAATGAGTGCAGATATTAACGGCAAAGAACAGATTGCCAGAGTTGCTGCTATTTCCGCAGGTGATGATGAAATCGGTCAGTTAGTGGCGGATGCGATGGAAAAGGTTTCCGGAGACGGTGTTATTACTATCGAAGAATCCAAGACCATGCTTACTGAGCTTGATTTGGTAGAAGGTATGCAGTTTGACAGAGGTTATATCTCTGCTTACATGGCAACCGATATGGATAAGATGGAAGCGGTTCTGGATAATCCGTACATCTTGATTACTGATAAGAAGATTGCGAACATTCAGGAAATCCTTCCTATTTTGGAACAGATTGTACAGAGCGGTGCAAAATTATTAATTATTGCAGAAGATGTGGAAGGCGAAGCCCTTACCACTTTGATTGTAAATAAATTACGTGGTACTTTTAATGTTGTGGCAGTAAAGGCTCCCGGTTATGGTGACAGAAGAAAAGCAATGCTTGAAGATATTGCAATTCTTACCGGTGGTACCGTAATCAGCTCTGAGCTGGGCTATGAATTAAAGGATGCAACCTTGGATATGCTTGGCGTTGCGAAGTCTGTAAAGATTCAGAAGGAACATACCGTAATCGTAGACGGTATTGGTGAAAAGGCTGCTATTCAGGCTCGTATTGCACAGATTAAGAAGATGATTGAAGAAACCACTTCTGATTTTGACAGAGAGAAGCTTCAGGAAAGACTGGCTAAGCTTGCGGGTGGTGTTGCAGTAATCCGCGTAGGTGCGGCTACCGAAACTGAAATGAAGGAAGCAAAGCTTCGTTTGGAGGATGCTTTGGCAGCAACCAGAGCGGCAGTAGAAGAAGGTATCATCGCAGGTGGTGGTTCTGCATATATTCATGCAACCAAGGATGTTAAGGCTTTGGCAGATACTCTTTCCGGTGATGAAAAGACCGGCGCAAACATTGTATTAAAGGCATTGGAAGCTCCTTTATACCACATTGCAGCAAATGCAGGTCTGGAAGGAAGCGTTATCATTAACAAGGTAAGAGAGTCTGAGATTGGTGTTGGTTTTGATGCTTACAAGGAAGAGTATGTGAACATGGTAAGTGCAGGTATTCTGGATCCTGCAAAGGTTACCAGAAGTGCACTTCAGAATGCTACCAGCGTGGCAAGCACCTTGCTTACCACAGAGTCCGTTGTAGCAAATATCAAAGAAGAAACTCCTGCAATGCCTGCAGGTGCCGGTGCGGGAATGTACTAAAAAGTGAAAAAGCGAAATGACAGAAAGAGTGTACGGAAAATATCCGTACACTTTTTTGATAAAAAAGTACTACGATTTGACAAAAATAAAGAAATTGCATTGACAAAAATTGTAAAATTTATATAATTATATGTATAAAAAAACAAAAAGAAAGGAATTGATTATTATGAAATTCTGTACAAAATGTGGTACTCAGTGTGAAGATAATGCAACAACATGCTCTAACTGCGGAGCAGCAATGGCAGCACCTGCTGGTGTAACTGATCACACTTCTGAATTTGATGCAAAGGATGTCTCTGAAAACAAGGTGGTTGCTATGCTTCCTTACCTTCTTGGTGTAATGGGATTAATCGTTGCAATTCTTCTTGCAAATACATCTGAATATGTTCGTTTCCACGTAAGAAACGCTCTTAAGTTTACAGTAGTGTCAACACTCTTGGCATTCTGTAACATTGTTCCTATTTTAGGTACTATTGTATTTGTTATCGGCTCAATTGTTATCTTTGTATTAAGAATCATTGCATTCTTCCAGGTTTGCAAGGGTCAGGCTAAGGAACCTGCACTTATCAGCAAGTTAACTTTCTTAAAGTAAGATAGTATTTGAAACAGGCGACATCCGGATGGTGTTGCCTGTTTTTTTTATGTAATCGAAATTGTGCGGGTACGGTGGTGGGAGTTAAGAAGAATTGTGAAGCAATTCTTGTAATTGTCGCCGCCGGGCGACAATTTTTTGTTGGGAAAAATTACATGCGGAAAATGCCCGATATATGCAAAAATATAGGTGCATCTTTGAGGGAAGTATGCTATGATATACATAATGGGTGAAAGTATGACTATATAGGTATTTTAGGAGGACAAAACAATGATTATGTTGAACCAGGTGGGTTATTATCCACAGCAGAAAAAAAGGGCTGCGGTGCAGGAACCGGGTCGTTACCAGGTGAAGAATGAAAAGGGCGAAGTAGTGCTGGAAGTGGGGACCAAGGCTGCTATTCAGGATCCCCTTTGTGCAGAAACTTTGTATCCTTTGGATTTTTCCAAATTGACAAAGAGCGGCGAGTATAGATTGGTACATGAGTATGGTGATACCAGCCGGAAGTTTACAGTAGGTGAGGATATTTACCGTGATGTACATAATGCTATGATTAAAGCATTGTATTTTCAGAGATGTGGCTGTGCTTTGGAAGAGAAATATGCGGGTGTGTATAAGCATGCGGCATGTCATACGGATATGGTAACTTTATGGTCTGATACCAGCAAACTCTTTGAATGTGCCGGTGGCTGGCATGATGCCGGTGATTACGGCAGATATATTTCTCCGGCTGCGGTTACAATTGCACATTTATTGTATGCTTATGAAAAATATCCCAAGGCCTTTGAGGATGAATTGAATATCCCGGAGAGCGGAAATGGGGTTGCTGATGTATTGAATGAGTGTCGCTATGAATTGGAATGGATGTTAAAAATGCAGAGAGAAGACGGTGGAGTATATCATAAACTTACTTCTCGCTATCATGTGGACTTCATTATGCCGGAAGAGGACAAGGATCTTTTCTATGCCTACGATGTATCTTCTATGGCAACCGGAGATTTCTGTGCTTCCATGGCACTTGCAGCAAGAGTATACAAGTCTGTGGATGAAGCTTTTGCAAATAAAATGGCTGAAGCAGCAAAGAAGGCATGGGCGTGGTTAGAAACGAATCCTGCAGTATTTTTTGAAAATCCGAAGGATTCCGGAACGGGCTCTTATGGTGATTCTACGGATAAAGACGAGCGTTTGTGGGCTGCGGTTGAGATGTTCTATCTGGCTACGGAGGCAGGTGAGGACACCGGAAAATATAGAGACAGTATACTTGCGCTGCTCCATGATGAAACCATTGTGTATGACTTTGGCTGGGCAGATGTATCCGGATTTGCTCTTTTGGCAATTTTGAATGACAGCAAGAATCTGCTGGGGAAAGAAGTATACGACGAGTGTGTGAAGATTGTACTGGAAGAAGCGGACAGACTAATTGCACTTTCTAAGAATAATGCGTTTGCACTTGGTATGGACAAAAAAGATTTCTGTTGGGGTTCCAATATGGTAGTTACTAATCGCGGTATTTTGTTAAGCTTGGCATATGAGCTTGACGGTAAAGAAGAATATGTGCAGTTGCTTCAGAATCATTTGGACTATTTACTCGGTAAAAATGCTACCGGATACAGTTATGTGACCGGATTCGGCGAAGGTGCTTACAAATATCCTCACAGCAGACCTTTGGATGCAGATGGTATCGAGGAACCGGTACCGGGCCTTGTTTCTGGTGGTCCGAACGGAAGACCGGGTGATCCCATGGCCATAAAAATGATTCCCAAGGGAACAGCACCTATGAAATGTTATGTGGATAAGATGGAGAGTTACTCTACCAATGAAATTACGATTTATTGGAACTCTTCAGCAGTATACGTGACAGCATTCTTACGTAGATAATTTAAACGTGTTATTGTGATAAAAGGAAGGAATAACCGGAATGAATACATTTCAGTATATTGTGGAAAGTATTGATGGCGATTACGCACATTTAAGAAGAATTGATGAAGAAAGCGATGAATTGAAACTGGTGGCAAGAGCACTCTTGCCACCGGAAATTGTGGAAGGCAGTAAACTCTTATATGAGTGGATGCAGTACAGTATTATGGAATAGTTCTTGTTTCTTAGTAGTTTAGAGGTGACAAATGAAGAAATTTTTTGTCGGGTTATTAACGATACTAATGATTGGGTCGTCTGTAATGACACCCGGATTTGCATATAGAACAGAGGCGGCTTATGGCGGAGAACTGGAATGGTCCGATGTGACGCAGAATGCGTTGCAGGATATTGTGAAAAGCAAGGATATTCTTGCTTTGGTTTATTTGACCAACGAGTACTCCGTACGCAAAGAAGCTTCCGTAACCGCCGAAGAGGTTGTAAAGGTCTCCAGTGGTCAGACCGTTTTAATCAAAGGTATGACTTTGGATTCGTCCGACAATCTCTGGCTTTTGGTGAAGCTTTCCATTTGTGATGAAGTCTTTACGGGATATATTGAGAGAGAGTATTTGGCAATCTCTGACGAAGTATTTTTGGAGTGGGAAAACAAATATTGCCCCAAGAAGATTAGCTTCTATACCGGAACCCCTGTGGAAACAGAAGGAAATACGGAAGGTGATGGTGAAAACGGAACGGAAACCGAAGTGGTTTATCAGGACATCGAATTATTCCCGGAAAGCTACAAGGCATCGCTTACTGCTTTAAAGGAAGCACATCCTAACTGGATTTTCGTAAAAATGGATACAGGTCTGGATTGGAATACAGTGATTAGTGAAGAACTTTACGGTGGTCGAAGCCTGATACAAGTTTTGACTCTTGATAAGGTGAAGCAAACACAATTGGTAGAAGGCCATTATGGTACCGGGTGGTATTATCCTACAAAGGAAGCGTTGGAATTTTATCTGGATCCTAGAAACAGCTTGACGGAGGAAGGCATTTTCCAGCATGAGTTGCTTTCTTACAATGCTTCTTATCATGAAGAGAGTATTCCGGCTATACAGAGCTTTTTGGATAATACTTTTATGAAGGGCAAAGTTCCGGGATTTGTGGAAAGTTATGCTTATTTGTTCTGGGCTTGCGGAAAAGAATTGAATATCAGTCCTTTCCATTTGGCCAGCAGAGTACTTCAGGAGCAGGGAAGAGATGGTACCTCGCCTTTGATTTCCGGTACCTATTCAGGTTATGAAGGATATTATAATTATTTTAATATAGGAGCCAGTGGTTCCACGAACAAGCAGGTTATAGAAAGTGGTCTTAAGTATGCTAAAACTGCTACTCCCCCTTGGAACAGCCATTATAACGCTATTTATTATGGAGCGAAAATTTTAGGTTCCAACTATATTACCAAGGGACAGGACACCCTGTATTTGCAGAAGTTTGACGTGGATAACAGCTATTATGGTATGTATTGGCATCAATATATGCAGAATATTTGCGCACCTTCCAGTGAAGCAAAGGGCATTCGCAAATTATACGATGAAGTGGGGGCTTTGGATAATTACTTTGTATTTAAGATTCCTGTATATGAAAATATGCCGGAGCAATGCGCTTGGCCAACGGAGTCTAAAAAGATTCTCCTAGAAGCAGAGGAAGATTATGCAAACAGTGCCATCTATTTGGATGGAGTAGAATATCCGGTAGAAAGCAGAAATGGTTTTTATATTGCTGAGGCAAAGGATATGAGTGCTACTACTGCAGTTATGTACCGTTATGACGAAAAGGGTATTCCCAGAGGCATGGCAGTGTGGACTCTGACTTCAGACGGCAAATCCTATTCCGCAACGAAGGTAGAAGAATTTACGGATTTATTGACCTACCACGGTTTTTCCATCCGTATTACCGGAAAGTCCGGAATTCGTTGTAAAACCGGTATTTCCGTGGCGGCTAAGGAAGCTTTAATTGGTGATGGTCTGGCAGGCTATACCCTAAAGGAAAGCGGCACTTTGATTATGAAGGATGACAACCGTGCAGAATACCCCATGATAAAAGATGGAGAGAAGGTTGCTTTAGGTGTATCTTATAGTAAGGATGCAGAGGGTAATGTACAGGATACGGTTTTTGAAGTAGTGGATGACAGACAGCGTTTTGCAGCAGTATTGGTTGGTATGCCTGCAGCACAGTATAAAACCGCCTATGCTTTCCGTGGTTATGCAGTGCTTACCAAGGATGGACAGGATATTATTGTATATGGTCCCGTTATGAGCAGAAGTATTTACCAGTTGGCAGAGATGCTGTTGGAAGCGAATGCCTATGAAGAGGGAAGTGCTGCACATACCTTTTTGAAGCAATTAATTGCAGATGGTGATGCGGCAACGACTGTAGATAATTCAGGTGAAAGTACTACCGATAAAGATGCAGAAAGTGATAATGCACAAGAGGGTACTCTCGAAACTACGGGAGGAACCGGTGAAGAGAAAAGTGCAGAAGGTACCACGGAAGGTACTGCTGTAGAGGACGCTACGGAAGTGTGAAACAGTAATTGAGCAGTTTAAGAGGATTTTTTATGAAAAAAAGAAAAATACTAAGCTTGTGCCTGGTGTGTATTGTGGGGATGTCACTGGTTGCTTGTGGTGACGGAAGCGGTTTTTTGTGGAATGATGCAGATGAAGCTTATAGACCAATACATGTGGTAGGAGAACCCATAGAGCCTCCCGCAACACCGCCCACAACACAAGTTGTGGAAAAAACAGAGGTACAGGTATTAGAAGAAAAGTATGCTACCGGAAATTTTGAGGTTGCAGATTACAAAGCTTTGGCCCGTTTATATGTGGAAGAAAATCGACTTTTGGAAGCCAGGGATACTTTGGAAGTGTGTTATGGTTTGAATGGAGACGCTGAAAGCTATGCTATGCTACAGGAAATCACAGTAAATGCAGCAGAGCAAGAAGCTATGGCGCAGCAGTTAGATTTGTTAATCCAGAATTTGAGTACACCGGAATATGCGAATGAAAGTTTGAGTATGCTATATTCTGATGAGTGGTTCTATTCTATGATGCCCCGGTTATCAGAGGGGAAAAGAAGCTATTATCGTGAAGTAAATGATACCACCTTATATGTTGAGGTGGGATATAATGAAATGGGGCAAAAATATACTTCGATTTGGAAGCAGAATGCAGATGAGGTCATGATTATTCAGCAGACCCCTAATACATTGCAACAGGTTGTGACCGGATTGAAAAATAATCAGTATCAGGGTCCTTTCGAGTCCTGGTTATGTGTTGCACCTACGGGAGATGTATTTCATGAACAAGGAAATTTTGTACAGGACGTAATGGTTGGTTCCTATAAAGCCAATGTAAAGTGGGGCAAGGCACCCTCCGATATTATGGCGCTTTGGTTTATGCGTGAAAATATGGATTTTACACAGTACGTAGGAGATTTTGACGGACTGGGCTATACAACCTTGCCGCAATTAGGAGAAAGTAATAAGGGAACTCTTAATGGGAATATTTCAGATGGTAATATTGTAGTTTATGCATATGAGAAAGATTATAAGAGTTATCTGTCAATGAATATCGGGACAGGTCTGTGGGATGCTTATCAATTTACAAATTCTTCCCTTGGATTAGATCAATGTCCTGATTACTCGGCTTATGAACCGGTACAGGAAGGTGTAAGCGGTGGACTCATTGACGGAAGTGGTATGGAAACTTTACCCGGACAGGGAGAAGGAACTACGCAAGATACACGTATAGAGGAAGCCTATCAGGGACGCGGTGGCGGTAAGATAAAGGGAGAGTTTAATCCAACAGCGACACCGGCTCCGACAGCAACACCTACGCCGAAGCCCACAGCAACGCCGGTTCCGACGGCGACAGCAACGCCTACGCCGAAACCCACAGCGACGCCGGCTCCGACAGCAACACCTACGCCGAAGCCCACAGCGACGCCGGCTCCGACAGCAACGCCTACGCCGAAGCCCACAGCGACGCCGGCTCCGACAGCAACGCCTACACCGAAGCCCACAGCGACGCCGGCTCCGACAGCAACGCCTACACCGGTACCAACAGCAACACCTACGCCGACACCAACTACTGCGCCGACAACACCACCTACCGGTGGCGATACAGATGTAGAGTGGTCTCCGGATTTGGATTAATCATCAGAAGGATTATTGGTGGGGCGTGACGATGATGTGGTGTTTGAAAACTTAAGAAATCATGAAATTGGCAAGAATTATTTGTAAATAATTGAAAAAACTAAGTTTATGATATATAATAGCACCGTAAAAAGCATGAATTGTCATACAATGCATAACAGAGTCAGTATACTATTATAGATAGATTGAAGGAGCAAACAAGTATGGGAAAATATTTCGGAACGGATGGATTCCGTGGTGAAGCAAACAAGAATTTGACAGCAGACCATGCATACAAAATCGGACGTTTCTTAGGTTGGTATTACCAGCATAAGGATGATGAGGAGAAGTGCAAGGTGGTGATCGGAAAGGATACCAGACGTTCTTCGTATATGTTTGAATATGCTTTGGTAGCAGGACTTACCGCATCCGGAGCGGATGCGTATCTGCTTCACGTAACTACTACACCCAGTGTATCTTATGTGGCACGTACGGAAGGCTTTGATTGTGGTATTATGATATCTGCAAGTCATAACCCTTATTTTGATAATGGTATTAAGTTAATTAATGGTAACGGCGAGAAAATGGACGAAGAAACCATCTTAAAGGTAGAGGATTATCTGGATGGCAAGACAGAAGAGATTCCTTACGCTTTGCGTGATAAAATCGGTTGTACTGTGGATTATGCAGCAGGTAGAAATCGTTATATTGGTTATTTGATTTCCCTGGCAACCCGTTCTTACAGAGACAAGAAGGTTGGTTTGGATTGTTCCAACGGTAGTGCATGGATGATTGCCAAGAGTGTATTTGATGCACTTGGTGCAAAGACCTATGTAATTAATAACCAGCCGGATGGCTTAAATATTAATACCAACTGCGGTTCCACACATATTGAAGGATTGCAGAAGTTTGTGGTAGACAATGGTTTGGATGTGGGTTTTGCCTTTGATGGTGACGCGGACAGATGTCTTTGCGTGGATGAAAATGGTAATATTGTAGACGGCGATGCCATTATGTATATTTACGCCTGCTACATGAAGGAACGCGGAAAGCTTTTAGGTAATAAAGTAGTTACCACCGTAATGTCGAATTTTGGCTTATACAAGGCGTTGGATGCTAAGGGCATCGAATACGAAAAGACTGCAGTAGGCGATAAGTATGTTTACGAAAATATGATTACCAATGGTTATCGTATTGGTGGCGAACAGTCCGGACATATTATTTTCAAGAAATATGCAACTACCGGTGACGGTATCCTCACAGCCCTCAAGATGATGGAGGTTATGTTAGAGAAAAAAGCACCTTTAAGTAAGTTGCGTGAAGATTTTGTAGTATATCCTCAGGTGCTTAAGAATGTGCGTGTAAAGGATAAGGCGGTAGCGCAGGCGGATGCAGACGTACAGGCAGCAGTAGCAAAGGTAGCGGAAGCGCTTGGAAATGACGGTCGTATTCTGGTAAGAGAAAGCGGAACCGAGCCCATTGTGCGTGTTATGGTAGAGGCGGGCGATATGGAAACCTGTCAAAAGTACGTGGACAGCGTAGTGGATGTAATTGTAGCAAAGGGCTACTTAGAATAAATACAGTGGAAAAACCTACGGAAAGGAAAACAAATGTTAAACGATAAGTCAATTTTAATTACCGGAGGAACCGGAAGCTTTGGTAAGGCATTTACCAGATACGTATTGGAGCATTATAATCCTAAGAAGATTATCATTTATTCCCGTGATGAATTTAAGCAGTTTATGATGCAGAATGAATTTAAGGAGTATGCTTCAAAGTTACGTTTCTTTATTGGAGATGTCAGAGATAAGGACAGATTGGTACGTGCTTTTAAGGGTGTGGATTATGTAGTACATGCGGCAGCTATGAAGCAGGTTCCGGCATGTGAATATAATCCATCAGAAGCGATTAAGACCAATATTCATGGTGCACAGAATGTAATTGATGCAGCTTTGGATACGGACGTTAAAAAGGTGGTTGCATTATCCACGGATAAGGCAGTAAATCCTGTAAATTTATATGGTGGTACTAAATTGGTATCGGATAAACTCTTTATTGCAGCAAATGCCTATGCAGGAGATAGGGATATTAACTTCTCCATTGTACGTTACGGTAACGTAGCAGGCAGCCGTGGTTCTGTTATTCCTTTCTTCCACAATATTATCAAGAACGGTGGAACAGAGCTTCCTATTACGGACTATCGTATGACTCGTTTCTGGATTAGCTTGCAGCAGGGTGTGGAACTGGTAATCAAGGCGTTGGAGGAAGCAAAGGGTGGAGAAACCTTTATTTCCAAGATTCCTTCCTTTAAGATTACGGATTTGGCACAGGCAATGATGCCCGGATGTGATATGCCTGAAGTGGGTATCCGAGAGGGTGAAAAGCTTCATGAAATTATGGTTACCGTAGAAGATTCCATGACCACCTATGAATATGATAAGCATTTTATTGTATATCCTCAGATGGTGTGGAGTGATAAGAGAAAGGCAACGCCTACGGGCAAAAAAGTACCGGAAGGCTTCTCTTACAGTTCCGGAAATAATACGGAATGGTTGACCGTAGAGGAAATTCGTGAATTGATTAAAACCGTTGATTTGGAGAAATAGAGATTATAAAAGGGTATCCACCATGGATACCCTTTTTTATGCCTAAGAGTTCTTTTTAATTGCAGCACGTTTGCGCAGTGTAGGATCTAAAATCTTTTTGCGAATACGCAGACTGGATGGTGTTACTTCCAAAAGTTCGTCCGTTTCGATAAAGTCTAAGGCCTGTTCCAAACTTAAAATTTTAGGTGGTGTCAGACGCAATGCTTCATCAGCACTGGAGGAACGAGTATTGGTTAACTGCTTTTTCTTACATACGTTAAGCTCGATATCCTCTCCGCGCGGGTTTTGTCCCACAACCATGCCGGCATATACTTTTTCGCCGGGAGTAATAAAGAGAATACCTCTTTCCTGGGCATTGTATAAACCGTAGGTGATTGCTTCGCCGGCTTCAAAGGCAATGAGGGAACCGGTTTTGCGATAGGCGATATCTCCTTTATAGGGTCCGTATCCGTCGAAAACGGTGTTTATTACACCATTACCCTTGGTATCGGTTAAAAACTCTCCACGATAACCGATAAGTCCTCTGGAAGGTATGGAGAATTCTAAGCGAGTATTGTTACTGCCGCCTACGGTGCTCATGCCGCGAAGTTCTCCTTTGCGTTGGCTTAACTTTTCGATGACAGAGCCGGAAAACTCTGTGGGCACATCAATATAGGCAAGCTCCATGGGTTCTAAACGTTTGCCGTTTTCGTCGGTTTTATAGAGAACTTCTGCTTTGCTTACGGCAAATTCAAAACCTTCACGACGCATATTTTCAATTAAAACAGACAAGTGCAATTCTCCGCGACCGGATACCTTAAAGGTTTCAGTGGAATCAGTTTCTTCCACGCGTAAAGATACGTCGGTATTTAATTCTCTAAAGAGACGTTCTCTGATATGTCGGCTGGTAACATATTTTCCTTCCGTTCCAGCCAAAGGAGAGTCGTTTACACAAAAGTACATGGCAATGGTGGGGTCGCTGATTTTCTGGAAGGGAATAGGGTTTACATTATTCAAAGCACATAAAGTGTCACCAATATGAATATCAGTAATACCGGAAATTGCTACAATAGAACCGATACCCGCAGATTTCACCTCCACCTTGTTCAGACCGTCAAATTCATAAAGCTTGCTTACCTTTACTTTTGTCTGTTTGTCAGGTTCGTGGTGATTGACGATAATTACTTCCTGACCGACTTCGATAGTACCGTTGTCTACCTTGCCTACGCCGATACGTCCTACATATTCATTGTAGTCGATGGTGCTAATCAGTACCTGCGTGCCTTCTTCCGGGTCACCTTCGGGAGCAGGAATATAATCAATAATGGTTTCAAAAAGAGGAACCATACTGGTACCCTGTTCTTCCATGTCCAAAGAAGCAATGCCGGATTTTGCGGAAGCAAAGATAAAAGGACAGTCTAATTGGGCATCATCTGCGTCCAGTTCCAAGAATAATTCTAATACTTCATCAATTACTTCATTAGGACGAGCTTCCGGACGGTCGATTTTGTTAATACACACAATAACGGGAAGCTTTAATTCCAAAGCGTTTCGAAGTACAAATTTGGTCTGGGGCATGGCACCTTCAAAGGCATCCACTACCAGGATAACACCGTTAACCATTTTTAAGACACGTTCTACTTCACCGCCAAAATCCGCATGACCGGGGGTGTCGATAATATTTATTTTTGTATCTTTATATCGAACGGCGGTATTTTTGGAAAGAATGGTAATACCGCGTTCCCTTTCTATATCATTGGAATCCATAACACGTTCGGCTACTTCCTGACCTGCACGGAAAACGCCGCTTTGTTTTAATAATTCATCCACTAATGTAGTTTTACCATGGTCTACATGGGCGATAATTGCCACATTTCGAATGTCTTCACGTTTCTGTCTCATAATAATCCCTTCTTTTACTTGGTTTTCAAACTGTAACAGTATAGCACTATTCTTACTTTGGTGCAAGAAAAAGGTGTTTGTTGTT
The DNA here is from genome assembly GCA_045537405.1 of Acetatifactor sp. GTDB lineage: Bacteria > Bacillota > Clostridia > Lachnospirales > Lachnospiraceae > Acetatifactor. The sequence continues at coordinate 50,498 of JAZSPK010000034.1, forward strand.
GATTTATGCAATTATTTTACGATGGGAAAAGGTGTTTTTCGAGTGTGAAAAGGTGTATAAATAGTATTGTATTACAGGCAAAAAATATAAGAGGATTTGCCATAAAAATTCTTAATGTGTAAGAAGGGAGAACAAGGATGACAGATAAGGTTATCGAAAACAATCAAGTAACAGTTATGGGGGAAATTGTAAGCGACTTTTGCTTCAGTCATGAAATTTTTGGAGAAGGCTTCTATTTGGTGGATATGGCAGTGAAGCGTTTAAGTGAAAGTTATGATGTGATTCCGTTGATGGTATCGGAAAGATTAATTGATGTAAATGGAGACTATAAGGGAATGTATGTGTGTGTGAACGGACAGTTCCGTTCTTATAATCGACATGAGGAAAGAAAGAATCGTTTGGTTTTATCGGTTTTTGCCAGAGAAATCGAGTTCATCGAAGAATTGGAAGAAAGTGCAAAGACAAATCAAATATATTTAGATGGTTATATTTGCAAGGAACCTATCTACCGTAAGACGCCTTTGGGAAGAGAAATTGCAGATGTATTGCTGGCAGTTAATCGTCCTTACGGAAAGTCAGATTATATACCCTGTATCTGTTGGGGAAGAAATGCCAGATATGCAAACAGTTTTAAGGTGGGAGAACGTTGTGCAGTATGGGGCCGCATCCAAAGCAGGGAGTACATGAAGAAATTGAGTGAAAGTGAAGTGGAGAAGAGAGTGGCTTTTGAGGTTTCGGTAAGCAAACTGGAATTGTTGGAGGACTAACCTAAAGTCCTCCGCCTTAAATCTTTCCGTCAAATAGCGTTGACAAACAAAAAAATCAATGCTATTATGGTGACAACGTAATAAAATAAGATAGAGGTTGCGTATTTCATAAGTACTTCTTTAGATGTGACAGGCACAAGTGATGGAGAAGAAAAGGGGAAGACGCCGAAAGAGGAGATGTCCTGTAAGTCAAGTCTTGGGGATACAGTTAAGAACTGTATAACTGTCATCTATTTTTAGATGGGGCGCTATCAGATATAATCGGAATAGGAATATTCGGATAGGAATGTCGGCGCGTATATGGCCGACTTTTTTCATGTTAGACCTCTTCGTCAAATTTTTATTGCCATATAAATGGCGGAATGGAGGAAATTATGTCAATTTTTACAGGATCAGGTACAGCAATTGTTACCCCAATGAATGCGGATGGAAGCATTAACTATGAAAGATTTGCAGATTTAATCGAGTTTCAGATTGAAAATGGTACGGATGCCATTATCGTTTGCGGAACTACCGGTGAATCTTCAACCATGACTCATGAAGAACACTTGGAAGTAATTCGTTACTGTGTAGAAAAGGTAAATAAGAGAATCCCCGTTGTAGCAGGTACCGGTTCAAACTGTACCGAAACAGCAATTTATTTATCCACAGAAGCAGAAAAGATGGGAGTTGACGGTCTTTTGATTGTATCCCCTTATTATAATAAGGCAACCCAGAATGGTTTGTATACACATTTCAAGACCATCGCAGATGCGGTAAATGTACCTATTATTCTTTATAATATTCAGGGAAGAACCGGTGTGAATATAGCGCCTGCTACTATTGTCAGACTTTGCAACGATTGCGAGAATATTGTTGCAGTAAAGGAAGCAAGCGGTAATATCAGCCAGGTAGCTAAGATTGCAGCATTGTCAAAGGGTACCATTGATATTTATTCCGGTAATGATGACCAGATTATTCCTATTATGTCGCTTGGCGGAAAGGGTGTTATTTCCGTTCTTTCCAATGTGGCTCCCAGACAGACCCATGAAATGTGTGAGAAGTATTTAACTGGTGATGTGGTAGGTGCTACAAAGATGCAGTTGGAAGCAATCGATTTGATTGATGCACTGTTTTGTGAAGTTAACCCTATTCCTGTTAAAATGGCTCTTAATTTAATGGGCATGGAAGCAGGAACCTTAAGACTTCCTTTGACTGAGATGGAAGAAGCAAATACCGCTAAGTTAAAAGCTGCTATGGAAGCTTACGGTATTTTATAAAGAAACCTGAATTGAGGTGTACGAATATGATTAGAGTGATTATGCATGGCTGTAATGGCAAGATGGGGCAGGTAATCAGTGGTTTGGTGGCAGAGGATACGAATCTTACCATGGTGGCTGGTATTGACCCCAGAGATGATGGTCACAATCCATATCCGGTATTTGCGGATATTAATGATTGTGATGTGGAAGCGGACGTGTTGATTGATTTTTCTACAGCTTCCGTAATTGATAAGCTTTTGGATTATTGTGTGGCAAAGAGATTGCCCTGTGTATTATGTACCACCGGATTATCACCGGAACAGTTAGAAAAGGTAAATGAGGCATCTAAGCAGGTGGCAATTTTGAAATCTGCAAATATGTCTCTTGGTATTAACTTATTGCTTAAAATGTTAAAAGAGGCAGCAGGTGTATTGGCACCGGCAGGCTTTGATATTGAAGTGGTGGAGAAGCATCATAATCTGAAGGTGGATGCGCCCAGCGGAACGGCACTTGCTTTAGCAGATTCTATTAACGAAGAATTTGATAATTCTTATGAATATGTGTATGACAGAAGTGCAAAGAGAGAGAAAAGAAGTCAGAAGGAAATCGGTATCAGTGCGGTTCGTGGCGGTACCATTGTAGGCGACCATGATGTGATTTTTGCAGGAACGGATGAAGTGATTACTTTCTCTCATACAGCATATTCCAAGTCGGTATTTGCCAAAGGCGCGGTACAGGCTGCAAAATTCCTTAGCGGAAAGTCTTGTGGTATGTACAATATGAGTCACGTAATTGAAGCAGAAATGTAATAAGGAAAAGAAAAGAATCGAGCAGCAAAAACTGCTCGATTCCTTGATTAGCGGGCACCGTTTCCGGTTGTAGAAGTGGTAGAACCACTGCCGGTAGAACTACCGCCGGTAGCACCTGTAGTATCACCGGTTACGTCGTCAACCACATTGCCTACGCCATCAGTTACGTCATCTACTACATTGCCTACTGTATTACCTGCATCATCGATTAAATCACCCACAGTACCATTGGAATCATTTGATAAAGAGTCATTGTTATCCATATTATTATCCATGTTGGTGTCTGTAGGATATGGTGTTGAGGAAGGAGTAGGGGAAGGAGTAGGGGAAGCGTTTTGGTTTTCAGTTCCGGCCATGTTGCCGGAACCGTTATCATAGGCATCGTCTCTGGAGCATGCAGTGGCAAAACACATACAAGCTACAAGTAAACTTAATACAATTAATTTTTTGGTTCTATTTTTTAAGCACATAACAATTTCCTCCTTTTGAAGTTGTTTGACTCTGTGATTAGTATGTTGCGAAAACCAATAAATATACCTTCATATTTTTATGAAAAAGAAAGGAAAAATATGGAATTCAGACCTTGTATCGATATTCATAACGGAAAAGTAAAACAGATTGTCGGCGGAAGCTTGGCGGATTTAAATGACGCGGCCCAGGAAAATTTTGTGTCCGAACAGGATGCAGCTTTTTTTGCAAAATTATATCAAAAAGCCGGTTTAAAAGGCGGACATATCATTTTGCTCAATTCTGTGAATAGTGAATATTATGAGCAGACCAGGGAACAGGCCATATCTGCATTAAGAGCCTACCCGGGCGGAATGCAGGTGGGTGGCGGCATTAATACCGACAATGCTGCAGAGTATTTGGAAGCGGGGGCAAGTCATGTCATTGTCACCTCTTATGTGTTTTATGATGGAAAAATCGATTATAAACGCCTGAAAAAGCTGGTAAAAGCAGTGGGAAGAGAACATTTGGTTTTGGATTTAAGCTGCAAAAAAATAGGCGAAGAATATAGAATTGTAACCGATAGATGGCAGAAGGTTACGCATGAAAAGGTTACATTAGAGCTAATGACGGAATTGGCAAAATATTGCAGTGAATTTTTAATTCATGCAGTAGATGTGGAAGGGAAAGCAAACGGAATCGAAAAAGAATTGGCTGCTATGCTGGGTGAATGGGATGGATTACCCATTACCTATGCGGGCGGTGTTCATAGTTACGAGGATTTGGATTTATTAAAGGAACTGGGAAATAATCGTTTGAATGTAACCATAGGAAGTGCTCTAGATTTATTTGGTGGCAAGATGGAGTGGGAAGAAGTACAAAAACGAATAAATCAGTAAACAAAAAAAGGACTGCATTAAGCAGTCCTTTTTCTAATCCTATAAAACGATATTGCAATTCAAAATAAATGTAACCAAGCATTATATTAAGAACAGGTACCGAGTTACTGATTATGGCGTTATAAGAATCTTATAACTTGGTTACGTTTACAGCCTGAGGTCCTTTTTCGCCGTTAACTACTTCGAACTCAACTGCTGCGCCTTCTTCCAAAGACTTGAAACCGTCAGTGTTGATGCCTGAGTAATGTACGAAAACATCATTACCTGCTTCATCAGAGATGAAACCGTAACCTTTTTGGTTGTTAAACCATTTTACTGTACCTTTGTTCATTGTAGATACCTCCAATAAAAATTACGTTGTATAATACAACACTAAAAGAATAGCATATTTTTTCGGAAAAGTAAAGGAAAAACAAGAAAGGATTTTATAAAATTTTAAGAATTTATATTTACATTTGCGGTAATTGCGTGATATTCTATACTACGTTACTATGATAACGTGTTAAATGGAGGAGAAAATGAAAAAAATAAAGAAGTTTTTAAATGAGATTTTTATTGATGGATTAAGCGGTATGGCATTGGGTCTGTTTGCGACCTTGATTATAGGAACCATTATTTGCCAATTAGGAAGTCTTATAGGTGGTAATATAGGAGTATACCTTACTGCTATGGGTAATGTGGCAAAAACATTAACCGGTGCAGGCATAGGTGTAGGCGTGGCAAGCAAATTAAAAACAGGACCCTTGGTGACGGTATCGGCTGCTGTTACCGGTTTAATCGGTGCATTCCCTACTGTAATGAGTATGGAAGGATTTGCCATGGGTAAGCCGGGTGAACCCTTAGGTGCTTTTGTAGCTGCTATTGTGGGCGTTAAGCTTGGACAACTGGTTTCCGGCAAAACAAAGGTGGATATTATTGTGACTCCTATGGTGTCCATCTTTACAGGTGCCATGGTAGGTTTCTTTGTGGGACCGCCGATTACTAAGTTTATGACCTGGTTGGGAGAATTGGTTAATGTAAATGTAGAACAGTATCCGGTTGTGGGGGGTATTATTATTTCTGTCTTGATGGGAATGATCTTAACGCTGCCTATCAGCTCAGCAGCAATTGGTGTCAGCATGGGTATTACAGGACTTGCGGCAGGTGCGGCAACGGTAGGCTGTTGTTGCAATATGGTAGGCTTTGCGGTGGCAAGCTATCGTGAAAATAAAATGGGGGGACTTATTGCACAGGGAATAGGAACCTCTATGTTGCAAGTGCCTAATATTGTGAAGAAGCCTATTATATGGTTGCCGGCTATTCTTTCCAGTGCAATTTTGGGTCCTATTGCCTCGGCTGTATTTAAGATGGTTAGTAATCCGGTGGGCTCCGGAATGGGCTCGGCAGGATTCGTAGGACAGATTTCTGCCTATACTTCCATGGTGGAGGCCGGAACCGACGGAATGGTAGCGATTGGATTAATTGTTTTGATGCACTTTGTATTGCCGGCAGTGATTACGTTGCTGTTTTCTGAGTTTATGAGAAAGAAAAATTGGATAAAGTCAGGTGATATGGAGTTAAAAATTTAAAAAGGAGTTGAGTTCCCTTAACACCTATGATAAAATGATGAAAATTTATTATAGGAGGAATATTCTGTATGGAACCCAAAAAACAGGGCGAAAACAATGATCATGTGGTCATTTTGACTTCAGGAGCAGAAGGCGCCAGTGTAAAAAAGTTTCGTATTAAGAGATGGGTAGTAGTTGCCGTGGTTATTTTGATTTGTGTAATCATAGGGGCGATTATCGGTTACTTTATTAATGAAAAAAGAATTTGGCAAAATGCTAATGCCAAAATTGATGCTTACAAAAAAGAAGTGGAAATTTTAACTTCAACCCTTGAAGCAGAAAAGACTCAGACGGAAAATTTAAAGGCGGAATATGATAGCCAAATTGCAGGTTTAAATAATAAACTTACAATTTTAAGTGAGACAATCAATCAGAATGTGGTAGAGATAGACGCTTTGGAAACAAAGCTGGCAGGCTATGAAACGCCAATTTTACTTCCTTTGACCGGTTCGGCTTCTATTGAAGTATCGGATAAGCTTGGCCCCATGTGTACTTTTCATGCTACGGATGGCGCTTTGGTTGTGGCTACAGCCAGTGGAGTGGTTTCAGAATTGGTGGAAGATTCCGAATTGGGCTATAAAATTGTAATAGACCACGGAAATGGTTATGTGACAATATATTATAACAAGGGAGAACCTACCGTAAATGTGGGAGATAATATAAGGCAGGGAGCGACACTGTATATTGTGGAAGCTATTAATACCGAACTTATTTATCAGATTGCTGTGGATGGAGTATATGTAAATCCTTTGGACATTATGAAGATTAGCGGTTAAGAATATAAAGAAAAGACCTTTGGAGTTTTCCAAAGGTCTTTTTGGTATCATTTTATTTCTCGATACGTCCGAAAACTAATTCATAGCCGTCATTGCCGTAATTTAAGGAACGATTTACACGGCTGATGGTTGCTGTAGAAGCTCCGGTTTTTTCGGCGATTTCCAAATAGGTTTTACGATTTTTTAACATAGCGGCCACTTCAAAACGCTGTGACAAAGATAATAATTCATTTACTGTACAAAGGTCTTCGAAAAAGCTATAACATTCATCTTTGTTTTCTAAGCTTAAGATTGCGTCAAAGAGACGATCAACTGCCTCAGTCTTGATTTTCTTATTCATATCTTCATACCTCACTCAATACTTTTATATTGTAAAATTGGCATACGTTACGATATTGCAATATTAACATACTAAAGTAATAAAGTAAAGAGAAAGAATAAAAAATAGATAAGTTTTTATATTTGTTTTAGTGAAGAAATAGTTGTCATACGGTAATGAATACTATATAATATAGGTGTGAAAGTGTATCATTTTATGTTCGAAAGAGGAAGGGCAGCGTATGATTATTGACAGTAATGATTTAATGAACAGTATAATGGAGAGTTTATCCAGAATAGAGTATATTAAGCCGGACGAGATTCCCGGAATTGATTTATATATGGATCAGGTAACCACACTGATGGACAGTAAGCTGAAGACCACCACAAGGTATCCGGGGGAGGATAAGGTTTTAACCAAAACCATGATTAACAATTATGCCAAAAATGATTTGTTGCCTCCGCCGATAAAGAAAAAGTATTCTAAAGAACATGTGCTTCTTTTGATTTTTATATATTATTATAAGGGGATTCTCTCTATAAATGATATTCAGACACTTTTGAAGCCCATTACAGATAAATATTTTAATGCGGAGGGTAAGGTGACTTTGCAGGATATTTACGAAGAAGTATTTGGCATGGAAGATGAAGAAATTGAAAGTCTGAAAGAGGATGTTAAGAAAAAATACGCTATGACGCAGGAAACCTTTTCGGAGGTTGCGGGAGAAGATGGAGAATTTTTACGACAGTTTTCTTTTATTTGTATGTTGAGCTATGATGTGTATGTAAAGAAGTTGATTATTGAAAAAATGATTGACGAGATGCGTTCAAAGCAGGAAGCAGTGGCGCAGAAACCGGAAAAGAAAGAGAAGGACAAAGAAAAGGATAAATAATTTTTAACATATTGTTGGGGTGATGATATGATTGGAAATAAAAAAATTATCGCGCTTTGCGTGGCAAGAATACAGGATGATGCTACAAATGCATATATTACTGCATTACATAATGCTATTGCAGGAAAGGGTTACAATATATTTGTATATAATACCAGTACGGCTGTGGGGGAGGACGAATATTTCGAAGATGTGCAGCGGTATGTGTATGATTATATAGACTACGACGTAGTGGATGTAATGGTTGTATTTGAAGAAGTTATTCAAAACGAACAGATTACACAGATGTTGATAGAGAGAGCAAAAGAGAACCATGTGCCGGTTATTGTGATTGGGCATTCTTATGAAGGCTGTGTGAATGTTAAGTTTGACCATGCAAACGGATTTGCGCAGATTGTTCGTCATATTGTGTGTGACCATAAGATGACGGATTTGCATTTTATGGCGGGAACAAAGGGTAACAGCTTCTCAGAATTACGAATTGATGCCTTTAGAGAGGTGTTGGAGGAAAATAATATTCCGTTTAACTGGGATATGGTGAGCTATGGGGATTTCTGGTCGGATCCGGCAGAAAGGGCAACGATTAAAATTATTGAATCCGGCAAATTACCACAGGCCATTATTTGTGCCAATGACAAAATGGCTATTGCTGTAAGTAATACCTTAGTAAGCCATGGTATCCGAGTGCCGGAGGATGTGGCGGTGACCGGCTTTGACTGTGTATTGGAGGTACTGTTTACGAACCCCCGTATTACCACAGTAAATACAGATTATGTGGATTTGGCAAACAAAACCGCAGAGATTCTCGTAGAAATCTCTCAGTGGAAGAATAAAACAGAAACTTTTTTGGTGCCTTTGCGTGTGTGTATTGGTCAGTCCTGCGGTTGTGACGGAGAAAAAAACGTTAGCTCTTCAGAATATCTGATTGATATGAATGATCGTTTTTATCGCTATCAGGATGAAGAAATTGTTTTGTCCCAGTTGATTGCCAAGATACAGAGAAGTGAGAGTGTGGAGCAGATTATTGCATATCTGAGGAATAGTCTTTTATATGAGATGTGTTGTGTGGTGGAAAAGGAATGTTTGAACGAAACCTTAAATCCTACTCAAAATATTTCACACGAAGAGAGCAACGACAGGGATATGTATTTGTTGTTTGCCAGTGAAGAAGGACATGTAACTTCACCTTATATCTTTCCGGTTAAAAGAGTCGCGCCGGCATTGGAAGATTTTTTGAAGGATGACAGAGTATTGGTTTTCTCAGCACTTCATCATTTGAATGTAGTATTGGGTTATGCCTGTTTTTACTATAAGGAATTGATTACGGGTAATTATTCCAAAATTCCGCAGATTATGAACGCTTTAAATAATGCGATTGGCGGTTTTAGAAGCTCGCGCCATAAACAATATTTGATGAATCGTATTAACGAAATGTACAATACTGATACGCTTACGGGACTTCGTAACAGAAGAGGATTTGAAGTAGAATATAAGCAGATGCTGGATAAGAAGCGTCCCGAGGAGTCCATGACTATTATGTTGGTGGATTTGGATGGGTTGAAGTATATCAATGATAATTATGGTCATAAAGAAGGCGATTACGCCATTCATACAGTGGCGCTGGCAATGAAATTGTTGTGTCCGGAAGGGTCTATCTTTACTAGATTCGGTGGGGATGAAATGCTGGCAGTCTGTGTTGGCAAGCATGATGTAAATCAGATTAAATCTACTTTCTACGGATATTTTGATGATTTGAATGCCAGATCTCAGAAGAAATATGATGTGTTGGCAAGCATGGGCGTATATCATACGGAAGAAGATGATGATTTGAGCTTTGAAAGTATCATTGAAAAAGCGGATGTACTTATGTACATGGAAAAGACAAAACGGAAGAAACAAAGAGTAAAATAATAAATAAAGGATTGGAACACTATTGTTGTGCTCCAATCCTTTTGTTATTTATTCGGCTGCATTTTCGGCAAATTCGGTAGTTACTAAATCCTCATAAGCCACACGATTTTCCAAGACTCCGGATTCTTCCAGAATATTTTGTAATAAGTCAAAGGCTTCCTTTTCAAAGATGAGATTTTCTTTCCAGGTATCCTGATTATAATAACGATTAACGATGGTGGTCAGGGTTTCCAAATCTGTTTCTTCGAACTGAGGGGCAATTACCTTTGCAATTTCTTCAGGAGTGTGGGTCTGTACATAATCCATGCCCTTCTGTAATGCATTGGTAAAAGCCTGAACAAGTTCGGGATTGGCTTCTATATAACTTTTCTTGGCACAGAAGGCGGTGTAGGGAACATATCCGGAATCCTCTCCCAAGGAGGCAACTACATAACCATCGCCCTTTTGTTCCAAAGCAGTAGCATGAGGTTCGAATTCTACCGTAAAATCAGCGTCACCACCGGAAAAGGCAGCAGCGGTAGACCCAAAATCAATACTTTGATTAATATTAACATCTGTCATAGGGTCCATACTATTTTGCTTTAAGATATATTCAAAGACCATCTGAGGCATACCGCCGGCACGACCACCAAGTACATTTTTGCCCTTTAACATATCCCAGGAAAAATTGTCAATGGGCTCTCTGGATACTAAAAAGTTTCCGGCGCGCTGTGTAAGTTGAGCAAAGTTTACTACATAATCAGGAGTGCCGCCTGCATACGTGTAAATGGTGCTTTCGCTACCCATGAAGCCGATATGCGCTTCGTCTGTAAGTACAGCGGTCATGGTTTTGTCTGCACCAAAACCGGTAACTAAGGTTAATTCAATTCCTTCTTCGGCAAAGTAGCCTTCTTCAATGGCCACATACAAGGGGGCATAGAAGATGGAATGTGCCACCTCATTTAATGTAATCTTGGTCAAATTCTCGCTTGTATTATCTTTTTTGCCACACCCATTAAAAAGCCCAACCAGCAATATCAGCATCAGGGAGAGGGCAAGGCGAGTTTTACAAAACTTTTTCATAAAAGCCTCCACATCTTTCGATGCTTTATTATATTGCGGGTTGGGTAAAAAGGTTCTATTTTAAGCGAATGTTTTTTATGGCCCAAAGCTGAAGGGCTTTTGCATTAGTGCTGATTTTTTCCAAGGAATCCAAAATCTCCTGAAAGGTCTCTTTTTCGTTTTTATCAATATATCCATCTTCAGAAATGGCAATTAAAGAGCTTCGTAAGGAATCAATGTCTTTGAGAGACCCTAATACTTTTAAGGCAAGGCGGTCAAAATCATCAATAGTAACTTCCTTGACATTATTCATTCCTATTGGACATTCCCTTGCACAGTAGGAATTGCAAAGCTCCGGTGTGTTATAGGCCTCTGCCATCGCTTTCACTTCTTCCGGGTAGGGTGAAATGGTATCTAATTCGATGCGAGCCAGTCGGGTACGATCGATTCCGATGATTTCGGCGGCTTTCTCACGGCTGCTGAAGTCATCGTTGCACTCTGAAGCTTCGCAACGTGCAATATAATACATGTTATCGGCTGCTTTTGTAGCTTTTTTACTCATGGTAAAATCCTCTCTCATATGATATAGTGTACTTAGTTATCAGTTTAGCGTACTAAATAGTTTTTGTAAAGAAAATTTATAAATATGTTGAGTATCGGCTGATAATTTGGTAAAATGTAAACGAAAGATTTTTACTAATTAGAAAATGGAGGATGAAAGAATGGGTTTAATTAAAGCTGCAAAAGATTCGATTAGTACTTTATTGGCCGATCAGTGGCGCGAGTATTTCTACTGTGATTCCTTATCGTCAGACACTTTGGTGGTAAAAGGACAGAAGAGAATTACGGAGGGAAGAAACAGTAATACTAAGGGAATTGATAATATTATCAGTAATGGTTCCATAATTGCCGTTAACGAAGGTCAGTGTATGATTATTGTTGACCAGGGTGGCGTTGTGGATTTGTGTGCAGAGGCCGGCGAATTTGTTTATGAGTCTTCTTCAGAACCCAGTGTTTTTTATGGTGCTTTAGGAGAAAATGTTAAAAATACATTTACTACCATGTGGAGTCGTTTTACCTTTGGCGGTAATGCTGCAAAGGATCAGAGAGTTTATTTCTTCAACATGAAGGAAATCGTAGGCAATCTTTACGGAACAGCAACCCCCATTGATTTTCATCTGGTATCCCCCAGAACCGGTTTTGAATTGGATACAGTTGTAAAATGTCGTGGTGAATATTCTTTTAAGATTAAAGATCCTTTACTGTTTTACAAGAATGTGTGTGGTAATGTAACCACCTCATACACCAAGTCTTCTACCGAAGGTGAGAAGATGATGTCACAGATGAAGAGTGAATTGCTGGCAAAATTGCCCATGGCATTGGCTCCCATCGCAGCTCAGGGTGTACTTCCTTATCAGTTGCAGAATTATACGGATGTGATTTGTGAAGCTTTGAAGACTGCATTAAGTGAGAAGTGGACCAATGAGCGTGGTATTGAAGTTTCATCCATGACAATTGTGGCAACGGTTCCCGATGAAGCAAGAGATGAATTGAATAAGTGGAACAATACAGTTATGTTGACCAATCCTGATATGAAGGAAGCAAGAAAAGCAGAAGCTTTTGCAGGTATGCTTGACAGAACCAACTTAAGCGGTGGTGAAGGCAACAGCGCCGATCCTATGAGCGGCATGATGAGCATGATGGCTATGAACATGATGGGCGGCATGATGAATGGTAACAACATGATGGGTGGCAATAATATGATGGGCGGAAATAATATGTACGCTCAGCAACCCGCATACAATGCAGCACCTGCAGCTGCACCGGCAGCAGCGCCTGTTTTGGGATGGACCTGCTCTTGCGGCAAGGCTGATAATCGTGGTAAGTTCTGCCAGGAATGTGGCTCACCTAAGCCGGCAGCGGCAGGATGGACTTGCTCCTGCGGTCATGTAAACCAAGGCAAGTTCTGTGCAGAATGTGGTTCTAAGAAACCCATGGGAGCACCCTTGTATAAATGTGATAAGTGCGGTTGGGAACCGGAAGATCCGGCTAATCCTCCTAAGTTCTGTCCTGAATGCGGAGATGCTTTCGACGAAAATGATATTAAGTAATAAAACAGGGTGTTGGCGGAGCAATTTGCTCCGCCATACTGTACGTTTGATGATATTTGCGGTAGTAAGAGGAGAACGTGAATGAATAACATTGGTACAATCATTGCTTTGGTTTTAGGAATAATTTTAGTGGCAGCCATCTTTATTGGTGTATTATATGTTAGAAGTAAAGTGAGAGAGTTTTCAAACCTTGCGTTCGGTACGGACTCTATTATAGAGGGCTTGAAGAAAACGGAAAGGGAGTATGAAAACACGCCTAAAAGTGTAGCAGGTGCTACCAAGCTTTATATGCCGCAGATTATGAGAGACTTCCCGGAGTTTCATTTGGAAGAAATGAGGGAGAGAGCGGAGAACGTGCTCCGTTCTTATTTGTACAGTATTGATCAGGAAAACAGTCGTCACCTTACAGAAGGGACGGATGAATTACGTGCGGAGTTGGAAACAGAAATCGCTATGCGTCGCAGTGAGGGTACCAGAGAACATTTTGAAAGCATTAAGATACATAAAACGGAAATCTTCAGATACAACAAAGAGAAGGGTCGGGTAAGTGTAATTTTTCAGTCGGCAGTAGGGTTCATTAATTATGTGGAAAGAGGCGACAAAGTGATTAAGGGTAAGAAGGACCGGTTTACCCAATGCAGATATAACGTAGAAGTGAGTTATATTCAGGATAGAGAATATATTGCAGAAACCGGAATGGATGGTCATTCGCTGACCTGTCCTAATTGCGGAGCGCCCATAACCGGTTTGGGAGATAAGCGTATTTGTAAATATTGCGGTACCGGTGTGACCGAGGTGTTTAACATTAATGTTTGGATGTTTACGGGCGTAAGGCCTGTAAAGTAGTTTAAGGAAGGAAAATATGAGTATATACGATACTTTAAATAAAGAGCAAAAAGAAGCGGTTTTGACAGTAGAAGGACCGCTTTTGCTATTGGCAGGAGCCGGTTCGGGTAAGACAAGGGTTCTAACCCACCGCATTGCTTATATGATAGATGAAATGGGGATTAATCCCTGGAATATTTTGGCCATAACCTTTACCAATAAGGCGGGCAAGGAAATGCGTGAGCGTGTGGATAATATTGTGGGATTTGGGGCAGAACAAATCTGGGTATCCACATTTCACTCCACCTGTGTAAAGATTTTGCGTCGTCATATTGATCGTTTGGGCTATGCAACAAATTTTACCATTTATGATACGGATGATCAAAAGAACGTAATGAAAGATATTTGCAAACGTTTTCAGATTGATACCAAGCAATTAAAGGAACGTACCCTTATGAGTATGATTTCCTCCGCAAAGGATGAATTGATTTCCCCTTTGGAGTACGAAATTAATGCGTTTGGGGATCCCCTCAAGAAGAAAGTAGCAGCGGTGTACAAGGAATACCAGATTGTTTTAAAAAGAAACAATGCACTGGATTTTGATGATTTGATTGTAAAGACGGTGGAACTTTTTAAGGCATGTCCGGAAGTGCTTCGTTATTACCAGGATCGTTTTAAGTATATTATGGTGGATGAGTACCAGGATACCAATACTGCGCAGTTTGAACTGATTCGATTGTTGGCAGACCGCCATCACAATCTTTGTGTGGTAGGTGATGATGACCAGTCTATTTATAAGTTTAGAGGAGCAAATATCCGTAATATTTTGGATTATGAAAAGGTGTATCCGGAAGCAGTAGTAATTAAGTTAGAGCAGAATTATCGTTCTACCGGTAATATTCTGGAGGCCGCGAATCAGGTTATTAAGAATAACAAGGGCAGAAAAGCAAAAAGTCTTTGGACGCAGAAGGAGTCCGGAAAACGAGTGCATTTCAGACAGTTTGACAACGGCTACGAAGAGGCCGAGTATATTGCTTCGGATATTGCATCTAAGGTAAGAAGCGGGCAGTATGGGTATGGACAATGTGCCATTTTGTATCGTACCAATGCCCAGTCGCGAATGTTAGAAGAACAGTTTGTGGTAAAAGGACTTCCTTATACGGTGGTGGGCGGCGTGAACTTCTATTCCCGCCAGGAAATTAAGGATGTATTGGCGTATTTAAAGACCATTGATAACGGCCAGGATGATTTGGCAGTAAAACGTATTTTGAATGTGCCCAAACGCGGTATCGGTAATGCCAGTGTGGAAAAGGTCCAAGAATATGCAGACGTACGTAATATCAGCTTTTATGATGCTTTACGTGAGTATCAGCAGATTGTAAGTTTGGGAAAAGGTGCAGCAAAATTAGAGCCTTTTGTAAATATGATGCAGGTGTTTCGTGCGAAAGCAGAATATTATGGTATTGTAGATTTAATCCAAGAAGTTTTGGAAACTGTAAATTACAGGGATTATCTGAATGGTTTGAATGAGGAAGAAGAAAAGATTGAGGAGCGTTTGCAGAATATTGATGAATTAATCAGTAAGGCGGCTATGTACGAGCAGACCCATGATGAGATTTCCTTGAGTGAGTTTTTGGAGGAAATTGCACTGGTGTCTGAGGTGGATAGTATGGAGGATAAGTCAGAGCGAGTATGCTTAATGACCATTCACAGTGCAAAGGGACTGGAATTTGAGAATGTCTATCTTGCAGGCATGGAGGACGGATTATTCCCCAGCTATATGACTATTGTTTCAGAGGACCCTACGGATATGGAAGAAGAGAGACGACTGGCTTACGTTGGAATCACTCGTGCAATGGAGGATTTGACGTTGACTTATGCCCGTTCCAGAATGATTCGCGGAGAGACTCAGTATAATCCAGTCAGCCGTTTTGTAAGGGAAATACCTACGGAGCTTATGGATAATAATGTGCCCGTAACCAAGCGTCGGGAAGAAGAACCTGTTTATGATTTTCGCCCCAAGGCAATTTTAAAGCCCAAGGTAACGGCTCAACCGGTAAAACCCTTTATTGCACAGGGACTCGGCAGTCTGAATCGTGTAGCCGGCATAACCAAAGGTGCGGCTGCATTAGAGGCCGATACCGTGTTGGATTATGAAAAGGGGGACAGAGTGCGTCATATGAAATATGGTGAAGGCGAGGTCCTGGCAATTGAAAGAGAACCCAAAGATTATAAAGTAACAGTTCTTTTTGATAATGCGGGACAAAAAATTATGTATGCATCCTTTGCAAAATTAAAAAGAGTGTAGTAAAAAATTAAAAAGTGTGATATGATATATATATCTTCAAAAAGAGGAAAATTTTAGGAAGAGGAGCGAGTGAATATGGTTGAAATGAACAAATGCTGTGCATGTAAGGAAGAGGAAGGTTGTAACGTATTAGTTTGGATTTTGGCTATTATTGGAGTGGTTGTTGCTATTGCAGGAATCGCTTATGCCGTATATTCTTACATGAATCGTAAATCTCTCGAAGAATTTGAAGATGAATTCGATGAGGAAGAAGATATTTTTGAAGATGAAGAAGATATCTTTGAGGATGAAGGAGAAAACTAGGTAAATGAAAAAGGGACAGGTTTATACCGGTATTGTAGAATGGGTAGACTTTCCGAACAAAGGAATTGTTAAAGTGGGAGAGGAAACCTGTGTGGTAAAGAATAGCCTGCCTGGTCAGAAAATCCGATTTTGTGTAAATAAGGTTAGAAAAGGGAAGGCGGAAGCCCGTTTGATAGAGGTGATGGAAGAATCACCTCTTGAGGTAGGGGCTCCGTGTTCCTGTTTTGGCTTGTGCGGAGGCTGTACCTTCCTGTCGCTACCTTATGAGGAGCAGCTGAGGATTAAAGGCGAACAGGTAAAGAAGCTTCTGGACGGAGTATTAAAACGTCAGGAAAATGGATATATATGGGAAGGCATTAAGGGAAGTCCAAAGGTTTACGAGTATCGTAACAAAATGGAGTTCTCTTTTGGTGATGAATACAAGGACGGTCCCCTTTCTTTAGGAATGCATAAAAGAGGTAGTTTCTATGATGTAGTACATGTGCATGACTGTCAGATTGTGGATAGGGATTATCGTTTGATTATAAATCTTGTTTTGGAATATTTCAGGGCTCAGGGCACAAGTTACTATCACAGAATGCGTCATGAAGGATTCTTGCGTCACTTGTTGGTAAGAAAAGCCTCCAAGACCGGAGAAATATTGGTGGCGCTGGTAACCACTTCTCAGGCACCTTGTGCGTTAAAAGAGGGAGAAGCATCCACAGAAACGATTAAGCGTTTGGTGGATGGGTTTAAAAAGGTACTTCTTGCGGCTGAAGCAGACGGAAAGTTTGCAGGGAAGTTTGCAGGTATTTTACATATTACCAATGACTCTATTGCGGATGTGGTGAAAAGTGATAAAACTGATATTTTATACGGCAATGATTTCTTCTATGAGGAATTATTGGGATTGAAGTTTAAAATTTCCACGTTTTCTTTCTTTCAGACCAATTCTTACAGTGCGGAGGTGCTTTATAGCACTGCCAGAGAATACGTGGGAGATTTGAGCATGCAGTGTAAGGATGGAAAGGCCCCTATTGTATTTGATTTATATAGCGGGACGGGTACCATCGCTCAGCTTATGGCGCCGGTGGCCGGTAAGGTTATTGGTGTGGAAATTGTAGAAGAAGCGGTGGAGGCAGCCAAGAAAAATGCCAAGTTAAATGGTTTGGACAATTGTGACTTTATTGCCGGAGATGTACTTAAGGTATTGGACGATATTGAGGAAAAACCGGACATGATTATTCTGGATCCGCCAAGAGACGGTATCCACCCTAAAGCATTGCCTAAGATTATTGATTACGGCGTGGATCGAATTGTTTATATTTCCTGCAAACCTACCAGTCTGGTGCGTGACTTGGAAGTGTTTATGGAGCGTGGCTACCAAGTGGAAAAGGCAGTGGCAGTGGATCAATTCCCCTGGACAGCCAATTGTGAGGTTCTGACGCTTTTGGTGAAGACACAGGAATATGAGAAAGTAAAGGATAATACCTTGCAAGAAAAGAATATTGTGTATAGGGAAGAAGAGATTTCAAATTGCGGATGTATTTATGGCTGAGAAGAAGGGATACGAAAGAAGCATATATGTACATTCTAATGAAATAAATGTAAAAGGAGAATACAAAAGTGAAAGTTTTTTTGAAAAATTGGTTAAAAGCAATCAAAAGTCGTTGGTTATGGATATTGATTGCCTGTCTTGTATGGACAGTGCTCGCCTATTTATGGCAATTGGGTAGAAATAATATTTTTTACCTTGTTTTGTACTATCTTACTGGGTCTTTATTGGCAGTGGATACGAATAATGTAATCGGCGGAGTAATTGGAAAGAGTATCTTATTGCTGGTTGTGAGCAGTTTCTTTTCCTCCATATTTATGCACAAAGGAAGTATAAAGGTAAGAGTGCATTATGCGAAGAAAAGTTTCGTGGATGGACTGAAAAAAGTTAATGCATATGTAGCTTCTTTTACTGCTTTTCAGTCTAAAGAAGTATTGGTTATTTTTATGGGGATGCTGGGTGTTGGAGGTTCTCTTATTGTGAATGCTTTTGTTACAGGGAATGCTACATTCATAAATTCTCTTGTGAATTTGGCGTTATTTGTTGTTTGTATAAAGCAAATACAGGAAAAGAGAGGTTTTTTGATTGCTTGTGCGAATGTAGGATTAAAAAAGATCGGTTATAAGGAAGTAAACGGTGATGCGGTAATTGGTTTGTTGGACGGAATTGCATTGGGATGTCTTTTGGCGCCGTTACTGTATTTGATTCCGATAAAGGGAACAGCATATATCGTAGGATTGACTTTATTTGTGACAGGGATGCTTTGTGCATTGCTTACAAAGAAGGGAGGAGAAGCAAATGAATAAAAAGAAATTTCTTTCCTGTATAGTAGCATTGCTTTTATTGTTTGCATATGTGCAGCCGATATATGCTGCGGTTGATCTTGAAACGGGTGAATTTTTTACAACTGATGCAAGTGAAGAAGATGTGAAAAGAGTGGCTTTCTTTATAGAAGAGGATTTAATGCCCGGATATTATCGCGAGGTGGAAGGGTATATTTTCCCCGAAGGAACCACTTTGAGTATGAATAGTGACCTGTTTAATAATCGTCGATTTTATGAGCGAGAATACTATAATGATGTTACGCGAGGCGTGATAATGGAGCCTGTATATTGTTATGCAGGTTTTGGCAGTGCCGAAAGCAATAGTATTCAGGTGAATAATGATTATTTATTAGAAGTCATTTCGACAAATGGATATAATAGAACAGAGTGGCTATTTTATGCATCTGATAAAATGCCATCGACTTTTTATCGCGAATTGGAAGAAGGCGAAGTTGTAGATAGCAGATTGAGACCCCTGGGCGATGCGGATAAGATAAAAATCTTTGATGATGCCGGCAGAGCTTATGAATGTGAATGTGATGCTGACATCATAAAGCCTGTGACTTTTACAATTGAAAAAGAAGGAAATGTGGCCGAAGTAGATGGTTTTGTGATAGGAGAAGATTTTTCTCATTTTAGCGGTACGGCAGGAAATACTTCCGGATTGGCATTAAATCCGTTTAGCTGGGATGTATATAAGGGAAAGGTAGAAAGTGGAACGGTAGCCGGTTCACCAATGACCTATTTTGCTTATCCAAGTGATGAACTGTCACTTCTGACGTATGATTCATTTTATTATGCGGGACAGCCTACTTCAGGTATTTGGGTTGCTAAGGAAAGTGTAGCAGATGCAACCTATAGGGATAGGGAGTTAAAAGCCGGTGAGATGGAAGTAGTCTATGGAACAATGCCCGAAAGAATCCCGCCTATAGAGATTAATATGATAGATGAGGTTATGGGTACTAGTGCAGAGGCCGATAATGTAAAATATGTCAGTTTTAAAATAGATACCGGAGATGGAACCGGAGAATATTCGGACGCAGTGGGATTTTTATTCCCGGAAGAAACCTACGTAACTTTTAATGAAGAGATTATTACCAAAGGAAACTATTCCGGTGGATACCACTATGTTTTGGAAACGGGAAATGTGGAACGGGCATGGTATGGTGAATATCTCCTTAATGCAGAAGGAATGGTATCCCTTACCGGTTGGATGAAGAGTAATGTGTATCATTTTCAGGTGATAGTTCCTTCAACAGGGGAAACGGTCGGATTATTCTTCGCTGCAGATACTATAAATGAAAATTGTTACACCGTGTTGGAAGAAGGAATTGAATTCTTGGAGCCGGAACCTACTGCTACACCGGAACCGGTAGCAACGCCGGAGCCTACCGCAACACCGGAACCTGTGGCGACACCGGAAGCTACTGTGGCACCGACCGTTGCGCCCACATCTATACCGCAAGAGTGGGAGAATAGTGGAGACAAGAGCAACTTGTGGTCAGAACATCCGGCAGCATTGCCTGCTGTGGCAGTAGCGACAGTTGTTACTGCTGGTTTGTTATCAGCTATTATTGCAGGAATATCTCCTTCGTTGGAGGCTGCGGCAGGGGTAGAGAAACGTCGCGGAACATTACATATTAACGGTGATGTCGATGTACCGGATATACATTTGGAAAATATTAAGGATATAGCTATTCCTGTGCATGTTACAGAAGGAGAAGGAATAAAATGGATTTTCATGGCAAAGACATTTACGCCAGGAAAGAAAAAATTGGTGTCAACATATGTATTACCATTAAATGCTATGGGTGCAGAAATAAAATTGAAACTTTCTGAAGACTTTGAGAGCAAAGTGACGGGCAGCATAACCATGTATTTAGAAGTGGCGGCGCTTGGTCTGGATGTTCATGGAGAACGAAATCTTTTGGAAAAGATGGTGGAAGTGAATATTGTTAAAGATAAAGAAGAGATATAATAATATAATCGGTTATATTTTAAATAAGGAGAAGACATGGAAAAACGACAGGGGAGTAAGCGAAAAAAATATGTTCTCTTGTTAATAATAGGAGTTTTGGCGGTAATTGTTATCATTACAATGCTTGGAGGATATCGATTTATTAAAGTAAAATCCTATGAAGGCGATGTGGAGCTTGAAAGAGTTACCGAAGAGAAGAAAATATTCAAAGGAATGATGCTTAAAGATAACGATAAAGTAACCACCGGAGATGATGGTTTAATGGAGTTACTTGTGGATAAGGACAAGCATATTCTGGCGCAGGAAAATACCTGTTTTAAAATTGTTTCCAAGGGTAGTAAGAAGAAGGGGAAATTGCAAATTAAACTTAGGTACGGAACTGCTCTTGTGGAAATTGAAAATAAGCTTCCGGAGGGATTGGATGTGGAAGTGGAAACCTCCAATGCAATGCTTAGTGTGCGCGGAACTATTTTTGAAGCCACTTATGATGAAGAACAAGATATGACTATAGTTCGAGTTACCGAGGGTGTGGTAAAAGTTACTTCCGATACAGATTCGCAAAAGGTAGAAGCCGGATATATGGCGATTGTGAAGGACGATGTAATCACTGTGACAGAACTGGATATAGAGAATGAGGAAGACAATGATTTCTTTGATATGTTTAAGCCTTCGGGCAGTGGTGCAATTGGTGGTGGAAATAAAGACTACCCCGCAGAAGGTACTTTGGTTTCAGAAGAAGAACTGCCCCAATTACTTAGAGGAGAAGTTACAGCTTCACAATTGGAGTATGTACTGTCTCTAGCCTATCAATGTAGTAGACAGAATTCGGTAAATCATATTACAATAATGCTTTCTAATATATGGTTTGGGGAAGAATGTCCGGGAATAGAGACAACAGTGGTTGAAGGAATGCGTACCTATGATGTAAATGCTTTAAATGATGTTCTTTCGGTAATGTCTGAAAACTTGATTCAGCCACAGGCTATCCCTACAAATTGTTGCGAGCTTGTTGGTGATGAATTAAGATTTTATTCCTGTGATGTTACGAAGGGTGATTATTATGAGGCTGGCATTGATAGTGTGATGTATGGAGTAGATGGAAAAATTCTGGTGGATTATGAGTTTCACTATTATACCGGTGACCGATTGGCCGGATGTGATGGAACAGCAAGGGCACATTTGGTGCAGGATGAAAAGGGAAAATATTATTTGCATAATATAGATATTATTACAGAGGTTCCCTATAGTTATTAATTTAGTACGAATATTTTAAAAATTGTTTGTTAAATTGTCAGACTTTTTGTAAGTTCAAATTGACTTTGTGTAAATATTTTGGTAAAATATATAAAGATATTATTTGACCCAAGGAGGTTCCATATGAGTAAAGAAAGCGCATTAGAGAGAATTATCAAGAATAAAAATATAGTCAAGAAGCTGAGCTTTTGTTTTAACTGTATTGTTGTTGCCTTTGCTATGGCGCTTATGGTAGGAATTGTCGGATTTATTGTAACGGCAATAAAATATGATTGTAGCTGGAGTATAGGTTTGATCGTTGCATTGGTGCTGATTGGTATTCTTGTTTTAGCATTATGTGTAGTGTTCGAAAAGACTCTTTCCAAATCCATGTGCCAGCCTATTAACGAGTTACAGGCAGCAGCTGATAAATTAAAAAATGGTGAGCTCAATTTTGATATTACATATGAGAGTCAGGATGAATTGGGACAGTTGGCGGATCATTTCCGTGTAGCATTCAATAACCTAAATGCTATTGTTGGAGATTCCGGCGTTATGTTAGATAGTATGGCGGGTGGTAATTTCAATGTGGATTCTGCTATTGAAGAAAGTTACGTGGGTGAATTCGCAGGTTTATTAGATTGCATGAGAACTTTAAATGGGGACTTGAGTGGAAGTATAGGCAGGGTTAAGAATATTACTTCTCAGGTTGAGTCCGGAGCACAGCAGTTGGCTGACAGTGCACAGGCATTGGCAGAGGGCGCAACTGACCAGGCAGCATCCATTGAAGAATTGTCGGCAACCATTGAAAGTATTACCAATATTGCAATTGAAAGTGCAGAAAGTGCACAGGGTGCTGCTAAGGAAATGAGTAGTGCGGAAGTAGATGCACGTGCAAGTATGGAAGATATGAATGAATTGTTGGAAGCAATGGCTAAGATTACTGAAACTTCCATGGAAATTCAAATGATTATTGAAGATATTGAAGATATCGCTTCTCAGACCAATCTCTTAGCATTAAATGCTTCTATTGAGGCTGCAAGAGCCGGTGAAGCAGGAAGAGGATTTTCTGTAGTTGCAGATCAGATTGGTAAGTTGGCAGCGGATAGTGCACGTTCTGCTATTAATACCAAGGAATTAATTAATAAGGCAATGGAAGAAGTGCAGAACGGTAATGCGATTACTGATAAGACGGCGAAGGTTATTGGTAAGGTAGTAGCTAATATGACAAGCTTTGCGAAAGCAGCAGAAGGTTCAGCACAGGCATCCCGTACACAGGCTGATATGTTGAAGCAGGTTGTAGAAGGAATCGAACAGATTTCAGAAGTTGTTGAGAATAACTCCGCAGCAGCACAGGAAACTTCTGCAGTCAGTGAAGAGTTGCTGGCACAGGCAGTAGTATTGAAGGAAGAAACTGAAAACTTCGAGATTAAAGAAATGTAAGTAAAAACAAAAACCGTAGAAGAATCGGCTGAGCCGGAACTTCTACGGTTTTTTTAGTATATCCAGGGTGTGTGCACCGGCGCCGATTAAGTCCGGGCGTTCGCAGGTACTCATGTGATATTGTATAAAATATTCAAATTCTTCTTCGGTTAATTGATTTAGAAAAGGGCGCATGTAATTTGCGGGTCCATCTGGAGAAAGGATTTGCATACGTTCCAAGCCTGCGGCTTGATTCAGCGCATCAATATCCTCTATACGTACATAGTCGTACAAATTTTCTTTAGAAGATATGGTATGAAAATCTTCTGTAAATCGCTTTTTGGCTACACATTCCAGCACATGTTTTTCTTTGAAGGCATAAGTGAGTACGCTGTATTCATTCATACAATAGGCAACCAAAATAATGCCTCCGGGTTTGGTAACTCGTTTGGCCTCGTTTAATGCCTTTAGCTTGTCGTCGAAACCAAATAAATGATACATGGGACCAAATAGCAGAGTAAGGTCGAATTGGTCGTTCTCCAGTTTTTTTAGATTTAATGCATTGCCCTGCATAGCTTTTACAGAAGAGTTTTTGGACTTTAAAATACCTAAATTATATTTGACCAATTCCACTGCTGTAACATCGTAACCTTCTTCGGCAAGAGCAACGCTGTAACGCCCCGTACCGGCGCCGATATCCAGAATCTTAAAATCCTGCGGGGGTGTCTTCGAATCAATGTATTTGTGGATGTATTTGAGAGAGGTGCGAAATTCCACCTGGCCATGTCGGGAATTTAAGCGCTTTTCCTCGTTAAATTTGTTATAGTATTCTTCTAATTCAGTCATGCTAACCTCGTATATTCTCCTTTATATATGTTGCATATATCAGTCACATTTTACCTTATCTCTTCCGAGTTTGCAATCCTTGGTAGAATTTCAAGGTTTTACTAGTCAAGAAAGCGTAATAGTGATATACTTATATTTAAATGAAACGGTTCATTTTGTGAACGATTTGCGAGCGGCAAAGATTTACTGCAAGAAATGAATTTGCTATTTGATGGGAGATACAAAAGATGGGAAAAGTGACAAAAGATACGGTAAAGCGCTACGACTTCGCCAAAAAGCCTAACCGACCGGGATTTTTGTTTCCTTTTGTGCGACATGTGATTTGTAAGCCTGTTTTGAAAAGAAGGGGCTTTAAATTGACGAAAATAAATATGGAGAATGTGGAGGCACCTTATTTATTTTTAAGTACTCATGGTTCTATGGTGGATTTGCATGTTATGATGACTGTAACAGCACCATATCGTACCAATAATGTTATGACTTTGGAAGGATTTCGTGATTATACCAATCCACTTATGCGTCATTTGGGCGTACTGGGAACCCGTAAATTTATTACGGACATACATTTGGTTAAGAACATAAAATATTGCGTGGACAAGTTGGGGACGGTAATGGCCATGTATCCTGAAGCACGTTATTCATTGGAGGGCTGCGAATCTTTTCTGCCGGATTCTCTGGGCAAGATGGTAAAGGTGTTAAAGGTACCTGTGGTGGTAATGCGTTTGCACGGTAATTTTCTTAATTGTCCTCACTGGAATAAAATCTTTAAAAAGAATCGTATTGAAGGGGAAATGATGCAGGTGGTTACGGCCCAGGAAGCCAAAACCTTAAGTGTGGAAGAGATTAACAAGCGTATCAGGGAAGCTTTTAAAAAGGATGATTTTAAGTGGCAGCTTGAAAATAAGGTAAAAATTGACCATCCTAAGCGTGCAGAAGGCTTGCATAGTCTGTTATATAAGTGTGCTTCCTGCAAGACGGAAGGGAAGATGTACTCTGCAGGGACTAAGCTTTGGTGCGAGGAATGCGGCAAACGTTGGGAGATGACGGAGTATGGTCAGCTTCAGGCAGAAGAAGGGGAGGCTATTTTCAGTCATATTCCGGATTGGACCAATTGGGAACGTGCATGCATTCGTGAAGAAGTGGAGAATGGTACCTACTACTTCGAAGATACGGTGCGGGTAGAAACCTTACCTAGCTGGACCAAATTTTATAAGCAGGGAGAGGGTAAGTTTATACAGACTCTTGAGGAAACCAGACTGGAATGTAATTACTACGGAGAACCTTTTACTTTGGTAAGAACTGCGCAGAATTTAGACAGTATGCATATTGAATATGATTATCATGGACATGGGGATTGTATTGATATTTCTATGGCGGAGGACAGTTTCTGGTGTTATACTACCAAACGTGACGTGATTACCAAGATTGCTTTTGCAACGGAGGAAATACACAAATATGCTGTAAAGAAACAGCAGGAGGAAAAGAAATTAATAGGTTAGATATTTACGGAGTTGCTTAAAAAAGTGGCTCCGTAATTTTTTATCTTTATTCGATAGGAATCACAAAAAATTAACAAAATTTTTATCGCAGGTGTATGCAATTTGTGCTATGATAATAGTCAACAAATATGTACTTATTTTGGAACGGAGGCAGTTTGTGGAAGGATTTGTAACATTTCAGAATGTAAGTAAAATATATAAATCGGGGGATGTGGAAATTCCTGCGTTGCATGATGTGAATTTCACGGTGGACGAAGGAGAGTTTTGTGTCATAGTAGGCGCATCCGGCGCCGGAAAAACCACGATTTTGAATATATTGGGCGGTATGGACAATTTAAGCGGTGGAAAAGTGTATTTGGATAATAATGAGATTTCCGCTTATAACAGCAAACAACTGACCGCTTACAGACGCTTTGATGTAGGGTTTGTATTTCAGTTTTATAATCTGGTACAAAACCTTACAGCTCTTGAAAATGTGGAATTGGCGGCGCAGATTTGTAAGGACCCTCTGGATGCTGCCACAGTTTTAGGTGATGTGGGATTGGGAGAACGATTGAAGAATTTTCCGGCCCAGCTTTCCGGCGGAGAGCAGCAACGTGTGGCCATTGCCAGAGCTTTGGCTAAGAATCCGAAGCTCCTTTTGTGTGACGAGCCTACCGGTGCATTGGACTATAACACGGGTAAAGCAGTACTCAAGATTTTGCAGGACGCTTGCAGAAATATGGGCAAGACCGTGATTGTGATTACACATAATCAGGCCCTTACCGCTATGGCGGATCGAGTGATTACCGTAAAAAATGGTACCATCCGCAGTGTAGTCACCAATGAACAGCCGGTGGATATTGCAGATATTGAATGGTAAAAGGAAATAGTGTGTAATATGAAATCAATGATGAACAAATCGACTTTGCGGGAAATTACGCAGAGTATGGGGCGTTATTTGGCGATTTTGGCAATTGTGGCATTGGGGGTAGGCTTTTTTGCGGGATTAAAAGCAACCACACCTGCCATGTTAAAAACTGCCGAAAGATATTGGGATAAGACGCAGCTGTATGATTTCAGGCTCATTTGTACTTTAGGATTTGGAGATGCAGAAATTGCAGAGATTGCAAAGCGTGAGGATGTGCGGGCGGTACAGGGAGCATACAGTTTTGATATTATTTGTCAGAACACCAGTGACGGAAATGCCCAGGTTATGAAGGCGCATAGTCTTACGGAAGGCGTGAATGAACTTGAACTGGTGGCAGGACGTATGCCAAAGGCGGATAATGAATGTGTTGTGGATTCGGAAGTGTTTTCCTACAAATATATTGGCAAGAAAATCAAATTCTCCGATTCCAATACCGAAGAGGATTTGGGGAATTTTGTGCACAAAGAGTACAAGATTGTAGGAATTGTGAAATCACCTATCTATGCACAGTTTGAACGTGGAAATACCTCTTTGGGAGACGGCACGGTCAGCGGGTTCTTTTATTTGACACCCGAAGGCTTTGATGCGGATGCTTATACAGAAGCTTATGTGAAACTAAATAAGGATTTTCCTTTGTACAGTGAAGCTTATGATACTTACATAGAAGAAAAGACTACGGAGTGGGAATCTTATATGGAAGATTTGGGAGAGCTCCGCTATCAGAATGTGATTCTGGAGTTCCATTCAGAGCTTGCAAAGGCGCGTAAGGCGTTGGCCCAGGGGAAAGAAGACGGTATAAAGGAGCTGGCTGAGGCTAAGGCGGAGCTGGCTGAGGCGGCTGTTGAAATTGAAGACGGTAAGAAGCAGTTAGAGGATGCCAAGGCTGAAATCGCAGAAGGTTTACAGACACTTGCGGAGGAAGAAAAAAAGTTAGAGGATGGAGCCCGAGAAATAGCCAGAAATGAAAAACTTCTTATGGACAAGGAGAAGGAAGCGGAAGCAGGCATGGTTACTTGGCAGGAAAACCAAGATTCTCTGGATGCGGCATTGGCAGAGATTGTGAAAAACGAGGCTTCACTGGAGGTAAGTGAGGCACAACTGGCAGCAGGAGAGGCAGAACTGGCACAGAAGGAAGCAGAACTTATCGCAGGGGAAGAGCAGCTGGCGACCATGGAAGCTGTCATACCGGCACTGCTTGAGAAAATAGAGGAATATCAGGCGAAATTGGACGAGTTGGAAGGGTTGGAACAGTCCGGACTTTTGCCGGAGGATATGCAACAGCTGTTAACCGATACCCGAAATGCTTTGAAGGCCTTGGAGGTGGCACTACAAAATTCCCAAGCAGAGATAGAGACCAATCGTGCTGCGCTGGAAGATGGTAAAAAGCAAATTCAGGCGGCAAAGAATCAGTTGGCAGCAGGACGGACACAATTGGAAGCGGGTAAGCAGCAGATAGCAGATGCCAAGCAGCAGATTGCAGACGGAAATGTGGAGCTGGACGATGCCTGGATTACCATGATGGATGGTAAAAAACAAATTCGTGAAGGGAAACTGGAACTTGTCAAAGGGCGTAGTGAAATAGATAAGGGCCGGGGAGCTCTGGAGGAAGCCAGAAAAGAGTTAGAAGAAGGCTTGATAGAAATCGAAGAGAAATCAGCTGAGCTTGCAGAGGGCGAGCAGGAGTATCTGGATGGTTTGGCAGAGTATGAAGAAGGACTGGCGGAGTTTGAAGCAGAAATCGCAGACGCGGAAGCCAAACTTTTGGAAGCTGAGGAAGATTATGCTGCCTTAGAAATGCCCGACCAATATATTCTGGATCGAAATACCAATGTGGGTTATGTGTGCTTTGAAAGTGACAGTAATATTGTAAACCGTATATCCGATGTATTCCCCGTGTTTTTCTTCTTGGTGGCGGCGCTGGTATGTATGACCACCATGAGTCGTATGATTGAGGAGCAGAGAACCCAGATCGGTACACTGAAGGCTTTAGGTTATAGCAGAGGTACTATCATGGGCAAATATATCTTTTACAGCGGTAGTGCGGCTTTAAGTGGCTGTGTGGGCGGTTTTATCATCGGCATTTTACTGTTCCCTTATATAATTTGGATATGCTATGGTATGATGTACGATATGGGACGGTTTTACTTTGTGTTTGATTGGAAAATGGCAGTCTTTTCTCTGGTAATGGCTTTGCTGTGTTCCGTGGGAGTGACCTGGTACAGTTGCCGAAAAGAATTAAGTGAGGTGGCTGCTCAATTAATGCGTCCCAAAACTCCACAGGCAGGAAAACGAATCTTTTTGGAAAGAATTCCTTTTATCTGGAAGAGACTGAAGTTTTTACAGAAGGTTTCCGTGCGAAATGTATTCCGTTATAAGAAACGTTTTCTTATGATGGTGTTGGGGATCAGTGGTTGTACTGCTCTGATTATTGCGGGCTTTGGCATTAATGACTCTGTATCCAATGTGGTAACCCACCAGTACGAGGAGATTACCATTTATGATATGAGTGTGGCATTAAAGGATACTTATGAAGAATCCTTGGAGGAAACGTTGAATCGAACTTTAAAGAACAAAGCCACCTCTTATAATGTGGTTATGGAAGAAAATGTGGATTTACAGCTGGAAAAGGGTGTGAAATCGGTATCCTTGGTAGTACCAAAACAAACGGAGGATATGCAGACTTACATAGACTTGCATACTTTGGAGGGGAAGGCGATTGCTTATCCACAAAAAGGGGAGGCTGTGATTTCCCATCGACTGAATATGGATTATGGTTATCAGGTGGGGGATGTTATAGAAGTACAGGATGGTGATTTTCGAACGATTCAGGTGACGGTCGCCGGTATTATGCAGAATTTCGTAGGAAATTATATTTATATTCATCCGGATACCTATGAGGAGCAAATAGGGGAGGAAGCAGCGTATAAGACCCTATATGTGAATTTGGAAGATAATCCGTTTGTGGATGCCCATGGAGTATCAGCTACTCTTATGAAGCTGGATGAGGTAACGGCGGTGTCGGTTAATGAAGATACCATGGACCGTTTTGAAAGTATGATGGCTAGCATTGACTATATTGTGATTTTGGTTATTTTGTGTGCAGCAGCACTAGCGTTTATTGTAATCTATAACCTGACCAATATTAATATAACGGAGCGCATTCGAGAGATTGCTACCATTAAGGTTCTGGGCTTTTATAAGAACGAGACGGCTGCGTATGTCTTCCGTGAAAATATTTTACTGACTGTGGTAGGTTCCGCGGTGGGTATCGGATTGGGTAAGCTTTTGCATTGGTTTATTATGCAGGTGCTTCGAGTGGAGCTTGTAACCTTTGATGTACGTATTAATACCATAAGTTATGTGTACAGTGTGTTATTGACCTTCCTCTTTGCTATGTGTGTTAACTTCATGCTTACCGGCAAGTTGGAGAAAATCAGTATGACAGAGTCCTTGAAATCAGTTGATTAAAGGTGATGCGTGAGCATCTTAAACAAATCTTAAAGAAGCTTAAAGGCTTCTTAAAACACTTTTTCCTTGAAGTGCTTTATACTTGAACTAGAGAGAAGGAAAAGTATAATCATGAGGAGGAAGGGTTATGAATAATCAGAATAAAAGATTAAAGAGCAGAATATTTATGGCGTTAGTGGCTGTGGGTATGCTGCTCTTTTCTTGTGCCTGTGGGAAGGAAGAACAGGTGCCGATAGATGAGGGCAGTCATGTGCCCGGAGAGGAGTATGGGTATGTAGCGGAAATTCATACTATGAAATCTGAGGAGTTTGGCGAATATGGGATGCGTATTCCTTTCTTTACGGAGGATAAATTTTTTTATCGCCATGATACTTATCCCAATGGACCGTACGAGATGCCAATCAGTATTATGGAGTGCCGGGCCTTGGATAATGTAGCACAAATCAGCGATACCAGATTCGAATTTTCGGTGCCGGATTGTCAGACCAACATCACTGCCATAGCGGCAGATGCGGAAGGCAATAGTTATGCGGTATGGACTGCTTACCCGATTTATGCAGAAGGGGAAGAGTATGACTACAAATTGCAGGGTGTCTGGCTGGTGAAGTATGACAGTATGGGAGCGCAATTGGAAAAAGTGAGCTTGTCGGAAGATTTGGGGGAATGGTACGTTTATGAAATGTGCATAGACCAAGAAGGTCGACTCTATATGAATTCCGGCGAGAAGGTGTTTGTATATAATGCTAAGTTGAAATTTGAAAAGACCATAGATATCACCGGATTTGAGAATATGTTTCTGGTAGAGGATACGAGAGTGTTTGGTGTGCGGCATGTGGCAGCAGGCCCGGAATTGGTAGAGTTGGATACTGAAAAAGGAGATGTTAAGGCTACCTATGGCAATATTCCCGCATTTAATGGCTTCTTTGTGGATGGTAGGAATGGGAAACTTTTGTATAGTGGGCCGTCCAAATTATACGAATATGATTTGGTAACCTGTGAATCGATGGAGGTGCTGAATTGGGTGGATGTTAATGTGGATGGTAATTTTATCGGTGCTTTTAAGGTGTTGGAAGACGGGCGGTTTGCATTGTTGTATGACAATTATGAGGATGACCCGGAGGTGATTTTCCTGGCAAAAGTACCCCGTGCACAAATACCGGAAAAGACGGTACTGACACTTGCTTCTTTTGCAGGGGACGGGTCAACGCTCCAGCAGCATATTATTCGGTTTAATCGAAATAGTGAAAAATATAAGGTGGAATTAAAGACCTATTATGAGTATGGCATGGCAAAAGACGCTACGGATTTTGATGACGCTATGACTTTATTACATATGGATATTGTGAGTGGGGAGGCACCGGATCTAATTTATTTGAGTCAGTTGGATATGTTCAATTTGGCGGATTCCGGAGCTTTGGAGGATTTGGCCCCCTATTTGGAAAACAGTCAGAACCTGAAGCGGGAGGATTTTTTGGAAAGTGTGCTGAAGGCTTATGAAATAGATGACAGGCTGGTAACCATACCCGTATCCTTTACCATGAGAAGTCTGTTTGCCAAGGAACGTCTGGTAGGGGCAGAGGCAGGCTGGACACTGGAAGAAATGATGGCACTTAAAGAGGAGTATCCGGATGCGCTCTTTATGTCTCGTTTGGATAGAAATTCGGCATTAAAAATGTGCCTGGAATATGGTTGGGAAAGCTTTGTGGATGAGGAAACCGGGGAGTGCTTTTTTGACAGTGAAGAATTTGTGAAAGTACTTGAGTTTGCAAGGTCTTTTGGACAATGGGGCGGTTATGAACAGGAGCCTTATGATGCTTTGCAAAAGGATGAAATGATTTTAGTGGACGAAGTGATTAGTAGTATAGAGAATTATCAAATGGTTCGTTTACTGATAGAAGAACCTTCCACTGCCATCGGGTATCCTTCCGGTGACGGAACACCAATTACGGCAATTTCCGGCTGGGATACCTATGCCATTGCTGCCAGAAGTGATGACAAGGACGGTGCGTGGGAGTTTATGGAGAGCGTGCTGGCGGAAGAGAATATGCAGAAGGTGTACTTCAGTTTTCCTACACGTGTGAATCTGCTGGAAGAGATGTTTGACAAGGCCATGGAAAAGGAATATGAGACAGATGAGAAGGGTAATGTGCTTTATAACGAAGAGGGTGAGCCTATAGAAAGGATTAAGACTACCTGGGGCTACGGAGACTGGACCGCAGAGATTTATGCAGCTACGGAAGAAGAAATTGAGGAACTGTGGCAGATGATGTCCAATGTGCATCTGGAGGGCGGCAGAAGCCAGACGATTATCAACATTGTGACGGAGGAAGCCGGGGCCTACTTCTCAGGCCAGAAATCCGCTGAAGAAGTAGCTGAAATCATTCAAAGCAGGGTGGAGATATATGTAAATGAAAACCGTTAAGAAAACTTAATATTTCTTTAGAAATTCTTAAATTGTATTTTATGCGCAAATGCTTTACAATACTACTGTGTAGAAGTAGAATATAAGATGAAAAAGAGGAGTAAAAGGAAGTTATGAAAAAGAAAATTGGAGTGCTGCTTTTGGCAGCAGTAATGATGCTTTCTGCCATTGCCTGTGGCAAGAAGGATGCGGAGCAAAAAGAAGGTGAGGCTAATGTAGACCCGGCTTCAGAGTATGTATATGTTCCGGAGTTTTTCAAAATGGAACGAAATGCAAATGATTGGTTTAATGGTATTACCTTGCAGGGTGATAAAATATATTATTCTGTACAGGGCTTTGATGAAGAAGCCGGAACCATGACCAATAAGTTCGCTTATCGTTCTTTGAACGATTTGAGTACAGAGAATGCTATGGATCTCTATTTCGGAATAGAGAATTTTGAGGAAAGCTTAAATATTTGCTGTCCCGACGCTGAGGGCAATCTGTATGCTATTTGGAATTGCTATGAGCCTTGGGTGGAAGGCATGGAATACTATGATATGAAAAATGTTGACTATCTGGTAAAGTATGACAGCACCGGCAAGGAACTTTGGGCTAATGAACTGTCAAAAGATGCGTTTGGAGATAGTGAAAATACCTACATCCAGAAGATGATGGTTTCATCTGATGGTAAGATTGTAGCTTCTACCGGTTCGCATTTTATTATTTTTAACAGTGACGGCAGTTTATTTAAGACGGTGCCCACTGGTTCGGATTGGGTGGACAGCATGTGCCTAACCGATGCTGGCAAGCTTTTATTTACCGCTTATGGTATGAATGGCATGGAGATGTGCGAAATCGACCTTGCTACCGGCGCAAAGGGCAATACTTACAAGAATATTCCTGACATGAACGGCAGAATGGAATACATAAACGGTAAATTATATATGTCCGGCTACACCAAGCTTTTTGAATATGATTTGGAGAAGCAGGAAGCCGTAGAGATTTTAAGCTGGTTGGATAGTAGTGTGGAAGGCAATTATGTACAGGCCTTTACCGTAACAGAGGATGGTAAAATCGTCGTGTATGTTGACAATTATTCCACCGGCACGGAGATTGCGGTTTTAACCAAGAAGCTTGCCTCCGAAGTACCCCAGAAGCAGATTATTACATTGGCTACTTTGTATGATGGTACTAATTTAACAGAGGCCATTGTAAACTTCAACAAGACGAATACACAGTATCAGATTAAGTTGAAAACCTATATAGACAGTACTGCAGAGTGGACGGAGACTACTTATGAAGATGGTCTGGCACTGATGAATGCGGATTTGATTGGTGATAATGCACCGGATATTATTGACTTGACTTATGTGGATGTGCCCAGTCTGGTTGGTAAAGGCGCGTTGGAAGATTTAACTCCTTATTTGGAGAAGAGTACCGTTGCCAATAAGAATGATTTTGTGCCTAGTGTACTGAATGCATATAATTATGACGGAGTGCAGGTAACTGTTCCAAACAGCTTCCGTATTATGACCTTAATGGGCAAGGCAAGCAATGTAGGAACCGAGCCCGGCTGGACCTTGGATGAGGTTATGGCACTGGCAAGGAAGAATCCGGATGCACAGCTGATGCAGTATGTGACAAAGGAACAGGCCTTATCCATGTGTATTCAGTATAATAATGATAGCTTCATTGATTATGAAACCGGAACCTGTAAGTTTAACACACCGGAATTTATCAAGGTATTGGAGTTTGCAAATGAGTTCCCGGATGAATACAATTATGATGAGGATAGAAGTTTCCCGGCGATGATTCAGTCCGGTCAGGTGCTTTTGGCGGATGTGTATTTGTATGATGTAACAGAATATCAAATGCATCGTTTGATGTTTGAGGAAGAAGCTACTGCCATTGGATATCCTACTGCAGATGGTAAGCCCGGCGTATTTATCTCCGGACAGGATATGTGCGGTATCAGCGCTACCAGTGATTGCAAGGATGGCGCATGGGCTTTTGTAGAAAGCACATTGGCAAAGCAGGATAATAATCATCATATCTGGATGTTCCCTGCACGCAAGGATTTGCTGGAGGAATTGTTTGCAGAGGCAATGAGACCGGAGTATCAGAGAGATTTCGAAGGCAATATTATGTACGACGAAGACGGTAATGCAATGCAGTATCCGAAGACCACTTGGGGTTATGATGATTGGGAAGCTGAGATTTATGCGGCAACTCAGGAAGAAGTGGATGAAATCAAGGCCATGATTGAAATGGCAAGACCTATGAATGGTGCGGATCAGACCGTGTTTAACATTATCCTTGAAGAAGCCGGACCTTATTTCAAGGGACAGAAGAGTGCACAGGATGTAGCAAATATTATCCAGAGTCGTGTGGATATGTATATAAGCGAGAACTACTAGGAGGGCTTTTCGTTGGAAAAGACAGGCATCAAAAAGAAGAACCTACGCAGGAAAAGCAAGAGAATAAAGCGTGTAAAAAGAAGCTCGGGGCTGTTTATAGCCCCTAGCTTTCTTGGCGTTTTATTGTTTTTTGTAATTCCTTTTGCTGTGGTGGTTTTTTATTCTTTGGTGGATAATCCCATTGGCAAAAATTTCGTGGGACTGGACAATTTTGAATATATTTTGAAGAACAAGGCATTTAAACGAGCTATTTTGAATACCGTTAAGTTTTCGGCGGTGTCGGTTCCTTTGGCGGTAATCCTATCACTGCTTTTGGCAATTCTTCTGGATATTAAAATTCCTTTCAGAAGTCAGTTCAGAACCTTTTTCTTAAGCCCAATGATGGTACCGGTGGCGTCCATTGTATTAATTTGGCAGGTATTATTTAGCTATAACGGTGCAGTAAACGAGATCCTGTTATTCTTTGATAAGGAAAAGATTGACTGGTTAAAGTCGGAACATGCCCAAATTGTAATAGTGGTGCTGTTTTTGTGGAAGAATCTGGGCTATAACATGATTCTGTTTATGGCGGCACTGGCAAGTATTCCCAAGGATATACTGGAGGTGGCGAGATTGGAAAGTGCCAATTCCCTGCAAACCTTCTTTTACATAAAAATTCGTTATTTATCATCGACCTTTATGTTTGTAACCATTATGTCTTTGATTAACTCCTTTAAGGTATTTAGAGAAATTTACCTGCTGACCACGGACTATCCTTTTGATACCATATATATGTTGCAGCATTTCATGAACAATACCTTTAGGAATCTGGATTACCAGAAGTTATCTAGTGCGGCGGTCATTATGTCTGCGGGAATGGTGGTTATTATCGGGTTATTATTTATTGTGGAGAATCATCTCGGAAAGGATGTGGAAGGATGAGAAAGAAAAATCAAACTGCCACCCGATTCGAGATTCGGGCGCATAGAGCCAAACTTAGGCGTAAAACCTGGAGTGGTTTCAAAATCCTTATGGCAACCCTTTTTGCGGCAGCCTTTGCGATTTTATTCCTGGCTCCCATTGTACTGACCATTACCAATTCCTTTATGTCGGCATCGGAGATTTCTGCAAATTACGGAAGTATTTTTGCTACCACCGATACGGGCGGCAAGGTATATGTGTCAGAGAGAGTGAACCTGAAGTTCATACCGGATATGGTATCCTTCAGCCAGTACATAACCGTATTGTTTAAGAGTCCTCAGTACTTATTAAAGTTCTGGAACTCCGTAATATTGGTTGTACCTATTGTGGTTTTCCAGTTGACCATAGCGACACTGGCTTCTTATGGATTTGCCAGATATGAAGGAAAGCTAAGGTCCATTATCTTTTTCCTGTATGTAATACTGATGTTAATGCCTTATCAGGTCACTTTAGTACCGAACTATTTGGTGGCGGACTGGTTGAACATACTGGATACCAAATGGTCCATTTGGCTGCCGGGTATCTTTTCACCCTTTGCAGTGTATTTACTGACAAAGTTTATGAAAAGAATTCCAACAGCAGTAATTGAAGCGGCACAGATTGACGGCGCAAACGAATGGCAGATTTTCAAAAGAGTTTGCCTGCCGCTGTGTAAAGGCGCCATAGCCAGTGCGGCAATTTTAGTATTTATCGACTACTGGAACATGGTAGAACAGCCTTTGATTTTATTATCCGACCCGGAGACACATCCCTTGTCGGTATTTTTAAGCAAAATCAATGCCGGCGAAATCGGTCTGGCATTTGCCGTAGCAACGGTATATATGATACCCAGTTTATTCGTGTTTTTGTATGGTGAGGAATACTTGGTAGACGGTATTACTTATCAGGGTGGAATAAAAGGTTAGGAGGAGCATATGAACGAGCAGAATAGAAATAAAAGAGAGTGGGTAAAGACAGCGGCGATTATCTTTTTGTCGATTATGTTGGTGCTGACCTTTTTCTCCAATACAATTATGAATTATTCCTTGCCGGAGGTTGCAACCCAGTATGTGCAGCCGGATACTATTACAGCGAAAATAAGAGGTAATGGTATCATCGAAAGCAAGGACCCTTATAGCGTAACCATGAAGGGTGTGCGTAAGGTAGAGTCCGTAGAGGTGCGCGTGGGAGATAAGGTACAAAAGGGTGATGTGCTTTGTATTTTATCTACGGAGGATAGTCAGGAGCTGACGCAGGCAAAGGCTAATCTGAAGGCAGCACAGGATGCGTATGATGCGGCGCTTTTAAATGTAACCGATGCTACTATACTTCAAAATGGTGGTAAAAATGTATCCGTAGATACTTACAAAAAAACAGTGATTGCCCTACAGCAAGAAATCGATACGGCAGAGGCTGCGGTAACTAAATTAGAAACCGATATAGCACAGTTGGAACAGTGGGGAGCGGCATTAACTACCCAGATAAGCATTACACCTTCTAATAAAGCAGATACTACCCAGGAAAACAAGGCAGTAAATGATGCAAAGGCGGCTATCAGTGCGGCGGATTTGGCCATTCAGGCTGCCATTAATGAACAGAATAGAAGTAAAAATGAGCAGACCAAGCTTCAGGCGCAGTTAGATGCGGAAGCGGCCAAGGAAGATGGTGGAGATGCAGAAGTAATTGCAAATCTGCAGCTGGCTTTAGATGAGGAAGTAGCAAAAGAGGCGGCGGCAAAGCAGACCGAAAGCGATGAAACCATAAAAAAAGCAGATGCGGAGTATGCACTTACCGTTGCGCAGATTGCACTGGATAATAAAATTGCCTCCGGCGATACTTCAGGAGAGTTGGAAAATTTGCAAAATCAGTTGAATGAAAATACTGTAAAGCTTTTCCATGCCAGAAATGATTTGACTGCAAAGCAGGCAATCGTAACGGAAAAGCAGGAAGCATTAGCGGAGTACACAGCGAATTTCCAGATTTCCCAGAATTTAAACTCTTTGCTTGAAGATATTGCCACTGCACAGGCAGAAGTGGACAAATTAGAAGCGGAAGTGGGCGGTAGTGAGATTTTAGCACCTATTAGCGGTACCATTATGGAGGTGCGTGTAGTATCCGGTAAAGAAACCCCTTACGATGGCGGCAATGAAAATGTATTATTTACCATGCAGCCTCAGGGGGATGGTTTTACCATGAGCTTTTCTGTAACCAATGACCAGGCAAAGCGTCTTTCCGTAGGAGATATTGCAGAACCGGTGAATGCATGGCGTTATGATGATATGCAGATTGTTTTGGAGAGTATTCGACCGGACAGAAGTAATCCGGCAGAAAATAAAATGCTGACATTTAGTATTTCCGGTGAAAATGTGGTGGCAGGCCAGTCTTTAAATGTATCCGTTGGTCAGAAGAGTGCGCAGTACGATTTGGTAGTACCTAACAGTGCAATACGTGAAGATAATAACGGTAAATTTATTTTGATTATTGAAGCAAAGAATTCCCCCATTGGTACCAGATACACAGCAACCCGTGTGGATGTACAGGTGGTAGCGAGTGATGATACAAAATCAGCAATTACCGGGGCGTTGTATGGATATGAATATGTGATTACGACTTCAACCAAACCCATTCAGCCCGGTCAGCAGGTGCGTTTGACAGAAAATTAAGGTGGAGTGATTATGAAGAAGATGAGAATATCTTTCTCTTTCAAACAAATAGTCCTAGCCATATTGTGTTTGGTTTCCCTGATTATTTTTCTGGTGCTTGCAGGTATTTCCGCATGGTTGATTGGAAAGCAGGATGCGCAGCGTGCGGCTTCCAGATGGAGTGATAAAAAAGATGTGGCACAAATTAGTTGCTTTTTCTCCGTAAACGCTCGCGTGACGGAGGATGCATTGGTGACCTTTTCGCATATGTTGGATAGTGCCTTGGAGGAAGCGTCGGTAGTATCGGAGTCCGAGAACCCGGATGCCAGACTTTTTGCGGATGCCTTTAGTTCGACGGGAACCATAACCATCTCTAGCAATTTGGGAAGTATTACCTCGGATGCTATAGGTATAGGAGGCGACTTTTTCCTGTTCCATCCGCTTCGTCTTATAAATGGTTCCTTCTTTTCAGGAAATGATTTGATGCAGGATTATGTTGTGTTGGATGAACTGGCGGCATGGAAGTTGTTTGGTTCTAATGATATCGCAGGGCAGACGGTGGAAATTGCCGGAGTAACCCATATTGTAACCGGTGTGGTAAAGCATAAGGAGACCAAGCTTTATAAGGCGGCGGGTCTGGATGATATGTTGGTGTATG
Source organism: Acetatifactor sp. (assembly GCA_045537405.1). GTDB lineage: Bacteria > Bacillota > Clostridia > Lachnospirales > Lachnospiraceae > Acetatifactor. The sequence continues at coordinate 89,528 of JAZSPK010000034.1, forward strand.
TTTCCTATGATTCATTAGAAAAATATGGAACAAACCACGGTATCAACCATTATGAAGTGGTTATGCCAAATCCGGTAAAAGGATACGCATTGGACTATATAACCCAAAATATTGGAGTGAGTGAGAGAGAAGTAGAAATTGTAGAGAACAGCAGTCGTTACGGAGTGATAAACCGTATAAAACAGATAAGCGGTCTGGCAACCCGTTCCATGAACGGTAAGGCAATTATTTACCCTTATTGGGAGAATATTGCCAGAGTTTATGCAGATATTCTGGTGTTACTTATGTTTTTGGAATTGCTGTTTTTAGGTTTCCCTGTTATAATTATCTGCATTACGCTTATCCTTTTGTGGAAGAGAAAGACCTGGACCGTAAAAGGAGTGCTTCATAAGTGGAAGGATAAGTTGGAACTTGTTTGGAGCAGGCTTCGTGTGAAGCTTCGTAATAAGTGGAAGAACCGAAAGAAACGGTCCAAGAACGAATGGACGGACATTAAAGAATATGAGGAGGATTAGTATGAAAAAGATGAAACGTATTTTCAGTATATTATTAGCATCTACCATGATTTTGTCTTTGTGCTCCTGTGGAAAGGATGAAGGTGTAGATCCTAATGCACCGGGAGGAACACCTGTAATCAGTAGTGAAGAAGCTAAGCAGTATGTGTTTTCAGGCAAAGATATTGACATGGGCGTGGATTTCAGCTACTTAGGAATGTATGGTATGGCCTATGTGGACGGTTATGTATATACTTTGGTGGAAGACTGGAATAATATGCTGGGCGGAGGTTCCATCGCAGAACCTTTGGGAAGTACGGCAGTAGTAGCATCTGCATCCGTGGATAATGACATGTCCGTGGATGTAATAGTAGATGTAGAAGACGGTGCGGTAAATGATGTGATAGAAGTGATTCCGGATGGAGAAATTGAAATCTGGCCGGAAGAGGAATATGTATACTACGGTCCCAGCTACTATATTATATCTGCAACGACAGACGGAAGTGACCAGAAAATGACAAAATTGAATGTACCTCAGACCGGTAACGGATATAGTTATTTTGCTTCTTACCATTTCATGAAGGATGCTTCTTTTATGGCAATCATTGAAAGTTATGAGGAGGATTATTCGGATCCGGAAAATCCTATTTTCAAAAATACTTATGTTTTGCACAAATGGGATAAGGAAGGTAATTTGTTATGGTCTCTGGATATGATGCCGGAGGATTTGGCGGACGGAGAGTATTACTATGTTTGGGTGCGTAACTTCTTAGAAAACCAAGATGGTAGCGTTACTATGATTACCGGTGAAAGTGACGTAATTACTGTTAATGGACAGGGTGAAGTTGTGGATCGCTACACTTTAAATGAAAGCGCAAACCAGAGTATCGGTCAGTTCTTCCAGGGTAAAGATGGTACCTTATATGTTACCTCCTATGGAGAAGGAGATAACTGGATGAAGATGTACATTGCTACTTATGATATTAAAACCGGTAACATGGGAGAGAAGAAGGAACTGCCTGAAGGAATGAGCGGATATAATTTTTATCAGGGTTCTACCACCGACTTGCTCCTGACCAATTCTATGGGTATATATACTTACAATTTTGGAGATACCGAGCCCAAGAAGATTATGGACTTCATTAACTCTGATATTGCAACTTACGGTATGAATAATGTTACCTTTATTGATGATAAAACCTTTGTGGCAAGTTATAGTGACTCTGTAGATTATAGAGAACATATTGCACTGTTTACTTATGTGGATCCGGCTACCATTCCTGACAAACAAATTATTACCTTGGGATGTCAGTATCTTGGTGGTGATATTAAAGCGCGAGTAATCGATTTTAATAAAACAAATACGCAGTACCGAATCGCAGTAAAATCCTATGGCGAAACAGGTAATTATGATCAGGCTATTACTGCTATGAACAACGATATTATCAGTGGTAAAATGCCGGATATTGTTATGATTGAAACCAATCAGGATATTTCAAGTTGGGTGAACAAGGGTTTGCTTGCAGATATAGAAGCATTGCTTGCGGCAGATCCGGAGCTTTCTAAGTATGAATATTTGGAAAATGTTTGGGATGCTTTCTCCATCAATGATAAATTGTATCTGGTAGTACCTAACTTCTCTGTACAGACTTATGCAGCAAAGAAGTCTTTGGTGGGTGACAGACCGGGTTGGACCATGAGTGAGTTTAAACAGTTCATGAAGACCATGGATCCCGAAATGATGCCCTTTGGTGAAATGGTAAGAGATTCCTTCATGTACTACGTAATGAATTATTGCGGTTCTGATTTTGTGGATGTAAATACCGGTACCTGTAATTTTATGTCTGAAGAATTTATTGCAATGTTGGAATATGCCAATACATTGCCCAAAGAAATTGTATATGATGATGAGTATTGGGATAATTATGATTACATGCAGTATGAAAGCCAGTATCGTGAAAACAGAACTTTACTCATGAATTTGTACATTTCCCGTATTCAGGATATTAATTACAGTATCAACGGCTATTTGGGTGAAGAAGCTACCTTTGTAGGATTCCCGGGAATTGAAGGTAATTCTTCTATTATCCAGCCGGGCTCTTATATGTATGCCATTGCAGAAGGCTCTGCAAATAAGCAGGGAGCTTGGGATTTTGTGAAGTATTATTTAAGTCCCGAATACCAGAACAGTGAGGAAAACTGGTCGCTGCCTGTAATGAAGTCTGCTTTTGAGGCACAGGCATTAAAGGCTACAGAGAAACCATTCTGGTTTGATGGAGAGGGTAACAAGGTAGAATACGACGATTATTTCTACATTAATGGAGAATCCATTATTATCGAACGTTTCACCAAAGCAGAAGTGGATGCTATTTGTGAGTTTATTTACAGTGTGAACAAGCGTAGCTACTACAATCAGGATATCATTAATATTGTTAATGAAGAAGCGGCTCTTTACTTTGACGGACAGAAGAGTGCACGCGATGTAGCGGCGGTTATCCAGAGCCGTGTGCAGATTTATGTAGATGAAAATCAATAAAACAACAAAGAACGGGTGCCAGTGACATCCGTTCTTTTATAATATTTGCAAACGTTTCATATGCTGTTCAATATTTAGCTCTTTGCCGTGTTCCTTGAGCCAGTTACGGCTTTCTTTGTAATCCGGCAGAATGGAGGCCACCATATTCCAGAAATCCTTGGAATGGTTCATATGGGTAATATGGCAAAGTTCATGTACCACCACGTAATCCAGAACTTTTAGCGGGGCATACATAAGTCGGTAATTAAAGGAAAGCGTGCCGGAGGAAGAACGACTTCCCCAGCGGGTCTTTTGGTCCCTGATGGTAATGCGTGTGTAGGTGCCGCCGGTTTGCTTAATATAATATTCTACACGTTTGGTAAAGTATTCCTTGGCGGCATTACGATATCGATTGTCCATGACCTGCATACGTCGAAGGTCTTCTTTGGAATATGTGTTTTGCATAAGCACCTCGCTGATACGGTGGATTTTTTCTGTAAAGTATGATATCATATTTGAGAGCTGGAAACCAGAGAAAAATATTATTTGGGCAGTATCACAAGCATGACTTTTGATATGCAGGGAGTAAAAATGGCAGATAAAAAGTGTATTGTAATTGGAGCAGGGGACCTGACCGTAGGGCAGGTAAATGTGGGAGAAGAAGATTTGGTTATCGCTGTAGATGGCGGTATAAATTATTGTGGCGTACTGGAAATTGAGCCGGATATATTAATCGGAGATTTTGATTCCGTGAATGAGACTCAGCGGGAGGCAATCCTTCAGATGAAGGAAGATGCGCCGGACAGGGTAGTGGTACTTAAACCGGAAAAAGATGATACGGACATGCTGGCAGCTTTGAGATTGGGCCTTGAAAAAGGATATGATTATTTCCTCATATATGGTGGCTGTGGTGGTCGTATGGAGCATACCTTTGCCAATATTCAATGCTTGCTTTATTTAAAAAATCATGGTGCAGTGGGCTATCTGATGGATGGAAGCGGCATGGTGTTTGTAATGAAAAACGAGGAAGTGAAGCTTAGAGATAATCTGGAAGGATATTTTTCACTGTTTTGTTTGGGAAAAGAGGCAAAGGGTGTGACAATCAAGGGCATGAAGTATGAAATGACGGATTACTGTATGACTAATGATTTTCCTATTGGTGTCAGCAACGAGTTTGTTGGGAAAGAGGCTACCATAAGCGTGGAGGACGGCGAACTTTTAGGTATTGTGAATTTTGTAAGTGAATAGAAAAAATGCCCGGTGCAGAGTGCTTTAATAGGCGTACATGCATCGGGCAATTTTTTTGTCGCCGCCGGGCGAAAAATTTTTAAGCAAATTTTTTGTCAATCTCAATAACCGCAAAATAAGTTTCGTTTTTTTCTTTCAGCTTTTCAGAAATGAGTTTTCTGAGTTGTTCGTCTGTATACTGATATCGGTAAGGTGTCACTACATCAAAAATCAGATTGGTATGGGTGGGACCAATGACGGTGCGGAAATCATGAAGAGTAAGCGTAGAGTCAATTTCCGCAAGTACTTCCAGCGCGATTTGCTTTAATCTCTGTGTTACAGGGTCATTAATGCAAACGGGATCCATATGGATAACTGCATCACACCTAAGTTCGTAGTGTAAACGATGCTCAATTAAGTCAATGGTGTCGTGCATTTTTAGTATGTCTCCGTCGGAAGGAACCTCTGCATGCAAGGAAATGAGTGTTCGTCCGGGTCCGTAATTGTGTACGATTAAATCATGAATACCGATAATCAGCTCATAGGACATAACGGTGTCTTCAATCTGTTTTACAAGCTCGGGATCAGGTGCGGTACCAAGCAATGGATTGATGGTTTCCTTTGCAGCTTTCAAACCTGCAAGGATAATCAGAATACCTACGATAGTACCGCAAATACCATCAATGTGAAACGGTGTATAGTAACTGACCAGCGTGGCGAATAAAACTACCGAAGTGGATATGGTATCACTTAAACTGTCTGTTCCGGTGGCTCTCATAGCGGCAGAGTCAATACGCTTACCAATCCGGAAATTGTAAAAGGCCATGTAAAATTTGGCCAGAATGGATACTGCCAGTATAATAATGACAATGATGGAGAAGCCCAACTCCGAAGGTTTGAAAATTTTAATAAAAGAGCTTTTGGTAAGCTCAAAGCCCATAAAGAGAATCATAACAGACACAAAGAGCCCTGATATGTATTCAATTCTTCCGTGTCCAAAGGGATGATCCTCGTCGGGTTTGCTTGCTGCCAATTTAAAACCAATAAGGGTTATAATGGAGGAACCAGCATCGGATAAATTGTTAAAAGCATCTGCTGTAATAGCGATGGAGTGACTGATAAATCCAGCAAAGAATTTGATGCCGAACAACAGAATATTTATGACAATTCCCACGGCACTGCACAGCATGCCGTAAGCATGTCGTACCGCAGGAGAGTTAACGTTTTCTTTGTCCTTAATTAACCATTTTACAAGTAATGTAATCATATAGAACCTCACATTTGGATTAATAATATTAGGATATAACAAAATAAGGAAAATGTGTAGGGGGGATTGTGTAAAATAAATGAGGTTTTTCAACAAAAGAATTGCTGAATTGTATTTTTTTTACTTTTCATTGACTAGATATTGTGGTATTATTAAAGTGATAAGTTATGTGATAAGGGGAGTTTACATAATATTACTATTTTACGGAGGCAGATATGAGCAGAATAAGGAGTAAAGCATTTGCTTTTATTTTGACAATTTGTATGTTGTTGACGGGACTGTATACTCAGGATATGGGTGTGGTTCTGGCGGCAAGTGAGGGAAATGGTACGTTGACGGATTGTAGTATCAAAATTGGTAATCCACCTGTGCCCCTGACCAATGAGACTGTGGTAAAGAATGGAGACAGTCTGGAAATTGAGTTTAACTGGAGTCTGGATAATAATGATCAGACCAGTACGGAGTTTGTAGTGGATTTGGGTGAGATTAAGGGCTTGCAGATTACTACAGGTACCACAGAGAATCCGCTGAAGCAGGGTTCAGAAGTGGTAGGCTCATATTACATAGCAGATAATAAATTACATATTGTTCTGGATAAGAATAATAAATTCTTTGGGGAAAATCAGAGAACCGGTGGTGTTCGTATTAATGGCATTGTGCAGGTAAATGATGCTGATTTGGATGGTAACAATAAAACACCGGTAGGAGTAGGCTCATACTATATTTATCCCACGGTGGATACCAATGTACTTCCGCAGGCAACCTGGGTAAATATAAGCAAAGGTCTTAGTGGTGGTTTGACAACCGAGAATGGCCAAATGTATCAGACCTTTACTGCCAATATTGTGGCATATAACGGAGATGCTACAAATGTAAGGCTGACAGATACCCCGGGCAGTGGTATGTCTTTCCCGGATAATACACAGATTACAGTTAGCGGTGACGGCGTGGAGGGACTTGCCGGTACCTATAATGGTATGGCTGCTTTAAACAATGCGCTTACAGGCAAAACCCTGGAAAAGGACAAACCCATTACTTTGACATATAAGCTTCCGGTAAACAATTCTGTTTATCAGCCCGGAGCTAGTTATGATGTAAAGAAAAATACCATTAAGGTAGATTACACCAATAATAAGAACGAGCAGGCAAGCAATTCAGCATCTACAGAAATTCAGGTAACCGACATGCCCGGTATTGATAAAACAGGTAAACTTTCTGCAGATCAAAAGAGTGTAGAGTGGACCATTACCGTTAATCTGGGTAAGTATGCTAATGCAAATAACTTGTCTGAAGTATTAAATTATATAAAAGATACCCCGGGCACAGGCTTACAGAATGCCGGTGTAATATCTGAGTTGAATTTGAATCAGTTCAGTAATAAGGGGAATGGTGTCTTTGAATATACCTATACCACTACAGTGGACTCTTCCTTAGAGAATACTACCGGTAACTTTGCTTTAAAGAATACGGTAGAAATGCAGATGAAGGAATACCCCAATTATGTTTATACAGACGTGGGAACCGTGGATTTGCCCGGAAAATCTTGGATTACCAAGACTGCACATACGCAGCCGGATGAAAATGGTTATATTGTTTGGGATGTAGTGATTACTCCGCCCGCGGATGTAACAAAAGTGGTTTTAAAGGATACCTTACAGAATGGCAATGATCATTACTTTATTGAAGGTGTGTATGTAAATGATGTTTTGGTAAGAGATGTAGTAGGAAAGCTGTATGATGGCTCAGGAACTTACACTACAGCTGCCAATGGTATTTTGCAACAACCGGATGGTAGTCTTATTAGCGGAGGAGAACCCTGTTATAATATCGAATTGTATTTTAGGGACGATTTTATTGCCCGTAATAATGGACAGCCAATAAAAATCACTTACAAGAGTAAAATCTGTAATGAATTGCAGGATGAATTTACAAACCGTGCAAGAGTGGATTATGTATGTCCTATTATAGGTACTACTTATCATGAATCCCCGGTTGCAGTTTATGTTGATAGAAGCAGCAAGCTTTCTATGGAGAAACATGTATTAAGTGTTCAGAAGAATGTGGTAGAGTATAAAGTTGCCGCAGATTATACAAAGTGCTATGACCTTCAGTTAGGGGATGTAGTAACAATTAAGGATACCCTGCCTAAAGGAATGGTTTGGGATGCAAGTTCATGTCGGGTACAAGCGGGTTATGGTTTAGAGGGCTGGTATCAGGTGCGGGATTACAATGCGGAAACTCAAATGGTGGATGGCAGACAGGAGATTACCTTTACCTTTACATTAGATAATGACTTGTTTAGTGCTTTGAATATCGGAAACAATGATAAGCCGATGATTGCAGTTAGCTTTAAAGCAGAATTGACAGACAAAGAAGAATTACAGGATTTGTATGAGGCGGGCAAGAAAACCTATATAAATGATGCTTCTGCAACTGCGGGTAATTTGACTGCGACTGCAAGTGCTCCGGCAGAGCTTACAGCACCGTCCGTAGTGGATAAGTTTGGTCTTTATGATATGTATACTGCACCAGATTGTTTCTTTGAGGTGGAAATCAACAAGGAATGTCTGGATTTGGTGGATGGCGATACCTTGATGGGTGTGGATACCATGGGTGAGTTGTTGAATTACAATCCCAAGGCTAATGCCAATCAGCAGACCGGTCTTGTAAAGGTTTATAAGAATACAGCCGGTGGCTGGGTTCTGATGACAGCAGGTACGGATTATTTCTTTACCTATGCTGAAAAAGACGGCAAGAAACAGATGATTTTCACCGGACTTCCGGATGCAACTCATTTGAAGATTACTTATGCTGCACGTGTAGAACAATTGGAAGATTCCATTAAAGAGGGAGCAGCAAGTAATACTTTTGAACTACAGGGAATAAAAAATGATGATGTGGGTGAATCAGAAACGGTTATTACTACTGCGGTAGAATCTTCCGGTTGGGCAGATTCCGAGTTTTATGATATTACTTTGAATAAATATTGGACAGATGGTAGCAGTCAGATGCGGCCGTTAAATGGTGCAGAATTCAAAGTGGTTAAGATGAAAATCAATGAAACTACCGGACTGCTGGAAGAAGATGGTGTTTTGCATGAAAATATCAAGGTAGAAGAATCTGGCGAAACAGTGATTGGAACCTTGACCGTACAGAACATTTATGCTCTTTACGAGACAAAGGCACCCATCGGATATGAAGCCAAGAGTGAACCCTATTATTTTGTATTGCAATCATCTTCAGTAGATTTGTCTAAGGTTAGCAGTAATATTACCGTACATCGTTTTACCGCAGGTTCCAGCATCTGGTATGACAATGAACCGGCTTATGGTAATCTGGAAATTCAGAAGACGGTAAGTGGTATTGATGCGGCAGAATTTGATGCAAATAAGATTAGCTTTACTATTTCACCAAAGGTTGGAAACAAAGATACCTACAAGCTTAGTGAGTTTACAAAGGGTACGGATGGCGTATATACTTTGCGTTTTACCAACGTGCCGGTAGGTGAATATACTGTTGTAGAAACCAGACAGAGTATTATTGGTTATACCTTTGAAACTATGGAATATTCTGTGGTTTATGAAAATAGCAGCCCTGTTTCAGGTGTGGAAAATGCAGGTACAACAGGAACCCAGATACCTGTTACGGTAGAAAAAGATAATATTACTGTTGTAAATGTAGAGAATACCTATTCCCAGGAAATGACCAGTGTTACGGTTACTAAAAAGTGGGAAAATATTGGACTGAACCATCGTTATCCTGCAGAGATTACTGTTCATCTGTTGGCAAATGGTGTGGAAAAAGAAGTAAAGAATATTACCGCAAGGGATAATTGGACTTGGACCTTTGCAGATTTGCCTAAATACGAGAATGGTGTGGAAATTGATTATACCATTACCGAAACTGCTTTGAGGGATTATTCTACAAGCATTAATGGATATGAGATTACTAATACCTTTAACAGAGGTAAGACCTCGGTGTCTGTAACTAAAGCATGGGATGATAGTAATAACCAGGACGGTATCCGACCGGAAGGTATTTCCGTTCAATTATATGCAAATGATGTTGCGGTTGGTGCAGCAGTAACTTTGAATGAAGATAATCATTGGAGCTATACCTGGGTTGATTTGGATGTTAGGAATGCAAATAATATTGGTAATATTAGTTATACCGTAGCAGAAGTGAATGTACCGGAAGGCTATGAAGCAAACGTGACAGGAACTGCAGCAGCGGGTTACATTATTACGAATACGCATACTCCGGGTACAGTTAGTGTTGGCGGTACGAAAGTGTGGGAAGATAATGGCGACCAAGATGGTATCCGTCCTACAAGTATTACGGTTCGTCTGTATGCGGATGGTGTGGAAATCGACAGTATGACCGTAACTGAAGCGGATGGTTGGAGTTTTGCATTTGACAATTTGCCTGAATGTAAGAATGGTGAAACCATCGAATATACCGTTAAAGAAGATAGAGTAGAGGGATATACAAACACTATTACAGGTGATGTGACCAGTGGTTTTGCAATTACCAATACCCATAAAACAGCAGAAGTTTCTGTATCTGTAAATAAGGTATGGGAAGATGCTGACAATCAAGATGGCAAGCGCCCTACATATGTACAGGTTCAGCTCTATGCAGATGGCGTGGAAGAAGGTTCCGTAGTTTATTTGAGTTCTGCGAACTTATGGAAAAACACATGGGACGGACTTCCTAAGTATAAGAACGGACAGGCTATTGTGTATACGGTAGAAGAAGTATCTGTTGCCAACGGATATACTGTAAATACTACCGGAAGTATGGAAAATGGATTTACCATTACCAATACATACGTGCCGGAAACCGTAATTGTAAGCGGTAGTAAAACTTGGAGTGATGCAAACGATCAAGACGGCAAACGCCCGGATAGTATTACTGTTTACTTGTTGGCAGATGGAGTACAGAAGGAAAGCGCAACCGTTACCGAAGCAAATGGTTGGAAGTGGTCCTTTGATAATTTGCCAAAATATAAAGACGGTAATGTGATTGTGTATACTATTGCTGAAGAAGCAATTGCCGGATATACCACAAAGGTTAATGGTTACAATATTACCAACAGCCATACACCGGAACAGACAAGCGTATCGGTAAATAAGGTATGGGAGGATGCAGGAAATCAGGATGGCAAGCGTCCTGTAAGTGTAGAAGTGCAGCTTTGGGCAGGAAATGCACAGGTTGGCGAAAATGTGATATTGAATGCAGAAAACCAGTGGAATTATACCTGGGCTGATTTGGATAAGTATCAGAATGGTAATGAGATTGTATATACCGTTAAAGAAGTAACCGTATCAGGATATGAGGCTACTGTTGAAGAAATAGGTGAAAATGAATTTACCATTACCAATACTTATGAAACAGAAGTAATTATCGTAAGCGGTAGTAAGACTTGGGAGGATGCAGAGAATCAGGATGGCAAGCGTCCCGCAAGTATTACCGTGAACTTGTTGGCAAACGGTGAGAAAGTACAGAGTAAAACTGTTGCAGAGGCAGATAATTGGGCATGGAGTTTTGAGAATTTGCCGAAATATAAGGCAGGTCAGGAGATTACCTATACCGTAACTGAAGATGCAGTGGAAGGATATCAGGCTGAAGTAGAGGGTTATAATATTACCAACACCTATACTCCTGAGCAGATTACCGTATCTGTAAATAAGGAATGGGATGATGCAGAGAATCAGGATGGCAAGCGTCCTACAAGCATCACTGTTAAGTTGCTAGCAGATGGTGAAGTTGTTAAGACACAGGTGTTAACTGCTGAAAATCAGTGGAGCTATAACTGGACTGAATTGCCTAAGTATAAAGATGGCAGTGAAATCGTATATACTGTTACAGAAGAAGCAGTGGAAGGATATCAGTCTGGTATTGACGCTTCTGATGAAAATGCATTTACCATTACTAACAAATATGTTCCTGAAACCATCATTATAAGCGGTAGCAAGACATGGGATGATGCTGACAACCAGGATGGCAAGCGTCCTGCAAGCATTACTGTAAACCTGCTTGCTAATGGTGAGAAGATACAGAGTAAGAACGTTACAGCAGCAGATAATTGGGCATGGAGTTTTGAAGCTTTGCCGAAATATAAGGCGGGTAATGTAATTACATATACCATTACGGAAGACACAGTAGAAGGCTATCAGGCAGAAGTAGAGGATTATGATATTATTAATCGCTATACGCCGGATAAAACTGCTGTTAGTGTTATTAAGGTATGGGAGGATGCAGAGAATCAGGATGGCTTACGCCCTACAAGTATTCAGGTACAGCTTTATGCTGACGGAACAGCAACAGGTGCCAAAGTTACTTTGAATGTTGCTAATAATTGGACTTATACTTGGAATGATTTGAGTAAGTATGACGATGGACAGGTGATTGTGTATACGGTGGACGAAGTGGCTGTACCTACCGGATATACCAAGAATGTGGCAGAAACCACTACAGGTAATTTTACAATTACAAATAGTTACGAGCCGGAAACAACTTCTGTTTCAGTAGAAAAAGTATGGAATGATACAGAAAATCAAGATGGTTTACGTCCTACTGAGATTAGTGTTCAGCTTTATGCAAATGGTATTGCAAAGGGAACAGCAGTTAGCTTGAATGAAAGTAATGATTGGAAGTATACCTGGGCTAATCTGGATAAGAATGTAGTTGGAGAAGAAATTGTGTATACGGTGGATGAAGTAACTGTTCCGGTCGGATACACCAAGGAAATCCATGAAAATGCAAAGAATGATTATACTATCATCAATAGCCATGCAGTAGGAACAACTTCTGTTTCAGTAGAAAAAGTATGGGAGGATGCGGATAATCAGGATGGCTTACGCCCGGCAAGTATTCAGGTACAGCTTTATGCTGACGGAACCGCCAAAGGTGCTGTAGTAACTTTAGATGCAAGTAACGGATGGACTTATACATGGAGCAATCTTGATGTGAAGTCTGAAGGTGAAGATATTGTTTATACAGTGGATGAAGTAACTGTGCCTAGTGGATACACTAAGAATATTAGTGGTGATGCAGAGAATGGTTTTGTAATCAAGAACAGTTACACACCTTTGGAGACTACGGTTAGCGTAGAAAAGACTTGGATGGATGGAAATGACCAGGACGGCTTACGCCCTACAAGTATTCAGGTACAGCTTTATGCTGACGGTACAGCAGAAGGAACTGCAGTTACTTTGAATGCAGGAAACAACTGGAAATACACATGGACAAATCTGGACAAGAATAAGGCCGGAGAAGAAATTGTATATACCGTAAACGAAGTTAGTGTTCCCACCGGATACACTAAGGAAATTCGAGAAAATGCAAAGAATGATTATGCTATCATCAATAGCCATGCAGTAGGAACAACTTCTGTTTCTGTAGAAAAAGTATGGGAGGATGCGGATAATCAGGATGGCTTACGCCCGGCAAGTATTCAGGTGCAGCTTTATGCTGACGGTACAGCAGAAGGAGCAGTAGTTACTCTGAATGCAGCTAATGGTTGGACTTATACCTGGAGTAATTTGGCTGCGAAGTCTGAGGGTATTGATGTCGTTTATACGGTGGACGAAGTGACCGTACCTGACGGATATAATAAGAGTATTACCGGTGATGCAGAGAATGGTTTTGTGATTACCAACAGTTATACCCCTTTGGAAACCACCATTACCGTAGAAAAGATTTGGACTGATGGAAATAACCAGGATGGATTACGTCCTGCAGAGATTACTGTACAGCTTTATGCAAATGGTGATCCTAAAGGTCAGCAGATTATTTTGAATGCGGCAAATGGCTGGAAGTATACATGGTCCGAGTTGCCATTGAAGAAGAATGGTGAAACTGTGGAATACACAGTGGATGAGTTGGTGGTGCCTGCCGGATATGAAAAGAGCATTTCGAATTTGACAGATGGCAAGATTAATATTACCAACAGACACACTCCTGAATTAATTACCATTAGCGGTACTAAGTCATGGAATGATGAAAACAATAAGAATAGCAAGAGACCGGAAAGCATTACTATCCGTTTGTACAAGGGAGATAATCTTGTGCTTAGCAAGGTGGTTAAGGAAAGTGATAGCTGGTCTTGGGAATTTACACAGTTACCTAAATATGAGAATGGTGTAGAAATTGTTTACTCCATTAAAGAGGATGCAGTTGAAGGATATACTACGGAGGTAGACGGATATGATGTCATCAACACGGTGATACCTGACGAACCCGGCAATCCTGACGAACCTGGTGATCCTGACGAACCCGGTGATCCCGATGATCCTAGCGACCCGGACGATCCTAGTGATCCGGATGACCCTAGCGACCCGGATGACCCTAGTAATCCCGATGATCCTAGCGACCCGGACGACCCTAGCGATCCCGATGATCCTAGCGACCCGGATGAACCTAGCGATCCTGATGAACCTAGTGACCCGGATGACCCTAGCGATCCCGATGACCCTAGTGATCCCGATGATCCTAGCGACCCGGATGAACCCGGTGATCCGGACGAACCGGTAGAACCTACTCCTACGCCGACACCGGTACCGAGTAATCCGACACCGGCACCGAGTAATCCTACTCCAACACCTGTGCCTACACCGGTTCCTACCCCGACACCGGTAGTGACCCTTCCGAAAACAGCGGATGAGGCGCCTATTGCAGTATGGGTAAGCTTGATGGCGATTGGTTTGGGCGGAATTGCGGCTGTTCTTGTGTGTGCAAAAAAGCGTAAAGATAAACGCGAAAGATAACATTTAAATAGGCCTCTGGATAACAGGGGCCTGTTTTTCCATTTGTGAGAAGAATATGAGAAAGAAAATAAAAAGCGAAGATAAATTATTGTGGATATGCGGTGCAGTTTTTTTGTGTATCTTCCTGATAAGTGGATTTCTTTTGTTAGATTATTATCTGGAAACCAAGAAACAGGAAAGAATGAATGAAGAATTGTCCAAATTGAAGCATGGTTATGATTTAGAATATTTTACGATTGTGGAAGGCGTTCCCCTTGAGCCGGCTTCCGGAACCATGCAGGGAAGTAATGGTGCCGATAATCAAAACAGAGGAGACAATACGGTTAAAAATCAAAAGGAAGAAGCGCAAAATATTCCAGGGTTAAGTGATATTAATTCGGACTATGTTTTTTGGCTGGAAATACCGGATTCGTCGATAGATTATCCTGTGGTTCAAAAAGATAATGAGTATTATCTGAAGCGGGATTTTTATGGGGATAAAAATAATCACGGTACCATATTTCTTGATGAAAACTGTGATACAGACGGCGCGTTTTTGCTTTTGCATGGTCATAATATGAAGGATGGTACCATGTTTGGAGGCCTTCGTGAATTTAAGAAGGCGGATTACCGTAACAAGCATACGGTTCTTTATATAGGCAGAAACCAGAAAGAAGAGAAGTACAAGATTTTTGCGGCGGCATCAGTGGACTTGTATAATGCCAATCGCTTTAAATTCGAAGAATTTCCCCAAACAGACCAGGAGACGAAAGAATACCTGGCGAATATAAAGAAGCATTCGTTTTGGTGTAATTCTTTTGAGTGGGAAAGCGGAAAGAAGCTTGTGCTTTTATCCACTTGTGATTATGAAACAGATGAACAGCGTTTGGTAATATTTGCAATTGAAGAATAATAAAGTAAAAATAGCAGTTGCACCTTGAACGTTTTGAGTGTATAATTTTGTCGGTGTGTGAGTTATAGGGCAAATTTGCTATATGACCAAATAATTGTAGAACTGCTTGTAAGCAGAAAGATGGAGGAATTATGAGTAAGAAACCTGTAGTTTTAATGATTTTAGACGGTTATGGTTTGAACGAAAAGGCTGAGGCTAACGCTGTTGCACAGGGTAAGACCCCGGTTATGGATAAATTGATGAAGGAGTGCCCTTTTGTAAGAGGTAATGCCAGCGGTATGGCAGTAGGTCTTCCGGATGGTCAGATGGGTAACTCTGAAGTTGGACATTTGAATATGGGTGCAGGACGTATTGTATATCAGGAATTAACCCGTATTACTAAGGAAATCCAGGATGGTACCTTCTTTGAGAATCCTGCATTGTTAAAGGCAGTTGAAAATTGTAAGGCAAATAACAGTGCTTTACATTTAATGGGTCTGTTATCAGACGGTGGTGTTCACAGCCATAATACTCATTTATATGGTTTGCTTGAGCTTGCTAAGAGAAATGGTCTGGAGAAGGTATATGTTCACTGCTTCTTGGACGGACGTGATACTCCTCCTGCATCAGGCAAGGACTTTGCTATTGCTTTGGCTGACAAGATGGAAGAAATCGGCGTAGGTAAGATCGCAACTGTTATGGGTCGTTACTACGCAATGGATAGAGATAATAACTACGACAGAGTAGAGCTTGCATACAATGCTATGACCAAGGGCGAAGGTTTAACCGCTGCTTGTGGTATCTGTGGTATTCAGGCTTCTTATGATAAGGACGAAACCGATGAATTCGTAAAGCCTACCTGTGCTATGGAAGATGGCAAGCCGGTAGCAGTTGTAGAGGATAAGGATTCCATAATCTTCTTTAACTTCCGTCCTGACCGCGCAAGAGAAATCACCAGAGCCTTCTGTGATGATGATTTTAAGGGCTTTGACAGAGTACGTAAGGATATTACCTTCGTAGCATTCTCTGATTATGACCCGACCATCCCTAACAAGGAAGTAGCATTCCACAAGGTTTCCGTAACCAATACCTTTGGTGAGTGGTTGGCAGCAAACAACATGACTCAGGCGAGAATCGCTGAGACAGAGAAGTACGCACATGTAACCTTCTTCTTTAACGGTGGCGTAGAAACTCCCAACGCAGGTGAAGACAGAGTGCTTGTAAACTCTCCTAAGGATGTAGCAACCTATGACTTAAAGCCTGAAATGAGTGCTTACGAAGTTTGTGATAAGTTAACAGAAGCAATTAAGGCTGATAAGTATGATGTAATCATTATCAACTTTGCTAATCCTGAGATGGAAGGACATACCGGTCTGGAAGCAGCTGCAATCAAGGCTGTGGAAGCAGTGGATGAATGTGTAGGCAAGGCTGTAGATGCTATTAAGGAAGTGGGCGGCGTAATGTTTATCTGTGCTGACCACGGTAATGCAGAACAGTTACTGGACTACGAAACCGGCGAACCTTTCACTGCACATACCACCAATCAGGTGCCTTTCATCTTAGTAAACTATGATGAAGCATATACCTTGAAGGAAGATGGATGTCTGGCTGATATCGTTCCTACTTTGATTGAAATCATGGGCAAGGAACAGCCTGTAGAAATGACCGGAAAGTCATTGTTGATTAAGAAATAATTTGTTTATGAGACAGACCGCTTGTATTTGCAGGCGGTCTGGTTTTATAATCGAAATAGAACAGAGGAGGTAGTATTATGGTACAGGTTACATTGGGAACAACAGGGATTACAGTGGAGAAGAATTCCTTTGGGGCATTGCCCATACAGAGAATCAGTAAGGAAGAGGCAGTGAAGCTTCTTCGTAAGGCTTACGAGCATGGGGTGACGTTTTTTGATACGGCACGCTTTTATACGGATAGCGAGGAGAAGGTGGGCGAGGCCTTTAAAGGTATGCGTGAAAAGGTATACATTGCCACCAAGACCGGTGCTACTACCGTGGAAGCTTTTTGGAAGGATTTACATACTTCTTTAAATAATTTACAGACGGATTATATTGATATTTACCAGTTCCACAATCCAAGCTTTTGTCCGAAACCAGGGGATGGAACCGGACTTTACGAGGCTATGCTGGAAGCAAAGGAAAAAGGCATGGTGCGTCATATTGGTATTACCAATCATCGCTTAAATGTGGCATGGGAAGCAGTGGAAAGTGGTTTGTATGAGACCTTGCAGTTCCCTTTCTGTTATTTGGCAACGGAGAAGGATTTAGAAATTGTGGACGCCTGCAAAGAAAAGAATATGGGCTTTATTGCCATGAAAGCTTTGTCAGGAGGTCTGATTACCAATTCGGCGGCAGCCTATGCATTTCTGGCTGGGTACGACCATGTACTACCTATTTGGGGTGTGCAGAGAGAAGCGGAACTGGATGAGTTTTTAAGTTATATAGATAATCCGCCTACAATGACGGAGGAAATCAAAGCTGTGATTGAGAAGGACAGAACGGAGCTTTTGGGCGAATTCTGCAGGGGCTGTGGATATTGTATGCCCTGTCCTGTGGGAATTGAAATCAATAACTCTGCCCGCATGAGTCTTATGATTCGTCGTGCACCTTCTGCAGCACAGTTAACTTCTGAGTGGCAGGAAAAGATGCTTTTGATTGAAAAGTGTCTTCACTGCAATCAGTGTAGTAAAAAATGTCCTTACGGACTGGATACACCTGCTCTTTTACAGAAGAATTTGCAGGATTATAAAGAGATTCTGGCCGGGAAGCCTATAAAATAATACCAAGTGGGTAGTGCCGGTTAAAACCTTAAGATAAGTTTGGTGAGAAATAGTAAAACAGATTATAAAAAGTCTCCTTATGGGCATACTATTTACAAAATTAGGCATTCAATTAATTTGAATGTTTTAAGTTAGTAGCCGAAGGGAGACTTTTATTATGAAGTTAGAAATTTTTGATGTGTGCGGAAGAGAAATTATGGATTCCAGAGGGAACCCAACTGTAGAGGCTGAGGTGTGGGTAAGGAATACAGAGACAGGAATCTTCGGAAAAGGTAGAGCGGCAGTGCCTTCCGGTGCCAGTACAGGTAAATTTGAAGCAGTGGAGCTGCGCGACGGGGAACCCAGATATTTTGGTTTGGGGGTAAAGCATGCAGTGCGAAATATCCATGAAAAAATTGCACCGGTGCTTTTGGGAAAGAATGCATTAAATCAGGCAGCTGTGGACCGTTTGTTAATTCAGACGGATGGCACGGATAACAAAAGTAATTTGGGAGCAAATGCAACCCTGGCAGTATCTCTGGCAGTGGCACATGCCTGTGCAAATGCTTTAAAGATGCCTTTGTATCGTTATTTGGGAGGTGTAAACGGGAAGGAGCTCCCGGTGCCCATGATGAATATTCTAAACGGTGGAAAGCATGCAGCTAATACGGTGGATTTTCAGGAATTTATGATTATGCCCATAAGTGCCCAGGATTTTCATACGGGACTTCGTATGTGTGCGGAAGTCTATCACCACTTGAAAAAACTGTTGGAAAGCAAGGGTTTATCTACCGGAGTGGGAGATGAAGGCGGTTTTGCTCCCAATTTGCCGGATGCGGAGAGCGTACTTTCCGTGATTGAAAGGGCAATTGAAATCGCCGGTTATAGTGTGGGGGAGGATTTTAAATTTGCCTTGGACGTGGCAGCCAGTGAGTTGTATGAAGAAAAGAGCGGATTGTATCGTTTCCCCGGAGAGAGTCAGTTGAAAGGGGAAGAAATTGCCCGTACTACCGAAGAGATGTTACAGTATTATGAGAAATTATTGGAACGTTTCCCGATTTGTTCCATTGAAGACGGACTGGCGGAGGAAGATTGGGACGGCTGGCAGGCCATGACCAAACGCCTGGGCTCTAAGGTGCAGCTTGTAGGGGATGATTTATTTGTGACGAATGTAAAACGTCTGGAAGCGGGAATAAAGCTTAAAGCAGGCAATGCGATTTTAGTTAAGGTCAATCAAATCGGTACGTTAACCGAAAGCTTGGAGGCAGTGGCTAAGGCTAAGGAGCATGGATTTAAGACCATCATTTCACATCGCTCCGGAGAGACGGAGGACACTACCATTGCAGATATTGCAGTAGCTTGCAATGCAGGACAAATTAAGACAGGAGCCCCTTGTCGAAGTGACCGCGTGGCTAAGTATAATCGATTACTTCGAATTGAAGAGGAATTGCATGAGGACTGCAGAGGATAATAGGTTTGGAAAGGGATATGAACAGTACAGGAAGACTTTGAAAAAAAGTGTTGAAATTATATTCTTCTTGTGATACAATCTACTTTGCATGATTTTGGATTAAGAAAACTGTCGTAAGACAGATGGCAAAATAGAGATGCTCATGTAACAGGAGGTGTGAGATGGCAGCACTTAAGACGATTTTAACAATTATTTTCATTATAGTTTGTATCGCTATTACTATTTTAGTATTATTGCAGGAAGGCAAGTCCCAGGGACTTGGCGCAATCAGCGGAGCAGCAGAAACTTACTGGGGTAAGAACAAGGGACGTTCCATGGAAGGTATGCTTGTAAAGCTTACAAAGATTTGCGCAGTATTGTTCATAGTACTTGCAATTGTACTGAATATGAATGTTTTTTAAGCAAAGCACGAAGAACACTCTTAGCGATTAAGAGTGTTCTTTTTTCGTAATGGGAAATTGCGCGAGTACGGTGGCGACAATTTTTTACTTGTGTGGTTAGGGCGTTAAATAGTAGCCCGGTTGGCGAAACTGTATATTTTAGGTTGCGATTTTGGGAGGAGAGTTAGAATTTCTTGACTTTCCCTTCAAACACCAGTGGCAAACGGACATGGATGTCCGTTTGAGGTGCAACTGAGCATGGATGCGAATTGCACCGACACGTCACTTGGAATAGAGTGTCCGGGAAAGGCTTAGAAATTCTTAGTCTCCGTACACATGAGCAACCCCAATATACAGTTCCGCTAAGCGTGGCAATATATTACCCCTACATAATATGGGATGTTGTGAAAAATCATAGATTTTTCATTTTATATATGCGTGAGGAGTAGTATGAGTAAAGAAATCAGAGACAAGAGAAAAAAGGTAATATGTGATTTGGTGGAGGATTCTCTTTATGTTCCTATGAAGGAGAAGGAACTTGCAATGTTTTTGCAGGTTTCCAAGGAGGACAGGGAGGAATTCCGACGCATTTTAGAAGAACTTTTGGCAGAGGGGAAATTGTCCCTGACGCAAAAGGGAAAATATATGAAGTCAAACGGAAAAAGTCTGATTGGTACTTTTATCAGTAATGCCAGAGGCTTTGGTTTTGTAGAGATAGAAGGGCAGGAAGAGGATTACTTTATTCCGGAAGATAAGGTGAATGGTGCCTTTCATAAGGATACAGTGCAGGTGGCATTGCTTGGTGCAAAGGAAGGTAAGCGTCAGGAAGCCCAGGTTGTGAAGATACTTTCCAGAGGCATTACCCAGGTGGTTGGTACTTATGAGGCTTCTAAGAGTTTTGGTTTTGTGGTGCCGGATAACAGTAAGCTTTCGCAGGATGTTTTTGTGCCCAAGGAGCGTTCTAAGGGTGCCGTAAGCGGTCATAAAGTAGTAGTGGAAATTACGGACTACGGTAATGCCAAAAAGAGTCCGGAGGGAAAAGTAGTAGAAATTCTGGGACACATAAATGATCCGGGTGTGGATATTATGGCCATTGTGCGTGGCTATGATCTGCCCATGGAGTTTGGAGAGAAGGTATTAAACCAGGCTGAGAGGGTATCCAAAGAGGTGTCAGAGGCGGACAGGGAAGGTCGTAGGGATTTGCGCAATGTGACTATGGTAACCATTGACGGAGAAGATGCCAAGGATTTGGATGATGCAGTCAGTGTGTCCTTTGATGGGGAGTATTATCATCTGGGCGTGCATATTGCAGATGTAACCAATTATGTGCAGGAAAACTCGGCTCTTGACAGGGAAGCTTTGAAGCGTGGTACCAGTGTGTATCTTGTGGATCGTGTCATTCCCATGTTGCCCCATATTTTATCAAACGGTATTTGTTCTTTGAATGCAGGGACGGAACGTTTGGCGTTAAGTTGCCTCATGACCATTGATAAAAAAGGTGTGATTACTGATTATGATATTTGTGAGTCCGTTATTTGCGTGGATAAGCGTATGAGTTACACGGCGGTAAAGAATATTTTGACAGAGGATAATGTGTACGAAGTCCATCCTGAGTATGAAGAATACCGAGAGTTTGAAGATATGTTTCGGCTGATGGAGGAGTTGTCAGGAATTTTGCGTGCAAACAGAAGAAAGCGTGGCGCGGTGGACTTTGATTTCCCGGAATCCAAGATTGTTTTGGACAAAGAGGGAACACCTATAGAAATTAAGCCTTATGAGCGTAATGTGGCGACCATGATTATCGAGGATTTTATGCTGGCGGCGAATGAAACCGTGGCACAGCATTTCTATTGGATGGAGATGCCCTTTGTATATCGAACCCATGATACGCCGGATGCGGAAAAAATTCAAAAATTGGTTACCTTTATACGTAACTTTGGATATAATCTAAAGAGTATCGGCAGAGAGGGCGGCAAGGTATCCGCAGAGGAAGTACATCCTAAGGAAATTCAGAAGCTTTTGGATAAAATTGCCGGCACTCCCGAGGAGGCTATGATTAGTCGTTTGACTCTTCGTAGTATGAAGCAGGCTAAGTATAGTGTGGAAAGTAGCGGGCATTTCGGTTTGGCAGCCCAGTACTACTGTCACTTTACTTCTCCCATCCGCAGATATCCGGATTTGCAGATTCATCGTATTATCAAGGAACAGTTGCGTGGCAGATTGCAGGGAGAACGGGTAGAGCATTATAAAGCGATTTTGCCGGAGGTGGCAAAGCAGTCTTCCGTGCTTGAAAGACGTGCAGAGGAAGCAGAGCGGGAAACCGATAAGCTTAAGAAAGCACAGTACATGGAAGCCCATTTGGGAGAGGTTTTCGAAGGTGTGGTATCAGGTATTACTGCCTGGGGTATTTATGTGGAACTTCCCAATACAGTGGAAGGACTGATTCATGTTGCAAAACTGCCCGGAGACTATTATTATTACAAAGAAGAGACCTACGAAATGGTGGGTGAGTCCACCGGACGTACCTTTAAGCTGGGGATGAAGGTTAAGGTTATGGCAGTGGCAACCGATAAAATAACAAGAACTATTGATTTCGAGCTTGTAGAAGAGTAGGAATCGACAGGGGTGATGAAATGGGAAAAGAGGATTTAAAGTTAGTAGCCAATAATAAAAAAGCATATCATGATTATTTCATTGATGAAAAGTATGAGGCGGGCATTGAACTGCATGGTACGGAAGTAAAAAGTATCCGTATGGGTAAGTGTAGTATAAAGGAGTCTTTTATCCGTATTGAAAACGGAGAGGTATTTGTGTACGGTATGCACGTTAGTCCTTATGAAAAAGGGAATATTTTTAACAAGGACCCTCTTCGTGTGAAAAAACTTTTGCTTCATAAGGCAGAGATAAATAAGTTGGCTGGCAAAGTAGCTGAAAAAGGCTATACACTGGTGCCTTTACAGGTGTATTTAAGCAGAGGTAAGGTAAAGGTGGAAATCGGTCTGGCACGTGGTAAGAAGCTTTATGATAAGAGAGCGGATATTGCCAAGAAGGATATGAAGCGCGAGGCGGAGAAAGAATTTAAAATTCGTAATTTATAATTTTATAAAAATTTAATTTGGAGTTAAACATTGGTTGCTTGAATCAAAGTCACAGATATGTTATGATAAGGTTGCTGAGATAAGCAGCAATTACTTTTACAGCACCTTTTATAAGGGGTAGTAAAGGTTTCGACAGGGGTCTTGCAGCTGGAGAAGCTATCCGTTGCGACACGTTAATCGCAAAACTAAAAATAAACGCTGAAGATAATTTAGCTTACGCTGCCTAATGGCAGTTGTCCGCCCTAGGGCACTCACACCTTAGGTGTCGGGCATCGACTATGTGAGAAACGACATGCATTAAGCTTTGCGTGTATGGGCGTAATATGAAGCTACTGAATATGTAGGGCTGTTTGTTTCCCTGCATAGGAGGGAACAGGAGGGGGCGAGCCCCACCGCAATAACAAACTATGATAGTAGAAGTACAGGGAATGGGCTTTTGGACACGGGTTCGACTCCCGTCTACTCCATGACGGAGGGACACCAATGCGAAAGGCAATTGGTGTCTTTTTTTTTCGTCAAAGATTATGCAAAAGCTGAAAAATGAGGATGAAAATCATGGAACAGGATAAAAATAAATTAGGGGAAGGAAGTGTGGGACGACTGTTATTCCGATTGGCACTTCCGGCTATAGTGGCGCAGTTGGTAAATCTGTTTTATAACATGGTGGATCGGATTTATATTGGTCACATTCCGGAAACAGGGGATTTGGCGTTGACAGGTCTGGGACTATGCTTTCCGGTGTTGATGATAGTGACAGCCTTCGCTCAGCTGGTAGGTGGTGGTGGTGCTCCGTTAGTGGCCATCCACATGGGAAAAGGTGAAAAAGAAGAGGCAGAGAAGATTCTGGGAAGCGGTGTGGCACTGCTGTCGGTTATTGCATTGGCGATTACAGTGATACTGTTGATGGCATCAAAAGAGGTTTTGATGCTGTTCGGTGCCAGTGAGAAGACATTGCCGTTTGCACAGGATTATTTGCGCATTTACGTGCTGGGGACCGTATGCGTGTTATTTTCTTTGGGATTAAATTCCTTTATTACTACACAGGGATTTTCCAAGGATGCTATGAAAACCGTGCTAATTGGTGCGGTTTGTAATATTATACTGGATCCGATTTTTATTTTTGGAATGGATATGGGAGTGAAAGGTGCTGCGTTGGCTACGGTTCTTTCCCAAGCAGTATCAGCGACGTGGGTAATATTGTTTTTGACAGGAAAAAAGTCCATGCTTCACATCAAGAAGGAGTATATAAAAGCTGATTTCAAAATACTACTTCCAGTGTTAGCATTAGGTGTGTCGCCATTTATCATGAGTGCTACGGAGAGTGCAATCAATATTGCCTTTAACATGTCCCTGTCAAGGTTTGGTGGGGATGTGGCAGTGGGTGCCATGACCATACTTTGCAGTATCATGCAATTGCAGTTTATGCCTGTGCAGGGGCTTGCGCAGGGAGCGCAACCGATTATGAGTTATAATTATGGTGCAGGTAATATTGATAGAGTGAAAAAGGCCATCCGATTGTTATTAATCACTTCAGTGGGTTATACCATGTTGTTTTGGCTGGCGGTACAGATATTTCCGCACGCTTTTGTACGAGTTTTTAATGATTCAAAGGAATTGGCGGATACTACCATATGGGCACTGCGTATTTATCTGGCTGTATCAGGTTTGTTTGGAATCCAAATGGCTGTACAGCAGACCTTTGTTGCGCTGGGACAGGCAAAAATATCCCTGTTTATTGCATGTTTGCGAAAGATTATTTTGCTGATTCCGTTGATTTTGATTTTACCGTTGTTTATGGAGAATAAGGTGTTTGCAGTATTCTTGGCAGAGCCTGTGGCGGATTTTATATCAGTGAGCGTGGCAGGAACCTTGTTCGTTTTGAATATACGACAGATATTGGATAAAAAGGCAAAAATTATAAAAAATGAATAAGTATTCCGAGAAAAAGAAAAAGGTGCATAAATAGTCAAAAATCTACAAAAATCGACAAATAAATATACAAAAATAGAAAAGCGGCTTTATTCTAATAGAGAAATGACGTGTTGAAGTTTGCTTGACATATTTAGACGAATTCTTTATCATTTAGACAGTAATTGTATGTAGATAAACCATAATGGAGTAGGTCGTATGTTATCTGCTCTATTTTAATGTAGGGGTGAAAAATGGTTTCATTAAAATATGCGAAGGAATATCGCCTTGACACTTTCACGGACGAACGTGGTAAAGTGAAAGATTGTACCGTATATATCGGGCCCCTGTATGAGTGGTCAAGTTCAAAAGAGCAAATAAAGAGAACAGCATTGTTCCTTACGTTAATGACAGCGGTGCAGAGCTTTTTGCTGGTATTCAGTTTGTGGAATTACAGTGACTTAACTAAGTTGTGGTGGGTGGTATTACCGTTTTCCTGTATCTTGTTTGTTTGTCTGTTTTTGGGAATGGTTTGCTACAATTTGTTTACTGTAAAAGGGCAGTTTCACAGAGAGCAGAAGGACAAGACCATAGACCGCCTGAAGGCAAGCAGTGTTATGGGAATGATTTTTGCAGGAACTACTGCTACGGCAGCTTTTGCTTCACTGTTCCTAAACTTTATTAAAATCGGATTTTGGGATATTTTCTTTGTAATTGCGGATATGACCATGATTGTACTGTTTATTCTGGAGTTCAGAATGGCAAAAGCTATAGAGGTGAAGGAAATTCCTAATCCTGAAGCAGAGAAATGGAAGGATAAATAGGGTATTAAACAGCTACGCTGTTTGATATATAAAGTATTATTTATTTTTTAAGGAGGAAACATCATGAAAAACAGTTTTATCAAGAAGCTGGCGCTTGCTATGACCTTAGTAATGGTAGCAGGTTCCATGAGTGCATGTGGTGAAAAAGCACCTGAAGCAGGCACTCCCGGCGATTCAACTGTTGATTCTACTGGTGGAGATACAACAACACCAAACGGAACAACAGATAGTGGCTCGTCTGATCAGACTGTAACCGCTGGCGGTGAAACCCTTGTAGTAGGTTATGCACCGTTCTCCAGCAAATTCAGCCCGTTCTTCGCACTTACTGCATATGACCAGGACGTAGCAAGCTTTGTTTCGTTAGGTTTACTTGGCAGTGACCGTGAAGGAAATATGGTATTAAACGGTATTGAAGGTACAGTAACTCCTTACAACGGAACAGATTATACCTACTATGGTATTGCTGATTGTGTTGTAACAGAGAACTCTGACGGAACCGTTTATTACGACTTTACTATGAGAGATGATATCGTATTCTCTGATGGTAACCCTATGACCATCGATGACGTAATCTTCTCTATGTACGTATTATCAGATCCTACCTACGATGGAGCATCTACATTCTATGCACAGCCTATTTTAGGTATGGATGAGTACCGTGGCGGTATGGATACTCTTGGTAACGTAATCTTTGCAGCAGGTATGAGTAATACAGATTACACACTCTTTACAAAAGAGCAGCAGGATGCTTACTGGGCAGCTATGCCTGATGCAGGTGAAGCATTTGTAAAGGATATTACTGCTTATTGTGTAACCAACTATGGCCCTTATCTTGCAGCAGTTGACAATAGCGAAGTAGCACTTGGTATGTATGTATGGGGCTTTGGTGCACCCAGCGAAGATGGCAAGACCATTACCGGTGTAAGTGGTACTGTTTACAACTGTGCAGATGTAACTTACGCTGATTACTGGGCAGAAATGGATGCAGCATACGGCGGAGATTATCAGGCAATGTCTGATACCGAAACAGCAAGCTCTACTTTATTTGCTTGTATGAACGAAGCTCATCCTGAATTTGCAGTAGGTGTTAGCACAGGAGATTCCGCTCCTAACATCGAAGGTATCCAGAAGACCGGCGACTACTCTATGAGAGTTGTTTTGGAAACTGTGGATGCAACTGCTATTTATCATTTACCTGTAACCATTGCTCCTCTTCACTACTATGGTGATGAAGCAGCATTTGACGCAGAAAACAACAACTTTGGATTCCCTAAGGGTGACTTGTCAAGCGTAAAGGCGAAGACAACTGTTCCTCTTGGTGCAGGTCCTTACGTATTTGAAAGCTATGAAAACGGTGTAGTTACTTTCAGGGCTAACAAGAATTACTTCTTAGGATGTCCTGAAATCGAAACCGTTCTTTTCAAGGAAGTTGACGAAGCAGATAAGTTAACCGGTATTGCATCCGGAACTCTTGATATTTCTGATCCTTCCATGTCAGTAACTGTATTGGAAAGCATTAAGGGCTACAACTCTAACGGTGATATCCAGGGCGATGTTCTTTACACAAGCCTTGTAGATAACTTGGGTTATGGTTACATCGGTATCAACTCTGACAATGTTAAGGTTGGCGATGTTAAGGATAGCGAAGCTTCTAAGAACTTAAGAAAGGCATTCGCAACTTTATTTGCAGTATATCGTGATACTGTTATTAACTCTTACTATGGTGAAATGGCTGCTGTTATTCAGTATCCTATTTCCAATACTTCTTGGGCAGCTCCCAAGCCTGCTGATGACGGATATCAGTTAGCATACTCAGTAGATGCAGCTGGTAACTCTATTTATACCTCTGATATGACTGATGAGCAGAAGTATGACGCAGCATTACAGGCAGCAATTACCTTCTTTAAGGCAGCTGGTTATACCTGGGATGATGCAACCGGTAAGTTTACCGCAGCTCCTGCAGGTGCAGAAATGGTTTACGAAGTAATCATTCCTGCTGAAGGTGTTGGTGATCACCCTGCATTTGGTGTATTGACCGCTTCTAAGGAAGCACTTGCTTCTATCGGAATTACTTTGGAAATCAATGACCCTTCAGACTCAAATGCACTTTGGACTGCTCTTGAATCCGGCGAATGTGAAATGTGGGCAGCTGCATGGGGTGCAACTGTAGACCCTGATATGTATCAGATTTACCACTCAAGCAACGTAGTAGGTTTGCCCGGTTCTACCGGTTCTAACCACTATGCAATTCAGGATAAGGAATTGGATGCTTTGATTATGGCTGCACGTAACAGTGTTGACCAGTCTTATCGTAAGGCAACCTACAAGCAGTGTCTTGACATCATCATGGACTGGGGTGTTGAAATTCCTGCCTACCAGAGACAGAATGCAATCGTATTCGGTTCTTCAAGAATAAATATGGATACTGTTACTCCCGATATCACAACCTTCTGGGGTTGGATGAACGACATCGAGAAGTTGCAGATGAAGTAATTAAACAAAGAATTTAAATAACTGTCGGGCAAGGGTCTGTTTTTACAGGCTCTTGCTTTGGCAGATATACTTATTTTCCGGTGTCTGGTCTGTCAGATAAGTGCCGGGCGAAAGAAAATATAGGTGGTGTTTTATGGGCAAATTTATTGCAAAAAGACTGGCCTTCAGTGTGGTCATTCTTTTCTTTGTAACATTTATAATTTATGTATTGGAGTGTTCCCTGCCTTCCGGTTATATTGAGACAACCGCTAGACAGTTAGCAACCCAGCCGGGTACTACCAAGAGTGCTCAGGACTGGATTAACGAGTTGAATGCTCAATATGGTATGGACAAGGGTGTTGTACAGGGTTATTTTGTATGGCTTGGTAACAGCTTGAAGGGTAACTTTGGTGACAGCTGGAGTCAGACCATTCCTGTTACGGAGTTGTTTAATAAATGTATTTGGTACAGTTTTGTAATGGGCGCAATTGCCTTTGTATTACAGATTGTGATTGCGATTCCTTTAGGTGTTGTGGCAGCGAGAAAGCAGTACAGTATGACGGACTATACCGTAACCGTATTGTCCTTAATCGGTATTTCCATGCCGACCTTCTTCGTGGCAACCGTATTTAAGATGATTTTCTCTGTTAAGCTTGGCTGGTTTGAACTGGTAGGTATGCAGGGAAGAGATTATGCTAATTTAGATCAATTTGGAAAATTCATGGACTTGGCATCCCACATGGTATTGCCTATTTTGACACTTACTACAGTAAGTATCGGTAGTTTGATGCGTTACACCAGAACGAATATGTTGGAGGTATTAAACTCTGATTATATCCGTACTGCAAGAGCAAAGGGCTTACCGGAGAATAAGGTAATCGGACGCCATGCCTTTCGAAATACATTAATTCCCCTGGTTACTATTTTAGGTGGTTCCTTACCGGGACTTTTCTCAGGTGCATTGATTACAGAAACTTTATTTGCTATTCGAGGTATCGGTTACTATTCTTATGGTGCAATGGTAGCAGGTGATATACCGTTTACAATGTTTTATTTAGCTTTTTCTGCGATTTTAACCTTGTTAGGTAACTTGATTGCGGATATTCTTTACGCAGTGGTAGACCCTCGCGTAAGAGTTAACTAATCGCGGCAAGGAGAAGAAAAGATGAACAAGAAAAATTTTAATGAAGTATTAAAGCAGAGAGAATTGGAAGAAGCAGGAAAGGCTTCGGATGATGGAAAAATGTCTCTGGATAGTACCGAACGTGTGAAGGTACTTAGTCCCGGACAGTTGGTTTTCAAGCGTTTTATTAATAATAAGCTGGCGATTGTTGGTAGTGTGGTATTGATTTTTATGTTTGTTTTTGCGTTTATCATACCTTTGTTCTATCCTTACAGTCAGACACAGATTTTTTATAAATATGATAAATCCATTGTGAATTATGCAATGGCTTCTGAACGTGCGGAATATCCCTTGCTTCAGTTAGAGGGAACCATAGAACTTCACTATACTGTTAAGAACTTCTTGACCGGTGCCATTAAGGATATTCAGGCAACCGGAAGCGGAGAGAAGATTCTGGAAGATGAGAATGGTGTAAGTTATCTGGTAAAAGAGTTCAATGAGAATATTTATACCTTGTCAACAGCGCCCAGAACCGAAATCGGTACTTTAACCGGTGAGTTAAAGTATGCAGATTACAATGGTATTTTAAAGGCACTTACTTATGCACCCGGTTGTGCAGAGATAGAAGGCTTTGAGGAGGCACTGACCGGTGCGGTTGCTTCCGGTCAGACCGAATTTACCTTGAATGATACTGCTTTTTCAATTGTTGCAGGTAAGAAGCAGACTTATACCGTATATGCTATGGATGGTGGTTTTTCTTATGTTTCCACTGCACTCGGCGAGGAATTTGAAGCTGCAGTAGAGGCAAATATTGAAAACGGTTCTTTTACCCATAAGGGTAAGGATTATTCAGTTGTAGAAACCGCTGACGGATATACTGTTTACCAGATGGGTAGACAGCAGGTAATTGGTTATATGACCAATTTTGTTTTTGATGCCTATGAGGATTCGTTCGAGGTTTCTGATGAATTTAAGTTAAACGCTGTTATGGCGGCAGTAGAAGGTACAAACTTTACTGCAGACGGCAAAGAATACAAGGTAGTAACCGACGAGGAAGAAACCTATGTATATGCAATTGCTGACGAAACAACACCTGTTGCAGTAATGTCCAGCATGGTAATTCGTAACTATGATGGTACTGATACTTTGGAATTTGTCTTCAAGGAAAAGGTACATGATGTAGTAGAGAGTATGCAGGATTCTAATTTGTTGGAAACTACTTTTATGTGGGATATTGCACAGGTTGACAGCAATGGTGAATATACCTTGGATGCAAGTGGTAATCCTATTAAGGAACCCACAGAGGTTAAGATTGTATTAAAGAATGGCTCCTATGTAATGAGCTGTCCTACAACCACTTACCTGATTGATATTTTTGCAAAACCTTCCAAGACTCATTGGTTTGGTACCGATGGTGATGGTATGGATGTATTGGCGCGTATGATGTACGGTGGTCGTGTATCCTTGATATTCTGTTTCATTACCATTTTTATTGAAATGGTACTTGGTGTTATCATGGGTGGTATTGCAGGTTTCTTTGGAGGCTGGGTAGACAATATTATCATGAGAGCAGTAGATATCTTTTATTGTATTCCGTCCATGCCCATTTTGATTATTTTGGGTTCTGTATTTGATGCCTTGAAAATGGAACCTTATACTCGTGTGGCTTGGATGATGGTAGTGCTTGGTGTACTTGGCTGGGCCGGTGTGGCGCGTATGGTACGTGGTCAGATTCTTTCCCTTCGCGAGCAGGAGTTCATGGTGGCGGCAGAATCCATTGGTTTAAAGACTAGACGTCGTATTTTCAAGCATTTAGTGCCTAACGTAATGCCACAGTTGATTGTAACCGCATCCTCCGGTTTGGGCGGAATTATTATTACCGAATCAACCCTCTCTTTCTTGGGTTTGGGTGTAAAGCATCCTCTGGCTACTTGGGGTACCATGATTAACTCTGTATCCACTGCAGAAGCAATGGTACGTTACACATATATTTGGATTCCGGTTGGTTTGCTGATTTGTTTCACTGTTATTGCATTTAACTTTGTAGGTGATGGTTTGCGTGATGCATTCGATCCCAAGATGAAACGATAGAAAGGGGTTTCGAAATGGCAGAAAAGAAGAAAAGCTCGTATATCTCCAGTAAGGAATCCGCAAAGATTTCTCGTTTCAACCGTAAGGTGACTAAGAAACTGGAGAAAGAAAGAAACAAAAAGAAAGTAGACCCTTCTACTTATATGACAAAAATGAAGAATAAGGACAATGTTGTGGAATTTGATAATGTTTGTTCTTACTTCTTTACCGATATCGGTACCGTAAAGGCGGCAGACGGTATTTCCTTTGAAATACCCAAATGTTCTACCGTAGGTATCGTAGGAGAGTCCGGTTGCGGTAAGTCCGTAACCAGCTTATCCTTAATGCAGTTATTGCAGCGTCCTCATGGTCAGACTGTAGGCGGAGAAATACGTTTCAATATTGGCAAAGAGGAAAATGGTATGGATGCTTACAATATTGTGAAGACTCCTACCGAAATGATGCAGCATATTCGTGGTAACAGAGTTTCCATGATTTTCCAGGAGCCCATGACCAGCTTGAACCCGGTATTCAGAATCGGTTTCCAGGTGGATGAAGTTATTTCCCTTCACAATCCTCAGATGAGCAAGGAAGATGTGAAGGCAAGAACCCTGCAGATGTTGGAACTTGTAGGTATTGCAAACAAAGAGGGTGTATATGATATGTATCCTCATGAGCTTTCCGGTGGTATGCGTCAGCGTATTATGATAGCAATCGCACTGGCTTGTGACCCGGAGCTTATTATTGCAGATGAACCTACCACTGCGCTGGATGTTACCATTCAGGCACAGATTCTGGATTTGTTAAAGGATTTGAAAGATAAGATTAATAGTTCCATCATGTTAATTACCCATGACTTAGGCGTGGTTGCTAACATGGCGGATTATGTAGTGGTAATGTACGCAGGCCGTGTTATTGAAAAAGGTACCGCCAAGGAAATATTCTCCAATCCCTGTCATCCCTACACCATTGGTCTTATGAAGTCCAAGCCGGTTGTAGGCAAAAAGGTGGAAGAGCTTTATAATATTCCCGGTAGCGTACCAAACCCGGTTAATATGCCTAACTACTGTTATTTCAAGGACAGATGTGAAATGTGCGTAGAGAAATGTAACGGAGCATATCCTCCGGAAATTCGTATCAGCGATACTCATGTAGTAAGCTGCTACAAATATTTCGAAGAGGGTAAAGTAATGGGTTATCCCCAGTCCGTAGATGTAAAGACTTTATTGTAAGGAGGAAACCGGTTAATGAGTGAAAAGATAAAAAATCAGGAACCCTTGGTTTCCGCAGAAGAATTAGCAGATAAGGACAATGTGTTAATTGTCAAGAATTTAAAGAAATATTTCCCCATTAAGAAAAGTATTCTTTCCAAGAACAATAGTTATGTAAAGGCTGTAGACGGTGTATCCTTTACCATTAAACGTGGTACCACTATGGGTTTGGTAGGAGAGTCCGGCTGCGGAAAGTCCACAACAGGTCGTACTTTGTTACGTTTGCAGGAAAAGACTGACGGAGAAGTATATTTTAACGGACAGGAGATTTTCTCTTTAAACAAAGAAGAACTTCGTAAAATGCGTCCCAATATTCAGATTGTATTCCAGGACCCGTTTTCCAGCCTTTCTCCCCGTCTTCCTGTTGGTGAAATCATCGGCGAAGGTGTAAGAGAGCATGGTATTGTTCCTCCGGAAGAATTTGATGATTATATTACCAGAATTATGAAGGCATGTGGTCTTCAGGAATATCATAAGGACCGTTATCCGCATGAGTTCTCAGGTGGACAGAGACAGAGAATCTGTATTGCAAGAGCACTTGCTTTGAATCCGGACTTTATCGTATGTGATGAGCCGGTTTCCGCATTGGATGTATCCATTCAGGCACAGATTATTAACCTGCTTAAAAAGTTGCAGAAGGAGTTTAACCTGACCTATTTGTTTATTTCCCATGACTTGTCCGTAGTAGAGCATATTTCCGATACGGTAGGTGTTATGTACCTGGGTAATATGGTGGAATATTCTGATACGGAGAAATTGTTTGAGAAGCCTTTGCATCCTTATACACAGGCATTGTTCTCAGCGATTCCTATTCCGGATCCGGATTACAAGATGGAGCGTATTGTATTGGAGGGTAATATTCCTTCCCCAGCCAATCCGCCTTTCGGATGTAAGTTCCACACTCGTTGTAAGGAATGCATGGAAATGTGCAAGCATTGTGCACCGGAGTACCGTGAAGTAGAAGATGGCCATTTTGTAGCCTGCCACTTATACAATACTCCTGAAATGAATGCAGAGTATGAGAAACAGTATGAAAAGAAATAAAGAGAAAAAAGAAAAATTTGTAGATGATGGCAGAACCATTGCCAATATGAATGTGGAGGGTATGCCCTGGTATAACCCTTCCAAAGATATTGTGAAAGATAAGTCTGCGCAAGAATTTGGGGATTTAACCCCAAAGGAAAAGCGCGCCATGATGCGTGGCATTTTAGGTGCCGCATTGTTGGTGGGTGCAATCTTTATCGGTGGTGCATTCCTGTTCATATTGTTCTGTACAAATATTTGGTTTGTGTAATAGTAATGATGAGACCTCAAGGTAATCAAGGATTTGGTTGCTTTGGGGTTTTTTGTTTTTTCTAAAAAAATCATAAAATTGTTGCGGTGTGCTACTGTAACGTGATAAAATATTGCCATGTATTGTATTACGCGCAGAAGGAGGAGATTAGATGGCAAAAAATATTTACACAGAAATCACACCTAGAATGTTAGAACTGGCTGATATGATGGAAAAGGCAGATATTATAGATAGCGAACTTTTTACCAAATATGATGTAAAACGTGGACTTCGTGACTTGAATGGTAAAGGCGTATTAGCGGGACTTACGCATATATCGGATGTGCGTGCATCTAAGATGGTAGATGGTGTATCGGTACCGACGGAAGGAAGCCTTTTTTATCGCGGATACAATGTGAAAGATTTAGTTAAGGGTTTTGATCAGAACAGTAGTTTTGGATTTGAAGAAATTACGTATTTACTTCTTTTTGATGAATTACCGAATAAAGAAAAATTAGCAGAGTTTAATGAAATAATAGCATTTTATCGTAATATACCAACTTATTTTGTGCGAGATGTTATTATGAAAGCTCCCAGTCGGGATATGATGAATGCTTTGGCAAGAGGTGTGCTTACTCTGTATTCTTATGATGATAAGGCGGATGATACCTCACTTCCTAATGTGCTCAGACAATGTATCCAGTTGATTAGTATTTTCCCAATGTTATCTATTTACAGCTATCATGCTTCTAACCATTTTCATAATGGAAACAGTTTGATTATTCATCAGCCAAAACCGGAATTATCTACCGCAGAGAATATTTTGCATATGCTTCGTCCGGATAGTAAATACACTCCTTTGGAAGCAAAGCTTTTGGATATTGCGTTAGTACTTCATGCAGAGCATGGTGGTGGTAACAACTCTACCTTTACCACACATGTAGTAACCTCTTCTTTGACGGATACCTATTCTGCCATTGCAGCAGCAATCGGTTCTTTAAAGGGTCCTCGCCATGGTGGTGCAAACATTAAGGTTGTGCATATGTTTGAAGAAATGAAGCGGGTAGTAAAGGATTGGACCGACGAAGAGGAAGTAAGCGATTATTTAAAGAAATTGTTACATAAAGAGGCTTTTGATAAAGCCGGCTTAATTTATGGTGTGGGTCATGCCGTTTATTCCAAGTCCGACCCCCGTGCAGAAGTGTTAAAGGGCTATGTGGAGAAGCTTTCCATCGAGAAGGGATTGGAGAAAGAATTTGCTTTGTATTCCTTAGTAGAAAGACTTGCCCCTCAAGTTATTGCAGCTGAACGCAAAATGTATAAGGGTGTTAGTATTAATGTGGATTTTTACTCCGGCTTTGTATATGATATGCTGGATTTGCCTATGGAGTTGTATACGCCTCTTTTTGCAATTGCACGTATTGCGGGCTGGAGCGCACATCGACTGGAAGAACTTGCCAACAATGGTAAAATTATTCGTCCTGCATATAAGCCTGTGAGTAGTGATAAAGATTATGTTCCCATGGAGGAGCGTTAGTTAAAAGAATTTTAAGAGAAATGAAAGGATGAACTTTTCATGGAAATCAGAGATATGTTAAAAAGAGTGGACCATACCAAGTTACAGGCATTCTGTACATGGGAGGAAATCCAGACACTTTGCGAAGAAGCTATAGAATATGAGACTGCTTCGGTTTGTATTCCCCCCGCTTATGTAGAAAGAGTGCATAATACTTATGGTGAGAAGATAAATATCTGTACGGTTATTGGGTTCCCTTTGGGATATGCCGTGACAGAAGCAAAGATTGCAGAGGCTAAGGAAGCTATTGTGCAGGGCTGTAACGAAGTGGATATGGTTATCAATATTACAGATGTGAAGAATGGCTTGTTTGACAAGGTGGAAGAGGAAATTCGCCAAATCAAGAAGGCGTGTGGAGACCATATTTTAAAGGTGATTATTGAAACCTGTTATCTGACAGAGGAAGAGAAAATCGCCATGTGCCATGCAGTAACTAAGGCTGGTGCGGATTATATTAAAACTTCTACGGGTTTTGGTACCGGCGGTGCAACTGTGGAGGATGTGATGCTTTTCAAGGCGCATATAGGTCCGAAGGTAAAGATTAAAGCGGCAGGCGGTGTGTCTTCTTTGGAGGATTTGAAAACCTTTATCGAGCTGGGGTGCGATCGTATCGGTACTTCCAGAGCAATTGGACTTTGTAAGGGTGAATTAACAAAAGGATATTAAAGATACTAATTTGGGGATTTGTGCGCAAGGGCAAATTCCCAAAAGTTATATATTGGAGGTTACGATGGAAAATGTTGTGATTCAAAACAGGCTAACGACGCTTCGAGAAGCCATGGGAAGGGCTGGGGTAGACTTTTATATGATTCCTACCGCTGATTATCATAATTCAGAGTATGTGAGCGATTTTTTTAAGGTAAGGGAGTATTTCTGTGGTTTTACGGGGTCTAACGGTACATTGGTAGTATGGAAGGATGGCGCAGGTCTTTGGACGGATGGACGATATTTTATTCAGGCGGAAAATGAACTGCAAGGAACCGGAGTGGAGCTGTTTCGTATGATGAATGAAGGGGTTCCTACCATAGAAGAGTTTTTGAAGAAAGAGATGACAGAAGGTCAAACCTTGGGTTTTGACGGAAGAGTAGTATCCACCGGAATGGGTTTGAATCTGGAGAAAGCATTAAAAGAGAAGAGTATTACCTTTGTTTACGGTGAAGACTTGGCAGGAAGACTTTGGGAAGAGAGACCTGCTTTGCCTGCCGGAAAAGCGTATGCCCTTTCCGAAGAAATTGCCGGATTAGGCTTTGAAAAGAAGCTTGCACAGGTTCGTGAAAAGATGGAAAAGGCAGGTGCAGAAAGCTTTCTTTTAAGTAAGCTGGACGATATTATGTGGCTTTTTAATATCCGCGGCTGCGATGTAGAGTGCAATCCTGTAGCATTATCTTATGCATATATTACGAACGAGGAAAGTATACTATTTATACAGGGAGAGGCACTTGGCGAAGAACTTAATGCTTATTTTGCGGAGAAACAAGTCCGTGTAAAAGAATACACAGAGATTATTGAATGCCTGAAAAACATACCTCGGGGATGCAAGGTTCTTGCTGATAAACGTTACTGCAGTTATGCACTTTTTAAGACCTTAAGTGAGAAGTGTAAAATCATTGAGGCGAAGAATCCTACGGAATTACTTAAGGCAGTGAAAAATCCCACAGAGCTTGCCAATATGGAGAAGATTTACTTAAAAGACAGTGTGGCAGTAACAAAGTTTATTTACTGGCTTAAGAAGAACATTGGTAAAATAGAGATAACGGAAATTTCTGCGGCAGATAAACTGGAAGAATTTCGAAGAGAAATACCGGAGTTTTTGGATTTGTCTTTCCCTACTATTTCGGCATACAAGGAAAATGCTGCCATGATGCATTACGACCCTTCACCAGAAAAACCGGTAGTACTGAAAGAGGAGGGCATGCTTTTGGTAGATTCCGGTGGGCAGTATATGGGCGGAACTACCGATATTACCAGAACCATTGTACTTGGACCTGTTTCCGATGAAATAAAGAAACATTATACCTTGACTGTAGCGGGAATGTTGGAATTAACCAATGCAAAGTGGATATATGGTTGTACCGGTCGTAATCTGGATATCCTGGCAAGAAAGCCTCTTTGGGATATCGGCATTGATTATCAATGCGGAACCGGTCACGGTGTGGGGTATATTTTAAATGTACATGAAGGACCTCAAAATTTACGCTGGCGTTTTGCAGAAGGAATGGCAGAGGCTGTACTGGAAGAGGGCATGGATGTAACCAATGAACCCGGTGTGTATATTGCAGGAAGTCATGGCATTCGTATTGAAAATGTAATGGTGGCAAAGAATGATGTAAAGAATGAATACGGTCAGTTTATGCATTTTAAGACTTTGACCTATGCACCTATTGATTTGGAGGCTATTGATGTCGGTTGTCTGACAGCAGAACAGAAGAAATATTTGAATGAATATCATAGGGCTGTGTATGAAAAAGTGACGCCATACTTGTCGGAGGAAGAAGGTCTGTGGTTGGCAGAGGCTACAAGAGAAGTTTTTTAGAAAAATTTTAGAGGAAACCCATTTTTTTGCTTTGGTATTTATTGACTTTTCTAACATTCTTTGAGATAATATACTAGCGAAACAAGGGGTGTCATTTTAGGACACTCCGCAAAATCAAAATAATCGGTGATTTATCACCGAGATAATACAATTAAGGAGGACGCAATATGTCAACAAAGGCTTATTATCCGATTAATGAAATCGGTGCTGGCAAAGTAGGTTTTAGCACAACTCGTTCTATCATCGAAGCAGCTTTCTATGGTAACAACGTAGTTAAGGTTAACACCTTAAAAGAAGCTTATGAATTAGCTAAGAATTCACCTGGTACTGTTGTAACAGACATGCCTGTACTTCGTGGTGAAGAATTCGGTCTTGAGAAAGACGCAAAAGTATTATTATTCAACGATGGTGCTGTAACTGGTCGTTACGCAGCTGCTCGTCGTATCAAGGGTGAACCCGGTGTTGATGAGAAGAAGCTTGACAAGGTAGTTATGGACGCTGTTTATGAGACTCGTTGGAAAACTATGTATCATGCAGAATGTTTCGTAGGTCTTGATCCTGAATTTATGGTAAAGGCTCACCTTCTTATTCCTGAAGGAGAAGAGAACATTCTTTACAACTGGATGATTAACTTCCAGTATATGTCAGATGAATATGTTAAGATGTACAAGAATTCTAAGCCTGTTGGTGACGGAAACGAAGCTGACATCTACATTTTCTCTGATCCTCAGTGGATCCCTGGAAACAGACCTGACGTTGATTACAGCTGCTTAAGCGATCCTTTAACTCTTTGCTATTTCGATACCAATGCTAACTGTGCAGCTATTC
Source organism: Acetatifactor sp. (assembly GCA_045537405.1). Classification (GTDB taxonomy): domain Bacteria; phylum Bacillota; class Clostridia; order Lachnospirales; family Lachnospiraceae; genus Acetatifactor. Next base: position 128,276 of record JAZSPK010000034.1, read on the forward strand.
TTGGTATGAGATACTTTGGTGAGCATAAGAAGGGTACTTTAACCATGGCTTGGGCTATCGCTAACAGAAATGGTTATGCATCTTGCCACGGCGGACAGAAGGAATACATCCTTGCTGATGGTTCTAAGTATGTTGCTTCCGTATATGGTTTGTCAGGATCAGGTAAGTCTACTTTAACTCATGCTAAACATGGCGGAAAGTATGAAATCAAGGTTCTTCATGATGACGCTTTCATCATCAACACCGATACCTGTTCATCTGTAGCTTTAGAGCCTACATATTTTGATAAGACTTCAGACTATCCTACCGGATGTGCTGATAACGCATATTTATTATCTGCTCAGAACTGTTCTTGTACTTACGATTCAGAAGGCAAGATTCAGTTAGTAACTGAAGATATCAGAAATGGTAACGGACGTGCTATTAAGTCTAAATTATGGTCTCCTAACCGTGTAGATAAGATTGAAGCTCCTGTAAACGCTATCTTCTGGATTATGAAGGATCCCGTTCTTCCTCCTGTAGTTAAGCTTTCAGGTGCAGCTTTAGCATCAGTTATGGGTGCTACTCTTGCTACCAAGACCTCTACCGCAGAGCGGGTTGCTGCTGGTACTGACCTTAATGCTATCCGTATCGTACCTTATGCTAACCCTTTCAGAACCTATCCTCTGGTTAACGACTATGAGAAGTTCAAGAAGTTAGTAGAAGAGAAGAACGTAGACTGCTACATCGTTAACACCGGTGACTTCATGGGCGCTAAGGTTAAGCCTGCAGATACTCTTGGTATCTTAGAGACCATCGTTGAAGGTAAGGCTAAGTTCGAGCAGTGGGGACCTTTTGCTGATATCCAGATCATGAATGAGTGGGATGGCAAGACTGGTGACTTTACTCCTAACTTGAAGGATGCTGATTATGTTGCAGCATTAAAGAGCTCTATGCAGACTCGTGTTAAGGCTGTTGAAGATTTCGCAACCAAGAAGGAAGGTTACGATAAGCTTCCTGACGAAGCACTTGCAGCATTGAAGAAGCTTGTTGCTGAAGTTGATACTTTATAATTAGTTCATACAAAAGATAAGGTCCGGGGGAATATCCCCCGGATTTTTCTTTTTAAGAGACTTTAGTGTGTTAGAGCAATAAAACGTGCCGATATTAATACATTACAGAGGGTTAATGTGCACTGTTTGCAGTTGAAGGGGAAAGGCTTTTCTTGTATAGTTGAAATATACAAAATACTTTTGTGAAAATGGAGGAAAAAAGATGAAAAGAAAATTATTAAAAGGGAAATTATTGGTTTGGCTTTTGGCAATGATGTTACTTGTGGCATCCATGACCGGCTGTGGCGGAAAAGAGGATGACGAAGATAAGGATTCCAAGTCAAAAACAGAGCAGTCTGTTGAGGATGAAGACGAAGAGGAAGAAGACGCTAAGGACGAGGACAAAGCTTCAGAGGTAGTAGACGCTAAGGATGAGGAAGTAGCTTCTGAGGAAGATGAGAAAGAAGCAGAAGATGTTTCTGAGGAAGAAGTAATTGTTAAAGCGGATAATGAAGAAAAGGTAAATACCGAAGCGGAAGTTTCAGGTGAAGCTTATGAAGTGGTAAAGGCAATGGCAGACGCTTGCCAGGGTAAGATTATGACCAAGTCCACCATGGATATGGAACTTCAGATGAGCATTGTGTTAGAAGGTTTTGCTATTACTATGGACATGGCAATGACAGGAGATACCTATGCATCAGAGGAACCTTATATGTCTTACTCTGATTTGGTACTCAATATGACTGCATTGGGTGAAAATATAGTAGAAAAGACCAAATCTTACACCGTGGAAGAAGATGGCAAGCTGGTTACCTACACATATACGGATAGTATCGGACAATGGGATAAGGAAGATATGGGAATGGATGCAGTAACCATGAAGGAACAGCAGAGGGTTTCTTATGAGTTTCTTTTAAATAAGGCTGAAAGTGACTTCACATTGGATTCTGAATTATATAACATGAATGGTAGAGATGCTTATAAGATTAGCTTTACCCTTACCGGAGATGAATTACAGAATACTATAAATGGTATGGCAGGTATGGAAGACCTTATGGCAGAGGGCGGCATGGAAGATTTGGATATGTCTTCCTTAGCGGTTCCTACCGTTTATTATGTGGATGCAGAGACTTATCTTATTGTAGGTATGGAAATGAGTATTGAAGGTATGGATGAAATGATGTCTGATATGATGGAAGACTTAATGGCTGCGGAAGGTGAAGAGTACTCCATGTCTTTCAAGCTTGGCAAGTGCAATATGATTTACAGCAATATCAGCTATGACCCGGTTGAAATTCCTGAATTGCCGGAGGATGTACTTTCTTTACAGTAGGACAGGAAAGTGTTGTAGCTTTTCATGGAGTAAAATGTAATAGCAAAAACCGACGAAAGAAGGAGTATTATGAGGAAGAGAAGTAGATTAACTATTGGATTAGTGCTAATTATGTTGCTGGGGATGATGGCCGGTTGCGGAGCTAAAACGGATACGCAGGACCAGGGTACACAAGAATCGACTACGCAGAACCCGACTACCCAAGAGACTACACAGGAAACAGAGAATAAGGAAGTTGAAGTAAAAGAGGAAGTAACAGCAGAACAATTTATCTCCAAAATGATAACTGCAGCTGACGGGGCAGTGGTAACGAAATCGGACAGTAAGGCTTTGCTTCAGGCACTTGTAGGAGATAATAATAAATACATAGTGATAGACAATGTTTATACAACTCATAATGAGTATGATAAGGCGACTGCCGATTCGACGGTAGAAATGACTTGTGAAAATCAGAGTGGTACCTTCAACGCAGTTTATAATCTGGTAGAAGAACAGGGAGTTTTATATTATTATGCAAATCAGGAAAATGGTTGGGTGAAATATGAGGCCTGCCTTGAAAAAGAAGAGATAAGCAGAAATTTTGTGAGTTCCATGAATCTGGAAAATGCAGAAATTCTTGGCTTTGAAACAGAGGGTGTGCAGTACAATGGTCAGGATGTATATAAGCTTTCTGTGAAGTTAAAGGATGCAAATATCCGTGAGCTTATTTTTGAAACCGGATTGAAATGGTTATTCTGGGCAAAGGAATATGCTACCGTGGACTTAAGTGATATTACCGTGACCATGAATTATTATGTAGATCCGCAGAGCGCACAGGTATTGAAGGTAGAAGCAGGTTTGGAAGGTATGAAAAACATGCTGACAGAATACGGAGTGTATGATTATAGCATATATTTTGGTAATGTACTGGATATTGTGGAATTACATCAGTGTAAGTTGGTTTATGAAAATATCAGCTACGAGGACTATACTTTGCCGAAAATGTCTTTTGAAGATAAGAAGAGCAGTGAGCTGGTACATCAGAAGGACACTCCTTATACGCTTCATATGTTAGATGCGGAAGTAGAAATTATTTGCCCTGCAGGTTGGTGGGTTGAGGAAAAAGATGATGTTTATCTTGCGCTCAAGAGAGTGGATAACAATATTACGATATATTATTATTTAGATTATGGGGTTACAATGGAAGAAGCCTTAAATAATTTGCATTCAATTGCGGAAGGCAGAATAGAAGAGGACGGTTACATTTCAGCTTCTGTAGGTCCTCAAATGAGTGTTTTTGATACTTATGAGATGGTTTATGAGAATGGCGTGGAAGCGTTTGCCTGTACTATGGTAAAGAATTCATTGTTCACTATTCAGGTATTTGATAATACCACAAACCGTTTGGAATGGGCATTGGAGGATGTGCTTAAGAGAGTGCACATTGCAGAATAATTGATAAAGTGGTAAAAATTACAGTTGTAAAAAGGGGAATTTTTGTATATAATAAAAGTACCTGGAATGTTCGAGACTCTTGTTAGTTTTGAACCTACATTTACTTTAAACGGGATTCCTATATCGCCGAGTGGCTGTCAAGCCCCCCTTCTTCGGAAGACGCCAGGGGAAGGCAAAAGCAAGGTTGCGGTCACCCACCTAGCATTGCTAGGAGTCAAAAGGCAGGAGCCGGCATTTTGGGGTTTTACGAAAGATAAAAGAGAGTTGCGAATGCAACTCTCTTTTATCTTTCTTTATGGAGAAATCTGGAAGGGGGAATGGTATATCCTCTACCCTCGGCCCGCTTGCGCTTGGTGAAAACGTAACAGCACTAAGTTCGAAAGTACCTCACTAAGTGCTGACGTTTTCAGGGCGGTCGGTGTAGAGGATATAGCCATTCCCCATCTAATATTTTCTAATAAAATAAAAGAGAGTTACAGGTGTTGGTATGAAGAATAAGCTACAATTATTCATTTGGAAGGTTTGTATAGTGGTGTTGGGAGTGTTGCTTCTGTCGAAGTTTGGGCTATTACTTGCCGGTACGCAACAAACTGAAAAGGAGGAAGTGTTACATTTTCAGACCTTAAATATTATAAAACAGGGAGAAGAGGCTATGACAGAAACTGTTGCAGAGAATGTAGAGAACCCCATTTCGACACCCGCACCAACTCCCTTTGTACTCACTAATTTTGACAAAATACGTGTGGTAATTACCAATAAAGCAACCGGAAGTGTTTATCATGAAAACGCCACTTCCATTAATCCTGCAAACTATCGAGGAGAAATGGAAGTGGTAGAAACTGCAGAAGGCTTTGTTTTTATTAATGAGTTGCCCTTGGAAGAGTATTTATATAGTGTGGTACCCAGTGAAATGCCCGCTTCCTGTCCTATGGAAGCATTAAAGGCACAGGCGATTTGTGCCAGGACCTATGCCTATCTACATATTCTTTCGCCGGGTTATCCGGCATGGAATGCTCATGTGGATGATACCACCGCTTATCAAGTGTATCATAATGTAGAAGAACAGGAGAGCACCACGCAAGCGGTGCAGGAGACCCAGGGAATCATATTGCTTGCACCGGATAAGACGGGACCGGCACAAACCTATTATTATTCTACCTCTTGTGGTTTTGGTAGTGATGCTCATGTGTGGCATACGAAATATGCAGACCAATATCCTTATTTACAGGCCAAAGCTATGAATGCACAGGCTGTAAGGCCGGATTTTACAGAAGGAGAAAAGGATTTTGTAGAGACTATGACAGCAGGGGATGCGGGGTTCCAGACATTACTTTATACGGCAGATACTTTGCGTGGAGAAGAAGTGTTTGCAAATTATATTAAAACGGTTAATGAAGCGGATTGGGAGGCAGAGGAAAACTGGTATCGTTGGGAATATGATGTAGAAAAAGCGGATACGGACAGGATGTTAAAAACTTTGCAGAAAAGATATGCAGCCAATGAGGAGTTGGTGTTAACTTTGGAGGGAAGCAATTACGTAAGCAAACCCATAAAAGAAGTGGATACATTGGTGGATTTGCAGGTGGTCCAAAGAGGTGCTGGAGGCGTTGCGGATGAACTTTTGATTATTACAGAAAAGAATGTTTACAAAGTGATCACCGAGTTAAATATCCGGTATGTATTAAATGATGGAGAAACCAAGGTAAAACGTCATGACGGAACGGAGGTTTCTATGAATTCTTTGCTTCCCAGCGGTTTTTTTATCATAGAAAATCAATATAAAAATGGCGAAGTGAAGGGGTATAAGATTACAGGCGGCGGTTTTGGACATGGTGCGGGAATGAGTCAGAATGCAGCCAAAGCCATGGCCTTAGAGGGAAGGACGGCAGAGGAAATATTAAGTTTCTTTTTTGAGGGCTGTACCTTGGAAAAAGCAGTGCAGAAGGGGATATAAAATGTTGCAGACCATAGAAGGATTGTGTGTCCAAATAAAAGCTTTTGCGGAGAATATGAAGAAGGAGAATTTAAGCGCTTATGCTTCCGGTGCGGCGTTCTTTATATTTGTGTCCTTAGTACCTATTCTGGTAGTGATATGTACCATTATACCCTTTACGCCTCTTACACAGGAGAATTTAATTAGAATCCTCACGGAGCTTACGCCGAATCGGATGGATGCCATTGTAGTAAATATTATTGAGGATGTGTATGTTCGTTCGGCGGGAGTACTGTCTGCGGCTGTGGTTTTGACGCTTTGGTCGGCAGGAAAGGGAGTACTTGCTATTGTACGAGGCTTGAATGCCGTGAACGAAGTGGAGGAGGAACGTAATTATTTTGTAATCAGACTGGTGTCCTCCTTTTATACTCTGATAATGTTGTTAATTGTGTTGGTATCTATGATTGTCTTGGTATTTGGAAATTATTTGGTGAAGATGCTGATACTAAAGATCTCTCAGTTAAGATTTTTGTTTTCGTTTCTTTTGAATTTTAGGTTTTTGTTTATTTGGGGGATATTGACTTTAATTTTTAGTGCTTTTTATACCTTTCTTCCCAATAAAAAATTGCAATTTCCAAATCAATTACCGGGGGCTTCTTTTGCGGCTGTAATCTGGAGTATTTTTTCGTGGGGATTTTCCATGTATGTAAATAAAAGCAGCGCATTCAATATTTACGGAAGTCTGGCTATCATTGTTATTTTTTTACTGTGGATGTATTTTTGCTTTTATATTTTTTTTATTGGGGCGTACATTAATAAACGCATGGGGGAGTTGGAGGATTGACAGGCAAAATGTAAAATAGTATCATAAAAATGACTTTCTGAAAGGGAGGAATTTTATGAGAAAGAAACTATTATCTGTGCTTTTGGCAGTTACGCTTATGGCAGGTATTTTAACCGGTTGCGGAGGAAAAGAGGAACCTGAGGAAGATAAGACTATAGAAAATGTGCAGGAAGATGATGAAGACGAAGTAGTAACGGATGACAATGCCGGTAAGGTAGTAGACCTGGGAAATGGTATGATGATGGAATATCCCGGCGGAGATGACGGACTGATTGAGATGGAAGGCGAAGTAACCGTCATTGAAGAGGATGTGGTTATTATCGAAGGAGATGGGACTGTCATTGAAGAAGATATGGTTATCATCGAGGGGGAAGTAACTGATTGGGCAAAGGCTTATGAGGATTATTATGCCAGAGAGGATCTTCTTCCGTATAATAGGCGAATGACCACAAGTACTGCTCTGCAGGGTGCTTCCGTAGATATTGTGATTGCTACGGTGGGAGAAGAATTCTATATGCGTTTTGATATAGGTAGTGCAGCAATCGATTTGTATGCGACAGACGGAAAGGTTTATGCACATACCGAAATGGCCGAAGAAGAAAGCTGGATTTTTGCTCCTATCACCTCCGAAGATGAATTAAAAAGCCTTTTCGCTTTGAGTACAGAAGATACTATTGTGGAGCCGGCGTATGTTACTGCTTGTGTTTACGTAGAGGAAGTGGTAGAAGCAGGTGTTACTTATGATGTTTTATTACTGAAAGTAGATAATGGAAGTGTCGCCGGGGAAGCTTATTACTATGTAAACAGAGAGACGCAAAAAGTTAGCAGATATACGATGGAAGCGGAAGGTGAGTTGGTGGAGTGTATAATAGAGGAAATAAGCAGTATTGAGATTCCTTCTGAGGCCGCAAATGCAACAGAAGCAACTTCGGAGGAGTTAATGTATGCTATATATATGGTTCTTTTCTCTGCTAACGATATGTAAAAACTTGAAATGACGTTTTAGAAGATGACCCCTCTGTATTTTGGAAGTATGCAGAGGGGCTTGTTTCAATACCATTGATAAGTAAATGAGGAGGTAATGTGAAAAGACGAATAGGTATATTGACTATTTTAATATGTATAATGATTTTCACCTTATCGGCCTGTGACTGGGAAATGCCGGATTTGGATAAGAAACCCAAGAGTAAGAAGGAACAGGTGGCGGAGTTCTTTGCAAAACTTACACCACCGCCTACAGCAGAGCCAACACCATGCCCTACGCCGAGCCCGACACCGACACCTACGGCAACTCCGGCTCCTACGGCGACACCGGTTCCGACACCCACACCTACACCAACGCCTATTGATTGGTCCAAGGAGTATGAGGATTATTTTCAAAGTAAGCAGTTTCTTCCGGATAATTACAAGGTGGAAGCGACTATCTTGATAGAAGGTGTGGAAGCGCAGGTGAACCTGTCAAGGACCGAAACCTTTGATGGTTTAAGCTTAGGGCTTGGAAAGACAAATATTTACATATTTTCCAATGGGTCAATGGTCTTTTTGGGTAAAGAGTACAAGACCACGGAAGAATGGTATTTTACCCGTATGGAATCAGAGGGGGATCTGGAAGAACTGTTGGGAATGAATGTTTTCATGGATTTAGAGGGTATCGGAGACATTATTATTGGGCAAGTTTACCAAGGTAACGTGGTAGAGGGGCAAGAAATTTATGATATTATTGATATTGTCACCTCGCAGGATTATGGTAAAATAAAAATGAGGCTTTACATTAATCGTGACACGCAGAAGATTGAAAAGGTACAAGCGGAGTATAGCGGACAGGAGATTGTCGGATATATACGGGAAACGGAACCTATCAAGCTTTCCGAAGGAAGTGCACATGCGAAGAGCGTTACACGGGAGGAATTTTCTGAGAAATACAAGAAAATAATTTTACAAGGGGTAGCGTCGGCAATCGGCGGAAAGTTGTGGAATTAGAGATAATGTAATGCGAAGAAACGGAGGAGAAAAATGAAAAGCAAATTATTAAACAAGAAATGGTTAGTTTTGTTGCTGGCTGTAATGTTGATTGTATTATCCATTACCGGTTGTGGCGGCAAGGACGATGATGATGACGATGATAAGGATTCTAAGTCTAAAAAAGAGTTATCTATCAAAGGTGACGACGATGAAGAGGATGACGACGAAGAGGATGACAAGAAGGACAAGGATGATGAGGTTGTAGAAGCTACTCCTGAACCCACAGAAGAACCTACTCCCGAACCTACAGAGGAACCTGTGGCAGAAGTGGATTGGATGACTGCTTATGAGGACTATTTTGATACTTGCGGTCCTTTGTTAAAAGAAAATGTAATTATGTTCATGGACGGAGAAATAGATGGTGTTTATTTGGGATTAAGCTACGGTTATTCTGATGAATATGCAGCATTCTCGGTTGAGGTTTACAATGATGAGGCACCTTATTTTGAATTAATTACAGATTCTGATTATGCTTATTATTATAGTGAAGCGGATGATGAATATGAATTAGTAAAGGCATTACGTGAAGATGATTCTGAGGCAGATGTCATGGGTATGGTAGATATTGCTGAGGATTTGAAAGATAGCCTTGAGTACAAATCTTATGGAAGAGAAGATTCCAATTATGATGGCGTGGTATATGATTCCCTTGAATGTAGTGTGATCTATGATGGTGAAGAGTGTGATGCAATTTGCTATATTAATCGTGAAACTCAGGTTTTAGAGGGTGTTGAAATCTTAGACGATGACAGATATGTGATAATGACTGTTGAATTCGTTGATTGCGGAGAAGAAGAATTCCGTGAAATCTTAGAAGAAACGATTGCTGAATACGATGGTGTAGAAGAGGTTACCTTTGATGAAATGGGCGAAATGGTGCTGGATTTCCTGTTCACCCAGATTATGGGTTCCATGGATGAAGGTCAGGACGATACCAATGATGAGGTTTCTGTGGGAATCGAGGGTGATGATTGGTCCACCGCATATGATGATTTCTTTGACAATGGTATTACCATCCCTGAAGCATTTGAGATTACTACACAGATGGATTTAGGTGGTATTGTACTGGATTATACTGTATCACAGGATAAGGGTGTTTCTTTGGTAAGATACCGTATTGGTGATTATGGTGTGGATGCATACACTGACGGTAGTGTAATTGTAATGGAGAACATCGGCTTAGATGGTAGTGAATGGGTATGTGCTGAAATTGAGTCCGGTGATGACATGGCAGATATTTTAGGTGCAGACTTTACCGAAATTATGGGCGGTGTAACTGATTCCGTATCTTCTTCAGTTTATGTAGAAGCAGTAGAAGAAAAGGGTGTTGTATATGACGTAATGGAAATCGATGGTGATGGTACATTGGCTTATATTAACAGAGCTACTCAGACTGTGAGCAAACTGGTAATTGAAGCAGAAGGTTTGGAGATGGAATGTAAGTTTGAAGGTTTCACTCCTTTTTCAGTTCCTGCTGAATCAGCAAACGCTACTGCAATGACCAAGGATGAACTTGCTAACTATTATCAGGAAGCAATCGTTGAAAGCGTTTACGCATCCATGGGTATAGAATATTAAAATAGAATAAAAGTACACCCCTTGACATTGTGTGTGAAATCAAGTATGATACTTAAGAATAGTAAAAAGCATTGAAGGTGCATAGTAGAGCGTCATTTTCTATCAGAGAGAGGAAGTCACCGGCTGAAAGCTTCCTTAAGTTCAGATGAAGGCTTGAATTTCCCACCGGAGCTGTTCGGATGAAATAAGTATAGTTTTAAGTAGTCCGAAACGTGAGTGCGCGTTAAGCATGTTGAGAGCCCGAAGGAGTTTTTTCGGGAAAATGGGTGGTACCGCGGAGTTTATTCGTCCCTTGCATAGGTTTCTATGCAAGGGATTTTCTTATGCATAAAACCTTCAAATCAACAAAGAGAAAGGAAGAACATTATGAATGCAAATTTAGAGCTGATTAAGCAGGAGATTATTACAGGCTCCGAAGAACTGAATTCTTCTAAGGAAGTGTATGAATTCAAAAAGAAATTTTTGGATGGAAAAACCGGTAAAATCGGTTTGTTAATGAGAGAAATGAAGAATATTGCCCCCGAAGAGCGTGCGGCTTACGGTAAGGGCGTAAATGAATTAAAGGAGTGGGCTTTAGAGTTCTTAGGTGGTCTGGATGAAAAGATGAAGGCCAAGGAATTGCAGGCACGCTATGAAGCGGAGAAGATTGATATTTCCTTGCCTGCAGTAACTACTGCAGAGGGTAATTTACATCCTATTACTTTAGTTCGCAACCAGATTATTGATATTTTCGCAGGTATGGGCTTCGAAATTTTCGAAGGAACCGAAATTGAAACAGATTATTACAATTTTACTGCATTAAATACACCGGAAGATCATCCCGCAAGAGATATGCAGGATACCTTCTATTTGTCACCGGAGTTCTTGCTTAGAACCCAGACTTCAGCAGGACAGATTCATGTAATGGAGAAGCAGCAGCCCCCCATTAAGATTTTATCTCCCGGTAAGGTGTTCCGTTCTGATGATGATGCTACCCATTCGCCTATGTTTACCCAGATGGAAGGTTTGGTAGTAGACAAAAATATTACTCTTTGTGATTTGCAGGGTATGCTGGATGAATTTGTAAAGAAGATTTATGGGGAAGGTACCAAGACACGTCTTCGTCCTTCTTACTTCCCTTTCACAGAGCCTTCCGTAGAAGTGGATTGTAGCTGCTTTGAGTGTGGCGGCAAGGGCTGTAAGCTTTGCAAGGGTACCGGTTGGATAGAGATTCTGGGTGCAGGTATCGTTAATAACAAGGTACTGGAAAACTGTGGAATTGACTCCAATGTATACAGTGGTTTGGCATTCGGTATTGGTATTGAGCGTACGGCAATGTTAAAGTACGGTATTAACAATATCAAGCTTTTGTTTGAATCCGATGTGAAGGTACTGGGTCAGTTAAACGACAAATAAGGAAAGGTTGGTAAATAGATATGATAGCACCATTAAGTTGGTTAAAGGATTATGTAGATATCGATATTACACCTCAGGAGTTGGAAGAAAAGCTTTTCTCCTGTGGTTTCGAAGTAGAAGAATTGTATGAAGTAGGCAAGGACATTAGCAAGGTTGTAGTTGGTTATGTGCTGGAATGTGAGGCTATTCCGGATACCCATTTGCATGTATGTAAGGTGGACTGTGGTGAGCACGGAACCTTCCAGATTTGCTGTGGTGCGGACAATGTACACGCAGGCGGCAAATTCCCTGCTGCATTGGTGGGTGCGACTGTTTACGCAACCGCAAAGGATCATAAGACCATTGAGGGCGTTATGACCATCGGTAAGGGTAAACTTCGAGGTTATGAATCACATGGTATGCTTTGTAGCGGTGTGGAACTGGGTGTTAGCGAAGATATGTATCCCGGTGCGGGTTACAACGGACTTTTAGTGCTTCCTGAAGATGCACCTGTAGGTGCAGACGTAAAGCCTATCTTAGGCTTGGATGACTGGATTTTTGATATTGCTATTACCGCAAATCGTCCGGACTGCCAGAGTATTGTAGGTATTGCACGTGAAATCGCTGCAGTACTTGAAAAAGAATTCAAGGCTCCTGATTTAAGTTATACTGAAAGCGATGTTACATTAGATGGTTTCAAGGTGACTGTGGATTGTCCCGAGCTTTGCCCCAGATATAGTGCACATTATGTAACAGATGTAAAGATTGAAGAGTCTCCGGCATGGATGAAGCGTCGTTTGGCACTTGTTGGCATCGGTGCTATTTCTAATGTGGTAGATATTACCAATTATATTTTAAAAGAACTGGGTCAGCCCATGCATGCGTTTGATTACACTACCTTAGAAGGTAATGCTATCAATGTGCGTCGCGCAAATGACGGTGAGAAAATCGTTACTTTGGATGAAACAGAACTTACATTAACCACTGAAAACATGTTGATTTGTGATGGTGTAAAGCCTGTAGCTTTGGCCGGTGTAATGGGCGGTTTGAATTCTGAAATTAAAGAAACTACCAATACCGTATTGTTTGAATCAGCGAAATTCGCCCGTGACAATATCCGTCGTACCTCCAGAAGCGTAGGTAAGTCTTCTGACTCCAGTGCAAGATATGCAAAGGGCGTGGATGAGTACGCTACTGTTATGGCTATGAAGAGAGCATTACATCTTATTGAAGAGTTAAACTGTGGTAAGGTTTCTAAGATGCATGTGGATGTAAATACAGGAAACAGCGTAGAACCTAAGGAGCTTTCTGTAAGCATTGCTAAGGTAAATGCAGTACTGGGTATTACCGTTCCTAATGAAGATATTGTACGCATTATGACTAATTTAAACTTCCAGCCTAAAGTGGAGGGAGATACCTTAACCTTGCAGATTCCTGCATATCGTGAAGATATGGAAACCTATCAGGATGTGGCAGAAGAAGTCATCAGAATGTATGGATATGAGCACATTGTGCCCACCTTCCTTGCTTCTGCACAGGTTACTATGGGTGGTGAAAATACACAGCAGAAGACCGAAATGCGTTTGAAAAAGGCCCTTTGTGGCGTGGGAGCACATGAGTGTATTCATTACTCCTTCTTCTCACCTTCGGATTTGGATTTGTTAAGGCTTCCTGCAGATGCGCCGGAGCGTCACGCAATCCGTATTATGAACCCTATCAGTGAGGAATTGTCCCTTATGAGAACTACTTTGGCGGCTTCCATGATTAATGCAGTGGTTCGTAATCAGAAGAAGGGTAATTTGGAAGGCAGATTGTTTGAAATTGCTAAGAAGTTTATTCCTAAGGATTTGCCTTTAACAGAGTATCCGGATGAGCGCCAGACCTTATGCGTGGCAACTTTCGGTACAAAGGAAGACTTCTTCACCATGAAGGGAATTGCAGAAAAGGTGGCAGAAGTGCTTCATGTGAAATTTACTTACGCAAATACCCAGAACACCTTCCTGCATCCTTTCCAGACCGCAAGCATTAGCTGCGACGGAGAGGAAATCGGTTACTTCGGTAAGCTGGCTTATGATATTGCAGACGAGTGTGATATGCGTGTACCTATGTACATTATGGAGATTGATTTGGAGATTCTTTCCAAGTATTATGGCAAGAAGGCAATGTTTACACCCCTGCCCAAATTTGCAGAGGAGCAGCGTGACTTGGCAATTGTAGTGGATAAGGCAGTAACCTGTGGCGAAATCGAAGAAACCATGAAGGAAGCATGTAAATATATTACCAGCATTAAGTTATTCGATATCTACGAAGGCGCACAGATTGGCGAGGACAAGAAGAGTATGGCATTTACCGTATTATTCACGCCCAAGGATGAGGCATTCACCGGGGAAAGTGTGGATGGCTTTGTGAAGAAGATTTTGAAGAATATGAACAAGAAATTCGGTGCGGAACTTCGTAGTTAAGAGTTGCAAGCGGCAAGGTCATGGCAACTTTTGAACCGGAAGAATATATTGAAAATCACTGTAAAATAGGGTATGATATTCGTATTGGGTATCATACCTTATTTTTGCAGAAAGAGAGAGAACATATGGAAAGAAAAAATGCATGGGAAACCTATGATAAAAAGCAGTTGAAGGCGTTGGAAAAATTAAACGCAGATTATAGAGCGTTCTTGGATAATGGTAAAACCGAGAGAGAATGTATCGATGTGATTGTAAATACCATTGAAGCGGCTGGTTATAAGGAATTGGAAGGCTTAATGGAAAGTGGTGCTGAAATTAAGCCTGGTGATAAAGTGTACACTGTATGGATGAACAAGTCCATCGCTATGTATCATATCGGCAAGAAACCTATGACCGAGGGTATGAATATTTTGGGTGCTCATATTGACAGTCCCCGTATGGATGTAAAGCAGAATCCTTTGTATGAGGATAATGGTTTTGCGTACTTGGATACCCATTATTATGGTGGTATCAAGAAGTATCAGTGGGTGGCACAGCCTTTGGCACTTCATGGTGTGGTTGTGAAGAAGGACGGAACCACTGTGGAAATTAATATTGGTGAAAATGCAGAGGATCCGGTATTCTTCATTTCAGACTTACTGGTTCATTTGGCAGGTGAGCAGCTGGAGAAAAAGGCTGCCAAGGTGATTGAGGGTGAAGCTTTGGATTTGATTATCGGAAACAAGCCCTTGGTAATTAAAAAGGATGCAAAGTTAGAAGGTGCAGAGGACGCAAAAACTAAGGCAAAAGAGGGTGTAAAGGCCGGTGTTTTAGAGATTTTAAAGGAAACCTATGATTTTGAGGAAGAGGATTTCCTTTCTGCAGAAATCGAAGTGGTTCCTGCCGGAAAAGCTAGAGAAGCAGGTTTTGACCGCAGCATGATTTTAGGTTATGGACAGGATGACAGGGTGTGTGCATTTACTTCAATGCAGGCTATGTTGGATGTAAAGAAGGTGGATAGAACTGTTTGCTGTATTTTAGTAGACAAGGAAGAAATTGGTTCCGTAGGTGCTACCGGTATGCAGTCTAAGTTCTTTGAGAACTCTGTAGCAGAGCTTATGAACCTGATGGGACAGTACAGCGAGCTTAATATGAGAAGATGCTTATCACGTTCCTGCATGCTTTCTTCGGATGTGTCTGCAGGTTATGATCCTTCCTTTGCAGGCTATTTTGAGAAAAAGAACAGTGCATTCTTAGGACGTGGTATGGTATTAAATAAATTTACCGGTGTTAGAGGAAAATCCGGCTCTAATGATGCCAATGCAGAGTATATTGCACATATCCGCGATATTTTCGACAGACGCGGCGTGATTTTCCAGACTGCAGAGCTTGGCAAGGTAGACGTGGGCGGTGGCGGAACCATTGCATATATTTTGGCACTGTATGGTATGAATGTAATTGACAGCGGCGTGGCAGTTATGAATATGCATGCACCTTGGGAAGCAACCAGCAAGGCGGATGTTTATGAAGCGTACCGTGGTTATCTGGCGTTTATTGAAGAGGCAACCATCTAATGACTAGTTTAAAGAAATCCGATTTTTACTTTGATTTACCGGAAGAACTGATTGCGCAGGATCCTTTGGAGGACAGATCCGCCTCCAGACTTTTGATGTTGCATAAGGAAACCGGGGAAATTAAGCATGAAATTTTTCGAAATATTATAGAGTATTTGCAAGAGGGGGACTGTCTGGTGTTGAATAATACCAGAGTTATTCCGGCCAGACTTCTTGGAGAAAAAGAAGATACAGGCGCACATGTAGAGGTGCTTTTATTAAAGCGTCATGAGGCTGATGTATGGGAAACCCTGGTGCGTCCCGGCAAGAAATGTCGTCCGGGAAGCAGATTAACCTTTGGAAACGGACTACTGAAGGCGGAGGTGCTGGAAGTGGTAGAGGAAGGTAACCGTCTGGTGCGTTTCGAGTATGAAGGTATTTTTGAAGAAGTACTGGATAAGCTGGGAGAAATGCCCCTGCCTCCGTATATTACTCATAAGCTTCAGGATAAGAATCGTTACCAAACCGTGTATGCTAAGTATGATGGGTCGGCAGCGGCGCCTACAGCGGGGTTGCATTTTACACCACAGCTTCTGGAGGATATTGAAGCAAAGGGTATAAAGATTGCTTATGTAACCTTACATGTGGGTCTGGGAACCTTCCGCCCGGTAAAAGAAGAGAATATATTGGACCATCATATGCACTCGGAATATTATCAGGTATCAGAGGAAGCGGCACAGGTGATTAATGATACAAAGCGTAACGGCGGCCGGGTGATTTGTGTGGGTACTACCAGTTGCCGCACGGTAGAAAGTGCTTCTACTGCGGACGGTGTGATTCATGCAGGCTGTGACAATACAGAGATTTTTATTTATCCGGGATATAAATTTAAGGTGTTGGATTGTCTGATTACCAATTTTCATTTGCCGGAGTCCACACTGGTAATGTTGGTATCTGCATTGGCAGGACGCGAGAAGGTGTTGGCAGCCTATGAAGAAGCGGTAAAGGAAAAATATCGATTCTTCAGTTTTGGAGATGCTATGTTTATTCATACAAACTCTTGAGTTTGTACTTTACTTATGATAAAATATGTATAAGTTTTTGGGTAGTAAGAAACTATCACAGAATACAAGGGGGCAAAACCATGCAAGAGAGAAGAAAGAGTAAAAGAACCGAGCTTCATTCCGTGATTATGATGAAGCGTCTGGATAATCAGGACGAGCAGGAAATTCAGATTGAGATTAATGATATTTCCAAAACCGGTGTTGGTTTTGTCTGCGATGAACCATTGGCTATCGGTAATGTTTATGAGTCTTATTTGACCATCTGGACTAAGGAAGTACTTCATGCATTCCTTCGTATTGTACGAATTGAAATGATTGACGGTAATTTCCACTATGGAGCGGTGTTTATCGGCATGCCGGAAATGGACGCTGCTCGAATCGAAGTTTATCAGACGGTAAATGAGGAAGGCAATAATGCGTAATAAAAAGATAGTGGTTAGCAGTATAGCCACTATCTTTCTTATTGTGTTGTATGTTTTGATTTTCAGCTTTTCGGAGCAGGACGGAGAAACTTCAGGTGGTTTAAGCCGCATGATTTCTGAGAAATGTGTGGAACTTTTAAATATGCTTTCCGGAAGAAATTGGACGGAACTTATGATGGAGAGTATGGCGGAGTATTTTGAGAATCCGATTCGGAAGCTGGCACATTTTTGTGAGTATGCTGTAATGGGCGTACTGTTATTTGGCATTTGGTATCCATGGATTGGGCTTACGCGAAGGAGATATACCACTAAAGCCGGAAAAGTGCGTAAAAGATGGCCCTTACTTTTTAAAATTAGTATTCCGTGGGTGTTTGTATCAGCAGCCTTTGATGAAATACACCAGCTTTTGGTACCGGATAGGTGTGGGAATTTCTGGGACGTTTGTCTGGATACAGCAGGCGGTTGTTTTGGATTATTTTGTTGTGTGTGGGGAGTAAAATACATGATTAGTACAAAGAGAAAAGAAAACCAATATGCAAAGGAGCATTTGGGTGAAGTATTACATACTACTTTAAATCCGGGCGGTCCCGGTGTGGTGCGAATTCATTTGGTGCCACCTAAGGTGACAAAAAAGAGACTGGCACCCGGAGTGGCGATTATTAATGGTCAGGATGTGATTCCTGTGAATCGTTCCTGGTGCATTCTTTTGGCGGAGTTTATCCGTCATGTGAATACTTATGCAGGTCACGAGGTCAGTGATGCTGATGTGGAGAAAATCTTGAATGATACCTACGAAAGTGTCAGAAAGGTGTATCCGCGTGTAAAGGAAGCAGTAATTCGGGATGACTTGTTTCGCATGATGGAGGCTTTTACCCAGATAGCCAGGGGGGAAGCGGTACAGGAAGAAATCGGCTATATGAGTTTGGGTGAGTATGCGGAATTTATGAAGGCTCCTCATCGAATGGATGTAATGGTGAGTGCCATGACAAAGAATGGTGCATGGCATTGTAACCAGAAGTGTTTGCATTGTTATGCGGCAGGTCAGCCCCAGGCAGAAGAGGCAGAACTTTCTACTGCAGAGTGGAAGGCGATTCTGGATAAATGCAGGGAAATCGGTATTCCCCAGATTACTTTTACCGGTGGCGAACCTACCATGAGGGAGGATTTGGCAGAGTTAATAGCCCATGCTAAGTGGTTTGTGACCAGACTGAATACCAATGGTGTGAAACTTACGAAAGAGTACTGTCAGGCATTGAAGGATGCTGAACTGGATAGTGTGCAGATTACTTTTTATGATGTGCAGGAAGGGGTACATAACAAGCTGATTGGGGCCGCAAATTATGATAAAACGGTGGATGGCATCCGCAATGCTTTGGCTGCAGGTTTGAATTTAAGCATTAATACTCCTTTGTGTAAGTTGAATAAGGATTATGTATCCACTTTGAAGTTTTTGAAGGAAATGGGTGTGGAATATGTGACTTGTTCGGGGCTGATTACCACAGGAAATGCGACGATGGAGGCTTCGGAGATTACTCAGCTTAGTAAGGAAGAAATCAAGGAAGTATTAAAGGCTGCAGTAGAATATTGTTACAGTAATGGTATGGAGATTAGCTTTACCTCTCCCGGCTGGATAGAGGAAAGCTTCTTTCAGGAACTGGCCATCAGTACTCCAAGCTGCGGTGCCTGCTTAAGTAATATGGCGGTGACACCGGGAGGAAATGTGGTGCCTTGCCAAAGCTGGCTGACCAGTGATGTTTTGGGCAATATGTTGCAAGACGACTGGGAAGTGATTTGGAACAGTGAAAAATGCGTGGAGCGTAGAGAATACTCCGCAAAAGTGCAGGGCGAATGCCCCCTAAGAAGGAGGTAGAGGTCCATGAAGAAAATATTTGGTTTGTTATTGACTAGTGTTTTATTGATAGGAGTACTTTTGCCTTGTTTGACTGTGCAGGCAGGAGGGCCTACCGATAAAATTCTAAGCTATGAGATCGATATTACGCCCAGAGAGGATGCTTCTTTGGACATTGTTTACAATATCAAGTGGAAGGTGCTGGAGTCTGAAAAGGCCGGTGCTCTTACCTGGGTAAAGATTGGTTTGCCTAATGAGCATGTGGATGAAGTAGAGGCCTTGAGTGATAATATTGACGAGATTAAGGTGACTACGGGTGGTGAAGTTTTTGCCAATGTATACTTTGAAGATGAATATGAAGAAGGGGATATTGTAGAGTTTTCCTTCTCCATTCATCAGGATTATATGTATCGAATGGATGGGGATGGCGAGTATGCTACTTATGAGTTCACTCCGGGCTGGTTTGATGAAATTGAAGTGAAGCATTTAAGTATCTGGTGGAACGGAGCGGAAGCGGAGTCGGTTTCTCCTGAGACCGAGTATCATATGTTTAATATGTATTCCTGGATTGCAGAGCTGGATGAAGGGGAGCGGTTTACTATTGAAGTGACATATCCCTGGGATGGCGTGTATGAGTTTGATGAAGACAGAACGGCGTCTGCGGATAGCGGAACAATCGCCGCTATTGTTGCGCTGGTAGGGATTGCGGTTATCGTGCTTATTTGTATCATAGTTATTATACGACAGGATAACTATAAGGACGGTAGCGGATTTAATGCAGGAAGCGGTACCAGAGTGATTCATACGAGACCTTATGTCAGATCCTGTGTAAGCTCCTGTGCGTGTGCCTGTGCATGTGCCTGCGCCTGTGCCGGAGGCGGAAGAGCCGGATGTACCATGAAGGATTTTTATAATACGAATTTAAAATTAGAGCAATTAAAGAAGAAAGAAGCTGCAGAGTAATCTACAGCTTCTTTTCGTATATGAGGTAACTTCTTTGATTCAACAAAACTTTTGCTTTTTCAATGGCAGCTTCATCATAAAATTCCAGACGAAGAGCACCGTATTCTTGCTCGCGATTGTGGGTGATACCGATGTTTTTGATATTGATACCGTTTACTGCAAGAATTGTGGTAATGGCTGCCAGGGAACCGGCCTGGTCTGCAATGTCCACCGTAAGCACGTAGGAACGCTTGATAGGTCCGCTGGAGGCGTTAATAAAGGAGTCTCGGTATTCTCTGGCGGAATCAAACAATTTGTACAAATTATCTTCTTGTCTGGTGTCCAAACTATTTTTGAAGGTTTGGAGCGAGTGAATATAGTCCTCTAAAAGACCGGAAATATTGTCGGTGTTGGTCAGACATATTTGCTGCCACATCTGGGCAGAAGAGGAGGCGATACGGGTGATATCCTTAAAACCGCCTGCTGCTACCATTTTCATAATGCCTTCTTCGGAATCGCTGTCTCGCACCAGATTTACCAGGGAGGCTGCGATCACATGGGGCAGATGACTGATGGCGGCTGTTACATAATCATGCTGCTTATAGTCAAGAATCAAAGGTATGGCGCCGGTTGCGGTAACTAATTCTTTGTAGGCGTTTAATTTTTCAGCACAGGTTTCTTCGGTAGGGGTCAGAATATAGTAGGCATTTTCCAAAAGGGAAGCCTTGGAATTCTGATAACCGAAACGTTCGCTACCGGCCATGGGATGTCCACCGATAAAGTTTTTCTCCAAGCCGGCATTTTTAATATGCTCATGAATATTAGTCTTTACGCTTCCTACGTCGGTAAGGGTGCAGCTTGCTTTGATAATATCCTTAACTGCCAGCAGATTGGCGTCATTTTTCTGCACGGGAGCGCATAAGAAAATATAGTCACAGTCTGAAAAAGATTCATCAATCTGTGATGTGGTATTATCTGCAATGCCTTCTTCTGAGGCAAGTTTTAAAGTATCTGCATTTACGTCATAAGCAGTGATGCATATATCCGGTATATTCTTTTTTAAAGCCTTGGCAATGGAGCCTCCGATAAGACCCAAGCCAATGAAGCCGATATATAGTGTGTTCATGATGCCTCCTGAATATATAATATATGCACTATACCACTTTAAAGCGATATAGTCAATGGGGTTTCGGAAATAAAAGTGGTACATATGGGCAAGAAGATATTGAAAAATTTATGAAAATTATAAAAATGTGTGCAAATTTAACAATTTATCTTGTAAAATGTCCGATAATTTAGTAAAATAACCTCATGGGGAATTTGATACCTATGTTTTTGCTTGGGCAAAAGTACCCAGAGTATCATCAATATTGGAGGAAGACATATGAATATTTACACAACTGACAAAATTCGTAATGTGTGTTTGCTGGGACACGGTGGAAGTGGTAAGACCAGTTTAGCAGAGGCTATGGCTTATTTATCAGGTATTACTTCCAGATTGGGTAAGGTGTCTGACGGAAACACCATTAGTGATTATAGTAAAGAGGAGCAGAAGAGAAAGTTTTCAATCAGTACATCCGTAATCCCTATCGAGTGGGAAGGCTACAAGATTAATATTTTGGATACCCCCGGTTATTTTGACTTCGTAGGTGAAGTGGAAGAAGCTATGAGTGCGGCAGGCGCTGCAATTATCGTTGTAAATGGTAAGGCCGGCGTAGAAGTTGGTACTATTAAGGCTTGGGAACTTTGCGAGAAGTATAAATTACCCAGAATTATTTATGTATCCAACATGGACGTGGATAACGCCTCCTTCCGTCAGGTAGTGGAAGATATGACCAATATGTTCGGAAAGAAGCTGGCACCTTTCCATTTGCCTATTCGTGAAGATGAGAAGTTTGTGGGTTACGTTAATGTAATCAGTGAAACTGCTAATCGTTGGGTGGGTAAGGAAGTTGTTTCTTGTGAGATTCCTGAATACAATAAGCCTAACTTGCAGATTTGCCGTGATACTTTGATGGAAGCAGTGGCTGAAACCAGTGAAGAATTCATGGAAAGATATTTCAGCGGTGAAACCTTCACGGAAGCAGAAATCCGTGCAGCTCTTCGTACCAATGTCTGGGACGGAAGTATCGTGCCTATGACCATGGGTTCCAGCACTTTAATGCAGGGTGTTTATACCTTGATCGATGATATTATTAAATACGTTCCTTCACCTGAAAACAGAGAAGTAAAGGGTATCAACTTAAAGACCAACGAAATTTATAATGCAGATTATGATTTCTCTAAGGCAAAATCTGCATATATCTGGAAGACCATCGTGGATCCTTTCATCGGTAAGTACTCTTTGATTAAGGTAAATTCCGGTGTTTTGAAGACCGACGATTTGATGTACAATGTGGATAAGGAAATCGAAGAAAAGATTGGTAAGATCTATGTGCTTCAGGGTAACAAGCCTATTGAAGTAAGCGAGCTTCATGCAGGTGATATCGGTGCTTTGGCAAAATTGACTGCAGCAAGAACCGGTAACAGCTTGTCTACCAAGGCTACCACTATTAAATACGGCAAGGCTGAGATTTCCACACCTTATACATACATGAGATATAAGCCTAAGAATAAGGCTGATATTGATAAGATTTCACAGGCATTGCAGAAGATGAGTCATGAAGATTTGACCTTGAAGATGGTTAACGATGCTGAGAATAAGCAGACTTTGATTTATGGTATGGGCGACCAGCATTTAGATATCGTTGTAAGCAGACTGCTTAATGAATACAAGGTAGAGGTTGAATTGTCTAAGCCCAAGATTGCGTTCCGTGAGACCATTAAGAAGACTTCTGATGTGGAGGCTAAGCATAAGAAACAGTCCGGCGGACATGGTCAGTACGGTCATGTAAAGATGCGCTTCAGTCCTTCTGAGGATTTGGATACACCTTTCGTATTCGAGCAGGAAGTTGTGGGTGGTGCAGTTCCTAAGAACTACTTCCCGGCAGTAGAAAAGGGCTTACAGGATTCTATGGATAGAGGACCTTTGGCAGCTTATCCTGTAGTGGGTGTAAAGGCTGTTCTCTACGATGGTTCTTACCATCCGGTAGACTCTTCCGAAATGGCCTTCAAGATGGCTACCGTTCAGGCGTTCAAGAAGGGCTTCATGGAAGCACATCCTGTATTGTTAGAGCCTATTGCAAGCTTAAAGGTTACCGTTCCGGATTCTTATACCGGTGATGTTATGGGCGATTTGAACAAGAGACGTGGTCGTGTGCTTGGTATGAATCCTCTTCCGGGCGGCAAGCAGGTAGTGGAAGCTGAAATTCCTATGAGCTCATTGTTTGGTTATTGTACCGACCTTCGTTCCATGACCGGTGGACGTGGTGATTATGCTTATGAATTCGTAAGATATGAGCAGGCGCCCAGTGATGTTCAGGAGAAGGAAGTGGCAGCAAGAGCAGCGAAGGTTGCTGAGAACAACGTAGAAGATTAATTGAAGATTTAAAGTATTTAGGGGCATCCGTTATGACGGGTGCCCTTGTTTTGGGTGGCGGTTTGGCGTGTGAAGGTCTGATTTTATGCGGGTTGCTTATGGCTGTCCCTGCTTTTTACTGAGAAGTTCGTCTATTTTGGTAAGTTCTTCGGGTGTGGAATATTTCTTGATGGCTTGAATGCAGGCATTCAGTTCCGCCTGGCTGAAAATCAGGTTTTCGGCCTTTGCCTTTTTCATCAGGGGCAAAACCGTGCGCATCATGTCTTTCTGGGATTTGCCATGTCCGTTTTCAAAAAGCATTGCGGCAAAATCCAGCTTTTTCTGAGGAATATGTTTTACCAGTTCATCATCCATCCATGCGGGACGGGTGGTGCTGACATCTTTATCGGCAGTGTGAGTTGGGGTGTTAAAATTCATATTTATATTACCTCGTTTCATTGTTTAATCGGAAGAAGCGCTGTCTTGACTAAAATCGCCAAACATATCCGGCGAAATACCGCCGCTGAAGGATGCTAATATCTCCGGTGAAATACCGCCGCCGCTGAAGGATGCTAACATATCCGGCGAGATTCCGCCACCTCCAAAGGCTGAGAACATTTCGGCCAGCTGTGAAAAGTCCCTGTTTTCGCCGGTTCCGGAAAAGTTTTCCGGGAAAAGTTCTTTCATGGTCTCCATCATTTCCATTATGTCCTTTAAGTTTTGCAGGGTTTGCATCATGTTCTTTATTTGGGTTAAGCTTTGACGTTCCTTTTCATCACAAAAAGGAAGGATGCTGTCTAAAACAGCGTTGGTGTCGACGGGGGCACCATTTGTATTAGTGCCGACCAGACCTAAAGGGTGCTTTGTAAAATACTGAAGCGTGTATTGCAACTCTTGGAATTTAATATAAATTGCAATGCCCTTTTGCAGGGAGGGAGAAAGCAGAGGAAGCAATAATTTCATCATGCATATGTGATTGTTGGTGAAAAGGGTATCAAATATGGTGATACCGTCCTGCTTGTTCTCAGCCATGATTTCTCCTTGCGAATAGGTCTTTTATTAAATGTATTCCCTGATAGGAGGATTTAGAAGTGTATGAATACCCCGGTTATCAGCGGTGGAGATGCATTTTGAGGCTGCTGTGAAAGGTGTACAGATATTAGTGCCCGGGCGAAGTGGGGGATTACAGAAAACAAGCCCCTCGCGGGGCTTGTGGGTTAGAAGCCTGCCCGGCGTTTGTGATGCCGTAGTGCAGGCGATTTGCGAAAATTAGCAGCAACCACCGTTGTTACCGCCACAGAAGCAGGAAATCAAAAGAATCCAGATTAACCATTCGCAGCTGTTGTTATTGTTGTTGCAACCACAACCGTTGTTGTTGCCGCCTAAGATACCGCAACCACCGTTGTTATTGCCGCCGAAGCAACTGAGCAAAAGGATGATCCAAATCCAGCTGCAGCATCCGCCGTTATTGCCTCCGAAGATTGAAGAATTGTTATTGCAGGAATTGCATCCGCAGTTTGTAGCTGTTAAGTCACTCATAATAGTGCCTCCAAGTTTTATTTATACTCCATAGTATGCGGGTGGGCGGAATGTGTGACAGGAAATGTGGTGGTGGAAGTGTTTTTTGTGTTTGTTTTGGGGTGAATGGAGTTGGGAGTCATCCTATGGAGTGGGAAAAGAGTGGTGATGGGATGACTTGGATGTGGGAACATACGCCGTGCCAGCTCGATTTCGTCGCTGCGCGACTTCTTCGCGGCTTGCGAAGCAAGCCGCTACAAATCTCGCTGATGGCGTTAAACGCCATATACCGAAAAACTTCAAGGCACTTTATGGTGAGCAAGCTCCCCGCAGTGCCTTGAAGTTTTTCGGTGCACGGCTAAATAAAATCCACAACATCTAGAAAAATACTTGCAATAATTCGTATATATAGTAAAATATATGTAGTAAGGTGAGATTAGTATGCGCGTATTGCGCGCAGTTGTTATTTAGTTGTGAGAAAGTTGTATGGCAGGTACTCAGAGAACGAATAGTAATAGAACAACGGGCAGTGGAAATAGCAGTCGGCTACAAAGTGGTGGAGTCGCGAACCGTAATCGGACAGAACGCACTGTCGCCGGTAATAACACTCGATTAAGTAACAGGGATAGTAGAAAAGAAGCCTACGAAGCCCAAGTGGAAGTCTATGTGCAGGAAGAATTAAAGAAAAGGGAAAAACGCCGCAAAATATTGATTTTTTTGTGCAGTTTGGTGGCGATAGGTTGTCTTTTGTACGTTGGGATGTACTCCTATGAGGATTATCGTACCAAGGAAAATTATGAGCAGATGGCGGCTATGAAGGAACAGGCAAGTCTACCGAAACCGGATGCGATGCAGGAAAGCGAGCCTCAAATTAATTATACGGACAGCAATGTAGAAGTGCCGGAAATTCTGGATGAATATAAAAATTTATATAATATGAACAAAAAGCTAATCGGATGGCTAAAAATTGACGATACAATAATAGACTACCCCGTAATGCAAACATCGGACAATGAATATTACTTGGATCACAATATTAATCAGGAAAAGGACCGCAACGGAGCGCTGTTTCTGGATAAGGATTGTGATGTGCTGAAGCCCAGTACCAACTTGATTATCTACGGGCATCATATGAAAAGCGGCAGGATGTTCGGCAATCTGGATGATTATGCATCGGAGAATTATTATAAAAAACATTCCACCATTCAGTTTGATACTATTTATGAGAAAGGAACTTATGAAATTATGTATGTGTTTCGTTCCAAAGTATACAAAGAGGCGGAAGTGGTTTTCAAATATTATCAGTTTATTGAATGTTACAGCGAGCAAGAATTTGACTCGTATATGAAGGAGATGGCGGCCATGTCCCTGTATGATACAGGGGTAACGGCCCAGTATGGTGACAGACTTTTGACATTATCCACCTGTGACAGTTCGGAGGAAAACGGACGTTTCGTGGTGGTGGCCAGACGCGTGGAGGAGTAAGCAACGCCCCACAGGGCAGGCAAAAAGTCCTTAGAGGAGATAGGCTCACACAGGATGAAGAAAGGCAAGGTTGTTAGAATGACAAAACAGACTAAGCAAAAGAACAGTTTGAAATTACGTCGCAGAATCAGAAAGACTATAGGTGCGTTGTCGCTAGCTTCTGCAATTGCAGTAGCAACAATCCCGGTGGACAATCTGCAGGCGGTAGATAACTTGGCGGGAGATGTGGAGAAGGTGGTACTTCAGGAGGCCGACAGTAAGATTCCGGCAATAGATGAAAGTACAGACCCCATCTACATGACCGGTGATGGCGTATATCGTTTTGCATATGTATATCCCAAGAATGCAACCTCTGGTGATAAAATAGCGGTTATTCTGGAATACAACAGTAATATGGATGAAAATGTAAGTACAGGTATTTTGACCATACCTGATACTTTTGACGCATATAAGGCATACAATCCCGGTACCGGAAGCGGTAGTGGTAACGTAGCGGTGAATGCGGCAGACCAGTATATGTTCTATATGACCGAGGAACCGATTTTGGATGCTTATGGTAATCCTACTTACGGCGAGTATCAGAAAGACCCGGAAACAGGTGAGTATCTTTTGGATAACGCCGGCAACAAGATTCCGGACGAAAGCACTTTGCTTACAGAAAAGACGATTTTGCCTTGTTATTACAGAACCCGCGATAAATGGGCGGGAGCAGATTTGCTGATGTTAAAAACAGGGGCCGCTTTAGGTTCCACGGATATCAATGATTATCAGAGAGTAGTGGAAGGTTCCGATGACGAACGACTTGCAAATATCAAGGTACAGTACATAAACAACGCCAAAGGCGGTGTGGGTGTTTTTGAAGAAAAGGGTAGTATTGTAACCCTGAATATTGGTAGCAATATGCTTGGTATCGGTGACAGAGCGTTTTATGGTTGTACCAGTATCAATCAGGTTTCCGTAGGTGCCGGTATTGATACCATCGGTAACTTTGCGTTTACTAACTGTATTAATATTCGCAATGTAAATATCCCGACTAATACCAACGTGCGTATTATCGGTGAGCATGCATTCTCCAACTGCCAGAGTTTGGAAAGCTTTGTATTGCCCGTATCGGTAGAAAAGCTGGGTGATTACTGTTTTGAGAACTGCTACAACATGAAGTCCATCGACCTGAATGGCGGCGGTACTTCAAGACTTACCAGTCTGGGTAATCATTTATTTGTAAACTGTAAGAATTTGCAAGGTTTATTGATTCCTTTGAGTGTCAGTGAAACCTTGGATATCAGCCTTTTGGAAGGCTGTCAGTCATTGCAGTATGTGACGGTGCTCAACTCCAATACCACCTTTGTGGAAGGCCTTCCTGCAGTAAATGACAATGGTGCCCCTTACAGCTTTGTGAAGTTTAAAGATACCGTACCGGATATTTTCTACTTTGAAGGTGAAGAAGATTCTGACATCCATGAATTCTGTGGTGTAAATGCATTGGCCTTTAAGTACTACGGTCAGGATGTTTATGAAATTATTCTGCATGAGGTAGAGGGGGATTTGACCTCTCCCAAGGCAACTTACAAGGTAAATTCCTTGAATCAGTTGATTTTATGTGAAATTGAAAACGGTATGGAAGTGGTAGATATGCCTCAGACCATCGGTCCTGCAAAGATTCAGACCATTTCTTCCACCGGTTTCCAGAATAACTGTTTTGTAAGAAAAGTATATGTTCCTTCTTCGGTTGTGGAAATTGCACCCGGTGCATTCCAGGGATGCCACAACTTAAAGGACGTTATCTTCTATGAGCCTGTAAACGTGAAGACCATTGGTGATAATGCTTTTGCAACACAGGTAGTAGCAGTACATAACAAGGGCTGTTCCAATACTACTTTGGCAGAACAGCCGGTACTTACCTTTACCGGTCCTATTTCCTACAATAGTGTACCTTTCCAGTATGCAATGGACCCGGATAGCAATATCAACACCGGTAGCCAGTACAAGACCTATATCACTTACTATAGCGGCTGGCCAAGCAACTTAACCGTACAGTACGATCACACTACGGATAAGAATACCTTGTTGGATTATCCTACCTTCGATACCTTGACTACGGATTATGATAATATGCCTTATCTGACGGATGCCCAGAAGGACGCTTTGGATTATGCTTATGCACATAAGAAGAGTGGTGCGAAGCTTACTCAGGACGAGGACGAACTGATTAATGCAGTATTAAATATCGAATTACCTCAGGGTATAGAAGATGTAAGAGACGGTCTCTTTATTGAAAAGGAAACCAATTCCGGTGAAAATCTGATGCTTAGCGGATTGGGCTTGACTAAGAGTTTGACAACTTACAGTATTAGCGAAATTGCGCCTCAGACCTTCGAGGGTTGCAATAACGTAGAAAGTATTTACATTTACGGTGAAACCTATGGTATCGGCGATTATGCCTTCAAAGACTGTGACAGCTTGAAGAATGTGGAGATTTCCTCCATGGTAAACACCTTGGGTAAGAGACCTTTCGCGGGCTGTGGTAATATTAATACCATTAGCTTCCAGGGCGGAGAGTATTACGTTTGTGATAACGGCGTGATTTATAAGTTGGAAGCAGGAGTTAAGACTGCTATTGTAGAATGTTTGGAATCCAGAGGTATTACCACCGGCTCCAGCACTATTGAAGCCGACGAATTGGTGGGCGTAACCAAGATTGAACCGGAAGCCTTTAAGGATTGTCCCGGTGTGGGTTCTGTAAATATGGCAGCCTCTTCTATTACCGATATTCCGGCAGATGCCTTTAAGAATACATCAGATTTGTATTCTGTATATTTGCCGAATACCTGTAAGGCAATTTGGGCGGGGGCATTTAAAGACAGTAATGTACGTTACTTGGAGATTCCGAACAGCGTTTCCTATTTGGATCCGGATGCTTTTGATACCAGTGCAAATGCGCCCGGTACCTGCAAACCCATTACCTTCTTTACCGAAGAAAACAGCAATGCAGCAGTGTATGCGCAGATTTATGATAATATCACTGTAACCAACAAAGAACCGATTATCTACTATACCGTATACTTCTTAGGAATGGACGGTTCCGTTTTGGAGAAACAGGTAGTAGAGCAGGGCAAGGATGCAGTACCTCCGGCAGAAGTGCCGACTATTGAAGGTTTCACCTTTATCGGTTGGGCACCGGATTACACCGCGGTTTCCCGTGATTTGAACGTGGTGGCACAGTATGAAGCCATTGACCCTGACAGCTTGAGAGTGACTGTTCGTTTCATTGATTATGACGACAGAGTAATCAAAAGCATGAGAGTAGAAGTGGGCAAGGATGCAGAACCTCCTGTAGACCCTGTAAGAGAAGGCTATCGCTTTACCGGTTGGAGACCTGCGATTACCAATATTACCACCGATACCGATATTTACGCACAGTATGAGAAGATTGACTCGGATGAGTACATGTATACCGTGAAGTTTGTGGACTACGACGATACTGTTTTGAAGGAAGCAAAGGTAGATCCCGGCAAGGATGCGGAGCCTCCTGTAAATCCTACCCGTGAAGGCTATATTTTCACCGGCTGGAGACCTTCTTACAAGAATGTAACCACGGATGTAACCGTATACGCGCAGTATGAAAAAGAGGATTCTGAGGATAATAAGTTCCTGGTACGTTTTATTGACCATGACGATACCGTTTTGTATACCCAGAAGGTAAATCCGGGTGAAGATGCAATCTTGCCTCAGGCGCCTACCCGTGCAGGATATAAGTTCACCGGCTGGAGACCGGCAGTAACCAATATTACCAAGGACACCGATGTGTATGCACAGTATGAGAAGGAGGATCCTCCTGCAGGCGGTACGGGTGGTACTGGTGGTACAACCACAACAACCTTCTATACCTTGACAGTACGTAACGGTAGTGGCTCCGGAAGCTATGCAGCTGGTGAGAGAGTTATCATCATTGCGGATGACCCGGAATACGGCAAGCAGTTCAGCAACTGGTCCGTAGACCCGTCAGACACCGTTTTGGCTAGTAAATACGTGACGGCAACCGTTATTGATATGCCCGCAAGAGATGTACTTGTAACCGCAAATTACAAGGCAAATCCCGGCAGCGGAGTGGTTGGCGGCAACACCGGAAACACTGGCAACAGTGGCGGAAATAGTGGCAACAGCGGTAACTCCGGCGGCAACTATGTGGGCAGCACCGGCGGTAGCGGCAGCACCACCACCGTGGTAATTAACAAAAACGGCCTGTCTAATACCGGCGTAGTTTCCGTGCAGGTAAATGGTTCTTCCGATAACTTTGTATTGAAGATTTCTGAAGACAAGACTGCTACGGAAGAAATTATGAAAGCACTTATGGCGAAGTTCCCCAACATGACGGATGTGGTGTACTTCCCTATGGATATTACCCTGTATGATTCTACAGGAACCAAGAAGATTACCGATACCACCGGCTTGTCCATCGACATCACCTTGCCGATTCCGGACAGCATGATTACCTACGCAGGTAACAATAAGGTGGCAGCTGTTGTGGGCGGCAAGCTGCAGCAGCTCACTCCTAAGTTCAAGACCATTAATGGTGTATCCTGCATTAGCTTTACTGCAACACATTTTTCACCTTATGTGATTTATGTGGATACCCAGAACTTAACCGCAGGAGTGATTACAGACTCAACTCCCAAGACCGGTGACGGCATCCATCCTAAGTGGTTTGTATCCATTGGATTGTTGTGCTTGTCCATGATTTTGTTCTTGAAGAGGGATAAGATTACCGGCAAGGAAGAGGATAATGTGAAGACAGCGTAGAAATTAGAAGGGTGGGCAACCACCCTTCTGTGATAATATGAGGTGAAGTATGAAGAAACTTCTGATGGCGGGTGCCGCCCTTCTGATGGTGGCATTACTTTTCCTGCTGGTGCCGGGCAGCTTGTCCGGAGCATCGGCAGAGGATTTTCATATCGTGGGAAATACTTTGGTAGATTACACCGGCACGGCAGCGAACGTGTCTATTCCTAATGGCGTGGAAATCATCGGAAGAAGTGCTTTTGAAAACAATCAGGTGGTGAAGAAGGTAACTATGCCGGCTTCCGTGAAAACCATAGAAGAATATGCCTTCTGGGGATGCGCCAAGTTGGAAAGTGTGTCCTTGGGTAAAGGCTTGAAGGAAGTTTCGGATTTTGCTTTTTCGGCTTGTGATAAGCTAAAGGAGGTAAGCATCCCGAAGAATATTAACAGAATCGGTATTATGGCCTTTGCGGACTGTACCAGCCTTACGGAAATTTATATTCCGGACACGGTGACGGACATTCACTCCACAGCTTTTGATGGGGTGTATCATCTGGAGATTCAGGCGGAAGAATTCAGTTATCCTTATAGATATGCTATTGCCCGCGGCGAGAAAATTGCCAATGCACCGGAGTATCTGAAGGCGACACCGGCACCGGAAGGGACGGGAGTGAGCGGTGGTCAAGGCGGTTCGGGCGGCGCGGATGGTTCGAACGGTCAGGGTGCCACGGGTGATGCTACACCAACTCCTGTACCTACACCAACACCTATACCCGGCGTGGTTATCGGTAGCACCACTATTGTGGGAAACGAGGCCGTGGTGTTTGTAGATAATACGGACATGGATGCTATGCAAGGGTATGAAGGTTTGCAGGCCGGCGCGAATGGTTCCTATGGTGATGCTGGTGGAAACTATGGCGGCTCTTATGGAGATGCAGCTGGAAGGAGCGAGGTTTCCCAGCCTATTCCCATAGCGGATTGGACTTATTATGGCGAGGAAACTTTGGTTCAGATTGAACTTGAGGATAATGTGTCGGCTATCGGAAGCTTTGCATTTTCCAGAAGCGGACTGACTTCTATTGAGATCCCGGAGGGTGCTACGCGCATTGAATATGCGGCTTTCTATCATTGTGACGGACTGAAGGAAGTGGTGATTCCGGATACCGTAACTTATATAGGTGAGAAGGCATTTGCTTTCACGCCTTGGCTGGAAAGCTTCTATGACGGAAGCATGAAGCTTGAGAAAAATAGTGATTTCCTGATAGTAGGTGATGGCGTGTTACTTGCTTATCGAGGAAACGCTGACCAGATTGAAGTGCCGGCGGAGGTGAAATATATTGCTCCCGGCGCGTTAGAACGTTATTAAATTCTGTTATTCTTTGCCCTGGGCGCAGCGAGCTGCGCCCAGAGTGTGAAAAAAATCTTATATTTCAATTATTTTTCAATTATTTTTTCAATTATTCTTTTAATTATTTTTCCAATTAATTTCTAATTTGTTTCCATTTGTGAGGTTTGTGGCGTTTTTTTTGTCTTTTTTGGGTTTGTGGTGGCAGGAGTCATCCCACGGGGAAAGGAAAGAGTGGCGGTGGGATGATTTTGATGCTTGCTTTTTGGGTTTGTGGTGGTAGGAGTCATCCCACGGGGAGTGAAAAGAGTGGAGATGGGATGACTTTGAAGCTTGCTTTTGGGGGGAGTGGTGGTAGGAGTCATCCCACGGGGAAGGAAAAGAGCGGAGATGGGATGACTTGGAAACTTGATTTTTCAGTCAGTGGTGGCAGGAGTCATCCCACGGGGAGTGAAAAGAGTGGATATGGGATGATTTTGAAGCTTGCTTTTAGGGTTTGTGGCGGCGGGAATCATCCCACGGGAGTGAAAAGAGTGGTGGTGGGATGTAAGGAGGCGAAAATACAAAAAATAAATAGCATGAAACTTTAATTTGTCAAAGAGGAGGAAACTATAAATGAACAACATTGTAAAAGAAGTAAAAAAAGAAATTGAAAAACTGGAGAGAGTATTAGAAATGATTGAACAATTCAGGCGCCAAGCGCCAGAGGGGAGTCTTAAGTGCCAGAAGAAAGGAAAGTGCAATTTTTTCTATCATCAAATCTGGAATGAGAAGGAACAAAAATGGGAACGAAAATACATAAAGAAAAAGCAATTTCCTCTTATAAGAAGGTTGGCGCAAAAACGATATTTTGAAGAATTGGAGCCAATTGCGAGGAAAAATCTTGAGATACTAAAAGATTTTTTTGAAAGATACAAGCCTTCAGAATTGGAAAGAGTATATGACAAGATGCATGAGGTTAGGAAACTGTTGGTCAAGCCGGCATTTGTCTCCAAAGAGGAAATTGTGCGTCAGTGGTTGGCGGAGGAGTATGAGGAAAATACCGCTCATCCGGAGCATAAGCGCTTCCAGACGGAACAGGGAGAGGTGGTGCGAAGTAAGTCAGAAGCGCTTATTGCGAATTTGTTGTATAACCATAAGGATGTGCTTTTGTATAAGTATGAGCGCCCGCTGGAGTTGGAAGTGAATGGGCGAATAAAGGTGCTTCATCCGGATTTCACGATCTTGAATGTGAAGACGGGGCGCGTGGTGTATTGGGAGCATGTGGGGCTCTTGGATGACCCGAGATATGCAAATGATTTTGTGTGGAAAATGAACGCATTTGCAAATAATGGATTCAAGCTTGGAAAGGATGTGGTGGCGAGTTTTGAAACGGAGGACGAGCCGCTGGATATGGTGTTGATAAGGAAAATGGTGGATGAATTGCGTCGAGGGTGAGCAATGTGTTTGTGGTGGCGGGAGTCATCCCACGGGTAAAAAATATATAATGATGGGATGATTTCCACCCGAAATTCAGAATATGGTAAGTTTGCACAGAAAATAAAACATTTGCTTCAATTTATAGTCAATTATTTAGTTGACACTTGTGTCCAAATTCGATATGATTATATAGTATAATGTGCAAAATGAGGTTAGTATGGGTTTGTTTGGGAAAAAAGAGAAAACGGTTTACGCCGGCAGCATAACAGATATACATTGTCACATACTTCCCGGAGTGGATGATGGCGCGAAAAGCATGGAGCAATCCAAGGAAATGTTGGACATCGCATATAGCGAAGGTATCAATACCATCATCGCCACACCACATCATATGCCGGAGGGACGTAACGCTTCTCCTGAACGCATTAAGGCGAAGGTGGCAGAGCTTCAAGCTTATGCAGATGAGCGGGATTATGACATGACGATACTTCCGGGCAATGAGATATATTACTACAGCGATGCTTCGGACATGCTTGACGAGGGCAAGATTTGTACCTTGGCGGGTACGGACTGCGTGTTGGTGGAGTTCTCCCCCATGGACGAGAGCCGTTATATCCGCAACAGCCTGTCGGAACTTCAGAATATGGGTTACGAACCGATTATCGC
Source organism: Acetatifactor sp. (assembly GCA_045537405.1). Taxonomy (GTDB): domain Bacteria; phylum Bacillota; class Clostridia; order Lachnospirales; family Lachnospiraceae; genus Acetatifactor. The sequence continues at coordinate 162,765 of JAZSPK010000034.1, forward strand.
CCATGTAGAGCGTTATATGAGCCTCTGCAAGGACATCAACAAGATTAGTGAGCTTCGCGATATGGGCATACATATCCAGGTGAATGCGGCCAGCATCATGGGCGGCTTCGGGAAGCCGACCAAGGCGCTCACAGAAAAGCTTCTGAAGAATCAGTTGGTAGACTTCATCGGTACTGACGCTCACAGCAGTGGAAGCAGAGCACCCAAAATGCTCGAATGTGCAGAATACCTAAGCAAGAAATATCCTGCAGCCTATGTGGAGAAGCTACTCCATGGCAATGCAGAGAAATATATATTCAGTCAAATGTCGCAGGACGAGTGAGAAACACCGGCGGGACAAGACCGCACGGCCGAGCCCACAGAGCGCACCGGCGCGTGAAACCCACTACGGCCGGGAGAATAAAAAACATCACGCCATAAGAAATAAAAGGACGGGAGAAGTATGGATCAGAATTACAACGTTAACACAAAACAAGACAACGACGAAATTGAAATAGATTTAATGGAAATATTCATGGTACTTATGCGCTGGATTTGGGTGATTGCAGCAACGGCAGCCATCGGCGGCCTGGTGATGCTGATTTACAGCAAATTCTTCATCACCCCCACCTATGAGTCTACCACCCGCATCATTGTCTTAAACACAAATAAGAACGACGATTTGAGCCTGACGGACTTGCAGTTAGGTACCCAGCTGACCGGTGACTATACCAAGCTCATCACCTCCCGCTATGTAGTGGAGAAGGTCATCGAGCAGTATGATCTGGATACCACTTATGAAAAATTCGTGGGAAGAGTTAAAGTATCTACCACCAGCAATACCCGTATCATCGACATCACCTTGACGGATACGGATCCGCTTATGGCTAAGGAAATGGTAGACACCCTGCGTAATATTGCAGCAGAGCGTATTAAAGAAGTAATGGCCATCGAGGCGGTTAACCTGGTGGATGAAGGCAATATCCCTACCAAGAAGGCAGCCCCCAGCGTGAAGAAATACACCTTAATCGGTATTTTGGTGGGTGGATTCCTCTCTGTAGCAGTGATTCTGGTGCTGTACCTCATGGACGATACCATTAAGTCTGCAGAGGATGTGGAAAGATACCTGCATTTAAGTACCTTAGGTCTGATTCCGATAATCGAGACGGAAGAGGAGGCTAAGAAGAAACATACCCCTACCAAGAGAAGCAAGACGGATATTGAGGAAGAACGTTCCGCACGCAGACACAGCAAGGATATGGAAGGAATCGGCGGTAGCAAGCCGAAGAGCACCGAGGGTTAAGCAGGAAGGATAGAATTATGCAAGAAATCATTTTGAAACAGGAAGAATTGGATTATAAGTCAAAGGAAGCCTACAAAACTCTTCGTACCAATGTAGAGTTTTCCGGGGATGATATAAAGGTAATCGCCGTAACCAGCTGTACTCCTAATGAAGGTAAGTCCAGCGTATCCTATGAGCTGGCATGCTCCTATGCCCAGAACGGCAAGAAGGTACTCTTAATTGACGCGGACCTGCGTAAATCGGTACTGATTCGTCGTCATTTCAAGGGTAAGGTGCGCTATGGTTTGGTACATTATCTGGTAGGTAAGTACCCCTTTGAAGAAGTGGTTTGTGAGACCAGTGTGAAGAATCTCCACATCACCTTCGCGGGACCGGTACCGCCCAATCCCAGTGAACTTCTGAACAACAAGCGCTTCAAGGCTATGATTGACGGGGTAAGACAGTGCTATGACTTGGTTATCATCGATACTCCTCCTTTGGGAAGCGTTATTGACAGTGCTATCGTAGCAAAGCAGTGTGACGGTGTGATATTGGTAATCGCTAATGGGGAAGTGAGCTACCGCTTCGCACAGAAGGTAAAAGAGCAGTTAGATAAGGCAGGATGTCGTATCCTGGGCTGTGTTTTGAATAAGGTGAATATGAGTAAGGGCGGTAAATACGGCTACTACGGCAAGTATTATGGCAAGTATTACGGCAAGTACTATGGCACCTATGGGGAAAGCGATTCCTAAGGGGATGTGCGGCAAAGCATAGCTTCGTCGCTAGGGTACGAAAATGACCGGAGCCTAACCACCGGCAGAGCTTGGCGGGGCACGGGAATACTGTACGAGAGGAATGAGCAACAATGCATCACAAAGAGAAAACAGGATGGGTGAAGCATCTGGATTTCATCATCATAGATATCATCTGTTTACAGCTGGCATATATGGCAGCTTTCTTTGTGCGTCATGGAGTAATTAATCCCTATAACAATATCGGATATCGCAGTGTGGCGCTAATCCTGACATTGACACAGATTATTGTGACCGTATTCTTTAATAATTTTAAGAATGTACTCCGTAGAGGTATCTACAAGGAATTCGTGGCCACCCTGAAACAAGCAGCTGCAATCACTCTGTTCGGCGTATTCTATCTGTTCTTAATGAAGGACGGAGGGATGTTCTCCCGTATGACCATGATTCTCACGGGAGCATTTTACTTAGTTATTTCGTATCTCTTCCGATTGGTGTGGAAGAAAATCCTGCGCAGACGTTATGATCGTATGGAAGGAAACAAATCACTGATTATTCTCACTACCTCTGATAAGGCAGAGAGAGTGGTAGAGCGTGTACAGGCCAACAAATTCCACCATTACCAGATTACCGGCTTGGTGCTTCTGGATGAGGACCATAAGGGTGAGAACCTGTATGGTCTGGAGGTAGTGGCTAATGCTGATGATGTAGTGGACTATGTGTGTCGCAGCTGGGTGGATGAAGTATTTATCAATGTGGAAAGAATCGAGTACTTATCCCAGGAGATGGTGGATGCCTTTAATGAAATGGGTGTGACTACCCATCTGAAGCTGCAGGGCTTGGAAAATCCCTATCACAGAGAGCAGACCATCCAGAAAACGGTAGGTTATAGTGTACTGACCTATAGTGTGGTAAATATTCCCGAGAACCAACTGCTGTTAAAGCGATTAATGGATATAATTGGCGGTATCGTAGGCTGTATCCTATGTGGTATACTGATACTGTTCATCGGACCGGCTATCTTCATTGCTTCCCCGGGTCCCATCTTCTTCTCACAGAAGAGAATCGGCCAGAACGGTAAGCAATTCAAGATATATAAATTCCGCAGCATGTATATGGATGCGGAGGAACGCAAGGCAGAGCTTATGGCGCAGAATGAAGTGTCGGACGGCATGATGTTCAAGATGGAGGATGATCCCCGTATCATCAAGGGCGTGGGACATTTCATCCGCAAGACCAGTTTGGACGAGTTTCCCCAGTTCTGGAATGTGCTGAAGGGCGATATGAGCCTGGTGGGCACCAGACCACCTACTGTGGATGAATGGGTGAAGTACGACCTGCACCATCGCTTACGTATGGCTACCAGACCGGGTATCACGGGTATGTGGCAGACCAGCGGTCGAAGCGATATCAAGGAATTTGAAGAGGTCGTAAAGCTGGATGCAGAATATATTGCTAAGTGGAGTATAGGGCTAGATATAAAGATTATATTAAAGACCATTGCTCAGATTGTGAAGGGCAGTGGGGCGAGGTAGGAAAGAAGTAAAAGTATATGAGTGAAGTACAACATGTGTTTTTGGTAGGCGCTAAGAGTCTGGGTGCTTATGGTGGTTATGAAACATTTATTAATAAGTTGACAGAATATCACCAGAACGAAGAAAGAATTAAATATCATGTAGCGTGCAAGGCAAATGGTGATGGTTGCATGGACCCATATACCACAGAAGGCGTAGAGATTCTTAATGATAAGGAATTCCTCTACCATAATGCACATTGTTTTCGTATAAAAATACCAAACAAATTAGGGCCTGCACAGGCCATTTATTATGATGTGGCAGCCTTGAAAGAGTGTTGCAATATTATCAAAAAAGAAAATATCGCACATCCAATTGTGTATATTATGGCGTGTCGCATAGGACCTTTTATGAAGAAGTATTATAATAAGATCCATAAACTGGGCGGTAAGGTATATATCAATCCGGACGGTCATGAGTGGATGCGTGCGAAGTGGTCTGCACCGATTCGAAAGTATTGGAAGATATCAGAGCAGATGATGGTGAAGTATAGTGATTTGGCTATATGTGATTCCATTAACATTGAGAAGTATATTCATGAGTGCTATGATGGTAAAGGAATAAAAGGAACGAATCCGAAAACCACCTACATAGCATATGGCGCGGAGACAAGAAAAAGTAAACTTGCAGATAATGATGAAAAATTACTTTCTTGGTATGAAAAACATGGATTATCAGCAAAGAATTATTATTTGGTAGTAGGTAGATTTGTTCCGGAGAATAATTATGAAGTTATGATTCGTGAGTTTATGATGAGTAACACGAAAAGAGATTTTGCACTGATTACTAATGTGAACGATAAATTCTTAGAGGAATTGGAGTCCAGATTACATTTTAAGAGTGATTCCAGAATTAAGTTTGTCGGCACTGTTTATGAACAAGAATTGCTTATGAAGATACGAGAGAATGCCTATGCATATTTTCATGGACACGAAGTGGGTGGAACAAATCCGAGTTTATTAGAAGCGTTAGGAAGTACTGATTTAAATTTACTTCTTGATGTGGGATTTAATAGAGAAGTCGCACAGGAAGCAGCATTGTATTGGAAAAAAGAGGAAAGTAGTTTAGGTAATTTGATTCAATATACTGATGAATTAAGAGAAATAAAAATTTCTGAATATGGCAAAATGTCGAAAGAAAGGATACTTACATCATATAGTTGGAGAATTATTTCTGATAGATATTTGTATGTTTTTAGAAATGGGCATGAGGGGTGAGTATGGATTCTGCCAATAAGTTGATTAGAAAATTTTCTAAGTGTAAAAATAGAAAAATCAGAAAGATATATACAAAAATATTGATAGTACTATTTGGTCTTGATATTGGTATTGATACAAAAATAGGGAATAATGTTAATTTTAAACATGGTGGTTTAGGTACAGTTATACATTCTTTTACTTCGATAGATGATAATGTGGTGATTATGCCGGGTGTTACAGTAGGGCGTAGTGATGTGTGGGTACCTCGTAAGGAGAGTAAATACGAAGGCGTACATATTAAAGAAGGAGCAGTGATAGGAACTGGAGCTAAAGTATTGGGTAAAGCGGGAGTTCTTACTATTGGTATGAATACCATTATAGGTGCTAATTCTGTATTGTTGGAATCTACTGGTGATAATGAAATATGGGGTGGCATTCCAGCAAGATTTATTAAAAAACGAAGTGATTGTTTGGATTGTGATGAGGTATAATGTGAAAAACAATAATGAAAAAATAATTGGTTATACAACAGGGGTTTACGATATGTTTCATATTGGACATTTAAATGTCCTTAAGAGAGCGAAAGAGTTATGCGATTATTTGATTGTTGGAGTAAGCACAGATGAACTGGTTCAACAAGATAAGAATAAAACCCCGATTATTCCGTTTGAGGAAAGAGTGTCTATAGTAGAAGCAATAAAATATGTGGATAGAGTTGTGGCACAACCGGATAAAAATAAACTGGCAGCATGGGAAAAGTATCATTTTGATAAGATGTTTGTTGGCTCTGATTGGCAAGGTACACCACAGTGGCAAAAATTTGAAAAAGAATTTGAACCACTAGGTGTGCAGATTGTTTATTTACCACATACAGATGGTATTTCTAGCACTCAGCTGACAGAGTTGATAAAACATAAATTAGGGGAATAAGTGATGGCTGTTTTGACAAAAACATATACAATTAGAGAGATTCAAAGCACTATTTTTTCGATTATACAGTATATTGATGTTTTTTGTAAAGAAAATGGGATCCAGTATTACCTTATGGGAGGGTCGGCACTTGGTGCTATGAGACATCAAGGATTTATTCCATGGGATGATGATTTGGATATTTTTATGACCTGTGACAATTATGAAAAATTTATAAAAGTATTTGAAGAAAAAGGCGACAAAGAAAGATTCTTTTTGGAACGAGAAAATACCGATGAATGGCCGTTGTTTATCAGTCAGCTTTGCTTAAAGGGTACAACGATGATAAACGATGAGTTTAAGTTTAATATGAAGAAGCATCATACAGTGTTTGTTGATATCATGTGTCTGTATTCAGCACCAAGGAATAAGATGGCAAGATGGTGTCAGTATATGGCCGCGCAATTATTGCGTGTGAATGCTTTGAAACGAACAGCGTTTTTTAGTGATAGCAAAGTGAAAAATTTTGCTTTGAAGTTGTCAGGAATGGTTGTGAATTCTTTGACACGTCCAATACTGGTAAAGTACGTGCACCGGTACGAAGGAAAGAGTACAGAGTATATGGGCCATTATTTTGGTAGAGCGAGATTTGATAAGTGTGCATTTCCGAGAAGCTATCTAGGTAAACCGAGGTATGTTCCGTTTGAAACAATAAAACTTCCGGTATTCGAGCATGTAGAGGATTATTTGGCTTCTAGGTTTGGTGACAGATGGATGGATTTGCCGGATCAAAAAACAAGAGACCAATACCCCTGTCATGGTGGGTTTGTGGATTTAAAGAGAGATTACACAGAGTATATGTCCGCGGATAAGACAAGTTGGCTGATTTGACTCATTGCATTGTAATGTTGTAAGACTATGTGTTGAGAGATTGTTCTTAAATGGTGGGGAAATGTTATGAATGAAAATACAATTAAATTGAGTGTTGTAATACCATATTACAATGCCCAGAAATATATATCTAAGTGTTTGGATTCGCTTATGAATCAGGAATTAAAAGAACATGAATATGAAATTATTGTGATTGATGACGGGTCAACGGAAAATACGGAGGTGCTGATAAATTCTAGTGGGGATGGATATTGTGATAGGTATTCACAAATTAAGTATTATAGACAAGAAAATGCAAGGTCGGCCGCTGCAAGAAACAATGGAATATCTAAGGCTGTTGGAGAATACGTTTTTTTTTGTGATAGTGATGATTTCATAGAAGATAATGTTTTGGGGCGATTGTTGAAAATTGCTACAATGAATAATCTGGATATTTTGTTTTTTAATAGATTTTCAATGTCTGGAAATAAAGAAATTAATAAAGATTTTGATTCGCCACAAAATGTTGTTACGGGAGAAAAGTATTTTGAAGCAAATCCAGCAATTTCCGGTGGCCCATGGCATTATATAACAAAAAGAAATCATATTGTTAAAAATGAACTTCAATTTGATGTGGATTTAATTTATTTTGATGATAGAAAATTTCTTATTCAAAATCTTATGGCGGCTAAAAGAGTATCGTATGTAAATGTTGATGTATATCATTGGCTACAACATAGTGAGAGTATTTCACATATGGGGGGGAGAAAACAATTATCAAAGCAATATTTTGACGGATTTTTGTATTTTGTAAAATTCACAAAAATTATCGAGGTAAACAAGTCTGAGAAAGTAATAAATGGATTAGAACAGCAAAGAAATTTAGCAATTTTTAAGTTATTGTCTAGTGTGGCAAGGTTTGGCGATTCGAGCAAAGCAGAAAAATACATTAATGAGTTAAAATTAATAGATTGTTATCCTATGTCAAATAATCAAATGGCATGGATAAAAAAAACGAAGAAGTATAGGGTGTTATTAATATTAATGAAACATGAGAAAATATGGTTGACTATATGTAAGGCTTTACAATATATGCCAAGTTGAATTGTAAATAGATTGAATAGTAAAATTGATGGGTAATATTGTAAGGAAAAGAGCAAAGAAGGAATTTATATGGGAGATTTGAAGAAAATATTTAAAAAGCAAGGAGGCTTGAATTTATTAAAGCAATATTGGCAAAGCGGCTCTTTTTTTGCTGCGATAGGAACATTTGCTTTGTTAGGGAAGAGCCGTACTGCTCTAGAAATTTTGCGTCTGGTGACACACCTTAAAACAAAACAAAAATTACAAAAGACATACATGGACGATTTAATAGAATTTGATAATAAATATGATCCTTTATTACCACATACTGTTTCTAATAAAGTATGGATTTGTTGGTTTCAAGGAATAGAAAATGCGCCAAAATTGGTACAACAATGTTATCAATCTATTAACAAAAATTTGGCTGATCGGGAGATTGTTTTGATAACATCAGAAAATATGTTTGAATATGTGCAATTCCCAGAGTTTATTATTAAAAAGTGGAAAAAAAACCAGATTACGCATACTCATATGACAGATTTACTTCGTTTGGAATTATTAACTAAGTATGGAGGATTGTGGCTAGATGCCACAGTATTATGTACTAGTAATAATATACCGGATTATTATTTTGATTCTGATTTGTTCTTTTATCAATGTTTGAAACCTGGAAGAGATGGACATAGTCATATTACATCAAGTTGGTTAATTGGAGCAAAGACAAATAATAAGGTGATTATGGCGGTAAAGTATCTTTGTTATAAGTATTGGGAGACACATGAGTCTTTGATTGATTATTTTTTGTTACATGATTTCTTTGCAATTGTACTTGAATTTTATCCGGAGGAATGGAAAAAAATTGTGCCACGTGATAATGCTACGCCCCACATCCTTTTATTGAGATTATTTGAGTTGTATGATGAACACATATGGAAAACAATAAAGGAACAAACACCGTTTCACAAATTAACATATAAATTTGAAAAAGGTTTAGATGTTCAGGAAGGCACATATTATGATCGTATAATAAGAGGGGGCATCGATATCTAATGTTAGTAGAAATAAAATTAATGTTGAAAGCGCTTGTTACCAATTCTAATTTTTTGTCTGCGATTAGAAGAAAATATAGGTATATGAAGGCAACAAGTCGCTTCAAAAAAATGCAGAAGTCATATTTATTATCTGTTTATCCAGAAAAAATAAGAGAATATAAAAATACATGTAAGGGAAAGGCTTGTTTTATTATAGGAAACGGACCAAGTTTATCAGCGAAGGATTTATCAATTATTCATAAGCGCAATATAGATTCTTTTGCAGCTAATCGTATATATTTGATGTACGAGAAAACAAATTGGCGACCAACATATTATATGTGTCAAGACCGTCAGTTAATACAAACACTTGATGATTATTATAAATCATGTGCAGAAAAAGTGTTATTAGGATATCAGGCGATTTATGAATATGGAATTGATGTAACAAACGCAATTTATTTTCTGTGTGATAACAGAGATTGTAATAGATTAGTAGAAAAACTGGATTTTTCGGAAGATGTAGATAAGTATATAATTGATGGAGCAAGTGTTCTATATTCTGCAATACAAATGGCGGTTTATATGGGATATTCTGAAATATATTTATTAGGTGTAGATCATAGTTTTTCTCATACGTTGGATAAGAATAGAAGAATAATTGAACACAAAGAAGTGAAAGAGGATTATTTTGACAAACGATATAAGGAGGCTTTTAATAAATTTCAAGAAAAAGGTAAAATTTATGCGGCACCTGATAAAGATATGATTGATATTGCTTTCAAAGCAGCAAAAAAATACTGTGATTCACATGGTATAATTATTAGAAATGCAACTCGTGGTGGTAAGTTAGAAATATTTGAAAGAATTGATTTTGATAAAATTTGGGAGAAAGAAAATGAGAACTGTAGCAATAGTACCAATGAAATTGAATAATAGACGTTTGCCTCAAAAGAATACCAAATCTTTTACAAATGGTAAGCCATTATGTTATTATATTCTTTCAACATTACTTACAGTTGAAGGAATTGATGAAGTATATGTATATTGTAGCAATCCAGATATTAAAGAATACATACCGGAAGGGATCAGGTTTTTGAAACGTTCAGAGAATCTTGATCAGGATACAACAAGTATGACAGAAGTTTTGAAATGTTTTAACAATGAAGTAACAGCTGATATTTATGTTATGACACATACAACCGCTCCTTTTATAAGCAAAGAATCCATTGAGAAGGGATTAAATGCTGTACTGAGCGGAAGGTATGATTCTTCTTTTGCAGCAAAGAAACTTCAAGACTTTTTATGGAAAGAGGGGGCTCCATTTAATTATACACTTGATAATATTCCTCGCACACAGGATTTGCCTGCATTTTATGAAGAAACAAGTGGATTTTATATATATAAAAGGGAGGTCATGGAGGAGTTACATAGGAGAATCGGTGAAACCCCATATATTGTTGAAGTTGGAGCGATAGAGGGAATAGATATTGATGAACAAGAAGACTTCATAATGGCTGATGCAATTTATAATTTTATGTTTAAAGGTAATTAATCATGAGCACAATCAAAATGTTAGACTGCACTCTTAGAGATGGTGGGTATTGTAATAATTGGACTTTTGGGCAAGAGAATATTAAGAAGATTATTAATAGATTAATGGAAGCGAATCTGGATATTATAGAGTGTGGTTACCTTTCTCAAAAGCATGAAAAAAATAGTGATAGAACACAGTTTACTTCATTTTCGGAACTTGCTTCTTTTATTCCAAAAGACAAAGAAGGTAAATTATTTGTTGTAATGGTTAATTTTGGTGAATATCCTATAGATGATATACCTGATTATGATGGTTCGGCAGTTGATGGATTTCGAGTGTGCTTTCATAAAAAAAACAGATTCGCAGCATTAGAATATTGTAGGAATATAAGAGAAAAAGGATATAAAGTATTTGTACAAGGAATGGTTTCATTAAGCTTTAGTGATGAAGAATTTATCGATTTTATAAAGAGAGCAAATGAGATTGATCCATATGCATTTTATATTGTAGATAGTTTTGGAATGATGAAGGAAAAAGACTTAGTACGTCTATTTTATATGGTTGAACATAATCTTGAAAATTCAATTTGTATTGGATTTCATTCCCACAATAACATGCAACTTGCGTATTCAAACTGTTTATGTCTTGCTCAAATTCAATCAAATAGGACTATTATTTTAGATGCATCTGTTTACGGAATGGGGAGAGGTGCAGGGAATTTAAATACAGAGTTATTTATTCAATACCTTAATGAGAATAGGAATTCTGATTATGTGTTGACACCTTTACTAGCTATTATTGATGAAATTCTTGATAATTTTTACCAAAAGAATTATTGGGGGTATTCTTTGCCTAATTATATCTCTGCAAAAAATAATGCACATCCCAATTACGCAAGTTTTTTAAATGATAAAAAAACTTTAACAGTAGAGGATATGGAAAACATATTTCAATTAATGGATGAAGAAAAAAAAGTAGAGTTTGATAAGTTTTATATTGAAACTCTTTATACCAAATATCTTGCAACCGGAAAGGTTAAGGAATGGCATAAAGAGGAGTTAATTAGTAAACTAAAGAATAAGAGAATTCTTTTGATTGCTCCAGGTAAAAGTTCATTAGATGAAAAAGGAAGAATTATTGCAGAAATGCAATGTGAGGATGTTGTTAGCATTAGTGTGAATTTTGATTATGAAAATTCGGATTTTATTTTTTTGAGCAATCTTAGAAGATATCGCGATTTAGATGACTCTAAATATGAAAAATGTATTGTTACGTCTAATATTGCTAGTGATAAAGTGTATCTTCAGACACGATATAGGGATTTGCTAGTTGATGATGAAACAGTAAGAGATAATGCAGGGTTGATGGCTATTAAATTTTTAATATCTTATGGAGTAAAGGAGATATTGCTTGTTGGTTTTGATGGTTATTCTCATGAAATCGGAGAAAACTATGTTGATGATCAGTTAATGTTTATTACTAAGAATGCTATTCTGGATGCTATGAATAAAGGAATGAATATTGTTATTAAAAGGTTGGCAGAAGATACTAAGATTACATTTTTCACGACGCCAAAGTATATATCATTGTAAATTGTATAATAGGGAATATACCCTTTGTATTGTGACTGTTTTGATATACATTAATGTAAGCAATACATTAAAAGGGAAAAGAAACAGTTCAGCGTTAAACAAATTATTAAAATACAAGGAGGATATTATATGCGCGTTTTGTCTTTTGGGGAGATTCTGCTTAGGTTAGCGTCTCCAGGATATACAAAATTATTCCAGAAAGACCATTTGGATTCTACATTTTGTGGCGGAGAAGCTAATGTTGCCGTTAGCTTGGCGAATTATGGGGTTGAATCAGAATTTTTAACTTGTGTACCCAATAATGAAATTGGCAAAGCTTCAATCAATTCACTTCAATATTTTGGAGTTGATTGTAATAAGGTGATTTATAGGGAAGGAAGAATGGGCTTATACTATCTTGAGAAAGGGGCATCACAACGTCCGTCAAAAGTGATATATGATCGGGGATATTCAGCTATTTCTTTATCAATTCCACAGGAGTATGATTGGGATAAGTTATTTGAGGGGGTTGATTGGTTTCATTGGACTGGAATTAATCCGGCATTATCAGATAACTTAATTCAAATATGTGAACAGGCATGTCGAAAAGCTAAAGAGAAGGGAATTGTTATTTCCTGCGATTTGAATTACAGAAAGAATCTTTGGAGCATCGAAAAAGCTAAAAATGTGATGAATAAGCTAATGAATTATGTAGATATATGTGTGGCGAATGAAGAAGATGCCGAAAAGGTACTCGGGATTAGTGCTCAAAATAGTGATGTTGAATCTGGCCATTTGAATAAACTAGGATATGAATATGTGGCAAAAGAAATATGTAATAAGTATGGGTGCAAAAAAGTAGCAATTACATTGCGCGAAAGTTATTCCGCAAGTCAAAATGGTTGGAGTGGTATGTTATACGATGGTGAAATAGAGGAAGCATTTTGTTCGAAAACTTATGAAATTAATATAGTTGATCGAGTGGGTGGTGGAGATAGTTTTACAGGAGCGTTGATTTATAGTTTGGTCTCGGGGAAAAATAATCAAGATTGTATTGAATTTGCAGTTGCTGCTAGTTGTCTGAAGCAAACTATTGAAGGGGATTTTAACAGAGTAACAATTCAGGATGTGGATCATTTGATTAAATCTGGTGGAAACGGAAGAGTTTTGCGATAAAATATTCTTATATTATAATGACTTGATAATTTACTGACGCAATTTACATATAATAAGTATTTTAATTGCAGTTGTTTTATGTATAGGCAGTAGGGTTAAGAATAATATCATTTAATCCGCACTATTATTTGTTTAGTAGATTTTGGGCGGGTTAAATATTGAGAATTATATTTGGTTTTAGTAAGAAGATGGGATACAATACAAATAATGTTATTCTAATGAACTATTTGGGCAGTGTTATATATAGTCTAATAGCGAATTTTATGTAAAACTAGGATAAAATATATGATATTATAGAATGATTTCCTATGGTAATATTATTATGGGAGAATGTTAAGAAGGAAATAGTATGAATGTAAATATATCTAGCGTTTGTCGTAAAGAAAGAATGAATATATTTGATATGTACATGTTTTTTATTTGTTTAATGCCACTGTCGTCCTTATTGCAAGAGAAAGTTGATGCTATTAATAGGATTCTATATGTGGGTATTTTTATTTTGCAAATATTTATTTTGTGTAAAAGGATTTCAAAACGGTACATTTTGCTATTTTTAGTTGCGATTATTTCTTATATTTCGGTATTGATGAATACTCAAAATTTAGTATTTAGTAATGGCTTGGTATACTATATTAATTGGATTTTCTATGCAGGTATCATGGTAATGCAAAAAGATAGATTAGAAAGTTGGTTTTTGACTCACGAAAAATATATTAGAATAATTATGCTTTTATGGACATTTTTGGTAGGAATATCAATTTTTATGCCGTCTTCGTATTTTGACAAAGAGGCTGGGGCAAAGTACTTTTGTTCATATACAGGGTCGTCATTTAGATTATGTCCTACAGCACTCTTTATAGAGGTACTTGCGTTATGTAGTATCATATTTTATAAAAGAAAAAAAGATATTTTATTTATGATAATTCCACTTTATTGTGGGTTTATGGGGTCTTCAAGAACATACTTTTCTGTTCTGATAGTTGTTTTTGTTGTTAGTATTTATATTACAAGTTCATCAATGAAAAATTTTTTTTTGAAAATTTCACCCATTATCGTTGTAGGGATATATTTTTTGGGAGAATCAGCACTAATGAGTAAGATATATTATACTCTTGATAGTAAGCGGTATGGTGATTTTTGGCTAAAAATAACAAGTAGTCGATCGATTATTTGGGAAAAAATTTTACGTGGTTATATAGAACTAGATTTAACAAAAAAAATCTTTGGAGCAGGATTCGGTTTTACAAAGAGTGTAGGAAATCATTATGCACATAATGATTTTATAGAAATACTAGCCAACCATGGAATGTTAGGATTAGTTATATATCTTTGGACAATGTATTTGCTGTTTAAAAAGTATTTTCAGAAAAAAATAAGTTTATGTGTAATTATGGGATGTGTTTTTGTATGGGGAGTAAATGCTATGTTTAATATGTTTTATTGGTATATATGTACAGCGTTTTGCTTTCCGTTACTTTTGGCAGCGGTATCATTTTACTATAACAAAAATGAGGTAAAATAGGGTGAGTGAGAAGAATAATGAAAAATATGAAATAAACATATTCGGAAAAGAATCGAGTTTGCGTCTTAAAGGTTTACTTGTTATTATGATGTTTTGGGGACATATGTTTTCTCATAACGACCGACTTTGGGACGGAATAAGTTGGATTTCTATTGGAAAGATTGCAGGACATTGTGTAGAATTATATGTAGCTACTTTTTTTCATATAGCTGTACCAATGTTCTTTTTTATAGGAGGTTATGGGTTCTATGTTACGCATAAAGAAGGACTTCAATCAAGGAAAATAAGCAAACAAATATGTAAAATGTATAAAAAATATTGGATGGTGTTCTGTGTATTTATACCTATTTGTATAGTGGCAGGTATAATTAAATTCAATGTTGGCGAATTTTTTTTGAACTTTATAGGTATATCTTCGAGTTATTGTGGAGAGTGGTGGTTCTTTTCAACTTATATAGAAATCATCCTTTTTTGGGGACTAATTATTTATTTTACAGAAAAATATATTACAATTAGTTGTAAAAGAAATTTGTTTTTTGCTATATTGTCGATTGGATTGATGATGCTAGGCTATTTAATGAAAGTAGTATTCAATATAATCGGGATTGATATAAATGCTTTACTTATACATGAGTTCTATTATTTTATGATTAAACAACCATTTTTTGTATTAGGTTATCTTATTGCAAAAATAGATATACTTAATTATATATATAAGAAAGTACAAGTGTATAGTAGTAAATGGTTGTTTATTTTTTTGATTATGTTATTAACTATAGTTTTGCCATTTACTCCTTTAGTGAAAATACCGGAGAGCATTTTTTATATTTTTTATATTCCATTGTTTGCACTGTCATTTATTTACACAGATAGAATTGTTCCGGTATTTGTTAATAAAATTTTTTTGGAAATTGGAAATAATTCAACTTACATGTGGTTGATTCATTCACTTTTATTATACAAATTAATTCAACCCATTATATATTTTTTTAGAGTATCTGTTTTAATATGGATATTCTTTAGTGCAATTGTTTTTGTGGTTTCCAGAATTATGTATAAATTTGAATTTATTATAGAAAACAAATTTCTACGACAATTCTCAAAATGATATATACAAAGTTGGTTCAAATATGAAAAGTTTTTGAAAAGGATTAAATGGCATGAAAAAGGGATCTGACAAGGAAGTGTTAGTTTCAATTATAATACCAGTATACAATGCTGAACAATATTTAAAAATTTGTTTAGAAAGTATTCTCCAACAGTTATCTGATAAAGAAAAAATAGAGATTATTCTTGTTGATGATGGGTCAACTGATGGGTCTTCTATGATTTGTGATGAGTATAAAACAAGTAAATATGTGAGAGTATATCATAAGAAGAATGAAGGAGTTAGCTGTGCAAGAAATTTCGGAATTAGTGTTGCAATAGGTGAATACATTTTTTTCTGTGATGCGGACGACTATTTTAGACCAGGTGCAATTAAGACTATAATATATGAACTAAAAAATTGTGCGGCAGATTATTATTTGTTTCCAATAATTAAAGAAAAAAGTAATGGAGAGCAAATACAACAACATTATTTTTTTGAAGGTCAATGTGTTTCAATAAAAAAAGCATGTGAAGTTTTTTTTGTTGATGGCAATAATGGGCCATGGAGTAAGTTATTTTCTAGAAAAATTATAGTTGATAATGATTTGCTTTTTGATGTTAAATTAAAGATCCATGAAGATGTTATTTTTTGTATGAAATATTTAGAACATTGTTCGAATGTGAAATATTGTATTAAACCTATATATTTCTATAGGTTTAATTCATGTGGTGCAATAGGAAAACATAAAATTGAATACTTATCGAACTATTCTACAGTCTATTACTTATGGAAGGAGTTTTTGATTAGTAATGACCAAGAGGACAAAATAAAAAGATTGAACTCTGAATTTTTAAGAAAGATGCTTACTACATGTGGTAAGTTATATAAGAATGGTATTTCAAAAGCCGAATTAAATATAGAATTACAAAGTAATCACTTATATAATGATTTGATTAATTTGAGCTTCAATTCATGGAAAGATAAAATACAGCAGTTGTTGCTGAAACACAATTTTTTTTCTATCGTAGCTATAAAGGTTAGGTAAAAAAACATAATGAGATTGTTGTAATTTATTGTAATATAGAGGAGAAAAAATGAAGGTTGGGATAATAACATTTCAAAGAGCTGATAATTATGGAGCAATTCTACAGTGCTACGCTTTATATAAGTATATGTCAGAATTGGAAATTGAAGTGGAAGTTGTTGATTATAGAAATAAATATATTGAAAGGATGTATAGAGGTATTCCAAATTTTCGTAAAAATGTTTTTTTGTGGTTAAAACAGTTTGTTAAAAGATATGTAAATAGGAAGGATATGAAAGAACGTTATTATTTATTTGATAGGGTGAGAGCATTGCTTTGTTTTTCTAAAAGATGTTCTCAAAGAAATGCGTCTATTGTTTGCGATAAATATGATGTTGTTTTTACAGGGAGCGACCAAGTATGGAACCCCCAAATAACAAAAGGACTTGATGATATATATTTATTAAATTTTGAAGGGAGATTTAAAAGATGTGCATATGCTGTTAGCCTTGGTGCGGTGGAACAAGCTGAATTTAGAACGGAAAAGTTTAAAAAATCTATTTTAGAAATTGATTATTGTTCAATGAGAGAGCAAGATGCCAGTGAATTTTTATCAAATTTATTAAATAAAAAAATTGATAATTGCGTTGATCCAACATTGCTTTTGGAAAGGGAAGAATGGAAGAAATTGGGAGAACAATCTAAATTGTGTATTGATGTGTCCTATGTATTATTATATTTTTTGGATAAAAATACGGATCTTCTGCGAATTGCAAAATATATATCTAAACTAAAGGGACTAGAAATTATTTGTATAAACAATGAGCCTATCCAAGATGCTTCTATAAAATATATTAGCAATGTAGGACCAATTGAATTTATTTCTCTAATAGAAAATGCAGAGGTGGTTGTTACATCCTCTTTTCATGCGACGGTTTTTTCTTATATTTTTGGGAAAGAATATTATGGTATACTACACCCGAGGACCGGAAGTCGTGTTAAAAGTCTTATTCAAAATACTGGACTTGAGAATTATATATACAACAATTTTGCGGATTTTGAAAATAACTATTCGAGTGAAGCGGTACAGGTTATCAGAAGAGATGATATTGATAAAAAGATTGAACAATCAAAAAAATATATTCAAAAGGCACTTGTTAGATGATTGTAAGATATGCTTCCTCTCTCCCGTGTAAAATGGTAGGAAACCATCAACGTTCCCCAAGCAGTCTCTTAATCTTGGATGTAGATTTTTCACAGAGAAGATCCAGTGTGAGTACGGCGATGTCATGCTCAGATAGAAGTACGAAGCGATGTATTTAAGATTTATTTTATATTTCTGATAATTGGAGGTATTGAGGGTAATGTTGTTTTCGGAACAAAAAGCTTTTACGGTAAGTCAACTGGTAGCCTGTTTCTGAAAGCACGTTTTTCACTACATAAGTTTAAGTTGATGAAGTTGATGTTTGTTGTTCATGAAAGTTATTTTTAAGTAATTGCTCAGTTTGTGCGAAGCGTGCAATCGACACAAAAGTTTTTAGTGTAATTATTTCATGAATGTAGTAATGTATGAGTGGTTGAGAACTAATAACATACTTGATACTCTTTTTTTTGCAACAGAAAGGATTGATAATATATAATATGAAAAAAATTTTAATAGTATTGAATGCAGTAAAGTATAATAGGGGTTCGGAAGCTTTGATACGTGGTTTGGTACGCATATGTAAAAAAGGTAATAATGAGCTATATCTGGTTTCTAGCGAATTGGATTTTGAAAACACTGTCAGAATTGAAGGTATAGATATGTATTTAAATCGCTATAGTTATAAATCAAAATATGCGCCCAAAAAGATTATTGCTGGTGGAATTAAAAAATTTTTCAAAAAAAATGAATTAGCAACATATATAAAATGTTCTAAAATGGTCAAATGTGCTGAAAATATGGATGTTGTTATTATTATTGGTGCTGATAATTATGATAAATCATATAGAATTTTTTCTATGATGCATGACTTGAATTGTTTGCTTAGAAAAAGAATAAAAGGTAAGTTTTATCTTTATGATTGTTCTATTGCAAAAGAAGATATTGATACAAATGTGATTAATGATCTTAAATTGTTTGACAGAGTGACAGTTAGAGAAACTATTTCGTTATCGAATTTAGCTGGTTTATTAGATAAAGATAAACTTTGTTATTATCCAGACCCTGCTTTTTTGATGGAGGCAGAGAAAATATCATTGCCTAAAGGTTGGATAGAGGAAAATATGATAGGTGTTAATTTGAGCAACTTAATTATGAATAATGTGTACGGAAGTAATCGATATATGATTCTAGAATCATATTATAAATTAATAGAATTCATATTAGAAGAAACGACTTTTAACATTGTATTAATACCACATGTAATGCAAGGAAAAGATTTAGACGTGCTAAAATTATTATATGACAAATATTTGAATTCTGGAAGAGTAATTTTAGTTGATGATGAGACATTGAGTGCTCCAAGATTAAAGTATCTTATTTCAAAATGTAGACTTTTTGTGGGGGCTAGAACCCACTCAACAATTGCAGCATATTCAAGTTATGTTCCCACTTTAGTTTTGGGATATTCAGTGAAATCAGTAGGAATTGCCCGGGATTTATTTGGAACAGATGAAAAATATGTAATATCTTCTCATAATATAGAGAACGGAGAAGAATTAAAAAATGGATTTCAATGGTTGCTGGAAAATGAAATAAAGATTAGGGAAAGTCTAGAGCAGAGAATTCCGAAATACAAAGAAGAAGCATGGAAAGCGACCGAACTATTGGAATAGAATTTATTGATTTTAGGTGGAGGAATTATGAACAACCTGAATAGTTATGGGACTAGCGATAAAGAATATAGCATAGAAAAGCTTTGTTGTGGATGTGGTGCGTGCGAACAAATATGTCCTCGGAATGCGATTTTCATGAGTGTAAATAAATATGGATTTTATCAACCGGTGATTGATGAAGAAAAGTGTGTGCAATGTGGGAAATGTATTCAAAAGTGTCAATTGCTTTCAGCGGCAAATATCATAACAACTAAAGAAGAGCCGAATGTGATTGTTGCAGCAAATACGGATGAAGAGGAAATTAGAAAAAGTTCGTCCGGAGGGATTGCTTTTGTTTTAACAAAACATATATTGGAACAACAGGGAGTTGTCTTTGGTGCTGTATATAATGAAAGTATGGAAGTTGTTCACTGCATGATAGATTGTGTACAGGAAATTTGGCGTTTACAAGGTTCTAAATACGTTCAGAGTAGAATCGGAGAAACATATCGCCAAGCAGAAACTTGTTTAAAAGAAGGGAGAAAGGTTTTGTTTACCGGTACTCCTTGTCAAATTGGAGGATTATATCATTTTTTGGGAAAAGATTATTCCAACCTTTATACCGTGGATATTATATGTTATGGTGCAGCGTCACCGGGGATATTTAAAGATTATATTACTTGGAAGGAAAATATAACGAAAGGAAGGATAAAACATATTAATTTTCGAAGCAAGCTAGATAGATGGGGAGCTTCTATTACAGAGATAGAATTTGAGAATAGGAAAAATCTAATTAAATATTCAGATGAAGATGAATGGTATCAAACTTTTATTTCGCATGTAGCTACGAATGAAGCATGTCATTCGTGTAAATATACTAATATACAAAGGGTATCAGATATTACTCTTGGAGATTTTTGGGGTATTGAAAAATTTCGACCTGATTTAGATAGAAAAAAAGGTTTATCTAAAGTTTTATTAAATACTGAAAAAGGAAATGTATTGTTTGAAGAGATTACTGGTAAAATCTTTAAAGAAGATATGGCATTAGAAACGGCAATACGTCCAAATTTGAAAAGCCCGCCACCTAGAAGCGAAGTTAGGGAAAAGTTTTTTAGTGATTATAATGTTTGGGGATTTTATCCTGCTTATAAAAAACATGTTGAGAAAAAGGTGTCAGTTAAGAGACGTATAAAGCGCTACATTAAAATAAAAACAAAAAAATGGGCAGATAGGTAGGAGATAATTAATGAAAAAATTTTCATTATCTAGTGGAATGAAAAATGTGGCAAAAATATCATCTGGAACTATTGCTGGTCAAATGATTTCGTTTTTCACGCTTCCGATTATTGCGAGGATATATGGTGCAGAAGTGTGTGGCCAGTGGACTTTGTTTAATTCGATTGCTACTATCATTAATTCTTTTTCGGATTTAGGGTTAACTAATGCTATAATGATAGAAGAGGATGAAGATTCTTCGCTTAGATTATATACAGTGTTATCAACAATTGTAATGGGTGTCGGTATTATTGCAGGATTAGTAACAATAATATATTATTCTGTACTTCCAAAGGATACAGGGGTGAGTTATTTATTCATAGGTTTATTAATTACAATACTTGTTTTTACGCACCAACAAACTCAAATATGTTATACGTGGCTTAATAAACAAGGGAAATATAGCATATTAATGAAAAATCCCGTAATTAATAATTCGATAATAGGTTTCGTAGCAATTGGGTTGGGATTATTGGGATTTTTACGTTATGGTTATTATTTTGCAACTATATTAGGTCAAATTATTACCTTATTTCATATGAAGCGGTTTCTTCCTAAGAGGACTTTTTCATTTAAACTGTCAGATTATAGAAAAGTTTTTGATAATAGAAAAGAGTTTATTAAATATCAGTTACCAACTAATATTATTAGCCAGTTGAAAAATCAACTTCCGGTGTTCTTAATGGAGACTTTCTTTGGTACAAAAATGTTGGGGTATTATTCGGTGTCGGTAAAAGTATTGAATATGCCTATAACTCTTTTAGCAAAAGCATTAGGACGAGTTTTTTTTCAGACAATATCCGATATGAAAAGAAAAGGCGAAGAGATAGGTCAGTTTGCATATCGAAATATTGTAAAAGCAATGAAGCTTGCTATTGTTCCGATGATTTTCTTAGTGGCAATTGGAGATGTTTTTATTTTCATTCTGTACGGATATGAATATGAAATTGCAGGAACTATGTTACAAATAGTAGCGTTTAAGAACTTTTTTACATTTTTAATGATGTCATCACAGGGAATTACTATTACAATAAATAAACAGAAATATGCTATGGTTTCATGCATTGCACAATCGATAGGATACATTATTGGATTGGGTGGAGGTGCACTCATCTTTGATGATGTGTATATAGGGCTTTTATTAATGTCTATTATTTTTATTATAGTGCAGGTGGTTTATTTTTGTAGCTTATTCAAAGCGATGGGTGTATCATGGAAAAAGTATATAATGGATGTTATTTGTAGTATTATTATTATTCTTATTGGAGCAGCTATTGTTCGATTGGTAGTGAATAAGTTTTTGGCATTGTTTGAAATAACTATATAGAGGAAAATGAATGAATACGGTTTATGTAAATAAGGAATTATGTTCGGGTTGTGGAGCTTGTAGTCACAGTTGTAGATTTAATGCAATAGAAATGCAGGAAGATAGCGAAGGGTTCATATATCCATATATTAATCAGGAGTTATGTGTTAACTGTGGAAAGTGTAAACAGGTTTGTCCATTCGTTAAGGAAAAGGCAGAAGATTCACAACCAAAAGTTTATGCTGTTAAGAATATTTCAGATGAGGTTCGAAAAAATAGTGCTTCGGGTGGTGTATTTACAGCTATAAGTGATTACATTTTGAAACAAGGTGGTGTAGTATATGGTGTAGTGTTTGGAGAAAAACTATGTGTTGAACATGTCAGAGCAACTACAACAGAAGAACGTGATGCAATGCTTGGTTCAAAATATGTACAAAGTAATTTGGGAGATATATTTTTAAAAGTAGAACAAGACTTAAAAGATAACAAACTAACGTTGTTTTCTGGAACGCCATGTCAAATAGCAGGGTTAAAAGCTTATTTGGGAATTGAATATAACAATCTTTTATTATGTGATATTATATGCCATGGTGTAGGAAGTACAAGAGTTTTCAGAGATTATATTTCCTTTTTAGAGCATAAAAATGATTCTAAAGTTAAAAATATTTGTTTTAGAGATAAGGAACAGGGGTGGTCAAGACAAAAATGGAAAGTTATTTTGATGTCAGGAGAAATTTTACGAGATAACAGAGATGTTAATGTCTATAAGAAATTATATTATTCACACGTAATGCAAAGACCTTCTTGTCACAAATGTCCTTATACTCAAATTAAACGTCAAGGAGATATTACAATTGGAGATTATTGGGGAATAAATAATAGTCATCCGGATTTTATGAATGAGCTTGGAGTAAGTGTAGTTTTATTAAATACGGAGAAAGGAGCTAATTGTTTTGAACAAATTCAGGGCAGTATTACCTGTATAAAAAGTGAAATAAGTAATTGTCTCCAGCCTCAACTACAGTTTCCGGCTGCCAAGTCAAAAAAAAGAGATTTATTTTGGAGAAAATACGAAAAAAGAGGATTTAAGTATATTGCGAAAAAATTTGGGACGGTATCTTTGCATGTGCGTGTAGTCAGGAAAATTAGAAATATGATAAAATGACAAGCGTCTGTTTAGAGGTTATGTTTATGGAAGGAGCAGAGTTGAATTTTTTGTGCTGCGGAGCCGCCAAATCGAACTGGGTGCTCCGCTATATGAGAATATTCATCAAGCAATCGATATAAAAATATCTCATGGATGTGGTAATGTTGTAAGGTTCGAGTAGTTGATGACTCAAGTGCGTCTGGTTGAAGATGTAGTTTCGATGAAAAACATAATGGATATTCCGAGCAGGAAAAAACACAATTCAATGGACGCTAATGAGGAATCCATCATCATAGGTATGAGAAGTGCGGACAAAATAAAAAAAGTTGTAAATGCAGGTTTCCTTATTATTGAAAAAAGAATAAGAAAGATAAATAATGCAATAAAGAGGCAACCTATAGGTATAGAAAAACGAAAGGCATGATTTAAAAATACGTTATGACAATTATTTGTGTAGTGTGGGAGCCCGCGCCAATTAAGCCATTTTTCAACGGGATATTGCGCTATACCGAATTCGCCAATTACACCATTAGGATTTTTGCGAATTTGAACGATGAAGGTTTGCCATATATAGATTCGCTTCCCTAAGGATAAAATGTCGCGATTATTTCCTGTCCGTTCTAGATATTTTTGTATAATATAGAGTAACAGAGGGGAAATTAATAAAAGTGTTAATAGCTTCTTCCACCATTTTACTGTCATAAGATAATCCAAGAACTGTCCTACAAAGATAAGTAGAGCAGAGATTAATGCAGTATAACTATCAGATAAATACAAAGCCACAAAAAGTACACCTAAGCTGAGTATATAGGTGAAGAGGTTTTGAAAATGCTTTCTATATACCACACAGAAAGCAACGCAGAGAACCAGCATTAAACCATACTCGCTTTTATGTCCGTATAACCAAGCAAATTGTTCTTGAAGATATTCATTATTATACGTGGTCAAATACACCCAATCATTCATAAATCTTAACTGATTATATCCGGTAAACACCCGGAACAAAATAGCAAGCACATTAGAAGCGACTATCATATGGATGGTCGCTTTTATAGTGGAGCTGTCGATGAGGGCGTGGATATCCTTAACCAGCAGTAGTACGATGAAGAAGAGGAACGCGATGGTGGTGTTAATCTGTTCCCCGTACCAGTGGTGGTATTTCACATTCATATAGGTAGCGCACACATTATAAGCCACCAGCAGGATGCTTAAGCCGGTGACGAAGATGGCGTTGCGTTTGAATTCCAGCTTCCAGGAGGTGCAGATGAACACCATGGCCAGGATGGCGAAGAAGTTGGCCAGCACGAAGTCGGCGTAGGCGGGATTGTCGTTCTTCGCATAGAAGTAGGGGAAGAACAGGGTCACCGCGATGACGTGCTTTATCATAGCTGTTGCAAATCTTTTGGGAATATATTTTTCAAGCATTGATGTTTCTCCTTGCTGCTGTAGTTGTTTGAATATCTGATATAGTGTACCACATTTGCGGGAAGAATACTAGGGGAAGAAACTTAAGATTGGGTGAAATAAAATACGCTGCCGTACAGGAGTAGGGTAGCGTGGGGGAATCCATTTGCTAGGCTTGGATATTATGTTCTTTTAGGAGTGCCTTGAGGCGGGCGTTTTCGGAATCCTTTTCGGCGAGAACTGCATTCCTCTCAGCGATAGCTTCAGCTAGTTCTGCTTGTAACTTTGCTATAGATTCCTCTTGTTCCCGATATCTTGCCTTGCGGGCGGCAAGTTCAATTTCGATATCTTCACATTGTTCGCGGATTTGTTCGTCTGAGTTGAATTTGAATAGAGAACGAACCATTTCTTCTACATATTCATTGTTTTCAGAAAGCATACGCAGTTCCTCCCAAGTTTTTGCCTTGAAGATTTTGACCCAATTATCAATACCATAGGCCTTGTCTTCGTCAGTTGCTAAATCGGTACGGTTTAAGTTTACCACACCTAGTGCGAATTTGTCATTATACAAATGGTAATCTTTTGTGTTTAATAGCTTATAGGAAATAATAACAAAAGGTGAAAAAATATACTATTGACAAAATGACGAATTGACGTTATTTTAAATTTATAGTAATAAGGCGTGGGCGGTTACAACATTTACGGGATTGATTATACACGAAGGAGAAGGCGTATAATGGTCCGCTGAATCGAGCGGCAGAAAGGTAAATGTATGGTAGCAAGAGAAGAAGAGAAGAAACGGAGAAACTTTATTACAAATTCACAGCCACGGGATAGTAGTGGGAAGAAGATTTTTGAGGATGCCACGTTATGCGCTCAGTTCTGCAGAGATTATGTGGATTTGCCGTATATGAAGGACGTTCGTCCGGAGGATATTGAGGATGTATCGTCGCAATATGTTCCGTTGATAGCAGAAGAGCGAAATGCAGATAGGGTGAAGAAAATCAAGGTTAAGGGTCAAAGTCCTTTTTTCCTGATATCTCTGATTGAACACAAGACGAAACCGGAGTACAATATAGGTATGCAGATATTTCGGTACATGGTGTACATATGGGAGGATTTTGCAAAAGCGGAGGAGAAAAAAAGGAAGGGAATCAGCAAAACGAAGGATTTTAAGTATCCGATGATTCTGCCTATTGTGTATTATGAAGGGAGCGAAAAGGGATGGACAGCACCACTTCATTTTAGGGATAGGATTTTATTCGGAGAATTGTTTGGAGAGTATGTCCCTGATTTTCGATACTATTTGGTGCCTATACGTGAGTTTTCCAATGAAGAGTTGTTGGCGAGAGGCGATGAAATGTCCTTGCTTATGTTGATAAACAAGGTGCAGAATAAGGAGGATATAGAGGCCTTGCGTAAAATTCCGGCACATAAGCTGGAAAGTATTTTAAAGGATACCCCACCGCATGTACTGACGATTATTGCAGATGTATTGTTTGTGCTTTTGCTAAAGGAGAATGTACCCTTAGATGAGGCCGAAGAGCTTGTAGAAAAGGTGAAGGAAAAGAAGATGGGTGAGTTGTTTGAGAATATGGAGCATATGGATATACAAGCTGAACGACGAAATACTGCAGCACAGAGGGCGCGAGCGGAGCAGGCAGAAGAACGTGCAGAACGGGCGGAGGAACGTGCAGAGCAAGCAGAGGAACGTATGATATTAGAGTATATTAAGGTTTGTCTGGAATTTAAGGTTTCCAAAGAGGAAATTGTCGATAGACTGGTTGAGCAGTATGGAATGAAACGGCAGGAAGCGGAGGCCTTATTGCAAAATAAATAAATGTAAGATATACTACTATTAACGTGATTCTAAGCGAAGGAGAAGCTTTTATGAATATAGTTTTATTATCCGGCGGCTCGGGCAAACGCCTTTGGCCCCTTTCAAATGATATACGGTCTAAGCAGTTTATTAAGATTTTTAAGACGGAGGACGGCACCTATGAATCCATGGTGCAGCGTGTGTATCGCCAGATTAAGAAGGCGGATGCAGAGGCGAAGGTGACCATTGCTACGTCCAAGACGCAGGTGTCTTCCATTCATAACCAGTTAGGCGAGGAAGTGGGGATTTCCATAGAGCCTTGCCGTAGAGATACCTTTCCTGCCATTGCGTTGGCTACGGCGTATCTGGTGGATGTGATGGGCGTGGACGTGAATGAGTCTGTGGCGGTGTGTCCGGTGGATCCTTATGTGGAGGATGATTATTTTGAGGCTGTGAAGGCTTTGGTTGAACAGGCGGATAAGGGTGAGGCGAACCTGGTGTTAATGGGTATTGAGCCCACTTATCCCAGTGAGAAGTACGGTTATATTATTCCGGCAAGCAGTGATGCGGTTGCCATGGTGGATACCTTTAAGGAGAAGCCTACAGCTGCAGTGGCGCAGGAGTATATTAAGCAGGGAGCTTTGTGGAATGGCGGAGTCTTTGCTTACAAGCTGAAGTATGTACTGGATAAGGCTCATGAATTAATTGATTTTGCGGATTATTATGATTTGTTCCGTAAGTATGATACTTTGACCAAGATTTCCTTTGATTACGCAGTGGTAGAGAAGGAAGAGGCCATTCAGGTGATGCGTTTCAAGGGGCAGTGGAAGGACTTAGGCACCTGGAATACTTTGACGGAGGCTATGGAAGAGTCGGTGGTCGGTAACGGTATTTTGAATGATACCTGTGTCGGCGTGCATATTATTAACGAGATGGATGTGCCGGTTCTGGCTATGGGACTTCGGGATGTGGTGATTTCGGCAAGCCCGGAGGGTATCCTGGTGGCAGATAAGGAGCAGAGCTCTTATATTAAGCCTTTTGTGGACAAGTTTGAGCAGCAGATTATGTTTGCGGAGAAGTCCTGGGGAAGCTTTAAGGTGATGGATGTGGAAGCGGAGAGTATGACCATTAAGGTGACCTTGAATGCAGGACATAGCATGAATTATCACAGTCACAAGAATCGTGATGAGGTATGGGTAGTGATTTCCGGTACCGGCAAGACGGTGGTGGATGGTATGGTGCAGAACGTACAGGCCGGAGATGTGCTTACCATGAGCGCGGGTTGTCGTCATACGATTATGGCGGATACGGAGTTGAAGCTGATCGAAGTGCAGCTGGGTAAGGATATTTCGGTGCAGGATAAGCAGAAGTTTGAATTGGAGTATTAATGACGACGTGTGTGAATAAGCCTTTTTTGCTGCGTCCTTCCGGTAAGGATTACCTGTGGGGCGGCAGGAGATTGAAGGATGAGTTTGAAAAGAATATAGATATGAGTCCGCTGGCGGAGACCTGGGAGTGCAGTACGCACCCGGATGGCCCCTCGTATGTGGTGGGGGGAGAGTATGACGGTATGAGTCTGCCGGAAGTGTTGCAGGCACATCCGGAATATTTAGGGACCCACCCCATTACTAAGGGAGAGCTGCCCATATTGATTAAGTTCATTGATGCCAAGCAGGATTTGTCGGTGCAGGTACATCCCACGGATGCGTATGCGGCGGCACATGAGGGCGGAAGCTTAGGCAAGACAGAGATGTGGTACGTGTTGGAGGCTGCGCCGGGGGCGGAGTTGGTTTACGGACTGCGCCACGAGATGACAGAAGATATGCTGCGTGAGAGCATTGCGGATGGAACGATTTCTAAGTATCTGCAGAGAGTGAAGGTGCGTAAAGATGATGTGTTCTTCGTGGAGGCCGGAATCGTACATGCTCTGGGAGCCGGTGTTTTGGTGGCGGAAATCCAGGAAAACAGTAATCTGACCTATCGTTTGTATGATTACGACCGTGTGGACGGTAACGGACAGAAGCGCGAGCTACATGTGGAGAAGGGAATTGCTGTGGCGAATCTGAAAAGTTCCGCAGAACCGAAGCAGCCCCTGCGTGTGTTAAAGTATCGCCAGGGCATGGCCAGCGAGTTGCTTTGTCGTTGTAAGTATTTTGAAGTGTATCGTATGCTAATCAATACGGAACGCGGGCAAGAGGTGCATTATCGGGCGGATGCTATTAGTTTCCGGGTGCTTTTGTGCGTGAGCGGATGCGGTAATATCGCTTATGGAGGGGATGTTTTGAAGTTCCGTAAGGGCGATTGCGTATTCGTGCCTGCGGATTCTGTGGAATTAAGTATTTACGGCCAGGCCACGTTTTTGGATGTGCGTGGGTAGGGTGAAGATTATATTAGGCGAAAATAAGAAAAACCGGTTGTCAATTGTTGACAACCGGTTTCTTGGCTTTCGGTCTGAAAAATATGCAATAAATTAAAAATAAAACCAGCGGCAGATTGGTGGTTTGCAGGGTGAAGTCCATGCAAAGCATGAGTAGCGCTGCCAGCCAGATGCCAGCGGTTTGAAACGTGGGCTTACGGATGGTGCTGAAGGTAATGAGTACTACAAACAACAGCAAAAACAATATGCCTACCGGAGTGGAGTGGCGCTGCATATGCACCAGAAAGGTATTGTGTGCATGGAACATGCCGGCCGGCAGGTAATTGGTTTCATAGGGTGCCACACCGAAGGTATTGCCCCAGCCCTGAGGGGTGTCGCGGATGATTTCAAAACTTCCTTTCCACATAAGAAATCTTTCGTTGAAGATTTCGTTTTTGGTAAATGCAATAAAGAAGACAAATCCCAAAGCTGCTACCAATAAGGGCAGGATATAGAGGAGATTTTCCTTTATTACGGGGAAGCGTTCCACCACATAATGCAATAGTACGAAGGTCCACAGGAGACCGGCGGCAAGTAACGCACCGGGGGCATTACTTAGGAATAAAAGCAAAAGTAACAGTCCCTGACTGAGAGCGTAGGTCCAAATATTACGAAACAGCTTCCGGTAAACTATGAAAAAAGCCATGTACAGAAGTAGTAGGAGTGCGTATTCGTTGGCGCACTGGTAATACCACTGAAATGCTTTGGAAGCCGGGTCCATTTCGTTTTTGACAAACAGCAGGTTGTACATATAGAAGCGTCTGTAACCGCATAAGTAGGTAATCAGTGCGAAAATATTGTTGATAATAATGGAATATTTAAACAGCTGCAATACTTTGCGGGATACAATATTTGTCTGTTCCCTGACTAAAAGAAGTACCAGCAGGAACAGAAATGCAACGGTTATGTTGAACTGATCTGTTTTCCAATAATTTTGGAGGTCGGCGTATTTGCGGCGAGCCACAAAGCAGGTCACATTGTAGAGTAGCAGTGTGCCGCCTAAGGTATAGGCAAATATGCGGTTGGTCTTGAAGTCAAAGCGCCATTTGTGAAAAAGGTTGATAACTAACAGCAGTGCCAGAATGCCCGCAGGAAACAGGTCCTGATAGTATCCGTGGTTGTAGTAGCTGAAATAAAAGGGCGCAAAGACTGCAAATATAATAAAATGCCTGATGTAGGCATGTGCATAACGTTTGGGTGCGGCTTGGGTACGAGGTGTGCTCTCTTGCTGCATACGAGAGGGGGCACCAGGCTCCGACCGATAAGTTGTTTGTGTCACTTTAAATCTCCTTTGGTTCAAGGTGTTATTATATTTTTACCATGTTTTAATGTATCATACTTGATGTGGTTTGTAAATGGGGGGAGGGAAAAGCGGTATTATTTTGTGTAGAAAAATATTGCAAAAGATTTATAAGTGTGATAGATTATATTTATAGAATTCCTCTGCTCATGTGTGGAGGAAAAATATGAGTAAGTTAAAAACTTTAAATGAACTGACCATAAAAGATAATTTTATGTTCGGGGCGGTTATGTGTAATGAAGAGATTTGTCGTGAATTTCTGGAGATGATTTTGGGATTTCCAATTGAAAGCGTGACGGTATGCAAAGAGAAGAGTATGGTTTACCACCCGGAGTATAAGGGAATTCGCTTGGATGTTATGGCGAATGATGAGCACAATACACATTATAATGTGGAGATGCAGGTAAAGAAGGACCATGCATTGTCAAAACGCAACCGTTATTATCATAGTCAAATAGATATGGATTTGTTGGATAGTGGAAAATCCTATGAGGAGTTACCGGATACATATGTGATTTTTGTGTGCGATTTCGACCCGTTTGGAAAGAAAAAATATCGTTATACTTTTGAAAACTGTTGCTTAGAAGATAATACATTAAAGCTGCGGGATGGTAGTGTTAGTATTTTTTTAAGCACTAAAGGGGAGAATCGAGATGAGGTACCCAATCAGGTAGTTCAATTCTTGGAATTTGTTAGTTCCGGTGGGAAAATAGATTTGCCGGTTTCTGAAAATTCTTATGTATACAAATTACAGAAATGTATTGCAGATGTAAAGGCAAATCGAGAGTTAGGAGGACGCTATATGATTTTACGTGAAATGCTGGCGGCTGAATATGCAGAAGGAAAAGCAGAAGGAAAAGCGGAAGGAAAAGCGGAAGGAAAAGCAGAGTCGGTTATTATGCTTCTGGAATTAAAGGGTGTAGTGTCTGATGAACTCAAAGTACAGATTTTAGCGCAGAGTAATGAAAAAGTTTTGAACGCATGGTTAAATAATGCGGCTAAATGTGTCTCTGTAGAAGAATTTGTAGATAGTATCTAAAACATCATTAACACTTAGAGATAAGTGTCTGTAGCAAATAGTTAATTCTTGCCGTTTCTGGCAGAAATCAATCAATGCAGAGGAATTCTATATTAAAATTTTACGTGTTGTAAGTTGCATATAACACATCTTTTATGGTATGATATTTGGAAGTATATGTTCAATAGTAGAAGTATGCGCATTTTTAGGAATTGAGGATGGAAAGCATGGCGGCGAAGAAGTTTTATGCAGTTCGAAAAGGGCATAAGGTGGGGATTTTCGAGTCCTGGGAGGAATGTAAGGCCGCGGTGGAAGGCTTTTCCGGTACGGAGTACAAAGGCTTTCCTAATCGAGAAGAAGCGGAAGGTTATCTGGAGCAGGCGGGCACTGTGATGCTCAAGCAGGAAAAGACAGGGAGCGTAGCAGAGACGGCGGAGGTGGCTGGTGCAGAGCCCGGGAACCCGGGGATTGAGAGCGACGCACAAACAGTACCGGCCCGTCACAGCGAACCAATTGCGTCCGACACCTTAATCACATACGTGGACGGAAGCTACGAGCATTCCTTGGGAAAATATGCTTTTGGATGCGTTTTTCTTATGCCGGATGGGACGATTTATGTAGAGAATGGCAGTGGGAACAATCCGGAATCGGCTAAGCTTCGCAATGTGACCGGTGAGATGCTGGGGGCTATGTTTGCGGTGCGTTTTGCTATCAAGAACGGCTTTAAGAAGGTGGAAATTCGCTATGATTATGAAGGCGTGGAGAAGTGGGTGACCGGTGCCTGGAAGTCTAAGACGGAGCTTACGCAGAAGTATTCCATGTCCATGAGAAGTTGGCAGGCGCAGATTCAGATGAGCTTTACCAAGGTGGTGGCCCACAGTAATGTGTATTACAACGAAATGGCGGACAAGCTTGCTAAGCAGGGGCTTGTGGAGAAAGAGGATGTGCCGCCGATACGAACCATAGCAGAGATGGAACCTTGGCAGGAGTAAGCCGGGAGATAAGCCGGAAGAATCGAGAGGAGATAGAGCCGTGGAAGGAACAAGATTAAATAAATATCTGGCTGAGTGCGGCGTATGCTCTCGAAGAGAAGCGGACAAGCTCATAGAGTCGGGGAAGGTGCTGGTGAACGGTGTGGTTGCCACTACCGGTTGCAAGGTGACAGCGGCTGACGAGGTTCGCGTTGGAAAGAAGGTTTTGGGCAAGGAAAAGAAGGCTGTGCTGGCTTTTTATAAGCCTATCGGCGTGACTTGTACGGAAAAGGATAAGTACGCAGACAAAATTGTAAATGATTATGTGAAATATCCGGTGCGGGTGACTTACGCGGGACGTTTGGATAAGGATTCGGAAGGGTTGCTGCTTTTGACCAACGACGGAGACTTGATTGAGGCGGTTATGCGTGGAGTGCATCAGCACGAAAAAGAATATGTTGTGAAAGTGAATAAGGAAATCACTGAGGACTTCCGACAGAAGATGGCGGCAGGTGTGTATCTTTCAGAATTAAAGGTGCGTACCCGTGCCTGTCAGGTGGAGGCAGTGGGGAAATTTACCTTTAAAATCATTTTGACCCAAGGCTTAAACAGACAAATCCGCCGCATGTGCAAGGAACTTGGATATCAGGTGGTATCTTTAAAGCGTGTGCGGGTGATGAATATAAAGTTAAATAAGCTGGCGCCCGGGCAGTATCGGGAAGTGACCGGCGAGGAACTGGAGCAGTTGTACCGGCTGGCAGGGATGTAGGCGGTCGAACAAGTAGGCGGCCGGAAAATAGTTGGCTGAGCAAACGGTACCGATCGGTAGCGCAAGAAAGACCGGATGAAGGAAGTGCGAGTATGGCAGAGAAAAAATTAGAACGAATCAAATATTTGGTGAATTTATTGAATAAAGCGTCCAAGGCGTATTACGCGCAGGATGAAGAAATTATGAGCAACTTCGAATACGATAAGTTGTATGATGAACTAGTGGCTTTGGAGGAAGAGACCGGTACTGTGTTGGCTAATAGCCCTACCGTAAATGTGGGGTATGAGGCGGTTAAGTCGCTTGAAGAGTCTGCACACGAAGTGCCGATGCTATCGTTAAACAAAACGAAAAGCAGAGAGGAATTGCGTGATTGGTTGCAGGGTAAGGAAGGTTTGCTAAGTTGGAAACTGGATGGGCTTACAATTGTACTGACCTATCGTAACGGTCAATTAGAAAAAGCAGTGACTCGTGGCGATGGAGAGATAGGTGAGGTTGTTACTAATAATGCAAAAACTTTTATTAATTTACCATATCAGATTCCGTATGAAGGAGATTTGATTATAAGGGGAGAGGCGGTAATCAGTTACAGTGATTTTGAGCAGATTAACGCCCAAATTGACGATTTAGACGCAAAATACAAGAACCCGCGTAATTTATGTAGCGGTTCTGTTAGGCAGTTAAATAGCGAGATTACAGCGCAAAGAAGGGTAAGACTTTATGCATGTACATTGGTAAAGATTGAAGGAATAGATTTTCATAATAGCAGAGAAGCACAGTGTCAATTTATGAAGGAGCAGGGCTTTGCGGTGGTGGATTATTTGAAGGTAAATCCGGAGAATATTTTGGACGCAATTGAAGACTTCGCAAAACGTATTGAAACCTATGATATTCCTTCCGATGGATTGGTTTTAACTTTTGAAGATATCGCTTACGGAGAGGCATTGGGAAGAACTGCCAAGTTTCCCAGACATTCCATTGCTTTTAAATGGCAGGACGAAATTAGGGAAACCACTCTTAAGGAGATGGAGTGGAGTGCCAGCCGTACGGGTCTGATTAACCCGGTGGCAATTTTTGAGCCTGTGGAGCTGGAAGGCACAACGGTCAGTCGTGCTTCCGTGCACAATATCAGTATGGTGCGGGCTTTGAAATTGGGCATCGGCGATCGCATCACAGTTTATAAGGCCAATATGATTATCCCTCAGATTGCCGAAAATCTTACGGGTAGCAATAATCTGGAAATACCGAAGATTTGTCCGGTTTGTGGTGGCAGGACGGAAGTCAAGGGCGCAAACGAGTCGCAGTTCTTGTACTGTACCAACGAGGCCTGTGAGGCCAAGAATATTAAGGCATTTACCCAGTTTGTAAACAGAGATGCCATGAATATAGAAGGTTTGTCCGAGGCTACCTTGGAAAAGTTTATCGGTTGCGGTTTTTTGCATGAGTTTGCGGATTTGTATCATTTGGATAAGTACCGCGAGGAAATCGTACAGATGGAAGGCTTTGGAGAGAAATCCTTTGCGAATCTGATGGAAAGTATTGAAGCTTCCAGAGAAACCACTTTGCCCAGAGTATTGTATGCGCTGGGAATTGCAGGTATCGGTGTGGCTACAGCCAAGGTGCTTTGCAGGGAGTTTGATTATTCCATGGAGGCACTTATGCATGCCACGGTAGAGTCTTTAAGTGCGGTGGAGGGCATCGGAGAAGTGATTGCAAATGCTTTTGTGGAGCATATGCGTAGCCCTAAGAATATTGCCTGTATTGAGAATTTGATGAAGGAACTTCGACTGCAGGCTGTGGCGGTAAGCAGTGAAGAGCAGTCCCTTGCGGGAAAGAGCTTTTGTATTACCGGAAGCTTGAATCATTATGCCAACCGTGATGAGCTTAAAGCGGTGATTGAAGCTAAGGGCGGCAAGGTGACCGGTAGTGTAACCGGTAAGACCGAGTGCCTGATTAACAATGATATTACGTCCACTTCCGGCAAGAATAAGAAGGCCAAGGAGCTGAATATTCCTATCATTACGGAAGAGGATTTTATGAAAGAATATTTGGGCGAGTAGCCCCGGCAAACAGCCGAATATAGTATTAAGGAGACCATTAACATGCCTATTAAGATTCAAAGTGATTTGCCTGCGAAGGAGATTTTGGAGAACGAAAATATATTTGTCATGGATGAAAATCGTGCCATGCATCAGGATATCCGCCCTTTGCAGATTGCTATTTTAAATATTATGCCTGTGAAGCAGGATACAGAGTTGCAGCTTTTGCGTGCGCTGTCCAATTCCCCCTTGCAGGTGGATGTGACCTTTTTGAATGTGAAGAATCATATTTCCAAAAATACACCGGCGGATCATTTAAATAAGTTTTATAACACCATCGATGATGTGCGTAACCGTAAGTTTGATGGTATGATTATTACCGGTGCACCGGTGGAAGATATTACCTTTGAAGAGGTGGATTATTGGGAAGAAATGTGTGAGATTATGGATTGGGCGGAAACCCACGTAACCTCCACTTTACATATTTGCTGGGGAGCGCAGGCCGGTTTGTATCATTACTACGGCATTGACAAAGTAAAGCTTCCTCAGAAATTGTTTGGTATTTATGAGCACAAGGTGATGAACAGGAAGATACCTTTGGTTAGAGGCTTTGATGACGTGTTCTTAGCACCTCACAGCCGCCATACGGAGTCGCCCCGAGAGGCCATTCATGCTTGCAAGGAGCTTACAGTGTTAGCCGAGAGTGAGGCAGCTGGTGTGTTCTTAGCTATGGCAGAAGGCGGCAAGAAAATCTTCGTAAACGGTCATCCGGAGTACGACCGTTATACCTTGCAGAATGAGTATTTCCGCGATTTGAACAAGGGACTGCCTATACAGGTACCCTATAATTATTATCCGGACGACAATCCCAAGAACAAGCCATTACTACAGTGGCGTTCCCACAGCAATAACTTGTACAGTAACTGGTTGAATTATTATGTTTATCAGATAACACCGTATGAGTTGTAGGGAAAAGTTATATTCTAAAGGAAAATAAATTCGGGAGAGTATAATGAACAGAGAAAGAGCAGATAAAGTGATTATCGGTGCGGGGCTTTATGGTTTGTATGCGGCATGGTTTTGTGCCAAGCGTGGTCAGCAGGTGATTGTGCTGGAGCAGGAGAAGGAGCCTTTTAAGCGCGCCACCTATATTAATCAGGCCAGAGTGCATATGGGGTATCATTATCCCCGTTCCCTTTCTACCGCTATAAAATCCGCAGGGTATTTTGAGCGGTTTGTATCGGATTTTGGCTTTTGTATTCATGATAAATTTGAGCAGATTTATGCTACCTCCACGAATTTTTCATGGACTTCGGCCACGGAATTTAGGAAGTTTTGTAAGGATGCGGGGATTCCCTGCAGTGAATATCCGGCAGATAAGTATTTCAATCCGGGTATGTGTGATGGGGTGTTTTTGACGCAGGAATATACCTATGATGCGTTTTTGTTAAGAGATTATTTGGTAGAGGAATTGGCAAAGTATCCCAATGTAAAGATGGTTTATGGTGTGGAATTGCAAGAGATTGAAAAGGCGGATGCCAAGTATGTGGTAACTTGCAAGGAAGGTGTGTACGAGGCACCCTTCGTCTTGAACGCTACTTATGCGGCAGTGAATCACGTGTTGGATTTGGTAAAAGGCGTGGAAGTAGAGAAGTTTGCGCTGAAATATGAGCTTTGTGAAATTATTTTGTGTGAAGTGAGTGAGTCTCTGAAAAACGTGGGTTTGACCATTATGGACGGACCTTTCTTTTCCCTGATGCCTTTTGGCAAAACGGGCTTACATTCCCTGACCTCCGTTACTTTTACTCCGCACAAAACGGACTATAATGAGGTCCCCGGGTTTGCTTGTACAGGCAAGGCAGACGGAGAGTGCAGGGCGCATTTATTAGGGAATTGTAATTCTTGTCAGTATAAGCCGGTTACTGCATGGGAGTATATGTCTGCGCTGGCAAGGAAGTATATAAAAGAGGAACATGCCTTTACTTATAAAGAGTCGCTTTTTTCCATGAAACCTATATTAAAGGCATCTGAAATAGACGATTCCAGACCTACGGTGATTAAGGTGGCCTCAAAGGATCCTACCTTTGTCAGTGTATTGTCAGGAAAAATCAATACAGTGTATGATTTGGATGAATTTTTGATGTAATAAAGGAGTACCCTATGAAGCAAAAAAAGTTTGTTTCTTGTGTAGTTTATTTGCATAATGCAGAAAAAGAATTAGCAGATTTTATGAAGATGTTATATTCGGTTCTGGACGCAAATTTTGAGAAGTATGAGATGATTTGTGTGGACGATGCGTCGGATGACAGAAGCGTGGAGAAATTACAAGAGTTTGTGAATTCTGTGGATTCCACTGCACCTATCAGTCTGGTAAGTATGAGTTATTATCAGGGGCAGGAAGCGGCCATGAATGCCGGCAGGGATTTTGCTGTGGGAGATTTTGTATATGAATTTGACAGTATTCTCATGGATTATGAAGAAGGTCTGATTATGGATCTGTATCAGAAAACTCTGGAGGGCTATGATATTGTTTCAGCTACGCCTAAAAACAATATTTCCTTCTCCTCCAAGATGTTTTATTTCTTCTATAACCTGGCAAATAAGTCCAAGAATAAGCTGCAGCAGGAACGTTTTCGCATTATTTCCAGACGGGCTGTTAACAGAGTAAACCAAATGAATGCGTATGTGCCCTATCGTAAGGCCATGTATGTAAACTGTGGTCTGCAAATGGCAAGTGTGCCTTATCAGAGCAATACAAAAGTGAAGGAAAGGCGAAGTAATCTAGAGAAGAGCAGTCGAAGTGATTTGGCCTTTGATTCCTTTATTATCTTTACTAATATTCTGGAGAAGGTTTCCTTGGGATTATGTATGTTTTTCCTGCTGGTAATGATTGTGATGGCCATTTATGTGGTGTATTCTCTGTTTAGTACGGTGCGTCCGGTGGAAGGCTGGATGTCTACCATTGGTTTGATGGCCTTTGGTTTCTTTGGGCTGTTTTCTTTGATGACCTTGGTGTTAAAGTATTTGTCGGTTATTATTAATCTGATATTTAAAAAGCAAAGATATGTGATTTCGGGAGTGGAGAAACTTACGAAATAGTGGGAGAAATGCATGTATATTAATATTATTTTTCCGGTATTAAATGAACGTTTGCGTTTAGAGAATGGTATTGTTAAGACGGTGGAGTATCTTCAGTCCATTGCCTTTGAAGATTATTGTATTACCATTGTGGACAATGGCTCGGAGGATGAAACACCCGAGATTGCCGCAAAGTTGTGTGAAAAGTATCCTAAGGTCTCCTATGAGCGTATTACTACAAGAGGTGTGGGAGCCGCTTTTCGCAGGGGTGTTGAGTTAAATCAGTGTGAAATCGTGGGTTATATGGACATTGATTTGTCCACAAATATTAAGCATCTGGGCGAGGCCATTGAAATATTTAAGTCCGATGCATCGGTGGAGTATATTAATGGCAGCCGTTTTGCCAAGGAATCCGATACCAAGGGTCGTAAATGGTATAGAAAGATAACCTCCCAGGGACTTTTGATATTGTTAAAGTTGTTTTTGCGAATGAAGAGTACGGACGCTATTTGTGGTTTCACCTTTATTCGTAAAGAGGTAGCAGAGGAGCTGGTTGCGGCCTCCAGTGACGATAATGGCTGGTTTTATATGATTGAAGTGTTGTTACGTGCAGAAAAGCGTGGCAAAAAAGTATTGGACTATCCTGTGGAATGGCAGGAGGATTATAATACTACGGTGAAGATTTTTAAGACTATTTGCAATTATCTGGTGCAGATTAGCAGGTTATTTGTGGAGTTTTACATTAAAAAGAATATTTAAGGAATTTACAGGCTATGGCAGACAGAATTAAAAGAATTGATTTAACCAGGGATTATGAAGCCCATAAAGAAGAGTATAAGAAAGCTATCGAGGCGGTATGTGAAGTGACTGCTTTTTCAGGTGGTAAATTTGCGGATGCTTTTGATGAGGAGTTTGCGTCCTTTGTAGGAACGAAATACGCAAGCGGTGTAAATAACGGTACTTCCGCGCTGCATCTGGCAATGTTGGCCTTGGGAGTGGGACCGGGGGATGAAGTAATTGTTCCCGCCAATACTTTTATTGCAACAGCCTGGGGCGTATCCTATACGGGAGCTACACCGGTATTTGCAGATTGTACCGCAGATACTTGGGAAATTGACCCTAAGTCTGTGGAGGAAAAGATTACGGAAAAGACCAAGGGAATCATCGGAGTACATTTGTACGGACAACCCTTTGAATATAACAAAATACGTGAAATTGCAGATAAACACGGTTTGTTTGTAGTGGAGGATTGTGCCCAGGCACATAATGCGTTATACGAAGGAAAGCAGGTGGGTTCTTTGGGAGAACTGGGATGCTTCAGCTTTTATCCGGGCAAAAACCTGTACGCTTTTGGCGAAGGCGGAAGTGTTACCACTGACAACGAAGAGTATTTTAAACACATTAATCGCTTGAAAAATCAGGGCTCCGATATTCGCTATTTTCATGATGAAGTAGGTTATAATATGCGTTTGGAGGGTCTTCAGGGCGCAGTTTTGAGTGTGAGTTTGAAGTATTTGCCCCAGTGGACCGATAACAGAATTGCCATTGGTGAACGGTATTTAAAGGAGATTACCAATCCCTTGATTACCATGCAGGCTCATCCGGAGAATACAAAGCCGGTGTATCATTTGTTTGTAATCACTGTGCCGGACCGAGAAGAGTTTATGGCATATATGGAGGCGCAGAATATTGAGTGCAATATGCACTATCCATTACCCTGTCATTTGCAGAAGGCTTATGCGCACTTAGGATATGAAAAAGGGGATTGCCCTAACGCAGAATATTTGGCAGAGCATTGTGTGACATTGCCTTTGTTCCCGGAAATGAGGGAAGAGGAAGTGGACAGAGTGATTAAGGCTTGTAACGAATATAAGAGCAGGAGTAATGCATGAAAAATCTACTTGGAGAAAAATGGTTAAAGCGAATAGAGAAGTTTTTACCTCTGTGTATAGTAATAATGGGGGCCCTTATACGTCTTATTGCTTTGGGAAGTGTACCGGGCGGAAGCTTCCAGGATGAAGCCTTTGTGGCATGGAATGCCTACGGCTTGTGGACGGACGGTATGGACTCGGCAGGCAATCATTTCCCGGTTTATATGGCAGACTGGGGGGACGGGCACAGCGCTTTGTATTGCTGGCTTTTAGTACCGTTGTACGCAATTGTGGGTAAGGCGGGAATTAACAGATTTATTATCAGATTGCCACAGGTGATTATCGGAACCCTTACCTTAGTGGCTGTGTATGTTCTGTTTAAGAAAATGTTTGGACGCAAGGCTGGGATATGGGCCTTGTTTATGTTGGCAGTTTGTCCTTGGCATATTACTATGTGCAGATGGGCCTTGGATGCGAATTTGGCACCGGCATTTTTGATTTTTGGTCTCGTATTCTTTATAAAGGGACTGGAAAATAGAAGGTTTTTGCTGGTAAGTGCAGTTTTGTACGGACTGAGTTTATATTGTTATGCAGTGATTTGGCCCATTGTACCATTGATGCTACTGTTGCAGATTATTTATGGTTTGTATCATAAGAAACTTTCCATTAATCGTTGGAGCATTATTTCCACAGTGGTTTTAGGGATTATGGCGTTGCCTTTACTTCTGTTTTTGGTGGTAAATTCCACGGGTAACCAGATTAATCTTCCTTTTATGACCATTCCGGTTATGGGAGGCTATCGTGCTGACGAGTTGGCCCTTACTTTGCCGGAAATGTGGTCGAATTTCCGTCGGGTTATTACTCTTTTGGCAAGGCAAAATATTGGTTTGAGTCATGATATTTTATTACCCCACGGATTATTTTACGATATCGGAAGAGTATTTATTGTTGTGGGTTTTGTGGCCTTGGTGGTTAAAATGGTACAAAAACTTATTAAAAGTGAGTTTTCCTATGAAGTTTTTGTGTTTGTTCAGTTAATCGGTGCCGGTGTGGTCTGCTGTATGGTGTATGTTTATCTGCATCAGGTGAATTGCTTATATATTCCTTTGGTTTTATGTGAGGCGTACGGAATTTTTACGGTGATAGATTGGCTGGCACGTAAAGGAAAAACCTTACAAAAGGTGGGAGCCGGTGTTGTGGTCATTGGATATCTGGCTTGTTTTGTATGGTTTGAGGTGGATTACTACACTAAGTACAAGGACATCACGGATATTACGTATGCTACGGATACGGACAAGGCAGTCTTTTACGCAATGGAGCAGGGCGATGAAATTATTGCAGAAATGGGTGTGCAATGGCCCAGAATATTGTTGTATACCCAGACAACTCCTACTCAGTATTTAGCAAGTGTGGAGTACTCGGATTATCCCGTTCC
The DNA here is from genome assembly GCA_045537405.1 of Acetatifactor sp. GTDB lineage: Bacteria > Bacillota > Clostridia > Lachnospirales > Lachnospiraceae > Acetatifactor. Next base: position 204,008 of record JAZSPK010000034.1, read on the forward strand.
GGCACAGTTTTCGGATGGAGAGAACACCTTTTACATGGGAATTGATTTTGAAAATATTCAGCCGGATAAGGTGTATATTTGCTATTTTGCAGATGTACAGTACTTTGAAGATTTTGACTTAACCCCCTTTGGGTTATGGTATGTGGCGGTACCGAAAAAATAAAATGCAGTACAGGGGAGAAGATGATGAAGCTTTACGACCTTTTGGATTATGAAAATATAGTGATTCAGTGTCATGACAATCCGGACGCAGATGCACTTGCAAGTGCTTATGGTTTGTATTCTTTTTTCAAAGAGCATGAAAGAAAAGTGGAGATTATTTACGGCGGACGTAATAAAATCCGTAAGAGTAATCTGGTGCTTATGGTAAAGGAATTGAATATTCCTATTCGTTATGCTGACAGCTTGGAAAAACCGCAACTTTTGATTACAGTGGATTGCCAGTATGGAGAAGGAAATGTTACGCATTTTGATGCTTACGAGGTGGCAGTAATTGATCATCATGAGGTCAGCGGTACATTGCCGGTTTTGAGCGAAGTTCGAAGCAATCTGGGGGCTTGTTCTACCTTGGTGTGGCAGATGTTAAAGGATGCCGGCTATGACATTAATTCTGACAAGGAATTGGCTACGGCTATGTATTATGGTCTTTTTACAGATACTAATTCTTTGACAGAAATTGCACATCCTTTGGATATGGACCTTCGTGACAGTGCCAAATTTGATGTGGCTATGATTACCAAATTCCGTAATTGTAACCTTTCCATTGAGGAGCTGGAAACTGCGGGTGCAGCACTTCTTCGAAGTGATTATATAGATGAGTATCGTTTTGCTATTGTAAAGGCAGGAATTTGTGATCCTAATATTTTGGGTATTATCAGTGATTTGGTGCTGGAGGTGGACGTTATTGACGTGTGTCTGGTATTTAGCGTATTGCCCAAGGGTATTAAGATTTCTGTGCGTAGCTGCATAAAGGAAGTAAATGCCAGTGAACTGGCGGCGCAGATTTGTAAAGGTATTGGCGGTGGCGGTGGCCATTTTGTAAAGGCTGGTGGTACCATTAAAATGGAGCTTTTGATTCCTGCTTATGAAGAATATTGTAAAGAACAGAAGTTTACACCTCGTATGGAAGTGGACGAGGATGGCAAGATGCGTCCCACCGTTTCTGCCATTAAGGGATTTTTGGAAAAAAGAGCCATGGACTATTTCCAGGGCCATCATATTATTTATGCCAAGGATTTCGATATGGAAGCAGAGAATATGAAGGAATATATCCGCAAGCCTATTCCTATGGGATATGTGATGGCAACGGATCTTTTCCCGGTAGATACTATGGTCACTATTCGTACCATGCGCGGCGACAGAGAGGTGCGTATTGAAGAAAACATGGTCTTTACCATCGGTATTAAGGGTGATGTTTTTGTACGTAGTAAAGAAAAGATTATGAAGGAATACCGCCTGTATGAGTGGCAGTTTAAGCTGGCCAATTTAGAATACGAGCCCACCATAAAGAGTAAGTCTGAGGATAGGCTGATACCTTTGTCAGAGTATGCAAAGGTATGCGTATTCCATGGCGAGAAGCGTGTGAAGGCAAAGCGTTTAGAGCAAAAGGTAAAGATATTTGCGTTAGAAGATGAGGATAATTATATTTTAGGCAATGCCGGTAATTATTTAATTGTGAAGAATGATGACAAGCGCGGCATGCATACCATGGATGAGAAATTTTTTGAACAGTGCTATCATTTGGCAGATGAAGTGAATCCTTTAAAAGCAGTTATTTTTGATATGGATGGCACTTTGCTGGATACGCTGGCAGATATTACGGATTCTGTGAATGAAGCTTTGAAGGTGCATGGATTGCCTATGCGTACCAGCGATGAAATACGTAGGTTTGTGGGCAATGGTGCACGTCAGTTGATTGCAAGGGCAATTCCGGATGGGGAAGAGAATCCTCTCTTTGAAACTACACTTGCTATTTACAAGACTTATTATGATTATCACTGCAAGGATAATACCGCTCCTTATGAAGGAATTACGCAACTATTGAAGGAATTAAAACGCAGAAATTTCAAGATTGGTGTAGTGTCCAATAAGCCTGACCATATGGTGAAGGCTCTCAGCAAAGAATATTTTGGCGAGTTTATTGATGTGGCAATCGGAGAGAAGGAAGGTGTCAACCGAAAGCCGGCACCGGATACTCTTTTGGCTGCTATGCAGGAAATGGGCGTAGAAAAGAATGAGTGCGTATTTATTGGTGATTCGGACGTGGATATTGCTACAGCCGGCAATGCGGATACCAGATTTATTGCAGTTACATGGGGATTTAGAGATAGTGCATACCTGAAGAAACATGGTGCAACAGAAATGATTGCTTTGCCCATGGAATTATTGTACCTGATTTAAGTGGAATGACTTGTTGTTTTTGGATTATTATGGTATGCTATTGCTTGATTGAAGTGAGGGTATATTACATAAAGAAAAGGAGAGGTGTGGACCATGGACATCAAAGAAAAAATTAGTGAATTGGTAGACAAAATCAAGGATGACGACAAATTAAAAGACCAGTTTTCAAAAGAACCGGTTAAAACCGTTGAAAAATTGCTGGGAGTAGATTTGCCGGATGACAAGATGGAAGCAGTGGTAGATGGAATTAAAGCAAAGATTAAGTTAGATTCCGTATCTGGTATTGCAGATAAGTTTAAGAAGTTATTTTAATGAGAATCAGCAGTAAGCCGGGAAAGTCCCGGCTTAAGCTTTGTTTTAAGGAGCAGACATGAAAAAGAACGAAAACAAAGGACTGAATATCAGTGCAGGAAGCTTTGTTGTAGCTATTGGTATACTGATTGGCCTTATGATTTTAACATATATATTGACACTGGTAATTCCCGGAGGAAGTATTCCCTTTTGGAAATGGGCGTTGTCGCCGGTGCTGGTGCTTGGATCTGCACAAGGGGGTACACTGATAGCAGTTATGATATTTCTATTGGTAATCGGTGGTACCTTTAATGCTTTGGACAGAAGCGGTACCATGGATTATATGCTGCGTAAAATTGTGCATGCAGCTGGTGATAAAAAATATGTTTTACTGGCTTTTGTAACCTTGTTTTTCTTAAGTATGGGAGCATTTATTGGAAGTTTTGAAGAATGCATACCTCTGGTGCCATTGGCGGTAATGCTGGCAGTATCTATGGGCTGGGATGAACTTGTAGGACTGGGAATGTCCTTGGGGGCAGTGGCCTGCGGCTTTGCAACGGGTGTGCTCAATCCCTTTACAACCGGTGTGGCACAGGCTTTAATGGAGTTACCGACCTTTAGTGGTATTTCCTTGAGACTTTTATCCTTTGTGGTGATTTATGGTTGTTTGTTACTGTTTTTGGTACCCTATGCGCACAAATGTGAGAAGAAAAATGCAGTGGCAGCAAAATCAGACGGTCCGACCTCCGTTTTATTTGTTAAAAAAGGAAATATGGAAGCCTCCATGCGTTTTTTCATTGCTACTATTGGAGTCTGCTTTTTTATGATTGCAATTTCCGTGTTTATACCGGGACTTTCTGATTATCTGATGGTTTTAGTGGCAGTCTTTTTCCTGATTGCCGGTGTGGGCTGTTGTATTTGTTCTAAGATTAAACCACGCAAAGCCCTGTCTTATTTTGGATATGGTATGGTGACTATTTTGCCGTCCCTGCTTTTGATTATGATGGCAGGAAGTATCCAGTATACCATGAATGAATCCGGTATATTTGGACCTATTTCCGACTTCGCTAAGTTTTTTATTATGAGCCTGCCTTCTCATGCGGGAATTTTGTTTATTTTCCTCTTTGCCATGCTGATGAACTTTTTTGTGTCTTCAGGAAGTGCGGAAGCAGTGCTATTGATGCCTATATTTGCATCTATTGCGGACAGTTGTGGTATGAGCAGACAGTTGATGGTATTGGCATTTAATTATGGGGATGGTTTTTCCAATTTGATCTATTTTACTAATCCCTGTCTTTTGATTGCACTGAGTCTGGTAGGGGTAAGTTATGTGAAATGGATTAAGTGGAGTATGAAGCTTCAGGTGATGATTGCGGTATGCTGCTGCGCGATTTTGCTTCTGGGCAGTGTAATTGGCTATTAATTATGTGGAAAATAGTGAAAAAACAGGCAAAAAGTGTATGTTTGCTGTTGACAAGGGCACATATTAGGGATATACTGAGATAGAATTAAAGATGCTTACTGGATAAGAGTGGACCGCAATCCACTCTTTCTTGTTGTTGTAAGCCGGAAAGGAAGGAAAGGAATGTCCAAAAAGGAAACCTATGAGGCTAAGGCTGAAGAACTGTTACTTCCCATTGCACAGAAACAGGGTGTGAGTATTTACGATGTGGAATATGTGAAGGAAGGCAGCGATTTTTACCTGAGAGCTTTTATTGACAAGCCGGAAGGTGTGAATATTATCGATTGTGAGAATGTCAGCAGAGAGTTTTCGGATGTGCTGGATGCAAAGGATTTTATTGATGACTCCTATATTTTGGAGGTGAGCAGTCCGGGACTGGGCAGAACGCTGAAAAAAGATAGACATTTTGCAAACAGTATTGGTCAGGAGGTAGAGCTGAAACTTTTTAAAGCCATAGATGGTTGTAAAGAATTCGAAGGAGTGCTTCTTCGTTTTGATGAAAAAACTGTGGTAATCGGCATGGGTGATGAGGAACAGACCTTTATAAGAAGTGATATTGCAATTATCAGATTAGCATTGGATTTTTAGTATAAAAGGCAGAATGGAGGAAAATTAAGAAATGAACAAAGAGTTAATGGAAGCATTGAATATCCTGGAGAAAGAGAAAGAGATTAGTAAAGAGACTCTTTTTGAAGCGATTGAGAATTCCCTGCTTACCGCATGTAAGAATCATTTTGGTAAGGCAGATAATATTAAGGTGGAAATCAACCGTGAAACCTGCGATTTTCTGTGCTACGCAGAGAAGGAAGTAGTAGAGACCAAGGAGGAAGTGGAAGATTCTTTGTTACAGATTGCTCTTGCAGATGCAAAGGAGCTTTCTAAGAGAGCAAAGGTTGGCGATATTTTGAATGTAAAGATTCAGTCTAAGGAATTCAGCCGTATCGCTGCACAGAATGCAAAGAATGTTATTTTGCAGAAAATTCGAGAAGAAGAAAGAAGTGTTATTTATAATCAGTACTACGAAAAGGAAAAAGATGTGGTTACCGGTGTAGTACAGAGATATGTAGGTAAGAATATCAGCATTAACTTAGGTAAGGCTGATGCAATGCTGAATGAAGCAGAAATGGTTAAGGGCGAAGTATTCAAGCCTACCGAACGTATTAAGGTTTATGTTCTGGAAGTTAAAAATACCCCTAAGGGACCTCGTATCAATGTAAGCCGTACTCATCCGGAATTGGTTAAGAGATTGTTTGAAGCAGAGGTTACCGAAATTAAGGATGGTACTGTAGAAATCATGAGTATTGCACGTGAAGCAGGTAGCAGAACCAAGATTGCGGTTTGGTCTAACAATCCTAATGTAGATGCAGTAGGCGCTTGTGTGGGTATGAACGGTGCCAGAGTAAATGCAATTGTAGAAGAACTTCGTGGTGAAAAGATTGATATCGTTAACTGGGATGAGAACCCCGGTAACTTGATTCAGAATGCTTTATCTCCTGCAAAGATTGTAGCAGTATTTGCAGATCCGGATGAAAAGACCGCAAAGGTAGTTGTTCCGGATTATCAGTTGTCCCTTGCTATTGGTAAGGAAGGACAGAATGCAAGACTTGCAGCAAGACTTACCGGATATAAGATTGATATTAAGTCAGAAACTCAGGCAAAGGATGCCCCGGGCTTCCGTTATGAAGACTATATGGATGATGAGTATGATGATGAATATGATGAGTATGAAGAATACGAAGAGTATGAAGAAGGGGACGAGGAATAAAATTCATGAAAAAGGTTCCCTTGAGACAATGTATCGGATGCGGTGAAATGAAGGGCAAAAAAGAAATGATGCGCGTCATTAAAACAGCAGAAGGTGATATTAGTCTGGATATAACAGGAAAAAAGAACGGAAGAGGTGCATATCTTTGTATGCAGAAGGAATGTTTGCAGAAAGCTCGTAAGAATAAAGGGTTGGAGCGTTCCTTTAAAATGAGTATTCCGGAAGAAGTTTATCAGACCTTGGAAGAGGAGTTTGATGCAGGTGAAGCAGAATAAAGTGTTATCATTACTGGGGCTGGCGGCCAGAGGGAGAAATCTGGTAAGCGGTGAGTTCCAAACAGAGAATGCGATAAAGGACGGCTCGGCCATATTGGTAATTGTGGCAGAGGATGCGTCCGGGAATACGAAAAAGTTATTTCATGATAAGTGTAGCTTTTATGAGGTGCCCATTATGGAATACAGTACAAAGACAGACTTAGGCCGGGCTATCGGAAAAGACTTAAGGTCTTCTCTGGCAATATGCGATGCCGGTTTGGCGACAGCGGTTAGGAAAGCAGTCGAATCGCAAAACCCAAATGAAGAGAGGATAGGAGGTAGTGAGTATGGCGAAAATGAAAGTACATGAATTGGCAAAAGAGTTAAACATAGAAAGTAAACAGGTACTTGCCTTTTTACAGGAAAAGGGCATAGAAGCAAAAGCGGCACAGAGTTCTATTGAAGACAGTGCCATTGAACAAGTGCGTAAAGCGTTTGGCGGAAAAGGAGATATTCATTTGACAGAAAACAAGGTAATTACAGAAGAAGTGAAGAAACCTGTGGAGCAGGCAGCACCACAGAATGTAAAAGCGGAAACTGCACAGAATAATCAGGAGGAAGCTCCCAAGAAAAAGAAAAAGATTATTATTGTAAGTAATTCCCAGAATTCTAAGATGCCCGGTGGACAGAGACCGCAGGGGAACAGACCTCAGCAGAATCAGGGCAACAGACCGTCTCAGCAAGGACAAAACAGAAATAATGGCTATAATAATGCACAGAGACCGATGCAGAATCAGCCTGTGCGTCCCATTAAACCTTTGACCCCACCTTCACCTACACCCAGTGTGCAGATGGTGCCTAATAAGCCACAGACGGCAGCAAAAACCCAGACTACAGCACCGGTGCAGGAAACGGAAACCAAGGCAGTAGAAGAGGTAAAGGTAAATACACCTGTACAGACCGCACCAGCACCTCAGAATGAGAGACCTCAGCAGAACGAAAGACCTCAGGGCCAGAGACCCCAGGGGAACAGACCGCAGGGTGAGAGAACCCAGGGCGATAGAAACGGTCAGAGACAGGGCGGATATGATCGTAATAATGGTCAGAGACAAGGTGGTCAGGATAGAAACGGTCAGTACGGCAATAGGGATAACAGAGATAATCGAGGCCAGGCAGGCTCTCGTCCAGGCTTTAATAAGGGCGAAGGCGGTATGCAGGGTCGTCCAAGCTACGGACAGAATGACCGCACCGGCGGCAAGAATTTCGGCGGTGGTAAAAACTTCGGTGGCTTTGATAAGGATGCGTCTTACGATAAGGATCGCAACGAAAGAGGAAATTCCCGTCCCGGCGATAAGAACCGTGATAAGAAGAGCCTTGGCGGTGATTCAGCACCTATAAAGGATACCGAAAAGCATAGAGAAGAAGAAAAGAGACGTATTAGTCAGGAGAAGGATAAGAGAAACAAGAAGGATCATTTCTATGAGGAAGAAGAAAACTTAAAGAACAAGCCCGGACGTTTCATTAAGCCTGAAAAGAAGAAAGAAGTGGTAGAAGAGGTTATTAAGGTCATCGTTGTACCGGAGACCATTACCATCAAGGACCTGGCAGAAAAGATGAAGATGCAGCCTTCCGTAATCGTGAAGAAGCTGTTCCTGGAAGGAAAAATTGTTACCGTTAACCAGGAAATTTCTTATGAAGATGCTGAAAATATCGCAATGGAATATGACATCCTTTGTGAGAAGGAAGTGAAGGTTGACGTTATTGAAGAACTTTTGAAAGAGGATGATGAAGCAGAAGAAAACTTGAAGGAAAGACCTCCGGTTATCTGTGTAATGGGTCATGTAGACCATGGAAAAACTTCCCTTTTGGATGCTATTCGTAAGACCAATGTTACTGACCGAGAAGCAGGTGGTATTACCCAGCATATCGGTGCTTATACCGTTAATGCCGGCGGCAAGAAGATTACCTTCTTAGATACTCCCGGACATGAAGCGTTTACCGCTATGCGTATGCGTGGTGCAAATTCAACCGATATCGCAATTTTGGTAGTTGCAGCAGATGATGGTGTAATGCCTCAGACGGTAGAAGCAATTAACCATGCGAAAGCGGCCGGAATCGAAATTATTGTTGCTGTCAATAAGATTGATAAGCCTTCAGCAAATATCGAGAGAGTAAAGCAGGAATTAACAGAGTATGAATTAATCGCAGAAGATTGGGGAGGAAGTACTGTCTTTGCACCGGTATCAGCCAAGACCGGTGAAGGTATTCCTGAACTTTTGGATATGATTCTTTTGACGGCTGATATTTTAGAGTTAAAGGCTAATCCGGACAGACAGGCAAGAGGTCTTGTAATTGAGGCTGAGCTTGACAGAGGTCGTGGTCCTGTGGCTACTGTTTTGGTACAGAAGGGTACCTTGCATGTGGGTGACTTTATTTCTGCAGGTGCTTGTCATGGTAAGGTAAGAGCCATGATTGATGATAAGGGAAGAAGAGTAAAAGAAGCGACTCCTTCCACACCGGTAGAGATTTTAGGTCTTTCTGATGTACCTTCTGCAGGTGAAGTATTCCTGGCACATGAAACGGATAAGCAGGCGAAGACTTATGCGGAAACTTATCTTGCACAGAACAAGGAGAAGATGCTTGAAGAAACCAAGTCCAGAATGTCCTTGGATGACTTGTTCTCACAGATTAAGGAAGGTAATTTGAAGGAACTTAACTTAATCGTAAAAGCAGACGTTCAGGGTAGTGTGGAAGCGGTTAAGCAGTCCTTAATGAAGCTTTCTAATGAGGAAGTTGTAGTGAAATGTATCCATGGCGGCGTTGGTGCCATTAATGAATCCGACGTTACCTTGGCAGGTGCATCCAATGCAATTATTATCGGTTTCAATGTACGTACCGATGCTACCGCAAAGGCAACTGCTGAGCACGAAGGCGTGGATATTAGACTTTACAGCGTAATTTACCAGGCTATTGAAGATGTGCAGGCGGCTATGAAGGGAATGTTAGATCCTATCTATGAAGAGAAGATTATCGGTCATGCAGAGGTTCGCCAGATCTTTAAGGCTTCACAGGTAGGTAATATTGCAGGTTCTTACGTAATGGACGGTATCTTCCAGAGAGGCTGTAAGATTCGTATTACTCGTGAAGGCAAGCAGATTTACGAAGGTGAGTTAGCATCCCTGAAGAGATTTAAGGATGATGTAAAGGAAGTTAAGACCGGATTTGAATGTGGTCTTGTATTTGATGGCTTCGACCAGATGCAGGAATTCGATATTGTAGAAGCTTACGTTATGGTGGAGGTTCCGAGATAATTGTTTTTTTTAGGCGTTCTGAGGTGCGAAAGGTTCCAACGTAAGGCCCTTGAAAAACGTCAGCACTTGGCGAGGTGTTTTCGAGCCTAAAAAGTTTGCGTGGCAAACTTTTAGAGAATTGCAAGCAATTCTCACGGTGTTGGAAAGTTGACTCACGGAGCGAGAGCGTGCCTAAGTGGAATATTTTGCACAGAAAGAATGCCGTTATAAGAGGTATATATGAGAAAAAATAGTATAAAAAACACCCGTATTAATGGCGAGGTGCAGAGAGTTTTGGCTGAAATTATCCGCGGCGAAATCAAGGATCCCCGTATCAGTCCCTTGACCAGTGTAGTGGCAGTGGAAGTGGCACCGGATTTAAAGAGCTGTAAGGCGTGGATAAGTGTTTTGGGCAATGAAGAAGCACGCAAGGACACCTATCAGGGATTAAAGAGTGCGGAAGGCTTTATTAAGTCTAAATTGGCAAAAGAGATTAATTTGCGCAACACACCGGCGATAACTTTTATTATGGATCAGTCCATTGAGTATGGTGTAAATATGTCAAAGAAGATTGACGATGTTTGTGCTTCTGAACGTGTGGAAGAAGAGGAAGAATAATGATTATTTGCAGAGGCCTCGCAAGCGCGGGGCTCTCTGTATGTTTTTTGAAAGGTGAGGTAGTGCATGAGAATTTTGGAAGAATGTAAAAATGCACAAAAGATTGGTATTAGCGGACATGTAAGACCGGATGGAGACTGTGTGGGCTCCTGTCTGGCACTGTATCAGTATTTGAAAAAATGTTTGCCGACAGAGGTAAGTATAACTGTTTATTTGGAAAATCCTCCTGCAATTTTTGCAGAATTGAAGGGATTTGAGTATATTATTTCTGATTTTACGAAAGAAGAAAATTTTGATGTTTTCTTTATGCTGGATTGTAATTTGGAAAGACTGGGTGAAACTGCCAAGTATTTTGAAGCAGCAAAGAAAACTATTAATATAGACCACCATATCAGTAATACCGGTTGCGGGGATGTGAATTTTGTGGACCCTACCATTGGTTCCACCAGTGAAATTATTTATGATTTGATTGTGGCAGAGAGTAATGAAGACATTTTGGATATGGAGCTTGCAAAGGCGATTTATGTAGGTATTATTCATGATACCGGTGTGTTTCAGTATTCCAGTACCACACCCAAAACTATGCAAATCGGTGCAAAGTTGATTTCTTTTGGCTTTGACTTTGATAGAATGATATTGGAAACCTTCTATCAGAGAAGTTATCATCAGACGCAGATTTTAGGACGCGCGTTGATGGAAAGCATACGTTTTATGGACGGTCAATGTATTGTCAGCTGTGTTGATCAAAAAATGATGGATTTTTATAGTGTGACCACTCACGATTTTGATGGAATAGTTAATCATTTACGTAATATAAAGGGAGTTCACTGCGCGATTTTTATGTACGAATGCGGTACCCAGGAATATAAAATCAGTATGCGTTCTGATGAAAAGGTGAATGTGGCAGAAGTGGCGTCTTATTTTGGCGGTGGCGGCCACGTACGTGCGGCTGGTTGTACCATGCGAGGTACTTTCCATGATTGTGTGAATAATTTATCCTTACATATTGAAAAGCAATTAAAGGAGAATGCGGATGTATAACGGCATTATCAATATATATAAAGAGAGAGGGTTTACCTCTCATGATGTGGTGGCCAAAATGCGCGGTATCTGTAAACAGAAAAAAATCGGACATACAGGAACTTTGGACCCGGAGGCCACAGGAGTATTGCCCGTATGCTTAGGAAGCGGTACCAAGCTATGTGATATGCTTACAGATAAGGATAAAGAATATGTAGCAGAACTTTTATTGGGCGTAAAGACCGATACTCAGGATATGACCGGAGAGATTTTGTGTGAAAAGGAACCTGTGAAGGATGAGGCGTTAGTACGTGATTGTGTAGAGAGTTTTCGGGGCGAGTATATGCAGGTTCCACCCATGTATTCTGCACTTAAGGTAAATGGTAAGAAGCTTTATGAATTGGCTAGAGCCGGTAAGGAAATAGAGCGTCAGGCAAGACCGGTAACTATTCATGAAATAGAAATTCTGGAAATGAATCTACCGGTAGTGAAATTGCGCGTAGCTTGTTCTAAGGGGACTTACATACGTACTCTCTGCGAGGATATCGGAGAAAAGCTGGGCTGCGGCGGTGCTATGAAAAGCTTACTGCGAACCAAAGTCGGAGGCTTTAGCTTAGAGAAGGCGCTTACCTTGGCGGAACTTGAAAAAGTAAGGGATGAAGGACGTATAGAAGAATATTTGTTTTCAGTGGACAGTGCTTTTGCCGATTGTCCTGCACTGCAGGTTTTGCCGGAATTTGTGAAACTGATTGATAACGGTAATTCCTTTTATGTGAATCAAACCGTGGAGAAAAAAAGATACAATGGACAGACACTTGTACGCGTCTACGGTAATGGTAAGTTTTATGGTGTTTTTACTTACGAGGAGGAAAAACGCCGATATAAGCCTGTTAAAATGTTTTTGTCAGAATAAGTGGATAAGGTAACGAGGAATATTAATGAAAATCATTCAGGGAAGTCTTGAATTTGAACTGAATAAGGATTCAGCCGTGGCTATCGGCAAGTTTGACGGACTGCATTTGGGACATCGTAAACTATTAGAGGCTGTACTGGAAAAAAAGAAGCAGGGACTTTTAGCATGTGTTTTAACCTTTGATCCTTCTCCGGCAGTATTCTTAGGGTTTTCGGATGGATATGAGTTAAATACCAAGGCGGAGAAAAGAGCACTTTTTGAGGCGCTGGGAGTGGACGTTTTGGTGGAATTTCCTATGAGAGCAGAGACTGCCAAGATGCCACCGGAAGTTTTTGTGGAAGACATTCTGGTAAATCGTATGCACACCAAATGGATGATTGCCGGTACGGATGTTTCTTTTGGTGACAAAGGTGCAGGCGATGCGAAATTATTGGAGCAGTTGTCAAAGGTTTATGATTATGAGCTGGAGACCATAGATAAGGTGCAGTATGAGGGTGAGGATATTAGTTCCACCAGAATTCGCAAATACTTGGAAAAAGGACAAATGGACTATGTGGGGCGATTGCTTGGGACACCCTATTCGGTTAGTGGAACTATAATCCATGGCAGAGCTTTGGGTAGAAAAATGGGTATGCCGACTGTAAATATTGTTCCGGAAGAATATAAATTGTTGCCGCCTTGCGGAGTATATTATTCGGAGGTACTTATGGAGGGAGAGGTTTTCCCTGCCATCAGTAATATCGGGTATAAGCCTACGGTTAATGAAGAAAGAGTATTAGGGGTGGAAACCTATCTTTATGATTTTGATGAGGATATTTATGAAAAGGAGATTTGTGTAAGACTTCTTTCTTTTAAACGACCGGAAATGCAGTTTGAATCCATAGATGCTTTAAAGAGACAAATGGAAGAGGATATAAGGGCTGGAAAAGAGTTCCATATACAGAAAAAGGATTGACAGTGATTACACCATGTTGCTATAATTGTAACGTGGTGTAATAATTTTGTAACAATTTAAATGAGGTGTATTAGTTTGAAGAAACATAAGAGAAATAGAGCAGTTGTATTTCTTGGTCTGGGATTGGCGGCAAGCCTGCTTATTCATCCCATGAATGCAAATGCAGCAGGATTACAGTTATCTGATATATTACAGGGGGCAGGGATTGCCTCTTTGCTGGATGTACAACTAACTCAGGAAGAATATGTGGCATGTGCAAAGGAAGCACAGGGGGCTTCTTGGGGTTATACCAATCTGGGTATTGCTCATGTAGAGTCGGGTAATTTAAATGTTCGTGCAGAAGGTTCTGCAAGTGCGAAATTGGTAGGTAAGATGCCAAATGATGCGGCTTGTGAAATTCTTGAAATAAATAAGGAAACCGGCTGGGCACATATTATATCCGGAGAAGTAGAGGGCTATGTAAGTGTGGATTACTTATTAACCGGTGCTGACGCAAAGTTGCGTGCCAATGAACTGGTTCGTACGGTGGTCATTGCGGATACGGATGGTTTGCGAGTTCGTGATAGTGCAAATGTGGACAGTGCGGTTTTGACCCAGATACTAAAGGGTGAAGAGATGGAGTATGTAGAGTCTCTGGAGGGTTGGTTTAAGGTGTCTATTGATGGTGCAGAAGGGTATGTTTCGGCGGAGTATGCACATCTTGAGGAAAATCTAAAAACCGCAGTTACCATGAGTGAGCTTCTCTATGGTATGGGCGTTTCCGATGTGAGAGTAGAGCTTTGTGAATATGCAAAGCAGTTTGTGGGAAATCCTTATGTTTGGGGTGGTACCAGTCTTACAAAGGGCGCGGACTGTTCCGGCTTTGTACTTAGTGTGTATAAGAAATTTGGTGTGACATTGCCTCATTATTCGGGTTCACAGGCAACCAGCGGTACCAAAATCAGCTTCAGTGAAATTCAGCCCGGAGACCTGATTTTCTACGCAAACAGCTCAGGAACCATCAATCACGTGGCAATCTACATCGGGAACAATCAGGTTATCCATGCAAGCAGTCCGGAAACCGGTATTAAAATCAGTAAGTATAATTACAGAACTCCTGTTAAGTACGTAAGAATCCTTATTGAGTAGTAAAAGCTGACGAATAATGCCTTCAAACAATTGCAAGTAAAAATTGTAAAAATTTTTGCAAAAAATGCTTGCAATTTGTTTGAAGATATATTATTATAAACAAGTGCTCAAAACACGAGAAGAAAAATCGAAAATCTAAATGGCTCGTTGGTCAAGCGGTCAAGACGCCGCCCTCTCACGGCGGAATCAGGGGTTCGATTCCCCTACGAGCTGCTAGCTATTTAAATGAATAGTCTAATGTCAAGATACTTATTTATCAAGTGATAAATAGGTATTTTTTATTGTGAATGCATAGCATATATGATATAATAATCATGTATTATTGTAAGATTTTGTGAAAACGATTTCTTAGTATTTGTAACTGAGGTGTAATGTGGCGAAACGTTATTTTGTGACTACCAGATTATTAGAAGAGGGTATGATAATAGACCAGTCCATCAAAGATGGTGCCGGTCGTGTTTTGCTTGCACGCGGCTCACAGGTTACGGAGGAAGTTCTGGCTTCTTTGAAGCGTTTTGGTATTAATGGTGTGTATGTAAGGGAAGAATCTGATGAGGAAGAGTGGGACCTGGTTCATGCCGCTACGCCGGAGACTATTCAGAAAATCGAAGAACTAACCGTTAAGGACAGAGTAAAGGTTAAATTGTCTGAAAGCGTGAAAAAGCGTGTTTCAGAAGGTATTTCCTATTTGTACAGCAATACAGATTCCAATGAGCTGACGGATGTCACCAAGAATATTGCCGGGGAACTTATGAAGGCGATTACCGACAATGATGCCTTGGCGGTGGATATAGGTACGTTAAAGGTCAGTGATGAATATACCTTTAAGCATAGTGTGGATGTAGCAACTATGGGTATGGTGGTGGCCAAAAAGTATGGTTTAAGCGATACAGAGGTGTTTGACATCGGTGTGGCAGGTTTGTTGCACGATATCGGAAAATCACGAATTTCCAATGATTTATTAAACAAACCCGGAAAGCTTACAGAAGAAGAATTTCGGCATATGAAGCAACATTCCGTTTATGGATATAATATTATAAAGAATAAGAGTGAATTGAAGGAACCCATTAAATTAGGCGTTTTACAGCACCACGAAAAGATGAATGGTACGGGGTATCCTTTTGGTGTGGACAGCAGCAAGATTTGTACTTTTGCTAAGATACTGTCGGTATTGGATATTTATGATGCATTGGTAACGGAGCGGCCCTATAAAGAAGCCTATACGCCACGTGATGCGGTGGAAATGATTATGGCCATGACTTCGGAGTTGGATATGAAGGCCATGAAGAGTTTTCTGGGTAGTGTAATTCTGTATCCGGTAGACAGCGTAGTGAATTTGAGTAATGGTGAACAGGCAAAGGTAGTGGAAAATTATGCGGATTCCATTTTGCGTCCTAAGGTAGTAGGCCTGCAAAGCGGAAGAGTATATGATTTGGGCAGGGATTTGGCCTGCGCAAGTATCATTATTCCTTAAAGTTCTTTACAGAAAGTGCAAACTATAGGCAGGTATAAGTGGAGGATGTATGATTTTTGAGGAAATACTAACAGATGTATCGAGACAAATAGATGAATTGCTTCTTTCGGATAAATCTACGATTACTGTAATAATTGAAGGCATGTGCGGAAGCGGTAAATCTACGCTTGGAGAGGCTCTTCGAAAAAAGTATGATTGTAATCTTTTCCATATGGATGATTTCTTTTTGCAGCCTTGTCAGAGAACGCCGGAACGTTTGGTTGAGGTTGGGGGCAATGTGGATTATGAAAGATTTGTTGAGGAAGTCTTAAAACCTTTGCATAAGAAAAATGCTTTTTCTTATGGAGTTTTTGATTGCTCCAGACAGAAGATTGGATATCGGGTGCAGGTACCATATAAACGTTTGAATATTGTAGAGGGAGCTTATAGTGCGCATCCGTTTTTCAAAGATGACTGTGATAGGGCGTTTTTTCTGGAGTTAGACAGTGAACTACAACGAGAGAGATTATTAAAGCGAAACGGACCGGAAAGGTTGGAACGCTTCCTTTCGGAGTGGATACCAAAGGAACTTGCTTATTTTGAGAAGTTTGCAGTTCGAGAGAAGTGCAAGGTATATAAGGTGGAAGAAGCGAAAAAGCAAAATGCAGTGACAAATAATAACCTAAATAAAGAGCATGAGGGCAAAGGCATGACAGGATTAATCGTAGCATACACAAAAAACAGAGTGATTGGCAATAAGGGACAGATTCCCTGGAGAATCAAGGGAGAGCAGAAGCGTTTTCGTGAGTTAACAACCGGGAATGTGGTGATCATGGGAAGACGATCTTATGAAGAAATCGGACATCCTTTACCCAATCGTTATACTATTGTGGTTTCCAATACACAGAAGTTTGAGGCTGAGAATTGCACTACGGTGGGTTCTTTGGAGGAGGCTATTCGTATAGCTGATAAGAGTAAGAATATTTATATTTCCGGTGGAGCGGGGCTTTACAAGGAAGCAATTGATATTGTAGATAAGATGTTTATCACGGAAATAGATGCGGTTATTGAAGGAGATACCTATTTCCCGGAATTTAATACAGAGGATTTTGTAAGAGAAGTGGACTGTCATGTCGATGGAGAGATCCCCTATGATTATGTGACATATACTCGTAAAAGGTCATAATTTGTATCCTTAGTGTAAAAAGTACTATATTTTGTGGATTGCGTTTATGGAGGAATTGTGCTACAATTTAATGGAAAAAAGTTTTTTGTTGCACAATTGGAAAACGCTTTCATTTCGAATGTGTTATGAGGGATAATATATGAACGGAAAGAATACAATGCGGAAAAGGATAGCCGTATTGATTATTGCAGTGGTGATTGCATTACTTGCGGTGGTTTGGTTCAGAGTGATGATGGTGGAAGAAATACAGGAACAGCTTTCTGCTAATTTGAGAGATGTTGCGAACCAGAATATTATCACTATGGAGAATGCGCTGAATGATAAAAGGGATTTGTTGAATGAGTTAGCAGCGCAAATTGAAAGAAAATATGATCAGCTTGATTCTGATAAAACCCAGGAGGAAATCATTGATTATTTGACTCCTTTTTTGACGCTTCATGATTTTACACGCATGGGTGTAGTGTTACCGGATGGTACAGCTTTTTGTACTGATGGGTATAGGGAAGGGTATGAGAATACCGAATCCTATATTTACGGTATGCAGGGTTTGTCCAATGTTACCAGTCGAATTGATGAAGGCACGGATGAAATTGTATCTGTGAATATCTTTAGTGCACCTATTTTTGATGAAGATGAGAAAACGGTAATAGGTGTACTGTGTGGTACCTGTAGTACAGATACCTTTAGAGATATGTTAAATGTAGATTCCTTTAACGGAATGGGATACAGTTATGTAATCGAGGGAGACGGAGCGGTAGTAACGGATTCAAAGCAGTCACCTATGTACGGTACCAAGAATGTATTTGAAACCATGCTACAGTTTTCCGAAGATAATGCCGTAGTTATTGATGATATTAAGAATGCCATGGCAAAAAAACAAAGCGGTGATGCAACTTTCGTTTCTACCAGTAAACGATATCTGCATTACGCTCCTTTGCGAGTGGAGTCTTTACATGAATCATGGTATTTGTTTACCATAGTTCCGTCGGAAGTATTGGATGATAAGAGCAAAGAAGTACTGAATTTAAACAACATGATGTTGTTGACCATTATGGTGGTGCTTATTGCAACGGTTGTTTATTTTATATGGAACTCACGCAAAAACAGTGAAGAGCTTCGTACTCTTGCCTATGAAGATTCTTTAACGAAGGGTGATAATTACCTTTGCTTTGTTGAAAAATTAAAGCAGTGTAGCGGTGTACACGGGTATATTATTTCTATGGATATTAATGAGTTTAAGCTTGTAAATAATACCTGTGGAATTCAAAAGGGTAACGAAACGTTACAATGTATCTGGCAGATTATCGCTGAAAGGCTAAAAGAAGGCGAGTTAGCGGCTCATATTAATGCTGACCATTATGTTATATTCTTAAAAGAAGATAAGAACGAAGAAGTAATCCGCAGAGTCGGAGAAATTAGCGATGCTGTTGTGGAACTTGCTTCAAAGATTAATATCGTGAGTATTTTGCCGTATTTTGGTATTTTCCAGACCATGAATACGGAAGATCCGGAAGAAAGCTACAACAAGGCAAATCAGGCAAAGCATCTAGTTAGAGCAAATCGCAAAAAGAACTGGGCTTTCTATGAAGAAGTAGATTACGAAAGAATGGTTGAAGATAAGAAGTTGGAGGACGATTTCGAAAAGGCCATTAAGAATAATGAATTTGAAATGTGGTATCAGCCTAAGTACAGTGGCGTAAATGAAGAAATTGTTGGTGCGGAGGCTTTGGTCAGATGGCGTAGAGAGGATGGTACATTGGTTCCGCCTTTCCGCTTTATACCCTTATTTGAGAAGAATGGTATGATTACTACATTGGATGAGTACGTGTTCAAAACCGTTTGCCTACAGCAGAAGAAGTGGGAAAAGGAAGGACGTAAGTTGTTCCCGGTTTCCATAAACATATCCAGAGTAAGTCTTTATTTTGAAAATATTGTGGAGAAATACAAGGAAATTCTGGATGAATGCGAGATTGATCCTAAGTGGGTACCTTTGGAGATTACAGAAAGTGCTACCTTGGATAATAAACAGGTACAGGAATTGGTTGAAAGGTTCCATGATGCAGGTTTCCTGGTACATCTGGATGATTTTGGTAATGGATATTCTTCCTTGGCAATGTTAAATCTTATGCATTTTGATACCTTGAAATTGGATAAGAGTTTGATTGATTTCGTAGGCGATGAAAATGGTGAGAAGCTATTGTGGCATACCATTACTTTGGCAAAGAGCTTGGGAATGCATACGACTGCGGAAGGCGTAGAAAGAAAAGAGCAGGTTGAGTTTTTACATAATCTGCAGTGTGATGATATTCAAGGATATTATTATTCCAAACCTTTATCATTAACCGGTTTTGAACAATTGATTTTTGGCAAATAGAATATTGGATGGTAAAACGGCCCGTGGAAATATGTCCACGGGTCGTTTTTAAGATTAGTGTAAAAAGAAATGAATCAGCTTGTTATAAATATTTTTGTAGGGTTGGTAACGAATAGGTAAATCAATCCAGCAATATTTCTTCAAAATACTCTTTTCATGGCTAAAGGTATCAAAACTTTTTTTGCCATGGTAGGATCCCATACCACTGTATCCAACGCCTCCAAAGCCCATATCAGAGGTGGCAAGATGAACAATGGTATCGTTAATACAACCGCCTCCGAAGGAGAAGTACTTAATAAATCGTTTTTCGATATTCTTATCATTAGTAAAAAGATAAAAGGCAAGAGGCTTTTCGCGCTTATTAATAAATTCTTCTGCTTCATCCAAGGTCTCAAAAGTTAGGATGGGAAGAAGGGGGCCGAAAATTTCCTCCTGCATAATGGGAGAAGTATCGGTTATATTGTCCAGTAGGGTAGGGGCAATTTGACAAGTTGCCTCATTGTAATTACTGCCATAAATTACTTTGTCTTCTTCTATCAGTCCTAAGAGTCGTTCAAAATGCCTTTGATTTATGATTTTTCCATAGGAGGTATTCTCCAAAGGATTTTTTCCATACATATTCTGTATCTGAACCATTAATTCTTTTATAAATTTGTCCTTAATTTTTGCATCTACTAAAACATAATCCGGAGCCACACAGGTTTGCCCGCAGTTGAGATATTTACCAAATGCTACACGAGTGGCAGCAATTTTAATATTGCAGCTATCCGTAATAATGCAGGGGCTTTTTCCGCCCAGTTCCAGTGTGACAGGAGTTAAGTGTTTGGAGGCTTTTTCCATAACATATTTTCCTACATTAACACCACCGGTAAAGAAAATATAATCAAAGCGTTGTTCCAAAAGTTCTTGATTTTCCTGGCGACCACCTTCTACTACAGCCACATATTCCGGTGGGAATACTTCTTCAATAATTTTCTTGATTATAGAGGAGGTGGAAGGAGAGTAGGCAGAGGGTTTTAGGATACAACAGTTTCCGGCAGCCAATGCACCTACTAAAGGTTCCATGCAAAGCATAAAGGGATAATTCCATGGGGACATAATCAGAACACAGCCTAAGGGTTCCGAAACCGTAAAGCTCCTTGCATGAAAATTTGCCAAGGAAGTGGGATGACTTTTGGGTCGACTCCATCTGCGAATATGCTTTAATTGATAACTCAACTCGCTTAAGGTAAGTCCTACTTCACACATATAACCTTCGGTATCGGATTTCCCCAAATCCATATGCAGAGCATCTAAAATCTCACGCTCGTACTTTTTTATCGCACCCTTTAACTCTTTTAGTTTTTGGATACGAAAAGAGATATCATAAGTCTGATGTGTAGCATAAAAGGTGCGTTGAGTATTAACTAATCTTTCTATTTGCATAAGTAATATCACTTTCTGATTGAATGACTAATGACAGATGTTTTCCGCCAACAATATAATACAGCATTTCCAATTCTTTTTTGTTCATAAGCTTGGGAACCGGATATAAAGGATTAGACTCCTTGGCAGCATATGCAGCCATAGTAGGAATATCCTTAGTATGAATATCTTCAATGTATTTGGGAATATGCATATAACGATTCATTTCCTTAATCCAGGAAATGAACTTCAGGGCTGCCAATTCTGTATTATCCTTAGGAGAAGCAATACCACAACGTTTTGCCAGTTTGCTAAGCTTGTGGTAGCAAGTTTTTCCGTAGCGATTCAGAACATGGGGCAGAATAACGGCATTGGCAAGGCCGTGGGGAACACCATATTGCCCGCCAAGAGAATGTGCAATACCATGTACGTAGCCCACATAGGACTGTGTAAAGGCAATGCCGGCACAGTAAGAAGCGCGTAACATCTTTTCCCTGGCTTCTGCATCTGAACCGTTATCATAGGCACGTTTTAAATATTGATGGATTAAAGTAACGGCTTCCTCGGCCATCCGGCGTGTATGCCTTGTGGTACTGCCGCCGATATATGCCTCCACGGCATGAGTTAATGCGTCCATGCCGGTGGTGGCGGTTAAGGGTGCTGGCAAACCAAGGGTAACATGATAGTCCAGCACTGCATAAGGTGGAATCAATGAAAAGTCATTGATAGGATACTTATGATGAGTTTCGGAATCAGTAATGACTGCCGCCAATGTAGTTTCACTACCGGTACCGGCAGTGGTGGGAATAGCAAACAAAAGAGGTAATTTTCTCCAAATTTTCAGCAAGCCCTTCATTTTTTGGACGGATTGCTTTGGCTTTGCAATACGTGCTGCAGTGATTTTTGCACAGTCGATGGAAGAACCGCCGCCAAAGGCAATAATGGCACCACAGTTCTCCTTAATATACCTTTCTCTGGCTGTTTCGATATTGGTAATCGTAGGATTTGGTACGGTTTCATCGAAAACAGCAAAGGAGATGTGATTATTGTTTAAAGTTTGCAATAATTTATCCAGCAATCCGCTGGAGGAGAGAAATTTATCGGTAACAATTAGTATTTTATCGATTTTCTTTTGGTTAAGAATAGTGGTTATTTCTGCAAAATTATTTAATATTTGGGGCTCTCTGTATGGCAAAAAGGGTAATGCCACTCGAAAACAAAATTGAAACGTTCTGCAATAAATTTTGTGTAATATATTCATGGGGAAGCCTTTCTTACTTTGTTACATAAAGGATAGCAAATGCACCTGGTCCAATATGAGCACCGATGGTGGAACCCAATTGTACTCTGCCGTCATAGGAAACATCTTCTTTGGTCAGACGTTCTTCCAGCTTTTCGGTATTGTCTGTACCATAGGAAAACAGAGTGTAGAGAGGGAAATTGGCATCTCTTTCATTGTCTTGTAGATATTTTGTAATAAAATTAAGAGCCTTATTTTTACCTAAGCATTTGCCGATAACAGCAACTTTACCTTCTTGCGTTACGGTAATAATAGGTTTTAAATTTGCTAATTCGCCAATAGTAGCACTGGCTTTGCTTAAACGGCCGCCTTTGTGTAAGTATTCTAAGGTATCTAAACCGGCAACGACCTTAACCCTGCCCTTCATAGACTCAATTTCTGTTACAATCTCTTTTGCTGAATAGCCTTTGTCAATGAGCTGTTTAGCATGGTCTCCCATGAATCTGATCATAGCAGTTGCAGCCAGAGAATCGATAATATGAATTCCTTCATAGTCTACCATATTTTTAGCTAAATGAGCGCTTTGACAGGTTCCGCTTAAGGCAGAAGAGAGGAGAATACAAATAATTTCGTCTCCCTTTGCTTTTACGTCCGCAAAGATATCTGCAAAATCCTTGGGGGAGGGCTGGGAGGTTTGAGGGAAGGAACCGGTATTAATTAACAATTCATAAAAATCATCCGGTTTCAGTTCCACACTGTCCTGATAGTGTTTTCCTTCCAAAGAAATATTAAGAGGTACAAAGTGAAAACCATTGTTATTAATTTCTTCCATAGTATAATCGGAAGAGGAGTCTACTAAAATTCTGATCATAAAAAACCTTTCTCTTTCTAATTCAAATTACTTTCCTAAGTTTAGATGATTTGCAATGTCTGAAATTTGATTCAGAGTTTGGATGGTATTAAGGGTTTTTTCTTCACCCAGTTGATTAATGACAGCATCTAATATTTGGAGAATCTGTGCATGCTGCTTCTCATAAGTATGACACTGTTCCAGATTCATGGTAATCAATATTTGGCGTTTATCTACAGCAGAACGTTCTCTGGTAACCATATCTTTAGCCTCCAGTTGAGTTAAAGTACGATTCATTTGAGACTTTAACATATTGGTCGCTTGGCAAAGATCAGTAGCAGTTAAAGGGCTACCTTCAGTTTTTGCTTGATTGTAAAGAATATTGCAAATTAAGGATTCATTGTAAGTCATTTCAGAAACCAAGCGTGTATTATTTATGGAAGTTGATAAACGTAACCAAGAATTTAATAAATTTTCATGAAGGTTATCCATAAGTACTCCTTTGTTTTAAGATAAAAGTTAACATTGTAAACAGTTCACAAAGTATACTATCATGCGAAGTATAAAAAGTCAACTATATTATCTTGAAAATGTAAGGGAATTATGTGAAAATAGAAGAGTAGTTTGCCATAGAACAATGGCAAGAGGAGTAATTTAACAAATATGGAGAAAACCATGAAGCATTTAAAAATGATTAAAACTCTTATGATGAAAAGGTATATGATTAAGCTTTTGATACGTGTTGCAGTCTTTGTATTGGTGCTAATAGCTTATCTTTTTGATAGAGAGAGAATGATTGAGTTTATGATGCAGCCCATAAAAATGGGGGTTACGCCTTTACATTTATTGTGGATGATGTTTATGGTAATGATGCTTTTTCATATTTTTCCTACGGACAAATTAACCATGGCGCTTCGTAAATCTGAGAAGAAAACTTATGAAGAAACACCCGAATATTCAAAGGAAGAGCTTTATGATTTTGTGCAGGAACAGAATATCAGGGCTTGGATTGTGATGCTGGTATGGCTGGTGTTTAATTCTGTTTTCGGTCTTTTATACGTGCAGGAGATTATTAATGAAGCTGATTTGTTCATGCTTACGGTGTTTTATTTTTTAAGTGATTATATTTGTATTTTGTTCTTTTGTCCCTTCCAGACCTTTATTATGAAGAACAAATGCTGTGTAAATTGTCGTATATATGACTGGGGACATTTTATGATGTTTACGCCTATGCTGTTTATTAAAAATTTTTTCTGCTGGAGTTTGTTTTTTACGTCTTGCGTGGTGCTCATACGATGGGAGATTATTTACGCCATGCATCCGGAACGGTTCTGGAGCGGTTCCAACAAGAAGTTGCAATGTGTTAATTGCAGGGATAAGACCTGTCAGATGAAGAATAGATTAGCAGGAAAGAAATAGAATAGTGAAAAATAAAGCACGTAAGGGCGTTGGAATTTTGCCCATACGTGCTTTTTGTGTATATTTAACCTACCATCAAAAGAATAAAGAAAACCATGGAACTTATTAGAATAAAAAAGATACCAAAGCCTAATTCCGCAATACTTTGGCGTACGGCAATGTTTGCGTCTTCTCTAAAACATTTGGGATGTTGGGGATTGATATATAAATCAATCTGTTCCCCAAGCTCTACATCGGGTACTTGTGTATAGATATTGTTATTTACTTCATAGGATTTGCCGTTATAAGTAAATCCGAAAACGGGACAATAAGTATTGTACATGGTATAGGACATACCGTCGGAGGTGCCGTTTTTACGTTTTTTCATATCAACACAGGTGGCACGGACTATTTCGATACAATTCTTGTTCTGATTAGAACGAACAAAGTAATTAATGATGAAAAGAATACCCATGACGAAGAAGATGCTGGTGCCGGCATAGGGAATCATTTGTTTAAAGGATGCCTGGGAGGCTTCATCACCGTATTGCATTACAATACCAAAAAGCACAGCAATTAATCCCACAAATAGAAAAATTAAAAAAATAGGAGTGAATTTGCCTTCTTTAATCATTGAAAACAGTGCAATAAGTCCAAATACCAGAAAATATTGGCCGAAAACAGAAATTGCCAGCCAGGGAGCAGTTTTTGCCGTTAAAAATAATGCTATAATGGAGGCTACAAACCAAATAAGGAAGAGGGCCCCTTTAATATAGTACCATGCTGAATGTTCATTATCTTGCATAAAATATTCCTCCTTTATCACAAAGAGGGGAGCCAAAGCCCCCCCTTGTAGTTTATTTGCAAGCCTCTAAAGCCTGTGCCAAGTCTGCAATAATATCGTTTACATTTTCAATACCAACGGACAAACGAACCAAATCAGGACCAACACCTGCTGCTCTGAGTTCGTCGTCATTCATCTGGCGATGAGTAGCAGAAGCGGGGTGAAGCACGCAGGTACGTGCATCAGCAACGTGAGTAGCAATCATAGCGACCTGTAATTTTCCCATGAATGTTTCTGCAGCTTTACGGCCACCTTTTACACCAAAGGAAACAACGCCACAGGTACCGTTAGGCATATATTTCTGTGCTAATTCGTAGTATTTGTTGCTCTTTAAGCCGGGATAGTTAACCCATTCCACACACTCATGTGCCTCTAAGAATTCAGCCACCTTCTGTGCGTTCTCGCAGTGACGGGGCATACGTACATGTAAGGATTCAATTCCTAAATTGAGTAAGTAAGCATTCATAGGTGCCTGAATAGAACCGAAGTCTCTCATAAGCTGTGCGGTAGCCTTAGTAATGAAAGCACCTTCCAAACCGAACTTTTCTGCATATGTAACTCCATGATAAGAATCATCGGGAGTGGTAAGTCCGGGGAACTTATCTGCATGTGCCATCCAGTCAAACTTACCGGAATCAATGATACATCCACCTACGGTTGCATCGTGACCATCCAGGTACTTGGTGGTAGAGTGGGTAACGATATCAGCACCCCATTCAAAAGGACGGCAGTTAATGGGAGTAGCAAAGGTGTTATCTACGATAAGAGGAACACCATGCTTATGTGCCATGTTTGCAAATCTCTCAATATCAAATACGTTTAATGCAGGGTTAGCGATGGTTTCGCCAAATACTGCCTTGGTATTGGGCTGAAAAGCTGCCTCTAATTTGTCATCAGAGCAATCAGGATCTACAAAGGTAAACTCAATACCCATACGCTTCATGGTTACAGCAAATAAGTTGTAGGTTCCGCCATAAATGGTGGAAGAGGCTACTACATGGTCGCCACAGCTACAAATATTGAAAATAGCGTAGAAGTTTGCTGCCTGACCGGAAGAAGTAAGCATACCCGCAGAACCACCTTCCAAAGCACAAAGCTTTGCAGCTACATAATCGTTGGTAGGATTCTGAAGGCGGGTATAGAAGTAACCGCTTGCTTCCAAGTCGAATAATTTGCCCATTTCTTCGCTGGAATCGTATTTAAAAGTAGTACTCTGTACAATAGGAATCATGCGGGACTCACCGTTTTTAGGGGTGTAGCCGGCATGTATGCATTTTGTTTCTTTTTCCATAATTTATCTCCTCTGCTTTAGGGTATTTAAAAACATAATCTTATTTTATCATATTTTGGAAAGAGTTCAATTATTTATTTAGGTTTTTATTGGCCGTAGAAAGCATCAACTTAATACGGTTCAACTGATTTACTTCGCTGGCACCGGGATCGTAGTCGATAGCCACGATGTTGGATTCGGGATAAGCCTTGCGCAGTGCCTTGATAACACCTTTTCCCACCACATGGTTAGGCAGGCAGGCGAAGGGCTGTGTACAGACAATATTAGGTACATTGTCGTGAATCAGTTCAATCATTTCACCGGTCAAAAACCAGCCTTCACCGGTCTGGTTGCCTAGAGATACAATGGGTTCGGCATATTTTGCCACATCATAAATAGATGCGGGGGCAGTAAAATGCTTACTTTTCCGGAACGCTTTTTTGGCAGGTCCCTGTAAGAAATGTTCGGTTGCCCAAATGCCTATTTTACTGGTGCGGGCAGTCTTTTTGGAGGTACCCAAGTGTGCGGCTTTGTAAATTTGGTTGTAGAAGCAGTATTGGACAAAACCGACCAATTCGGGTACAACCGCCTCTGCTCCTTCTGCCTCCAATAAATCCACCAGATAATTATTACCGGCAGGGGAGAATTTTACAAGAATCTCACCCACAATACCTACTCGGGGTTTCTTAATATCCAAAATTTCTATATTGTCAAAATCTTTAATGATTTTTTTACAAAGGGAAGGGAACTTGGCAAGGTTCACTCTCTTGGCAGAAATAAATTCAGTGGCTATTTTCAACCATTTTTCATGCATGGCGTTAACACTGCCGGGCACTGCTTCATAAGGACGCATACGATATACGCAGCGCATGAAGATATCACCCAATTGTCCGGCAAGACAAATTCGCAGTCCCAAATCTGCATCCAGCTTAAAGCCGGGATTGGTTTCAATACCGCCCAGGTTTAAGGAGATAACCGGAATCTGAGACATTCCGGCTTTTTCCAGGGCACGGCGGATGAAACCTATGTAGTTAGTAGCACGACAACCGCCACCGGTCTGAGTAATGATTAAAGCAGTTCTATCTAAGTTGTATTTGCCGGAAAGCAACGCTTCCATAAGTTGACCGACTACCAAAAGAGAAGGATAGCAGGCGTCATTATTTACGTATTTCAGCCCCACATCCACAGAGTGCTTATTATCGTTTCGTAACACTTCGAAATTATAACCACAAGCTCTCATGGCGGGTTGCAATAAGTCAAAATGTATTGGTGACATTTGCGGACAGAGAATGGTGTATTCTTCACGCATTTCTTCCGTAAATACAACCTTGTTAATGGCACTGGAGCGTATCTGTCGCTTGGTAGCTTGCTTTTCTTTAACTTTTAATGCGGAAAGCAGGGAGCGGATACGAATACGTGCGGCACCCAAGTTGTTTACTTCGTCAATTTTTAAGCAAGTATAAATCTTATCGGAACCGGTTAAAATATCGCAAACCTGATCTGTAGTAACTGCGTCCAAACCACAACCGAAGGAATTTAACTGGATTAAGTCCAGATTTTCTACCAGCTTTACGTAGCTTGCAGCAGCGTACAATCTGGAGTGATACATCCACTGATCCGAAACGATTAAAGGTCTTTCCGGTTTTGCCAGGTGGGAGATGGAATCTTCCGTCAATACGGCTATATCATAAGAGGTAATCATTTCCGGAATACCATGGTTAATTTCCGGGTCAATATGATAAGGACGGCCGGCTAAAACAATACCGCGCTTGCCGGTTTCTTTTAAGTATTTCAGTACTTCCTCGCCTTTATCCTGCATATCTTTGCGGACTTTTTCCTGCTCAACCCATGCTTTATGTACGGCAGATTTAATCTCTGCGGCAGGAATTTCACTAAATTCCTTGATTAAAGAGAAGGAAATGGTTTCTTCATCCCTAAAGGACATAAAAGGATTGCGTAAAATTACCTGTCCGCTTGTAATTTCCTCCACATTGTTCTTGATATTTTCAGAATAAGAAGTAACAATGGGGCAGTTGTAATGGTTGTTAGCCTCTTCAAATTCGTTACGTTCATAAAAGAGTGCAGGATAGAAAATGGTTTTTACATCATTACGAATGAGCCAGGTTACATGTCCGTGGGCAAGCTTTGCAGGGTAGCACTCGGACTCACTTGGAATGGACTCAATACCCAGCTCATAAATCTTGCGGTTAGAGTTGGGAGAGAGAATTACCCTGAAGCCTAATTCTGTTAAGAAAGTGTGCCAGAAGGGGTAATTTTCATACATATTCAAAACTCTCGGCACACCAATTACACCTCTGGGGGCCTGGTCTGCGGGGAGAGGTTCGTAGTCAAAAATTCTTTTTAATTTATATTCAAAAAGGTTGGGTACATTGTTAGCATTCTTTTGTCCGCCGATACCGCGTTCACAACGATTGCCGGAGATGTACTGTCTGCCACCGGAGAAACGGTTAATGGTTAATCGACAGTTGTTGGTACAGCCGCGACATTTTGCCATGCTGGTATCAAACTGCAAATCACAAATCTGCTGATAGCTAAGCATGGTGGTTTTATAATCTTCGCTATAACGTTCGCGGGCAATTAAAGCGGCACCGAAAGCACCCATAATACCGGCAATATCCGGACGGATGGCTTCACAGCCTGCGATTTTTTCAAAGCTTCGAAGGACTGCGTCATTGTAGAAGGTACCACCCTGAACGACGATTTCCTTGCCCAGTTCTGAGGCGTCGGATACCTTAATAACCTTAAACAAAGCATTTTTAATAACGGAGTAAGCAAGTCCGGCAGAAATATCTGCAACAGAGGCACCTTCCTTTTGAGCCTGCTTAACCTTGGAATTCATAAATACGGTACAACGGGTTCCCAAGTCAATGGGATGTTTGGCAAAAAGTGCCTCAGCAGCAAAATCCTGAACTCTGAAGTTTAAGGATTTTGCAAAGGTTTCTATAAAGGAACCGCAACCGGAGGAGCAGGCTTCATTGAGCTGTACACTATCAACGGTCTGGTTCTTAATCTTTATACATTTCATATCCTGACCGCCGATGTCTAAGATACAATCCACCTTGGGATTGAAGAATGCGGCAGCATAGTAGTGGGCAACGGTTTCCACTTCACCGTCATCCAATAAAAAAGCTGCTTTCATCAGGGCTTCGCCGTAACCGGTAGAGCAGGAGCGGACGATTTTTACACCTTCCGGAAGCAAGGTGTGTATTTTCTTGATTGCTGAAATGGCAGTCTGTAAGGGGCTGCCATCATTATTGCTGTAGAAGGAATATAAAAGAGACCCGTCATCACCCACCAGTGCCACCTTGGTGGTAGTAGAACCGGCGTCAATACCCAAATATGCGTTGCCCTTGTACTCTGATAAAATACCCTTGGTTACCTTATGGGCAGCATGACGTGTGGTAAATGCCTGGTATTCTTCCTTAGAAGCAAAGAGAGGTTCCATACGTTCTACTTCAAATTCCAGCTTAATTTCAGAAGAAAGGCGGTCAACCATTTCTTCCAAAGTAATTTGTATCTCCTCTTTTGCATTCAGGGCAGAACCCATAGCAGCAAAAAGATGGGAATTATCCAAATCAATGATATGTTCGTCATCTAATTTCAAGGTGCGGATAAAAGCCGCTTTTAACTGGTCTAAAAAGTGTAGAGGACCACCCAAGAAGGCTACATGTCCGCGAATGGGTTTACCACAGGCCAGACCACTTATGGTTTGGTTAACTACTGCCTGAAAAATAGAGGCAGATAAATCTTCTTTGGTAGCGCCATCATTAATTAAGGGCTGAATGTCGGTTTTTGCAAAAACACCGCATCTTGCAGCAATCGTGTATAAAGACTTGTAATTTTTGGCATATTCATTAAGACCGGATGCATCTGTTTGAATAAGAGAGGCCATCTGGTCGATGAAGGAACCGGTACCGCCGGCGCAGATACCGTTCATACGCTGCTCTACATTGCCGCCTTCAAAATATATGATTTTTGCATCTTCGCCGCCAAGCTCGATGGCCACATCGGTCTGGGGAGCTAATTCCTGCAGAGAAGTAGCCACTGCGATTACCTCCTGAGTAAAGGGCACCTGCAGATGATTTGCCAAAGCCAAACCACCGGAACCGGTAATCATGGGGCATAAGCGGATATTACCGAGTTTGTTATAAGCCTTCTGTAAAAGTCCGGAAAGGGTTTCGCGGATATTGGCAAAATGCCTTTCATAATCGGCAAATAGAAGATTATGTTCATTGTCTAAAATTGCAATTTTTACAGTTGTGGAGCCGATATCAATACCCAGGGTATAAAGGGCTTCACCAACAACCTTTGTATTCATTGTAGTCATATTAAACATCCTTTCAAGGGATAGGGATAAGACCTTTCATAAGTATATATGCATGAATAAAAATACGCATACATTGTAGATTATACGTCAGAAAGATTAAAAATGCAATGTAGAGAAAAAATACAAAAGTAAAATTTTTGTAAACAAACCCTCAAGATTTATAAAATCTGGCATTCGTTTATTTACTTTGCAAGGGTAAAATGCTAAAATAATATAATTAGATTTTTTTGTTTGGAGGCAATATGAGTAAATTTGAAAAGAAGTTTGGAAAATACGCCGTAAGTAATTTGTCGGCTATTTTGATTATGTGCTATGTGGTGGGGTATATTATACAGTTGATTAACAGTGATTTTCTGTTAATGCTTACCCTGGATCCCTATGCGATTTTGCACGGACAGGTTTGGAGATTGGTAACCTGGATTGTAGTACCGCCTGCATCTTTGGACTTCTTTACCCTAATTATGCTGTATTTTTATTATTCTGTAGGTCGGACCTTGGAGCATACCTGGGGAGATTACCGGTACAATGTATATTTGTTTTCCGGTATGATTTTTACCATAATAGCCAGTTTTGTATGTATGGGATTATGTTACCTGATGTATGGTGAGGTTTTTGCAACGCCGGAACAGGCGGAAGCTATTTTCCTGGCGGGAAGTACTATTTTCAGTACCTATTATATCAATATGTCTATTTTGCTGGCGTTTGCTTCAACCTTTCCCAATGCAATGGTTTTACTCATGTTTGTCATTCCGGTGAGGATGAAATGGATGGGTATTGTGTATGGTGTGCTTTTGGGCGTACAGTTGATTGCAGGTGTGGGCACTCCTTTAGGAGATTTGTTCTACAGATGTGCGATTGCGGCGTCCCTTTTAACCTTTGCGGTGTTCTGGATTACCAGCAGAAACCGTATTCATATGACTCCGAAACAGATGAAGCGACGTCATGAATTTAAGCAGGAAGTCAAAACGCATCCCAGAATTACCAAGCATAAATGTGCCATCTGTGGTCAGACAGATGAAAGCAGTGATAATCTGGAGTTTCGTTTTTGCTCCAAATGTAACGGAAATTACGAATATTGTCAGGAACATTTATTTACCCATAAGCATGTGGAGTAGGAAAGTGAGAGTATATGAATAGAGAGCTTTTATTTGCGCAGACCTTAGAAAAAGTCAGAAAAATAGCTAAGGAGCAGGGAAACTGTATCAGTGAAGAACAGGTTCGTGATGAATTTGCGGCTTTGGAATTAAATAATGAGCAGCTTCAGATGGTTTTTGATTATTTAGTTAAGCATAAAATAGGCATTAATGAGCCGGTGGATATAGATGATTATCTGACGAACGAGGAGCGTAATTATTTGCAGGATTATCTGGATGAAATTGCCCAGTTACCCACCTATTCAGAGGGTGAGAAAGAAGCCATTACCATATCTGCCATGGCTGGAGAGGCGGACGCACAGGGGAAACTTACGGAGATTTATTTACCGGATGTAATAGAGATTGCCAAGTTATATGCGGGTCAGGGGGTCTTTTTGGAGGATTTGGTCGGCGAAGGCAACGTGGCGCTTGCAGTAGGAACTACCATGCTCGGCTGTCTGGAAAAGCCTTCCGAAGTACAGGGAATGCTTGGTAAAATGATTATGGATGCCATGGAAAACTATATTGCTGAAAATGCAGAAAGTGAAAAGGCAGACCAGAAGGTGGCGGACAAGGTAAATAAGGTTATGGAGGCTGCCAGGGAACTATCGGAGCTTTTGCGTAGAAAGATTACCGTGGAGGAATTGGCCGCGGAGAGTAAACTGTCAGAGAAAGCTATTCGCGAAGCAGTACGTTTTAGTGGCAATAATATAGAATACATAGAGGATGAGGCTTAATATGAACAGGCAAAGCTATGAAGATTTTAAATATGTAATGCTGGATACTGCTTTTTTGTATCTGGGTTCCAAATACAGCTATGCAGAATTGATGGAGAATGAAGATGTTCCTTTTAAAATGAGAAGTGTTTTTGAACGCTACATTGTTCCGGAAATGGACCCTGAAACTACCTTGGAAAGTCATTTCTATCATATGGATAACAAGGAATTTTCCTATAAAACCTATCGCCAGCTGAAGATTAAGGTAAAGGTCAGCAGACTGGTGGAAAAGAAAGGTTTTCTAGGTTTGGGTAAGGCGAAGCGTGTTTATACATCAGAGGTTATTCCTTTGGATAAGTTTGTAGCAATCCCCAAGGAACAAAAAGAGCGTGATGGTTATCTGATTCAGGAAATTGTTATCAGTAAAATGGCAATCATGGGATTTGTACTTTAAGTTTTATAGGTTTGTCAGACTTAATAAATATTTGATAGAATAGAGAGGTTTTATGATGAAATCTTTAAAAGAATTAGCAACGTATGAAGTGTTAGAAGAAAAAGAACTGAAGGATTTAAATTCCGTGGGTTATGTTTTGAAACATAAAAAAACAGGCGCAAAGGTGGCCCTGATTTCCAATGATGATGATAATAAGGTGTTTTGCATCGGTTTTCGTACGCCACCTGCAGATTCTACGGGTGTGCCTCATATTTTGGAGCATTCCGTACTTTGCGGTTCTAAGAATTTCCCGGTAAAAGATCCTTTTGTAGAACTGGTAAAGGGTTCACTTAATACTTTTTTGAATGCTATGACATATCCGGACAAGACTGTTTATCCGGTGGCAAGCTGTAACGACAAAGACTTTCAGAACTTAATGCATGTGTATCTGGATGCAGTGTTTCATCCCAATATTTATAGGACAGAGAAGATTTTCATGCAGGAGGGCTGGCATTTTTGCTTGCAGAGCCCGGAGGATGAGCTTACCATAAATGGTGTAGTATATAACGAGATGAAGGGGGCTTTTTCCTCGCCTGATGATGTGTTATTCCGCAGTATGATGGAGGCCTTGTATCCGGACACAACCTATGGTGTGGAATCCGGTGGTGATCCGGAAGTGATTCCACAGCTTACTTACGAAGCATTTTTAGACTTCCACAGCAAATATTATCATCCTTCCAATTCTTATATTTACCTTTACGGTAATATGGATATGGTTGAGAAGCTGGAATTTATTGATAAGGAATATTTGTCAGAATATGATTATTTAGAAGTGGATAGTGTGATTGCAGGTCAGGAACCTTTTGGAGCAGAGAGTCGTGTGCTGGTGAAGGAGTATCCTATCAGCGATAGTGAAAACGAAGAGGAGAGTGCATATTTAAGCTTAAACTACTGTCTGGGAACAACCTTGGATAAGGAGTTGATGGAGGCTTTTGATATTATTGATTATGCTCTTTGTTCTGCCCCCGGTGCGCCTTTAAAGCAGGCACTTACCGATAAGAAGGTGGGCAAGGAGGTTTACAGTATGTTAGAAACCTCTATGATGCAGCCCATGTTCAGTATTGTGGCAAAGGATACCTCTTTAGAAAAACAGCCTCTGTTTATGGAAACCATAGAAAAAGTATTAAAAGACATCGTTGCAAAGGGCTTTGATAAGAAGGCTTTAAAGGCTGCAATAAATTACTATGAATTCAAATATCGTGAGGCGGACTTTGGTTCTTATCCCAAGGGACTTATGTATGGTCTGAAGACTTTTGATAGCTGGTTGTATGATGATAAGGCACCTTTTATATATTTACAGGCAAATGAAGTCTTTGATTTCTTAAAGGAAAAGGCTGAAGAAGGTTATTTTGAGGAACTGGTGCAGAAGTATCTTTTGGATAATACCCATAAGGCAGTGGTTATTTTGAAACCCAAGAAGGGACTTGCAGAAGAAAAGGACGCAGCATTAAAGGCTACTTTGCAGGAGAAGAAGGCATCTTTAAGTGTTGAAGAAATTGAAGAAATCGTGGCACAGACCAAAGCTTTGGAGGAGTATCAGGAAGCGGAAGATTCCAAGGAAGATATGGCAAAGATTCCTTTGCTTTCCAGAGAAGATATCGGCAAACAGGCACGTAAGCTGATTAATAAGGAATGTAATGTAAAGGGTGTGCCCGGTTTGTACCATGAAATGTTTACCAATGGTATTGCATACCTGCGTATGATTTTTGAAATTAAGGATATGCCGCAGGAATTGTTGCCTTACTTAGGTGTGTACAAGGGATGCTTAGGTCTTTTGAATACTGCAAATTATCAGTATGGTGATTTGTTTAATGAAATCAATCTGGTAACCGGCGGTATGTCCGTGGTAAATAACAATTACGCTAATATTCAAGATGTGAATAAATATCGTCTTACCATGGAAGTAAAAACAAAGGTTTTGTATGAAAATGTGGAAAAGGCAGTTGCCTTGATGTCAGAGATACTTATGACTTCGGACTTTACGGATACCAAGCGTTTGCAGGAAATTATTGCAGAGGGTCGTTCCCGCAACCAAAGTCAGATGATATCGGCAGGACATTCCGTTGCAGTGGGAAGAGTAGCATCCTACGGAAGTGTATCCGGAGAAATCGGGGAAATTATTTCAGGAGTACCGTTCTTTAGATTATTATGCGAGTTGGATGACCATTTTGAGGCAAAGAAGGATGATTTAATAGAGAAATTGCAAGAAATTGCTAAGTTTGTATGCCGCAAGGAAAACCTGATGGTGGACTATGTGGGTACCGAAGAGGGCATGGAGAAACTGGAAAATTGCGTGGAAAGCTTTGCGGATGGTCTGTATAGTTGTGGCATAAAGAAGGAAGTGTTTGTACCGGTGGTAAGTGTTAAGAACGAAGGCTTTATGACCTCCGGACAGGTGCAGTATGTATGCTGTGGCGGTAATTTCAAGAAGAAAGGCTTGGAGTATACCGGTTCCCTTCGTGCACTCAAGGTAATGATGGGTTATGAATATTTGTGGAATAATGTACGTGTAAAGGGTGGCGCTTACGGCTGTATGTGCGGTTTTGGCAAGAGTGGTGAATGTTACTTTGTTTCCTATAGAGATCCTAATCTGGGAAAAACTGTGGAAGTCTTTGAGAAGGCGGCAGAGAATATTCGTATATTTGAGGCTGACGAAAGAACTTTAACCCAGTATATTATT
Organism: Acetatifactor sp.; assembly: GCA_045537405.1. Taxonomy (GTDB): domain Bacteria; phylum Bacillota; class Clostridia; order Lachnospirales; family Lachnospiraceae; genus Acetatifactor. Next base: position 239,493 of record JAZSPK010000034.1, read on the forward strand.
GGTGCGGTAAGCGATTTGGATATTCCTATGAACCCTTCGGCATTGGGATTGTTCTCTTTGAGCGCTTACATGACAGGAGTAACTCAGGAGATGTTACAGAAGGAAAGAGATGAGCTTTTAGTAACTACGGAAAGTGATATTCGTGGTCTTGCAGAATATATTGATGCCTTTGTTTCAGAAAATCATATGTGTGTAGTAGGTAATACCGAGAAGATAAAAGAAGAATCCGGATTGTTCATGCATACGGAGAACTTGTTTTAGGTAAAGGGAATGTACAAAGGAGGGGAATTATGAAAAAAAGAAGTGGGATAAAATACCTTGTGGCAGTAGCGGTATTATCGTTGATGATGACCGGATGCGGAGGCGAAAAGAGTGCCCTTCCGCAAAATGGGGGAGTCAGTTCCTCTACCAGTAGCAACATGGATTACGGATATGACAATGTGCTTGTGGAAGATTCCGCTGATTATGATGCAAAGGAAGAAAGCAAGGAAAGCACAAACGCTTTAAATGAACGTAAATTGATTAAGAACGTGGATATGTCTGTGGAGACAAAGGAGTTTGATGCATTGCTTGCTACTCTGCAGAACAGGGTAACCGAACTGGGTGGTTATATTGAGCGTATGGAGAGTTATAATGGTAGCGCATATTACGGAACCCGCGGTAACAGAACAGCTTCTTTGACTATCAGAATTCCTCAGGATAAATTGGATGGCTTTTTAAATGAGGTGTCGGAGGGCTGCAATGTGATTCGTCGATCGGAGAATGTTACAGATGTTACTCTTACCTATGTAGATCTGGAAAGTCATAAAAATGTTTTGCTGGCTGAACAGGAAAGATTGTTGGAACTCATAGAAGAAGCAGAATATATTGAAGAAATTATTACTATTGAGCAGAGATTGTCTGATGTAAGGTATCAGATTGAAAGTATGGAATCCCAGCTCAGAACCTTTGATAACAAGATAAATTACAGCACTGTATCCATGTATGTGGAAGAGGTCAAAGAGTTGACCCCTGTAGAAGAAAAGTCTACGCTACGTCGTATTGCGGATGGATTTATGGATAGCCTTGAGTCTGTTGCATACGGGATAAAAGAATTTGTTATTGGATTTATTATCTGCATCCCTTATTTAGTGGTATGGGGAGTAGTTATTGTTGTGCTGATTATCATTGTTATGAAGTTTAATAAAAAATTAAGTAAAAAAAGTAATCCAATTAGTGAAATCAATAAGCTTGAGAAAGAAGAAACCAAGGAACAGGAGACAAAGGAATAAAAATGAACGAGAATGCAGCATTTAAGGCGGGATTTGCCACTTTAATCGGGCGTCCTAATGTGGGAAAGTCCACCCTCATGAATAAATTAATCGGCCAGAAGATTGCCATTACCAGCAATAAACCTCAGACTACCAGAAATCGTATCCAGACTGTATATACCTCAGAGGAAGGACAGATTGTATTTTTAGATACTCCCGGTATTCATAAGGCAAAAAATAAGTTGGGCGATTACATGGTGGGTGTGGCGCAGCGTACTTTGTCCGAGGTGGATGTGATTTTGTGGCTGGTGGAGCCTACCAATTACATCGGTGCGGGAGAACAGTATATTATTGAGCAATTGAAAAAGGTAAAGACGCCTGTGATTTTGGTCATTAATAAGATTGATACCATTAAAAAGGACGAGGTACTTCCTTTTATAGATACCTATCGTAAAGAGTTGGAATTTGCAGAAATTGTGCCTGTATCAGCCTTGAAGGGCGACAATACGGACACCTTGATTTCCTGTATTATGAAGTATTTGCCCTATGGACCGGCATTCTTTGACGAGGATACCATTACGGACCAGCCCATGCGTCAGATTGTTTCGGAACTTATCCGCGAAAAGGCACTTCGTTGTCTGGACGAGGAAATTCCTCACGGTGTGGCGGTAAGTATTGAGAGTATGAAGTATCGTAAGAATATCTGTGATATCGAGGCTACCATTGTTTGCGAGCGTGATTCCCACAAGGGTATTATTATCGGAAAGGGCGGCAGTATGCTGAAAAAAATTGGTTCCACCGCACGTCCGGATATTGAAGATTTGCTGGAAATGCAGGTAAATCTTCAGCTTTGGGTTAAAGTAAAAAAGGATTGGAGAGACAGTGATTTTCTGCTTAAGAACTTTGGATACAATCCCAAGGATGTGTAACTGTTACAAATTGGCAGTATAGAAGAAGTTCCATCGGCAAACCCTAATCATATAATAAAAGCACCGATGCTCCTTACTTTGAAATAAGGAGTGGTTCTGGGGTGTTGTAAAGGGGATGGTCGTAGGATGGAACACAGAGAAAAACGGGAAAAAGATTCATGGAATGCATTTCTTCAAACCGGTAAGGTGGAGGATTATTTAAAGTATGCTTCCTGTAAGGCGGATGGAAATGCAACCCAGAGTATAGGAGACGAAACCTATGCAGGATATTATTCAGGTGACAGGGATTATACTGAAGCAGAGTCCCATCGGGGAATACGATAGGCGCATCTGTATACTTACCAAAGAAAAAGGAAAAATATCGGCATTTGTGCGTGGTTCCCGAAAACCGGGCAGTCGCTTGAGCAATGCTACAAATCCTTTTTCTTTTGGTGTTTTTAAGCTGATCGACGGAAGAAATGCTTATAATGTAACAGAGGCAGATATTCAGAATTATTTTGAAGACTTGCGCAAGGATTACATAGGTGCATATTACGGTATGTATTTTGCGGAAATTGCAGATTACTACACCAGAGAAAATGCGGATGACAAAGAAATGCTGAAGCTTTTGTACCAGTCTTTGAGGGCACTGGGGGTGCAGTCCTTGTCTAAGGAATTGGTGCGATATATTTATGAAATCAAGAGCATAGTGATAAATGGTGAGTTTCCGGGATTGCCGGCAGATACTTCGGGGCTGGAGGAGTCCACAATCTATACGTTGAATTATATTGTGGAAAGTTCTGTGGAGAAGCTGTATACCTTTACGGTTTCGACAAGTGTGTTGGAGCAATTAAAAGGTCTGGCACAGATGTACTGTGACAGAGTGTTTGACCGGGAGTTTAAAAGTCTGGAAATCTTGCTGGCGTTAATTTGAAGAAGGAAATATGTAAAGAAACAAAAACTCAAGGTTGAAATAATCTTGAGTTTTCGTTATAATAGATTGGACTTTATTATAATGAGAGAGTTGTATAGACGAATTTGAGAGGAAATGTATGAGATATTTAAGAAAAATAATAGCATGGACGGTCGCCTGCCTCTCACTATGCGCCATGTTTACGGGCTGTGGGACAGGCAAGAATGAATATGTGCCGATTACCTCAAATACCCTGGAGGTGACTGCTGACGGTCATTTGATTGCGTACATTGTGGAGGCTTTTGATAAGGATTACTACGATATTAATGAGCTGAAAACCATGGTGGATGAGGAGATTGCCAAGTACAATCAGGCCAAAGCAAGTCTTGTAAGTGAAGCCGGGCAGATGCCCATAACAGTAGATAAAGTAATCATGGCAGAAGATGGCAGCAAGAAGGCAGTGGTAGCACTGGATTTTGCAAATGCGGCTGTTTATACAGATTATATGGGGGTGGAAGCGTTCTTTGGAACGGTTGCCCAGGCTGCAGAAAAGGGATATGTGCTGGACGGCATGCTGAAGGCGGTAAAAAATGATGAGCCATTTATTGGCGAGACCTTAAAGAAAAATCAGGATAAAATGATTTTGATTATTAAGGATGCTGTAATGGTCAGAACCTATGACAAGGTACAGTTTTTGAGTAAAAATGCAAATATTACGGCAGAGGGCTTTGTGAATGCCGAAATAAAAGATGAATTAAAATATATTATTATTAAATAGGTGGAGGACACTATGGAAAAGACAATGGAAAAAATCGTAGCATTAGCAAAAGCAAGAGGATTTGTATATCCCGGTTCAGAGATTTACGGTGGTTTGGCGAACACCTGGGATTACGGTAACCTCGGTGTTGAATTAAAAAATAACGTTAAGAGAGCCTGGTGGCAAAAGTTTGTACAGGAAAATCCTTACAACGTAGGTGTGGACTGTGCAATTCTTATGAACCCTCAGACTTGGGTGGCTTCCGGACATTTGGGCGGTTTCTCAGATCCTTTGATGGATTGTAAGGAATGTCACGAGCGTTTCCGTGCGGATAAATTGATTGAAGATTACTGTGCAGAAAATGGTATTACCTTAGAGGAAAGCGTTGACGCATGGAGTAATGATCAGATGAAGGCATTTGTGGAAGAAAAGAATATTGTTTGTCCTTCCTGCGGTAAGCATAATTTCACAGATATTCGTCAGTTTAACTTAATGTTCAAGACCTTCCAGGGTGTTACCGAAGATGCAAAGAATACTGTTTATTTAAGACCTGAAACAGCACAGGGTATTTTCGTAAACTTCAAGAATGTACAGAGAACTTCCCGTAAGAAGATTCCTTTCGGTATTGCACAGATTGGTAAATCTTTCCGTAACGAGATTACTCCCGGTAACTTTACTTTCCGTACCAGAGAGTTTGAACAGATGGAATTAGAGTTCTTCTGTGCGCCCGGTACCGACCTTGAGTGGTTCCAGTACTGGAGAGGCTTCTGCCGTGATTGGTTACTTTCTCTTGGCATGAAGGAAGAGGAACTTCGTTTACGAGACCACAGCCCTGAAGAATTGAGCTTCTACAGCAAGGCTACCACAGACTTCGAGTTCTTATTCCCCTTCGGTTGGGGCGAACTTTGGGGTATTGCGGACAGAACCGATTATGACTTAACCCAGCATCAGAATGTATCCGGTGAGGATATGTCTTACTTTGATGATGAAACCAGAGAAAAGTATGTTCCTTATGTAGTAGAGCCTTCTCTTGGTGCTGACCGTGTAGTTTTGGCATTCCTTTGTGCAGCTTATGATGAAGAGGAATTGGAAGGTGGCGATGTACGTACCGTACTTCATTTCCATCCTGCCCTTGCACCGGTTAAGATTGGTGTATTACCTCTTTCTAAGAAATTAAATGAGGGCGCTGAAAAGATTTATGCTCAGCTTTCTAAGAAATATAACTGTGAATTTGACGACAGAGGAAATATCGGTAAGAGATATCGTCGTCAGGACGAGATCGGTACTCCTTTCTGTATAACCTACGATTTTGAATCAGAAAATGATGGTTGTGTAACGGTTCGTTTCCGTGATTCCATGGAACAGGAAAGAGTAGCAATCGCTGACTTGGATGCTTATTTTGCAGATAAGTTCACTTTTTAAGTAAGGAGAAGCGTAAAAATGAGACAATTCACATCCGATGAATTAAGAAAAACCTGGAAAGAATTTTATATAGAGCGCGGACATGTGGACGTTGGAGCGGTTTCTTTGGTATCTGACGGTTCCACAGGCGTACTCTTTAACGTAGCAGGTATGCAACCTTTGATGCCTTATTTGCTGGGTCAAAAGCACCCTCTGGGTACCAGACTTTGTAATGTACAGGGCTGTGTGCGTACCAATGATATTGATTCCGTAGGCGACAAGAGCCACGTGACCTTCTTTGAAATGATGGGTAGCTGGAGCTTGGGCGATTACTTTAAGAAAGAGCGTTGCCAGTGGAGCTACGAGCTTTTGACAGAAGTTTTCGGTTTTGATGCAGACCATTTGGCTGCAACCGTATTTGCAGGAGATGAAAATGCTCCCCGCGATGAAGAAGGTGCACAGTACCGTATCGATTCCGGCTTTAAGAAAGAGAATATTTATTACTTACCTGCAGAAGATAACTGGTGGGGCTTGGAATATGGTCCCTGCGGTCCTGACAGCGAAATGTTCTATATTGCAGACAGACCGGATTGTGGACCGGATTGCGGTCCCGGCTGTAGCTGCGGCAAGTATACAGAGCTTGGTAATGACGTATTTATGCAGTATGAAAAGCACCATGACGGTACTTTAACTCCTCTTTCAAAGAAGAATGTAGATACCGGTTGGGGATTGGAACGTATTTTGGCATTCTTAAACGGTAGCCGTGATGTATACCAGATTGATTTGTTTGCACCTATTATTGCTTATATTGAGAAGCAGTCAGGCCTTAAATACAACGCAGATGAGAAGTTGACACGTTCCATGCGTATTTTGGCTGATCATATCCGTACCAGCGTAATGCTCATTGGTGATGAAGCAAAGCTTCTTCCTTCTAATGCAGGTGCAGGCTATGTACTTCGCCGTCTCATTCGTCGTGCGGTTCGTCATGGACGTACTTTGAAGTTAAATACAGAAGATTTGTTAAAGATTGCAAGTCTTTATATTGATGATATTTATAACGTTAGTTATCCTCTTTTGGTGAAGAACAGAGAATATATTCTTTCTGAACTGAAGAAAGAAATCGCTCGTTTCGAGAGCACTTTGGAAAATGGTATGAAGGAATTTAACAAGATTCTGGAAACCAAGAAGGCAGAGAAGCAGACTGAAATCGACGGTAAATCTGCATTTTATTTGTATGATACCTTTGGTTTCCCTATTGAACTTACCGTAGAGCTTGCTGAGGAAGAAGGTCTTAAGGTAGATGAGGCCGGCTTTGCAGTGGCTATGGAAGAACAGAAGCAGAAGGCAAGAGATAACCAGAACTTCTCTGCTAAATTAACCGCAAGCGCTGACTTGTTTGAAGGTCTTTCTGCAGATGTAACCAGCGAATTTGTGGGTTATGATAATTTGGTAAGTGAATCCGCTATTTTGGCTATGGCATCTGAAACAGAGGCTGTGAAGGCATTGAATGCCGGTGAAGCGGGAACCATTATCGTAGGAAAGAGTCCTTTCTACGCTACCATGGGTGGTCAGAAGGGTGATATGGGTGTGATTCGCACCGCAAACGGAACCTTCGAAGTGGTTGAAACTGTAAAGCTTCCCGGTGACAGAATCGGTCATGTGGGTAAGGTAATTGCAGGTACTCTGTCAGTGGATGAAGCAGCAACCCTGGAAGTAGATACCTTAAATCGTAGCAATACCTGCAAGAACCACTCTGCAACTCATTTATTGCAGAAGGCTTTGAAGGTGGTATTGGGTGACCATGTAGAACAGCAGGGTTCTTATCAGGATAACGGCAGAACACGTTTTGACTTTAGTCATTCCCAGGCTATGAGCGCAGAGGAAATCGCTAAGGTTGAGCAGATGGTAAATGAAAAGATTGCTGAAGATTTGGCAGTTGTTACCGAAGAAATGAGCATTGAAGATGCAAAAAATAAGGGCGCTATGGCACTCTTTGGAGAGAAGTACGGTGCAAGTGTTCGCGTGGTTTCCATGGGTGATTTCTCTATGGAACTTTGTGGTGGTACTCATGTGAAGCGTACCGGTGATATTGCTTTCTTCAAGATTTTATCTGAAAGCGGTGTGTCTGCAGGTGTTCGTCGTATTGAAGCCCTTACCGGTGCAAATGTAATGGCATATTACAAAGCTATGGAGGAAAATTTTGCAAAGGCAGTAGCTACTGCAAAGGCAACTCCGGCTACTTTGACAGAAAAGATCCAGCATATGCAGGCTGAAATTAAGGCACTTTCTTCTGAGAATGAATCTTTGAAGAGCAAGGCCGCAAAGGATGCTTTGGGTGATGTTATGAGCCAGGTGGTAGAAGTGAAGGGCGTGAAACTTCTTGCTACCAGCGTGGATGGTGTGGATATGAACGGTTTGCGTGACTTGGGCGACCAGTTGAAAGAAAAACTGGGCGACGGCGTAGTGGTAATTCTTTCCAACCAGGACGGTAAGGTAAATATGATCGCTATGGCAACCGATGGTGCTGTTAAGGCAGGTGCACATGCAGGTAATTTGATTAAGGGAATTGCTGCCCTTGTTGGCGGTGGCGGCGGCGGACGTCCCAATATGGCACAGGCCGGTGGTAAGAATCCGGCAGGTATTCCTGCAGCAATTGCAGAAGCAGCAAAGGTACTGGAAGGCCAGGTATAAAAATAAAAAAAGGTATTGACGGCACTAAAAAATGTGTTATAATATCATAAGTGCATGGGCTTTTGCCGTATGCAACAAGAATAACCCATAATCAGTCGAGATACTATTGAGGGACTGAAGGGAGGTCAGGTGTAAATGTCAAACGTAATCGTAAAAGAAAACGAAACTTTAGATAGCGCTTTACGTCGCTTTAAGAGAAGTTGTGCTAAGGCTGGTATCCAGCAGGAAATCCGCAAGAGAGAGCATTACGAGAAGCCTAGCGTAAAACGTAAGAAAAAATCTGAAGCAGCTAGAAAGCGTAAATATAACTAATGCTAATGTTCAAAGTCCTCGGTTTATACCGGGGACTTTTTGCGTGCATAATTCTAAACTATTCTCATATCATGTATAAAGAATTGCAAGGAAATATGAGGATGAAAAGAAGATTTAGAAAAGTTGTAAGTATTTGGTTGGTCATGCTGGTGCTTTGTGTAAACAGTCTGCCGGTGCGGGCGGGGGTAGTGGATATTACTTCGCCATCTGCGATTTTAATGGAAGGCTCAACCGGTCAGGTGATTTTTGAACAGAATGCGGATGAAAGGAGAAGCCCTGCAAGTATTACCAAAATTATGACGTTATTACTTACCTTTGAGGCTATAGAGGCGGGTAAGGCGGACTTTAATGATGATGTAATTACCAGCGAGTATGCAGCTTCTATGGGTGGCTCCCAGGTGTATTTGGCGCAGGGAGAAACCCAAAGCTTAAAGACCATGATTAAGTGTATTGTCATTGCTTCCGGAAATGATGCTTCTGTAGCAGTGGCAGAGCATATTGCTGGATCGGAAAGTGCTTTTGTGGATATGATGAATGCCAAGGCTGCGGAGCTTGGTATGGAAAATACTCATTTCGAAGATTGTTGCGGATTAACGGATTCCGATAATCATTATTCTTCTGCCAGGGACGTGGCGATTATGAGTAGGGAATTAATTACAAATTATCCGGAGATCTACGAATATACACAGATTTGGATGGAGGATATTACTCACGTGACCAAGCAGGGAAGCAGTCTGTTTACATTGTCCAGCACGAATAAGTTGTTAAAACAGTACCCATATACTACAGGGTTAAAGACCGGTTCAACCAGCAAAGCAAAATTTTGTTTGTCGGCAACTGCATGTAAAGATGATATGGATATGATTGCGGTGATTTTGGGAGCAGAGGATGGAAAGGTACGTTTTGCAGAAGCCCAGACTTTGCTTACCTACGGTTTCAGTGTTTGCGATTTATATATCGACGAAAAACCGGAGAAACCCGCGCCCATGCTTTTAGACGGAGGGCTGAAGGATTCAGTAGAGTTGCTTTATAAAGACGAGTTTAAGTATTTAGATACTAAGGGGAATAATTTGGATCATGTACAGAAGTTTATAGAACTGCCGGCGATGGTAGAAGCACCGGTAAATGCCGGGGATGTGGCAGGATACGCAATTTATACCTTGGATGGAAAAGAATTGGGCCGCGTACCCATTATTTATGGGGAAACTGTGGAAAAAGCAGGATACGGTGATTATTTCTTGCGAATTTTGAAAGAATTTCTTTTGTAGTTGGGAAAAACTGTGGTATACTAATATCCGAATACAATTTTTCGTATTTATTTATAATAGCTTACATTGTTTTACAAATTTTGGCAGAAGGTGCAGAAAGTGATTAAGAACAGAAAAGTATGTGGAATGTTTTGTTGATTTTTATTGCAATAATAGTTATCATATTGTTTTGGATTATTCTTTTTGACACCAGCCGTTTTGTGATTGTGAAGCATGAGATGGTGGATGAAAGGATACGAGGAAAACTGCGTGCATGCGTGCTGGCGGATTTGCACAATAAACAGTATGGGAAGGGTAATGAACTTCTGTTGCAGGCTATTGACGAACAGAAGCCGGACCTGATTTTGATTGCCGGAGATATTTTGACGTCCCATCCGGGAGAAAGTCTGGAGCCTGCCATTAGTTTTATGGAGAAGCTGGCAACAAAATACCCGATTTGTTATGGAAATGGCAATCATGAGCAACGTTTGAAATTATATCCGGAAACCTATGGAGATATGGCAAAGGAGTATGGGGAAGCCCTGGCAAAAATGGGGGTGGAGCCGTTGGTAAATTGTTGCAGGTATTTGGAAAAAAGCAATATTTGTGTTTACGGTGCAGAGATTGACAGAGAATATTACAAGCGATTTACTGTTCCGGAGATGGATTCTGATTATATGGAGAAGACATTGGGAAAACCGGATAAGGAGCATTACAATGTGTTGCTTGCTCATAACCCGGATTATTTTCCGAAATATGCGAAGTGGGGGGCTGATTTGGTGCTTTCCGGGCATGTTCATGGAGGGATTGTGCGTATTCCCGGTTGGAAGGGTGTAGCTTCACCTAATATCAGATTATTTCCCAAGTATGACGGAGGAAAGTTTGAAGAAGGGGATTCGGTGATGATTTTGAGCAGAGGACTTGGTATGCATACCATTCCTATTCGTTTGTTTAATCCCGGTGAATTGATTGTGATAGATTTTAAGGAGACGCAGTAGATGTTATCTCGTCGGGCGTGTTAGTGTGGAATTTGAGACGTGATGGCGACGAAACCGGTGGAGGATGAAAGATGGCGATAGCTGTTAAACTGGAAGTGTTTGAAGGCCCTTTGGACCTGCTGCTTCATTTGATAGATAAGAATAAAGTGAATATTTATGATATTCCTATCGTGGAGATTACGGAGCAATATCTGGACTATATTAAACAAATGGAAGCCCAGGATATGAATATCATGAGTGAGTTTTTGGTTATGGCAGCTACGCTTTTGGATATTAAGTGTCGTATGCTCTTGCCGAAGGAAGTGAATGAAGAGGGAGAGGAAGAAGATCCCCGTGCAGAATTGGTGCAGAAATTGCTGGAGCACAAAATGTACAAATTCATGGCCTTTGAGTTGCGTGACAGACAGGTGGATGCGGAGAAAAACTTTTATCGTAAGAAGGATTTGCCCAAGGAAGTGGCGGATTACAAACAACCCTTGAATTATGAAGAGTTGGTTGGCGATATGTCCCTGCAGAAATTGCATGAAGTTTTCAAGATGGTTGTGAAAAAACAGGAAGATAAGATTGACCCCATCCGTAGTACATATGGCAATATTGAAAAGGATGAAGTGGATATGGATGCGCGTTTTCTTTATGTGGAGGCGTATGCCAGAGAACATAAGAAGTTCAGCTTCCGTAAGCTTTTAGAGAAACAAACCAGTAAGATGAATGTGATTGTTACTTTTTTGGTTATTTTAGAGCTGATGAAGAGTGGAAAAATTGTGATTTCCCAGGAGGATATTTTCGGGGATATTTTGATTGAGTCGACGGTGTAAAAGTTGCAAGCGTGGCTGATTCGGTTGCTGTCGGCAGGGTTTGAATAGTTTGTGTACAGAGGTTAAAGAGATGGAAAGACAGAACGCAAAAGCGATAATTGAATCAATTTTATTTGCTATGGGAGAATCTGTGGAAGTGAGCAGATTGGCTGCCGTAATAGAAGAAGATGTGAAGGTTACGAAGCAGATTCTGGAAGAAATGGCTGCAGACTACGAAGCGCAGGAAAGGGGCATTAAGCTTACTTGGTTTGAGGATGCCGTACAGTTGTGTACTAAGCCGGATATGTATGAGTATCTTGTGAAAATTGCCAAGGCGCCCCGTAAAATGACCTTGACGGATACTGTAATTGAGACCTTGTCCATTATTGCCTATAAGCAGCCGGTAACCAGAGTGGAAATCGAACGAGTGCGTGGCGTGAGTTGCGACCATGCCATCAACAAGCTTCTGGAGTATGATTTGATTACGGAGTTGGGACGTCTGGATGCGCCGGGCAGACCGCTGTTGTTTGGTACCACGGAGCAATTTTTACGTTGCTTCGGAGTGAAGAGCCTGGAAGAACTTCCTGAAATGAGTACGGTACAGTTGGAAGAGTTTAAACAACAGGCAGAGGCAGAAGTGCAATTGTCGCTGGATATATAGTAATTGAATAAGAGTGCATAAAAATCCCCTCTCTGGCAGAATGGTCTGTAGGAGAGGGGATTGTGTTATTTTGTTTTTTAATTCAATATCTTTTCAAATTCCTCAACTGAAATATTCAATTCCGCAGCCGCATCTTTCTTACTCAGCAAACCTTTGCGGAAGAGGGAGAGGATTTTTTCACGCATTCCCTGCTGTATTCCCAATTCTTTTGCCTTCGCAATTCCTTCGTCATACTCATCCCTAAATAAATCAATAATAGCTTCACACACGCCGCATTCCTCCTTAAAAAGTTCTTCGTTCGCTTTGATGATCACGTTCATCACGGAACGGTATAATATGTTTCGTTGCTTGTCCTGGTATTCCTTTGCCAGTTCACGGACAGCCTCTGTGTCAGACAGGTCATCTGTCAGATTTTTTAGCCAGAAATTGTGCTCCTTTGAAAGCCGGGAAGTGACAATCAGTTGAATGGGGAAGATGTCACCTTTTATGTAATAGATGCCGGTTTCGAACTGTTCAACAGTGAAACCACGTACTTCTGTCAGGTGCTCAATTAGCTTACGTGGATAACCTTTGCACACAAAAGACAAGGTAATTTCATTCACCTTGATGCTGTCTACCTGAGTCACATCTGCCTTGTAGAAACAGGCGTAACCATATACCTTGTAAAAGTCGTCAATGCACAGATAGTCGACGGGGCTTTTATATTCCACAATATTATGTTTGCGGAATATACGGCCGATATTCTTTTCCAATGGTTCGTTATTGTTTTTCTTGATAATCAGTACGTCGATCTGCATAGGTTTCGTCCCCAGTTGATGTTCACTTTCAAAATTCATTTTGTTTTCTTCTTTGCAGAATTCGATTTTGATGCCTGCAAAAAACGCCGGATGCCATTGTAGCATCGGTTCATCTGTTTTTACATATTCCATGTAACCTCCTTCTTCGATTTATGCAGGTTTCAAAAAATCCTGCTTTTGTTTGATGGTGAAATAAAAGCATAGATTTTCTGAAATATAGAATTTTCGAATAAAAGAATTACAAGAAAATATGCTTTAAGTAAACAATAGCACAAGTATAAAAATGTGTCAATTGGTTTTTGTAAAGAGCGTAACTTGGCAGTATTGCATTTTCTCGGAGAAGAAAAAAGTGGTGTTGGGATTGGTTTGAAGTATGTATGGAAGTATAAGAGCATATACATAGTGTAACGAGGAGGAAGTAACTATGTATATGAGAAAGAATGTTTGGACTACCTGTAAGAAGTGTATGGTGTGGTTCCTGATATTATGTTTGTGTTTGTCTCAGGTGCAGACCGAAATGACGGTAGAGGCGAAAAACAGTACTTTGACAGAATTACAAACGCAAGTTTACATGGAGAGCACAGAAGATATGGAGGGAACGACGGAAGATATACAGGAAGTAATCGAGACTCTTGCTCCGGCAGAATCGCAGCTTTATGCCAAAGCGGCGGTTTTGATGGACGCGGCAAGTGGACGTGTTCTTTATGAGAAGAATGGACAGGAGATTCTGCCCATGGCAAGTACGACGAAAATTATGACTTGCATTGTGACGTTGGAAAACGCTGATCTTGAGGAAAAAGTGGAGATTTCCAATTATGCAGCCTCTATGCCGAAGGTTAAGATGTATGTAAAAAAAGGGGAGGTCTATCGCCTGGGAGATTTGCTATATTCCTTGATGTTAGAGTCTCATAATGATGTGGCAGTGGCCATAGCAGAACATATTGGTAAACAATTTTTGAATAAGGAACTGCAGGAAAAGAGTGTGGCAGATTATACGAAAGAAGAATCCATGCTGGCAGTGGCGGCGTTTGCGGACTTGATGAATGAGAAAGCGTCGAGTTTGCAATGTAACAATACATGGTTCATAACACCGAACGGACTGGATGCCACGGAAACCTTCAGCGACAATACAACCAAGCAGCACAGCACTACAGCTGAGGACCTTGCGCGCATCATGTCCTATTGCGTGTTACATTCTCCCAAGCAAGAGGAGTTTCTGAAAATAACGCAGACTCCTTCCTATACAGTATCTTCTATGGAAGGACGAAATAGCTTCTGTACCAATCATAATGCTTTTCTAAATATGATGGAGGGAGCTATTAGCGGGAAAACCGGCTTTACCAATTTGGCGGGATATTGTTATGTAGGAGCCGTGGAGCGTAATGGTAATACGTATGTGGTAGCATTGCTTGCTTGCGGTTGGCCAAACAATAAAAGCTACAAATGGAGTGATATGAAGAAGCTTGCGCAGTATGGTATTGATGAATATACATATAGAGAATTTGAGGAGGCGTCAGAGTTGTTAACCCTACCGGATAAGGTGCTTGTGCGAAACGGACAAACTGCATATATCGGACAGCGGGCGTATGTGCCGGTAGCGGTGGTGCCGGGGAGCGAAGAGTGTGAACCGGACGGACTGCTCATGCGTCCAGATGAAGAGGTTATCATAAATTACCGTATGGCAGAGGTTTTGGATGCACCGGTCTATAAAGGGGATGTTATAGGGGTAATCACTTATGAGGTGGCCGGACAAATATATAAACAGGAAGATATCGTAGTAATGGCGGATGTAAGGGAAATTGATTGGGAATGGTGTGTAAAAAAGGTACTACAAGGGTATTTGCCTTGAAAAGCTGTGACGAAAGTCCTATAATTTATGTTTTTGCAGGTGAAATTTATACGAATTGTGCAAAGTGCACAAAAACGGCAAAAAAAAATAAAAAAATATACAAAATGATAAAAAAGTACTGTTTTTTTCGTAAAGAAGTGCTATAATGACCATAGATATAGTATGGTTAACTGTCCTTACTATGCAAAAATAGTTACGGCGAGACGTATGGCAACAGTAGAATAGAGCGTGCGATAAGTATTGTTTGTATCGCGGGATAGATTGTCAACCCTCCGTCGGGATAAGAGGCAACATGGATTTAGGTAAGAGAAAAATGCGTTTGGGTGACGTGCTCATAAACAGCGGAATGATTACACAGGAGCAGTTGGAGGAAGCACTTGCAGCACAGAAGGGCAGCGGCAAGAAGCTGGGTGAAGTGCTGGTTGACAAGAACGCAGTAAATGAAGAAGATATCGCAAAAGCATTGAGTAGCCAGTTGGGATTGGAAATGGTAGATTTGATTAATATCTCCATTCCGGAAGAAATTCTCAACATGGTTCCCGTGAATGTATTAAAGAAGAATAAAATTTTCCCTTTTGAATATGCAGAGAATAACATGAACGTTCTTCGTGTGGCTATGGCAGACCCCATGGATATGTACGCACAGGACGACGTTGCAATTATTACTAACTGCATGATTGAGCCTGCAGTAACTACTACACGTAACATTATGATGGCCATTGATAAATTCTTTGGTCAGGACGAAGTAGATGCAGCGCTGGATAAATACGCTAAGGAAAAGAACCTTGCAGTAGAAGAAATCGATGAGAGCGAAGCAGATGTTAACAGTTCCCCCATCGTTATGCTGGTTAAGGAAATGATTGATAAGGCTGTTCGTCAGAGAGCATCCGATATTCATATCGAAGCTTTGGAAAGAAAAGTGCGTGTACGTTACCGTATCGACGGTGCGCTGTATGAGAGAGCAAAGTACGACATTCACGTTCTTCCTGCTATTGTGGCACGTATTAAGATTATCGGCGGTATGGATATTGCCGAGAAGAGAAAACCTCAGGACGGACGTATTACACAGATTGTAGACCGTATGGAATACGATATCCGTGTATCCGTGCTTCCTACCGTATATGGCGAAAAAGTCGTAATGCGTCTTACTTCCAAGACCGGACTTAGCCGTGAGAAGAGTCAGCTGGGTCTTCGCCCCAGAGATTTGAAACGTTTTGATTACATATTGGATCACCCCAATGGTATCTTGTTGGTAACCGGTCCTACCGGTTCCGGTAAATCAACCACACTTTATACTGCATTGAGTGAGCTTAACCAGGAAGATGTTAACATCATCACCGTAGAAGATCCTGTCGAAGCAAATATCGACGGTATCAACCAGGTACATGTTAATGTGAAAGCGGGACTTAGCTTTGCGTCGGCACTTCGTTCCATCTTGCGTCAGGACCCTGATATCATCATGATCGGTGAAATTCGAGACGAGGAAACCGCACGTATCGCAGTACAGGCATCTATTACCGGTCACTTGGTAGTATCCACCCTGCATACCAACTCCTCAGCAAGTACCATTACCCGTTTGGAAGACATGGGTATTGAGTCCTACCTGATTGCAGACTCTGTTATCGGTGTTATCG
The DNA here is from genome assembly GCA_045537405.1 of Acetatifactor sp. GTDB lineage: Bacteria > Bacillota > Clostridia > Lachnospirales > Lachnospiraceae > Acetatifactor. Next base: position 255,705 of record JAZSPK010000034.1, read on the forward strand.
CTCAGCGACTGGTTCGTAGACTTTGTCCGGAATGTAAGAGAGAGTGCATTGCAACCGAAGAAGAGATGGAAATGATGGATATGCCCGGTGAAACACCCATTAAGATGTATCGCCCTAAGGGATGTACCAAGTGTGACAATACCGGTTATAAGGGTCGAATCGGTGTATATGAGATTATGACCGTTACTCCGGAACAGAAATACATTATCAGCCATAAGAGTGGCGTAGATAAGATTAAGGAACAGGCGTTGAAGGATGGCATGTATACCTTACATATGGCAGCTACAGAGTATGTTAAGGAGGGTATTACTTCCTACGAAGAGATGGTTCGTATCTCCTTCGATAGCTAAGTTTATAAAAAGTTTACAAAAAATTCACATTTTGAGAAAAACAGGTTAAGAAACCATCCCAAAATGACGATATATATGATATAATCATCGGAGGGACGACATGGCGAATTTCATGTATGAAGCATTGGACAAAAAGGGCAATGCAGTTAAAGGTACCGTGGTTGCGGAAAATATTGACTTGGCGCGCGCTCAGGTAAAAGAACAGGGCGTGACATTATTAGATATAAAAGAACAGGGTGCGTTAAATAAAGAAATTAATATCGATATCGGTGGCAAACCGAAGCCCAGAGATTTGGGTGTATTCTGTAGACAGTTCGTAAGTATGTTACGAGCAGGTGTTACTATTCTTGATGCGCTGAAAATGTTATCCGATGCTACGGAAAATAAGAAATTAAAAGAGGCTATACAAGGTATTCGTGTAGCTACGGAAAAAGGTGAACCTTTATCATCTGCAGTAGCTGAGTATCCTAAGGTATTCCCGGAACTTATGGTAAACATGGTTGCAGCCGGTGAAGCTTCCGGTAGTTTGGATGTGGCTTTGGAAAGAATGTCCACCCAGTTTGAGCGTTCAGCAAAAACATCGGGTATGGTCAAAAAAGCCATGATGTATCCTATTGTGGTTTGCATCGTTATGATTATCGTAGTTATTGTTATGTTGACCAAGGTTGTGCCTTCTTATGTGGATATGTTTGATGACTTAGGAACGGAACTTCCCGGTATTACCAAGGCGGTTATGGCTATCAGTGATTTTATTGTTGCCAGATGGATGATTCTTGTACCTATAATTATCGCTATTGCTATTGGTATTGCGAGCTTCGCACAGACAGATACAGGTAAACATTTCTTTGGTAAATTGGCAATTAAGATACCTATGATTAGTAATTTGGTTGTTAAGAGTGCTTCTGCACAGATGGCAAGAACCTTAAGTACCTTGCTTGCAGCAGGTATACCCTTGGTGGAGGCGGTAGAAATCGTTGGTGATATTATGACCAATATATATTTCCGAGAAGCATTGGAGGATGCTAAGAGTGAAGTAATGGTCGGTCAACCTTTGTCGAGACCATTAGAAACTTGCGGATTATTTCCGCCTATGGTGTACTATATGGTTCGTATCGGTGAAGAAACCGGTAACAGTGAGGAAATGCTGGATAGATTAGCAGATTACTACGAGGAAGAAGTGGAAATGGCAGTGGCCGGACTTATGGCAGCCATGGAACCTATGATTATCATTGTATTGGCAGCTGTGGTAGGTGTTATTTTGGCGGCTTGTATGTCACCTATGCTTACTATGTATCAGGCGTTGGATAATCTATAAAAATAAAAAATGAATTAATCGCTTGCGTGTAGGGACGTGAGCGTTTAAGAGGAAGAAAGGATTCTTCCGGGAGGAAGCCGAAAAGGCGACTTTTATAAACTGTCGAAAGACGAATAAAAGAAAAGGAGATTATGTGTTATGGAAAAGAAAATGAACAACAAAGGTTTCTCACTCGTTGAATTAATCATCGTAGTGGCAATTATGGCAGTATTGATTGGTGTATTGGCACCTACCTATTTGAAGTATGTTGAGTCTTCAAAGAAAACTTCTGACTGTAGTTCTATCGGTTCTATCTTAGACGCTTGTGAAGTGCTTGCTATTGACCCTGCATCTAGCTTTGATGGTGACACCATTTCTTTTGCTGCTAACGCTGATGGTAAGCTTGTATGTAGCGTTGGTGATTCAGAACTGAAAGCTATTACCGGATGTGACGGCCTTGAGTTACAGGGAAAGTGGGGCACTACAGGTTTTTCAATCACTTGTGCAGTTAACTCTGAGGGTAAGGTGACTTTTTCAAGTACTACTGCCCCTGATTTTTCAAGTTCCTCTCCGGCATTGGCTAATAGAATTAACTAATAGTTCGGGGTGCTGTATTACGTCAAAATGTTATTAAAAGATTTAGGAGAATATTATGAAAAACAAAGGTTTTTCATTGGTTGAATTGATTATCGTAGTGGCAATCATGGCTGTTCTGATTGGTGTACTTGCTCCTACATATCTTAAATATGTGGACAGAACGAAACACACTACAGATTGCACTAATTTGGGTGCGATTCTGGATGCGTGTGAAGTGTTAGCTGCTGACCCAGACACAGACTGGGGAAGTGGTTCTGGTGCGGCTATCGTTATTTTAGTAGAAGAGGATGGTGCGGCGTATTCCGGTACTGGACCGATATCCGGCTTGGCAGAACTTGCAAGGGCAGAACGCTATAAACTGGATGCGGATTGGGGACCGTTTGAAATCAGTGCGTATAAAGGTGATGATGGTCATGTGATTTTCGATATCACCGATGATGATCAAATTGAATTGTTACAAGATTACTCCGAATCATTAGCAAACAGACTTGAGTAAACTAGGAATTGAAGGGATTAATTTATGCCGCTGGAAGTATTTTTGTACATAGTGGTAGGTATATATGGGTTGCTGATTGGAAGCTTTTTGAATGTGCTTATATACCGAATACCTAAAAAAGAGAATATCGCAGTGGTAAGATCCCATTGTATGAAATGTAATTATCAGCTGAAGTGGTACGACCTTGTACCACTTTTCAGCTGGTTATTCCTACGAGGCAAGTGTAGGAAATGTGGAGAGAAGATTTCCATTCAGTATCCACTTATAGAGGCTGCTAATGGATTACTCTATCTACTGGTTTTTTATAAGTTTGGCTTAAGCATAGAATCCCTACTCTATTGCTTGCTATTCAGTGCCTTGCTTGCACTGAGTGTGATTGATTTTCGAACCTATGAAATCCCGGTGGGATTTAATTATTTTATACTGATCCTGGGGCTGGTTCGTTTGGTCACCGATTATGTCAATT
>JAZSPK010000046.1:0-113521 GCA_045537405.1 Acetatifactor sp.
ATGAAGCTTTTACAAACACAAAAATCACTTCTGTTACTATTCCTTCTACTCTGACAGATGTCTATATAAATTTAGTCACAAATGGTGGACCTTTTGCTGGATGTGAATTACTTAAAGATGTAACAATTAACGAGAACGCAACTACAATTCCCAATTATTTATTTAAAAACTGCACTCAACTTGAAACCATTGACATTCCTTATTTCGTAAGAAACATCGGTAACTCTGCTTTCGAAAACTGCTCATCTCTTGATGAAATAATAATCCATAATCCTTACTGTAATATATATAATAAAGATGTTACTATTTCAGATAACGCAACAATCAAAGGATACGCCACTTCAACAGCAGAGAATTATGCTTTAACCTATGAAAGAGAATTTGTAAGTTTAGGTTCTTTTACTCTCGGTGATGTGAATGAGGACGGAATGATTGATTCCTCCGATGCCTCAATGGTCCTTGCCGAGTATGCATTAATGCAGACAGGCGGTGAACCTACATTTACAGAAATACAAAAGATTTCCGCTGATGTAAATAAGGATTATTCAGTTGATTCCTCTGACGCTTCAAAAATCCTTGCATATTATGCTGATTCTTCAACAGGTAAAACCCCAAGTTGGGAATAATCAAAAAATAATTATTTCAAAACACAATAAATTATTGCTTTGATAAAATATCAGTATTATTCCGAAAAAAATCCCTATCTGAATTTTTTGTTCAGATAGGGATTTTATTTATTCATTAACACAACTGTTAAGGGAGTTTTTAGAGTTTCCCTATATTATATCATATTTCCTCGTTTTTGTACAGGGGTTTTTAGAGATGCCCTAATTTTACTAACCATGTCTACACACTCTCTCAACTACAAACTTATCATTTCTTCATCCGCTGAATAGTTTCTTCAAGCGAAATACATTCTGCAAATCTTCCCGGCCACATAAATTTATTATAATATTTATAAGTATTCTCTTTGTCCATATACGGATTATCAAAAGTAGTATTTGTTCCCTCTGGAATGATTACCTTGAACCCCATTTCAAACGCAGACTTTATAGTGGCATCCATACAGAAGTTTGTTAATAATCCTACGATAACAACCGTATCTTCATCTTTAAGATACTCCTTTAATCCGGTTCCTTGAAAAGCACTGCTTACTGTCTTTATGTATCGTTTCTCGTCTTCTTGAGGATAGAACTCCTGATTGATTTCAAATTCAGCATCATCCTTTGAAAAACCTGTTCCCGGTCCATCATCGTGTTGCACATAAATTACTTCGATGTTGTTTTCACGAGCTGCTGCTATAATCCTTTTCGTTCCATCAACAAATTTCTCATAACAATATAGCTCTTTATTTGTCAGCCAAATCTGTGCATCTATCACAAGTAAAACCATATATTATCCTCCATCAACTTCAAAGTTTCTTCCTTATATCACCCTTCTACAACACACTCCTCCAAAGAAAAAGAATATAATATCTTTTCCTTTACAGGCATCTGCATCAATTTACTCAGAGCCTCTTCATAGTACTCCAGCTGGGTTTCGTAGCGGTCCCACAACTCCTTACCTGTTTGCACCTTGTCGGTTTTATAGTCTAAAAGCACAATCTGCCCATCCTCCACAAAGAAGGCATCAATGATACCCTGTATCAGCACCTTTTCTTCTGCAGGGAACTGTTCGCCCAGCTTGCTTGCACTGATACCCAGCACGAAGGGTTGCTCTCTGTAAAGCTCACCACGCACCTGCGCTGCCCACATTCTTCTCGCCAGTGGATTACGCAAAAAGTTCACAAGTTTCCGCACATTCACCGCCTTTGCATACAAGGGGGACAACACCTTACTTGCCACCTTCTCTGTCAAAAACTCCTGCAAACGCACTTCCACATCCACAACAAGCTCAGCCCCCTGCAAGACCTTCTCTGTATCCGCAACAAGCTCGCCTTCCATAAAAAACTGTTCAAAATCTAAAAGCTCCATAACCTTGTGGTAAGCATTTCCTCGATCCGTAGCACTAATTTCCTTACTTTCTCTCAAAAATCCGGGTAAAAGTGCCTCTCGCTCCGGCTTCTCAAACTGATGATAGGCTGCCTCGTCCTTGTCCGCCATGGCAGCAATTTTCAACTCTGACACAGTGGTTTTAGTGTATAAATTCTGCAAATTCGAGTAGGCATATTCATAAGAAAAAATCTCCTGTAGCTTCTCATATGCCGTCACATCCATCCTATCCGCAGCTTCCTCCAAAGCCAGCTTCCGGTCAAACATTTCAACCTGCTCTTTCACCTGGGCAATCTGCAAATCTTTTTCTCCATAAATCTGTACCTTCACCACAGATTCATCCAGCACCGGCAACAAATAATCCAGAAAATCCTTGGCACCCATAAATCGTTCAAAGGTCATGGTACCACTTTGAATGAACTCCCTGGTATTCCAGCATGCTTTTGCATCCTTCAGGACTCCTGTCATAATCAACTTCTCTTTAGCACGAGTCAATGCTACATACGAAACCCGAAGTTCCTCCGACAAAGTTTCTTCCTTCTGCTTAACAGCAAGTCCTATACGATAAAGTGTTTTGGCCCGATACCGATTAGTAGCGTTAATATAGTCCGTACCGATACCATAATCCATGTCCATAAGAAAGGTCTTTTTCACATCCATCATATTAAATTGCTTGCCAAGCCCTGACACAAATGTCACCGGGAACTCCAGACCTTTACTTTTGTGGATACTCATAATACGCACCACATCTGCATTTTCATCCAACATATCATCCTGGCCGTAATCCACGTCATACTTCTCCAACTGCTCCATATAGCGCACAAAATGAAACAGACCGAAATAACTGGTTCTCTCAAAGTCCGCAGCCTTAATAAACAGCATCTCTACGTTGATTTTACGCTTATTTCCGCCTGGAAGGGCAGTTACATAGTGTAAATAGGAAAACTCTTCTACAAGGGTCTGTAAAAGCTCTCTGATGGGCATATACACCGCGTAGGAACGATATCTTTCGATTAACGCCACAAATCCTGCGCACTTTTCCTCTCCTGCCTGCGCCCGACTGCAAACAAGTTCCCAAAGGCGAGCCTTTTTATCTGCGCTTCTTATACAGGCAATTTCTTCCTCTGAGAAGCTGCCAAATATAGATTTCATGGTACCAAAAAGAGGAATGTCCTGTCCCGGATTATCCAATACCCGTAACATCTGCAAAAGTTCCTGCACCTCCGTAGCGGCAAAATAACCGGTCTTGGAAGTAATATAAACAGGAATTCCCTCTTTTTCCAGCACACTTTTAAAAGCCTCATCCCAACCGGCTGTGGTCCGAAGCAAAATTACCATATCTTTATATTGCACAGGACGGAGTTTGCCGGTTGACTTGTCCGTCACCTGATAACCACTCTTAAGTTCCTTGATTTTACAGGCAAGCATATGCGCTTCCGCTTCTTTCTCATCCAAAGCGCTTTCTTCCGAAGGTTTTTCTAACAACAAAAGCTCGCTGACACTTTCTTCATTCTCCGGGTATACCGCTCCCGGATAAAGTCTTGCGTGGGCATCGTAAGGAATTCCTCCCACCTCATCACTCATAAGTCTTTCAAATACATGATTAACGGTATTTAAAACCGTTTCCCTACTTCTGAAGTTCTGGCTTAAGTCAATTCTTCTGCACTCTCCGGCCTCGCTTTGATAAGTCTTATACTTTTCCAGAAAAAGCTCCGGTCTGGCCAATCGGAACTTATAAATGCTCTGCTTCACATCGCCCACCATAAAGCGATTGAAACGTTCCTCTTCTTCTCCGGACACTGCCAAAAGCAAATATTCCTGCACCAAATTACTGTCCTGATACTCATCTATCAAAATTTCCTTAAAATACTCCCGATACTCTTTTGCCACCTTGCTTGGACGCACTCCCTCTTCATCACGCTCCAGCAAAATCTCCAAAGCATAATGCTCCATATCGGAAAAGTCCAACACCTTACGTTCTCTCTTCTTTTCCCCCAGCCGCTTGGAAAATTCTTGCGTCAGATCCAGCAAAGTATTCACAGGTTCCTTACAACGCTTTATTTGCTCCACATTGGTGGTTAAAAGAACGCCAAAAAACTGCTCATTCATTTTTTTAATAGATTTCTTTACCTGATTACGTAATTCCTGAGCATACTCTCTTTTTTCCGGATTTACGGTATCGTCTTTTTTAGAAGGCAAAGACTTAAAACTAAGATTCTGTAACTTCACTTCCCATTCGCTTAAGGAAGTACACGTACACAGTTTCTCCAATTGTTCCGTCTCAGACTCCACCAACTTCTCATACATATAAGGTCCATCCGGCTCCAAACAAAGCTCCTGCAAACGCTTCATAGTAGCAAGGAGACTATTGCACATTTTCTGCAAATAGTCCTGAACATATTCTCCGATAGGAGATTTCTCCAAATCCTCCACCGTCTCTATATCATAAAAACCTCTGCAGGAGTCCAACCACATTTCCGGCCAGGGATTACTGTCCGCATAGGTGTGTAGCTTTAAAATGATATCCTCCAGATTTTGTTCTTTTCCGGTAGCGCAGAAAAATTCCACCCCTTGTGCAAAAGTCTCCTGCTTTTCGGCAAATTTCTCCTCCAACAGTTCCGCCAGAACCTCCTGCTTCATCAGCTTGATTTCTCCTTCATCCGCCACACGGAAAGCCGGGTCTAAACCAATCTCCTGAAAATGATTCTTCACCAAGTACAAGCAAAAACTGTCAATAGTGGTAATCAGCGCATTGTGTAAAAGCGCAGCTTGTCTTTCAATATGCTCCGACTCAGGGAACTTTTCCTGCATAGCGGCAATTCCTGCACTGATTCGCTCCCGCATCTCTGCTGCTGCCGCATTAGTAAAAGTCACAATCAAAAGCCTGTCAATGTCCACCTGATTTGCTTCCTCACAAACCAGCTGAATGATTCTTTCCACCAAAACCGCCGTCTTACCACTGCCTGCTGCCGCAGATACCAATATATTTTTCTCATGAAGGTCAATTACTTTTTGCTGGTCTTTTGTAAATTGAATACCCATTATTGTAATTCCTCCTTCATCTTAACTTTAATTTCTTCTTCCTTAAGTGCTACCAGTTTGCGTTTTTCATATCCCGGTAGAGAGGGGTCAAAACCACAAACCTTCTTGTACGCACAATATTTACAGGCGCTCTTCTTTTCCTCTTCATAAGGGTTTACTTCCTTTTGGCCTGCCAATATCTCTTTGCCCAGGGTTTGAATTTTATGGTTTACATAATCCGAAATCAACTGCAATTCTTCCCCCGTCATTACTTTGGAATGGGCAGAATAGCTACCATCCTTATTCCGGTCCACAGGGATTACCTCCGACTTGGTTACCAGGGTTTTATCCAGCTTATCAACTATATCCTCCCTGCTGTTTACTACCCCCGTCATACGCAATTCCTTACGCAAAAGCTCATTGATTTTCTCCGGACTCATTTCCTGATTTCCCTCTACCATAGGCTCATCCACATGATAATACAGAAGGGCTGCCGGTACCACTTCCTTGTCAGGATGCAACTTATGCTCCATCTCCACAGCCGCATTCATATACACCACCAACTGTAGCTGCAATCCATAATACAGGGCCGCCAGATCAAACTCCTTCTCTCCGGATTTATAATCAATGATCTTCACAAAAATCTGATCGTCCTCCTCTGCAATATCTACACGGTCAATACGTCCCTGCAAACGCATGCTCTCATCCCCATCCAGCTTAATATCAATAGCGTCGATGTCCTCCACAAATTTAAAAGACATCTCATGGGCCTTAGGAATAAAGTCTCCCTTGTTTAACTGCTCCTTTAAGGTTTCTACCGTCCTTAAAAGTACCCTCTCCATGCGCTTAATGGAATATTCGTTACGGGCGCTGCTGTAAAGCACTCCCGCTCCATACTGAGTTGCCATCTGCTGCAGGGCATCTGACACCACGATAGTGGCAAACTCCGTAGGAAAATCAAACCAGGTAAACTCACTGACCTCCAGCTTACGTGAAAAAGTATCCAGCACCTCATGGAACACATTGCCCATATCCACCTTCTCAAAGCCCAACTCTTTGCGTTCCTTTAAGGAAAGCCCATATTCCAGAAAATGATGGTACGCACAGGCGGCATATTTTTCCAAACGACTGACACTGACCTCCAGTCTCTTTCCGTACAAAGCTCTGGCAACCGCCTTGGACAAGGGACTGTTCTGATAACGATAAAAAGCCGCCGCCTTTAATCGTTTTGCAAATTCCTCTTTCTCCGGAGTCTCTCCATAAGCCTGGTAAAGAGCCAAAAGTTCCTCTCGCGTCATGTTATGTAAACTTCCTTCCGCATATTCTCTTAACCCCTCTGCCAGATATCCGGTGCTTTCCTTTCTGGTTATCAGCTTATTTAAAACCGGCTGCTTCCAGGGTTGCTCCACCTGTATACCCGGGAACATATTGTGTATTACATTAATCAAATAAGAGGGGCGAAGAGCCTTTCCGGCACTGCTTACCTTTGCATAGGACAAATAAAGCCTATGGGAAGGTTTTGTCATATTTAAATACAGATAGAATCTCTGTATAAACATTTGCTGTCTGGGTGAAGGTGCCAACTCTCTGTCCGAACCACGCAAAAACTCCCTGTCCATATCGGACAAAATGCCACCCTTTGAAGCATTCTTCGGAATATTACCATCGTTCACACCTACAAAGAATAATACCTTAATCTGTTTTAAACGGGTTCTCTCCATATCTCCCACTAAAACGCGATCCACGTTCTGCGGTATGGTACCCACTTCGATTTCTGCAAAACCGGCCTCTAAAATCTCCAAAAATTCCTTCCGGGTAATTTTTTCTTCTCCCAAAAGTCCGTGTATCTGGTCCAAAAGTTCCAGTACCAGTCGATAGATTTGTGCATACTCTCTGGCTCTGGTTAAATCCCCCTGCGCCTCAAAAGTTTCCTCCATCTGCCCACATTTTTCTTGCACTTTTGTTTGTACCAAAAATTCATACAACGCTTCTACATGTTCCTTGGCGCTGGTTTTCTTCATAGCCAAACAAGCCACCTGAGAAATAAGTCTCTCACGCAGCTCATTCATTCTCTGTAAAGGTTCCTCCTGCTCACCCATTTCCTCAGTTTTATGGGTAAACAGTCGCTCCCATTTTCGCAATCCCCGAATACCCGTCTCCAAAACGTAATTTTCTAACGTATCCACTTCTGCGACGGCAAAATCCGCCATACCGCTTCGCAGATAATGAAAAACTGCCTCATAGGAAAAATCCTTAATAAAAAGCTCCAATGCACTTTTCACATATTCAATCATGGGATTTAATACAATCCCTCTGGTTCTGTCCAAATAACAGGGAATCTGCATGTCCGCAAACTCTCTCTCCACATAATTTGCGTAAGATCCCATATCGCCGGTAATCACTGCAATATCTCTATACTGGAGATTCTGCTCCCGTATTAAAGTCGCAATCTCCATGCCCACCTGGTGTATTTCTTCCTTGGGAGTGGGTGCTTCAACAATATGTATGCTCTCCCCTGCATCCTCACAAACTATGCCGCGACTTCGAAATAACCCTCTCTCCAAGCCCGCCAATGCCGGACTTTCTGCAAATCTCGGTAATCTCTTCCCCTGCAAGAATATATCCTCACCTCTGGCTACGGGGATTTCCTGTGCCAGCTTTTCCAAATCCCCCACAGTTTTCTTACTTAAGTAAAAGAGCTTCTGTTCCCCCTCCAATTTATAAGGGTCTTCCTTCTCCCCCATGGTAAGCGTCACAATTACTTCCTGCGCATACACCATCAACTCCTGTATCAAACGATTCTGGATAGGTGTAAAACCGGTAAAACCGTCGAATACAATAACGCTGTCCTTTATAATGCGGGAATATTGCAGGGACTTACGAAGTCTCTCCAGCTTTTCCTCCGTAGTGATAAAATGTCCCTGAATATACGCTAAAAATTCACGATAGATTAGCTCCAAATCCTTTAATTTTCCATGTAAAGCGCCACGATTTGCGGCAAACTCCGCAAGCTTCGCCACATCCTCCGTACCAAGTCCATACTGCATAAACTCAGAAATAGCACTCTTCACTTCATGAATATATCCCTGCTTATGAATATGTCCACCCAAAACAGGCAGCTTCTCTTTAATACTCAAAGCAACTCTTTGTAACACCAAGCTCTTTCCGGTATCATCCAGTACCGGAATATCCTCACCGCCCACTTCTTCCATGATACGATGAGAAAGACGTCCAAAACTCAGGACGTCTATATTCATAATACCGCCCCTCTCATGCATAGTAACCAACTCCTTTTGAGTCTGCATGGTGAACTGGTCCGGCACCACTATGAGAAAATTCTTCTTAGGGTTTTCCATGGAACGCGCAATAATATCCCTGTATATATAATAACTTTTTCCTGCCCCTGACGCTCCAAAACAAAAACGAAGACTCATTCTACTTCTCCTATTTCAAAAAGAACCGCCATAAATAGTCTGCCGCCTCCTCGGCGTAATCAATACCGATTCGCTTTCCGGTCAGAATATCCTGCGGTTTTACTTCCCTACCTTCTGTTACATAAAACACATCACTTTTTATCATATCCACTGCATTCTGTGCCTTGGATATCCCCATTGCAAGACACATTTTGCCGGGACCGTCTGCCAAATGCTTCTCCACATTTTTACGTAGCTTTGCAAATACCCTTTGTTCCTCCTGTGCCCTTTCTTCTCCTCGTAATTCCAGGGGTATTTTCTTCAAGGCTTTGGTCTCTTTTGCTGCCACCCTCAGCGCTATCATCTTTTCCTTGGATTCTTTATCCAAAGGCACCACACCTCGAATCAAAATCGCCTGCGGGTCCCCGTCTTTTCCGGTAGTAATATTCATACAATAATACATGCCATAGGTAAAATATACATAAGAATTACCGCCTTGCAAAAACATGGGTTCCGTACGCTCTGTTCTGCGTCCGCCATAGGTGTGAGAACCCTTGTCTTCCACACCCATATAAGCCTCAACCTCTGTAATAATTCCTCGTACCATTCCCAAAGAAGTTTCATGCACCAATACTTTGCCTAAAAGTTCTCTTGCTACCGTAAGACCATCCCTGGTGAAAAACTCCCTGGGCAAACGCTTTTCTTCTGTATACCCCTTAGTCTCTAGCATATAGTCAACTCCACAGGACAGTGGTCGGAGCCCATAATCCCGGTATGAATATCCGCACCTTCCAGTCTATCCTTTAAACTCTCCGATACCACAAAGTAATCGATTCTCCACCCTGCGTTCTTAGCTCTTGCCTGGAACATATAGGACCACCAGGAATAAACGCCCTCTTTGTCAGGATAGAAATAACGATAGGTATCCACAAAACCACTCTCTACCACTTTATCGAAGCACGCTCTCTCCTCATCCGTAAAGCCCGCATTTTTGTGATTGGACTTAGGGTTCTTCAAATCAATTTCCTTATGAGCCACATTCAAGTCACCGCAGAAAATAACCGGCTTCTTCTCTTCCAGCTTTTTCAGATACGCCAAGAAGGCAGCCTCCCATTCCATACGATAGGAAAGTCTGGTTAACTCCCTCTGGGAATTGGGCGTGTAAACTGTCACCACATAGAATTCGTCATACTCTGCAGTAATCACACGGCCTTCCTTGTCATGTTCTTCCACACCAATACCATATGCCACGCTTAAGGGCTCCTTCTTGGTAAAAATTGCCGTACCGGAATAGCCCTTTTTCTCCGCATAATTCCAACACTGATAGTAGCCGGGCAAATCCAAATCAATCTGCCCCTGCTGCAGCTTCGTTTCCTGCAGGCAAAATACATCCGCATCCACTTCCTTAAAGAAATCCAAAAATCCTTTTTCCACACAGGCACGTAACCCATTTACATTCCAAGAAATTAATTTCATACAAACCTCCCAATATTAATCCTACTCTTCACCATTTTCTGCCTTCTCTGCACCGAGCCTTCCAAGTCCCAATAGGGGCAGCATGCACCAAAATAGTGAAACCGGTACCACCTTCAAGTAATCCTGCATACCGTTCCCAAGCATAGTGTACCACAAAATTATCACGCCAAGTCCTAATAATGCCGGCACCGCCTTCTTCATTACCTCAAGCACTTTCCAACTCTTTCTTCTGCTTAAGCAAATCCATAAGGTCATAATAAATATAAACATAAAAACATACAGCGCATATTTCACAAAATATTTTGTTAATCCGGGGGTGTTTCCCTGCATTTGATAATAATTCCATGCCGTATAAGAAACGCCTCTTCCGCTTAGTTGATATTGTAACGTAAAAGGACCTCCTGCGTTAGCCAGCACATCCCGTCCCAAAGCCATTAATTGCTCTTTTTTGCCTATTTTAGAAGAAAATTTCGCCATTTCACCGAAAATAACCTTCGCCTTCTCTTTTCCCACAACCTGCTCTATTTTGGGTCCAAACTCGTAGATTGCATTTTCTGGGTACATGGACGCCCAAGCCCATTCACCCTCCTCAAAGGTGATCCAAGTCTTATGGTCCCAATAATATCCGTCCCGTTCAAAATAGGGCCATGCAAAACGGGTCCAAAGAACCGAATTCACACTTCTTTGCACTCGCCCATAGCTTCCCGGAGTTTGCGTCAGGTTCAAAGCGGTAAACATAGTGATTAAGGTTAATGCTGACATACATAAATACACGAGCATTTTCTTTCTTTGTCTCCAAGCGGCAAAAACCAGCCCCGGCACTACTATAATTGTTGCTATCACGCCATAGTCCGGTATCAGTAACCCGGTAATCAACCATAAGATACCTATTCTAATAAGCCTGTTCCTTTGTATCGCTTCCCGATTTTTCATTACCGCTTTTACTTCCGTCAATAAAAGCACCAGCAAAGAAGTAACTAAGGAATAAGGCAAAATACTCATATGACATTGTAATGTAGTCGGAAAGGTTGCTAAATAGCCGGCAAACAACCAAACAAGTCTTTTATCTCCTACCACACTGCGTAGCAAATGAAAATAACTGCAAAACGCCAAGCCTACCTGCAAGATATATATCGGCACACAAAAAAACGCTCCGAAAACCGAAAACAGACGTAGCACCAATGGATATAATATACCCATATACTCATCTACCATCAGGCTTTTTGATGCTTCCAGCATATCCCTGGTTTCCTGAAAAACCGGCATATAGGTCAAATTACAAACCAGCCACAGCCCGCCTAGAAGCACCTGTATTCCTACCAGAATCAGCATAACCTTCTTTATTAAGTTAGGTATTTCTTTTCTCCTACCCATACTATACCTCTCCGGCTATTTTTCCAAAATCTTCTGCAACTCTTCCGCAACAAACTCGCTTAACAAAATTACCCCTTCATCTGTTAAATGTAAGCCATCTGCCAAATACTCCTCTGCATTAGACTCCCATATACCGCTATTATGGTAAGCATCTATAAAGGGAACTGAGAATTCCTCGGCAATAGCCTGTTCCAAGCTCACATAATCATCCAATACTCCCTGTCCAAAATCCGTAAGATAGCCCGGCTGATTATTCAGTTCGGGAAACTCACAATATATGGGCGAAAGAAGCACAATTTGCATATCCGGATATTCTTTTTGCAAAAGCTTCAGGGAGCTTCGAAGGGCACCGCCAAAGGTGGTAATATCATACAAATCCTTGGGATTGTCCAAGCTTCTGGATGCATTATAGTCATTGGTTCCATGCTCAATAACCAAAACCTTGGTATTAGCAAAATCAACGGAAGTTAATTCCTCCATTCTCTTTTCAAAATAGTCAAAGGCCTGTCTGTTATTCTCTTCATACGAAACCGCATAGGACATGGCCATCTTCTGACTCTTCCAATCCTCGTTTGTTATAGACTGTGCCAATCTGGCCATACACCACTGATTATTGGATATGGAGCCCCAAATCTCCCCATCACTTAAAGACATGGTGGATCCGCCAAATGCTCCGTTAAAAGCAGTCATTCCCAGCTTATCTCCCACAAGTTCCACCACACTGTAATGATTTTCAGTACCGATAATACTGTCCCCTAAAAACACAATATCGTATTGTGTTTTCTTCCGGAAATCAAGCAATGGAAGCACTAAAAAAATCGCCACAATTACTATCATTATGCAATTGAAAGTCCATTTGGTTTTTCTGTTTTTCATGACTCTCCCTGCTCATATATCAACATAAATTCAATGTCATAACCTAATAAATAATTATAGCATCTGAGGGCATAAAAAACAATTGTTTGTTAGACTCCAAATTAGACATTGCTTTCCTTTTCAGAATGACTTATGATAATAAAAAATAATGGGAGAATAACTTATGAATACACTGAAAAACAAGAAATTATTTCTATTTGATATAGATGGTACCATCGCCGTAGGAAACCATTTGCTGGAAGGCACCCTTGAATTATTGAACTATATTGAAAGTGTTGGCGGAAAGGCTTATTACATTACCAACAATTCCACCAAAAGCAATGCGGATTATGTGAATAAATTCAGAACCAGCTTCGGTTTAACCACCACGGAAGATTTATTCATTACCTCTGGCTATATGACCTTACAGTTTTTATTACAAAACTACGCCAAGGGAAAGATCTACGTGCTGGGTACCGCTTCTTTTATTAGGGAATTACGCAAAAACGGTCTGCAAGTTACCGAAACTGCTGAAGAAGGGATAGCCTGCGTTGTGGTAGCCTATGACAGCGAATTAAACTACAACAAATTAATCGAATGTTGCAAAATATTGTCTACCACCGAGGTTCCTTTTTACGGTACCAATCCTGACTTGTGTTGCCCCATTGATTTTGGTTTCATACCCGATTGCGGCTCCATTTGTGAAATGATTACTCATTCCACCGAAAAAACTCCTATATATCTGGGTAAACCCAGTCCCGAAGTGGTACGACGCTGCCAGGAAGCTTCCGGATTTTCCGATGAAGAAACCTTAGTAGTGGGAGACCGTTTATATACGGACATCGCTTGCGGTATAAATGCCGGCGTAGATACCTGCGTAGTTTTTACCGGTGAAGCCACTGCTGAGGATTTGCAGGATACTCCCTATCCTCCCACCTATGCCTTTGCGGATGTGAAGGAACTTTTAAACGCAATCTTAAAATAATTACGAAAGGACGGTACTGCATTCACAGCATCGTCCTTTTCTCTATAATCTTTTTATTTTTTTGTGAAGCACTCTCACGGTCTTAGGCGCCACTGCAAACAAGGTTAAGTATATTTTGTTTTTTGCAGTTAAAAATTCATTTTTTACAGCCTTAAACCAATTTTTCCGTACATAACGACAAATTGCCACATATGGTTCGTTGGATTTCTCCATCTGTGTTACCGGAATATGCAATAAATAATCCATTCTTTGAAACATTCCGAACCGAAAAGCTACCGACTGAAGCTCCGGAAACTTCTCTGCAACTATCTTTTCCACCCTATCTGCATTATTCACATTATCGCCAAACACTCGGGAAAAGGCATTTTTATCTTCTTTTCTGGTATTACTTCCTATACGGTAAAATACATGGTAAGTTTGCTGCGGCAGGGAAACCACTCCTCGTATCTTGTCCAAAAAACTGACAAACAGGCGAAAATCTTCATTCAATTCCCCCAGTGGAAAGGTTCCGTTTTCAAACAGGCTCTTTTTCACAAGCTTCGTACAAAACGAACAATCCCCCCTGTGCATTAACAATTCCCTTAAGAAATCCTTTGCCTCAATAAACACTTTTTCCTTTGGGGGCACACAAATATCCGGAAGACGATTGCCCTCTTCATCCATTTCATCCCTGCCCACTTGTGCAACCTCTGCCTGAAACTCTTCTATGGCCCCTACCAGAAGTTCATACATATTGGGGGAAATATAATCATCGCTATCCACAAAGCCCAGATATTCACCCTTCGCCTCTGCAATTCCCAGATTTCGAGCCGAAGAGGAGCCTCCGTTTTCCTTATGATAAACACGAATTCTTTCATCCAGCCCGGCAAGCCTATCGCAAATGGCACCACTACCATCCATAGAACCATCGTCCACCAAAAGAATTTCCAGATTACTATAAGTTTGTTCTCTTATGGAATTTACACAACGTTCTAAATATTTCTCAATATTGTAGACCGGCACTATTATACTAATCAATGGAGTTGACATATCTTTATCCATCCCTAATCCTATCTTGTTATTCTATCGAAAACGTTCCGGTATAATCTCCGCCTTGCTGCAAGGTCCCTCAAGCCACAAATCCTTTGGTTCTTCACCCTTCAAAATGTATTCGCACATAGTAAGCAAGCGCGTTCCCGCCACCTCCGCATTCCAAGTATCTGCTATCGTTTCATAGGCCTTGCGTCCTAATGTATGGCATAGAGTCTTATCCTCTAATACTTTCATGACCAAATCCGCCATTTGGGGGGCCATAGGCTTATGGCACCAATAACCATTTTCTCCCTGCTCTATCAAAAAGAGCGAAGCACCTTCCATACGGTCAGCAATCACTACGCAACCACTATTCATGGCCTCATTCAACACTGCTCCCCAGCCTTCTCTGCGGTCACTGGTCATAAGAAAAATACTTGCCTTCTCCATGTATCCTCTTACTTCTCCCGGCGAAATTGCACCGGTCAAAGTAAACTGTTCCAGTAAACCGACCTGTTCAATCCTCTTTTCTATCTGCGGAC
The DNA here is from genome assembly GCA_045537405.1 of Acetatifactor sp. Taxonomy (GTDB): domain Bacteria; phylum Bacillota; class Clostridia; order Lachnospirales; family Lachnospiraceae; genus Acetatifactor. The sequence continues at coordinate 14,669 of JAZSPK010000046.1, forward strand.
GTAACGGTCCGTCCCCTACCATAGTAATATGAAACTGCTTTCCTCTGTCTTTGAGCTCTTGCGCCACTTCTACCACTAACTCCGGATGCTTCCAATCAATAAAACGGGCTGCCCACAAAATTTCTTCCGGTTGCTTACTCTGCAACAACGTCTCTACGTCATACTCCTTATATTCCGGGAAATATCCCCACTTGAACATCTTGTCAGGATAGGCTCTTACAATGTGAAAATCGGACGCTACAAACGCTCCCGCACATAACAAATACACCTGTTCTTTGCGATATCGGGTGTGGTCTAAATACTTCTTGCGTAGTCCCCTTGGAGTAATGGCTTTCCACTGTGCCTCCTTATACAAGCGCTCACTATATCGTATGACCGGCTTTCCCGCCTGCAAACGCGGCAAAAGCATGGCCTCTTCTTCCAGACCGCCCCAGATTACCACATCGCTTTCCATAATCAGTTTTTCGCACAACTGCGGCTCTTCATAAGAACACTTCACATATTCCGGCAAACCTTCCAGTCCCCAGCCAAGCCGCACCCTCTCTTCTTCCATCTTTTCCGTCTGAATAAAGGTATAATCCTTTCCCAGCTGGCGAAAGAGTACATTACTTAGAGGAATCTGATGATGATTTATATAATTTGACACAAATGTCACTTTCATATTGCTTACTCCAAAATAGTACGATATATTTCAACCAGTCTTTCATAATTACACTGTCCGTCATGGGTTTTACGGGCATGTTCTCTGGCATTTTTAGTATATTCCAGCATCTTTTCTTCGTCAGACCACATTTGCATTACCGCTTTCGCAAGACGCTGCGCCTGTGCCTGTTCCTTGTCTGCTTCCTTTTCATAAGCAGAAGCTCCATGCGCCGGATACACAATACCATCCTCTCCATCCGTAAAAATAGAAGGAATTCCTCCCGATCGGGCCGTTACACAAGGCACTCCCAGAAGCATAGCTTCACCCAAGGAATTTGGAGAATTTTCTATAACGGACGGACACACAAACACGCTGCACTTTAAGAACTGCGCCTTCATTTCTTCTGCATTCATCCTGCCTAAAAAGACCACCTTGTCCTGCAAATCATACTTCTTCAATAACTCCAAAATATATTTTCCATAAGAGGAAATTTTAATTTTATCCTTTAAGGTTTTGTAATTTGCAATACTGTTTCCGGCCACATAAACCTTTGCCTCCGGATACACCTTTAAGATAGCCGGCATAGCCTTTAACATATAGTGAAGTCCCTTTATGGGGTAATCTCCCTGACTCAAAAAAATACTGTGAGGTTCGCAAGCCTCAAACTTCCATTCACCCTCATAAAAATTGCTGCGCAGGGTCTCGTTCATAAAATGGTATTTCACCTTTTGATTGGTACGGGTTGAAAAATCCTTATCAATCCAGGTTCTGCCTGTCACATGCCCCACCTTCTGAAGGGCTTCCACTTCCCGCCTGCCTCTCTCTATAAACTTCTGCTCCTGTTCTAAAATACTGTCCTTCTTTAACCAATCACGGAACGTAACACGTTTTACCACCCGCCTCGGCAAATCCGCCAGATATTTTTCCGCATATAATTTGCAAAGGCCCTGTATACCGATTAATACCTTATCCTTGTCACAGACTCTGGTTACTGCCAATGTGTGAGCAAACTCCGTACCAAAACAATGCACCACATCCGGCTTAAAGTCTTCCACTATTTCCTTTATAGCGCCTTCCAAGCTCTCCTCATAAACTTCCGGATGTACTGTATCCTCCAAAAATCCATAACAATGCAAGGCGTTCTCCGTTCCCTTTACCGGAATCACCCATTTCTTCTCTGCCATTTCCTCCATTATAGGAAATGCCACCGCCAAATCTATTTGATTGTCCTCATGATTTTTTAATATCATACCTGCCAGTCCGGTAAGCCACCCTTCCTTATTGCTGGCTTCCTTCCCCAAATGCTCTGCCACCATGGGCAACATGATATTACACACCCATAAAATCTTCATAACAAAACCCCTTAATTAAAAATCCAATTCAAATATGGTAACAATCGAATATTAATATCATACGCTGACCGTAAAAACAACACAAAATACGCTATATACGCCAATACCACCGCAACCGTAAATAATCTTCTCCACTTTTTGCTTTCTATCCGCCCCAGTACTCCCGGCACCAAGAAAATCTGGGAAACCGTCATATAGTAACCGATTCGGCTTACCTCCGGTATAAAAGCACCAAAAGTATATACAAACAGACCCGCCAGCATTAAGAAGAAATAGAAACGGTTCTGTATGTGATTCTTTATGGCCACCTTATAAAAGATTCCGCACAATACCAACACCGCCACGCATTTTGCTATATTGGTAACCGAAAAATCGATTTTGTCGAATGCTGACCCTTCATAGTAGGGATAAAAAATAAAAATGATTTTACGGTAAAAATTCCGAAAAACGATCAGGCTAACCAGAAATGCTCCCAGTGCGGCATACATCCACTTATATACCCGATGATTTGCTAACCATGCCGCTATCAAATATATGGGTATTACTACCAGAATCGTTTTGTGGAAAAAGGATGCAAACACAATCCACGCTATGAATACCCCATATTGCTTGCGCAATACATATTTCATAGCATACATAGCTACTGCTAACGCAAAATAGTACCTCACCGAATTTAAGCTGGAAAAGTAATAACCATTGGTCATAAGCAGGAAAACAGTCATTCCAAACCATTCTCCCTGATCATACATAGCCTTTACAAAGAAAAATGCTGTAAGAATGGAAAAGAAGCCAAACACAGGAAGGTATTTGTCATAGCCAAACAAGTCCTGTATTGCCATTACCACCAGATTAAAGCCTGCTTCATAGGAAACATGACGGTTTTGCATAATCAATTTAAATTGATCACGATATACCCAATAATCATTTCCAACCGCAATGCGACAGGCGGACACTCCCGCCAAAAGAACAAATACGGCGATAGCCAGAATAACATTCCACGCCTGCTGCCGGTCCCTTCCTTTATACAAACGGTTTTCCCGCAGTGATACATCCATATTCAGTTTTACATAGTCCCGATTCTTCACCGCCAGACCCAAAACAACCACCAAAAAGGTTAATGTAATATATACTGCCATAATCTCACGCCCAAGGAATAAGTCCTTTTCAACAATCTCTATTTGCCAAAATAATATGCTTTCAAAAGTCCTGCACCGGCTCCGCACAATAAGGCTCCCTTTACAGAACAATCCTGAACCTTCAGTTCATGCAAGATATGCTCGATACTCTTGCCACTATTTTTACCGACTTCCACAAGCAGTAACACACCTTCAGCCTCCCGAAGCTTTTCATAAGCCTCCGGCAAATCCTCCTGCCCTACTACCGCAAAGTCTTCCTTCAAAATCGCTTCCGGCACCTGCATATTCTTTCCTACCGGAAGAACCAGCTTCTTTCCTGCCTTTTCAAATTTGTAAGAAAGATTAGCCTTTGCTTCTGCAGATAATTCCTCTTCGCCTTTGCACAAAGTTCCCAATACCTGCAACCCATATCGATAAGCAAAGGTTTCCGGCACATAAATGGTACTGTCTACTATAATACCAAGAGCCAGCAAAAGTCCTGATACAAATGCACCCAAAACAGCCCCTAAAATACAGGCTCTTAAGGTTCTGTCATCCCTATCCTTTACATGAAGGGGCGTTTCATCAATTACTTCTATACCAAGGATTTCCTCCTGCCTTTCCGCAAAATCAGTCATGGTAAGCTTCACTGCTTCATTCAGTACCTTGGTGACCGCTTCTGTTTCTTCCTGCACATAGGTAACCGGAATATGCAAATCCGTTAAAAGTGTGGCTGAAACATAATCCGGCAGGGTATCCTTCGTCACCACTGCTTCCGTCGGTAATCCCAACTCCAGAGCATGTGCCCAGATTCTGTCCTTAAACCAATCCGTAGTTGCCCAGCTTTTCCAGGTAGCCTCGTTGATATAATTATTCACTCTACCGGTGGTTGGATCTGTATAATAGTTTACATAATACTGTGTTTCTATTTCATACAGTGCAGGACCTCCAAAAGTCACCTTGCCCAAATAATTGCCGCCACCAACTAATAATGCTCCCAGTACTACACCGACAACAACAACCCATATTTTATTCAAAAAACGAAGAACAAACAATTTTGAATCAAACGGTTCCTTTGCAAAATCCAGTTCAAACATGCTATTTTCTCCTTATATTCACATACACTTTCATAATTTTTACTTAGTATAAAATTTTACCATATTTGGCCCATATATGTCAAAAAATATAAATACTCTTTTTCTCATTGCAGTATTCTCCGATATACATTAAAATAGTATACAAAAGAACGATAGGAGCTTACATATATGAAAGAACAATTATATACCATTCCCTTAAATGAAGCGGTTGATGCCAATGACGAATGTCCTTTTTGTTTTGTAGAAAGGGCTATTGAACAGGATTTATTGGACTTTTGTCTGGGGTCCGGAAGCTCCTATATGGAAGCAGACATTCGCGAAATGACGGACAAGGCCGGCTTCTGCCGTATGCATTTCAAGAAAATGTTTGACTACGGCAACACCTTGGGACATGCCTGGATTTTAAAGACTCACTATATGCGTATGCTTAAAGAAATGCGCCAGGAATTTAAATCCTTTACTCCGGGCAAAACTTCCTTCAAGGATAGATTCAAAAAGAATGCTGAAAGTGCTAATCCAATAGGAGTTTGGGTCACAGAAAAGGAAAAGTCCTGCTATATCTGTAATTCCTACGAAGATACCTACCAGAGATACTTGGATACTTTCTTTTATATGTACACCGGGGATGATGAATTTAAGAGTAAAATTAAGAACGGTAAAGGCTTCTGTCTTCCTCATTTCAAAGATTTGTGCATTATGGGTGATGCTAAACTTAATGATAGAGAAAAGAAAGAATTCTATGACATGATGCTTCCTCTGATGGAACGCAATATGGAACGTTTAAGCGAGGATGTTGCCTGGCTGGTAGAAAAATTCGACTACAAAAACTTTGAAGCAGACTGGAAAAACTCCAAGGATGCCGTACAACGCGGCATGCAGAAATTAAAGGGCGGCTACCCTGCAGATTTGCCTTATAAATACAGTAAGTAAATTTATACTGAACGTTAATTATCAAAAAAGTCCCTCAAGCCAATCACTTGAGGGACTACTTATTTACATAATCTCTATACCGCTCCGATAACCGCCTCCACCCTGCTTCGTTACCAAAAGCTTCATCATATCCAGATACTCCGTAATCTCTTTGTATAACATCTCCGGTTGAAAAGCACCTTCCATAAATCGCTCTGTCATTAAACCCTTAACAGTATAATCCAGCATTTTATACAATTTGCGACCATCCACTCCTGCGGAAAAACCCATATAACGTATCTGGGACTCTAATCGGGCATACTCCGCCTCCAAAATGGCACGCTTACTCTCTGTGGCAACCAAAGCCTCTCCCACATCTTCACTCTGGGCACGATTCAAAAACTGCTGCATATATGGATATCCCTTAGTCACATTCATACGAGCAAATTCTATCTGTTTTAAGAGTTCAAACATATTACTTTCTGCCTTGGAAACCGTGGTGGAAAGCTCAATAACCATATAACGCACACTATATTCATACACGAATTCGTATACGCCCAGCTTGCTCTCAAAATAGTGAAACAAAAGCCCCTTGCTGACACCTGCCTCTTTTACAATATCATCCGTGCTGGCATGCTTATAGCCCTGCATAGCGAATACTTTGAGCGCCGCATTAATCATTTTGTCCTGTTTATCTTTTTTTAAATCAAAAAATTTATCGTTCATAGTTGTTTCCCGTCTTTTCTTGTAGTGAAATAAATATATCATACATCTTTAAGTCTTTCAAGCTATGGTAAAAATGCTTTTTTTCTAAAATATTCATGAAATCCATCATAATCTCTTTTCATTTTCACAAAATAGTATTAATATATAAGTATATTACGCGAAAGGAGAAACACCATGGCAAAATTTGGAAAGTTTTTATTATCTACTGCAGCATTGGTTGGCACTGCAGCAACCGCATACTACATTTATAAGAACGTTAAGGTTAAGGTTGACGTAGACGTTAACGAAGACGAGGATTTAGACGATTTCAGCGAAGAAGAGGATACCACTTATGTAACCCTTAACCCAGAGCCCTCTCCTGCAGAAGAAGTAGCGGAAGCTGTTGCAGAAAAGACTGCTGAGGTTGTAGAAGAAGTGAAAGAGCAGGCAGCTGAAGTTGTGGACGAAGTAAAGGAAGCTGTTTCTAACATAGCAGAAGACTTCTCTACCTTGGCTGAGCAAGTATCAGCAGAAGAAACTGTTGAAGAATTCTTTAATGACGAAGACTAATTTAAGTAAAAAAGCATGGTTTATGGTAACCATGCTTTTTTTAATGCCTCAATTCCTGCCTTTATTTGTTCTTCTTCCAAGCCACCATAACCCAATATAACGGTAGACTCTGTGGATTTCTCGGAACTTTCCACAAGATTTTCAGACAAACCGTAAACACTCACTCCCTGTTCTCTTGCAGATGCAATCAGCTCCTGCTCTGAACTACCGTGGAGCCCCGTCAAAAGCAAATGTAAGCCTGCATTCTCTCCGGTAATCTTAAACTGCTTTTGGAAAGGCTTTAACAACTCCAAAAGGTAATCATGCTTATCCCTGTAACGTTTACGCATTTTATTTAAATGTCTTTCAAAATATCCGCCTTTAATAAATTCCTCCAATATCTTTTGGTCGATACGGGAGACCGTGGTGGAATAAAAAGAACAGTTCTTACGATAACGCTCCAATAATACAGGCGGTAAAACCATATATCCCACACGAATAGCAGGGGCAATAGCTTTAGAAAAGGTTCCTAAGTAAATAACCTTTCCATTCTTGTCCGAGGATTGCAGGGACGGAATGGGCTTGCCTTTATATCGAAATTCACTGTCATAATCATCCTCAATCAAAAAGCGGTCATCCTTTTCATTGGCCCATTTTAACAATTCATTTCTTCGACCAATAGGCATAACAGCTCCCGTGGGATATTGGTGGGAAGGCATTACATAAGCCAAATCCACTCCTGTTCGCCTAAGCTGTGATACCACCATACCGTTCTCATCCACTTCCACGGTTTGAATAGGATAGCCAAAGGATTCAAAAATTCGATAGGCTCGCTTATAGGTGGGATTCTCCATAGCAATAGGGATTTCCCGGCCCAATATTTTTTCTAAAAGCAGGAGTAAATAATCATTTCCCGCGCCGATAATAATCTGCTCCGGTGTGCAATTTACCCCACGGGAAGCATGCAGATATCGTGCAATAGTCTCACGCAAACTATAATCTCCCTGGGCATTTCCCCGGGAAAAAAGCTTGGCATTATCATCACTTAAAATATTCTTCGTTATTTTTTTCCACACACCAAAGGGAAATACCGACATATCTACACCGGATGGAGAAAAGTCGCAAACAATGTTCTTCCCTTCCGATTTCTTATTTTTCTCAGTCTTGTCCCTGTCAGCAAGAATCTCTTTCTTTAAATCAAACAACTCTTCTATCTGACATACAAAATATCCCTTATAAGCTCTGGCTTCAATATATCCTTCTGACAAAAGCTGGCCATACGCCATGTCCACTGTACTGCGGGAAACCTGCAAATATTCCGCCAAAAAACGCGTGGAGGGAAGCCTCTCCCCTTGAAGAAGCTTCCCCTCTTTTATTTCCTGTCTGATATGTTCATAAATTTGTTCGTACAGACATTTTTCACTATTGGTTTCAAGTTCAATGGTTAAATCGTACATGAAAACTATCCCTTTTTATGTCGCTCCAAAATCATTCGTTTTAATTCTCTTGCTCTGTTCTTTACACGCTCGTTTGCTGCATTGGACACTAATATCTCTGCCACCTTCTTGGCAGCAATATCATCTTTATTCACCTGGAATGCCAGTGCTGCAATTAAATAATCTATGGTCAGTACATCCATACCGCAAATAGGGAAGCTCTCCCTTTGTACTGCATTAATAAAACCATCCAACGCATTCTGAATATATTCCAGCTCCTGAGACTTCATCTCCTGTCTCAGTTCCTCAGTTAACTCATCCTTTAACTCCAGTTCTTCCGCATAACCACGTAGCAACCATGCATTCTTCAAGCAAACATACGCCTTCTCACTATCTTTGGCACGCTTTACGATAGAACAAACCAATGCCAGCTTATATCGTTCCAGCATATCCTCATAAGAATAAGTTTCTCCTGAAATGGGGGTCAATTTAACCTTACCATAAACATTTGCCTTAATTAGCTTTGCCTGCGCACTTGTAGTCATAGGGAAATATCTAAGCAATGCAGAATAACCACATCTGGGACAGGTAACCACATCATACTTAATGGAATCAATATTTTCATAACGATAACGCAAGTCAATATCTGTTGCAATCAATTTAGCCTTACCGGTTTTCATGATTTTCGAAGAAAACTCTTTATCACATACTGCACAAGTAAAGGTCTTGTCATAAATTAAATCTTTTTCTTCCAAAACAACCGGCTCTTTTACTTCTTTTTGTTGAATTTTCAGACCCTTTTTTTCTTCGTCCTCATAGATTTCAAGACCCTCTAACTTGTCCAGTCCCAAACTCTTTAATCCTGAAAGAATTCCTGCCATAGTTCCCCCTAATCCATTTATCTTCCTGTAACCATCTTTGTATTGCAACAGTATTAATTCTTAGGCAATACAAAGGAGCTCTTTAATGAAACAATACGGTTAAATACCAACTTCTCAGGTGTGGTATCCTTTACATCCACACAGAAGAATCCCTGTCTTACAAACTGGAATCTGTCAAACGCTTTTGCCTTTGCAAATTCAGGTTCCAAATAACACTCCTTCAAAACCGTCAATGAATTAGGGTTCAAATTCAAGCTACCGTCCTCATTGTAAACACCCTTATCTTCATCGATGATATTTTCATATAAACGCACTTCTGCATTCACCGCCTGTGCTGCTGATACCCAGTGAATAGTTCCCTTTACCTTACGGCCGTCATTGCTGTTGCCACCCTTGGTCTCAGGATCGTAAGTAGCATGTACTTCAATAATATTGCCGTTCTCGTCCTTTACGCAACCTGTACACTTCACGAAATAGGCATTCATGAGACGTACTTCATTGCCGGGGAACATACGGAAGTATTTCTTGGGAGGTTCTTCCATGAAATCTTCACGCTCAATATATAATTCTCTGCTAAAGGGTACCTGTCTGTTTCCAAGCGCCTCATTTTCAAGGTTTTTAGGTGCTTCCAGCCATTCTACTTCCCCTTCCGGATAATTATCAATAATTAACTTAACAGGGTCTAAAATCGCCATCAAACGAGGCGCCTTAGCCTTTAAGTCCTCACGGATACAATATTCCAATGCCGCGTAATCTGCAATAGAGTTTGCCTTGGATACGCCGCACATTTCCACAAACATGCGGATGGATTCCGGTGTAAAACCACGTCTCTTAAGGGCTGCAATAGATACCAGTCTGGGATCATCCCAACCATCTACGATACCATTCTGCACCAGCTTCTTAATATAACGCTTACCGGTTACCACATTCTTAAGATACATCTTTGCCTGCTCAATCTGCTTAGGAGGATGAGGGTATTCCAGCTCTCTTACAACCCAGTCATACAAAGGTCTGTGGTCCTCAAATTCCAAAGTACAAATAGAGTGGGTAATGCCTTCGATAGCATCCTCGATAGGATGTGCAAAGTCATACATAGGATAAATGCACCAAGCATCTCCGGTATTGTGGTGGGTCATATGTGCCACACGATAAATAACCGGATCACGCATATTGATATTGGAAGAGGTCATGTCTATGCGGGCACGAAGTACCTTCTCCCCATCCTTGTACTTGCCTTCCTTCATTTCTTCAAAGAGCTTTAAGTTCTCTTCGATGGAACGTGTACTGTAGGGATCTTCCTTACCGGGTTCGGTAAAGGTACCACGATATTCCTTAATCTGCTCTGCCGATAGGTCAGACACATACGCCTTACCCTTCTTAATCAACTTCACAGCACCTTCGTACATCTCTCCAAAATAATCTGAGGCAAAGAACAAACGGTCCTCATAATCAGCACCCAGCCACTGTACGTCTGCCTTGATAGACTCTACGAATTCGATATCCTCCTTTGTAGGATTGGTATCGTCGAAACGCATATTGAATTTTCCGCCATACTTCTGTGCCAGTAAATAATTAACCAAAATCGCCTTAGCATGTCCGATGTGCAAATAACCATTGGGTTCCGGAGGGAAACGGGTATGCACGGTGTCATAAACACCCTCAGCTAAATCCTTGTCTATAATCTGCTCGATGAAGTTCTTGGAAACTCTTTCTTCCGTAACTTCTTCGGTATTTTCTAAATTCTTTTCTAATTCGCTCATAAAAATGACCATGCCTTTCCACAGTAATTCACATAATACTTAATTTTAACATACTGATTTGGAATATTCAAGGGAGAGTGTTTGGTTTATTGATAAAATATCCTTTCTTGACAGGTTTTTTTCAATGTAGTATAATGTGCGCGAATCGTGATGCCGTAAATCGAAATCATGATATCACGCGAAAATACAAAGGAGAATTTATTATGATTTGGGCTATAATTGTTTTTTTAGTTTTGGCTTCTTGGATTGGCGCACTTGTATTGAATCTTAAAGAAAAAAAGCGTTCCGACCGTTTCAACAAATTCCTTGCGGAAAATGCAGAAGCACTTATGAATGGGAGCAGTCTTGAATTTGATGGGGACACTTACAGATATGATACTGCACTGGTACAATATCAATTCGCTGTTTCTGTTATTTCCATGTCAATGACCAGAGGAACCAGCTTACGTCCTAAAAAAGATAAAATATGGTTGTTGATCATTTGCACACTCATTAGTGCACTTGGCGGTTGGTGGGGTATTCCATGGGGACCTTACTACACTGTTGTAAGCTTTATTAACAATGCAAAGGCAAAGGAAGTTACCGTACAGCAGTTGATTCTTTCTGTGATGAAGCAGAACTAATACTTTTCCTATAATGAATAAAGCCCATGGCGGCAGATATATTCCCTATTCGGACGCGTTCTCACTTGGTGAAAAACGTAACAGTACTAGGCTCGAAAAAACCTCGCCAAGTGCTGACGTTTTTCAACAGTCCTCATCAGGAAAATATATCTGCCGCCATGGGCTTATCATTTATCTGCGCTCACATAATAATACACTTACTATGCTCTACAATACATGTTCCTCCCTACCTATTCCACATCCATTAGTGTCCCTATAAAGAAAGGTAGATGATTACTTGTATCTATTATCATATAAACAAACGGTCGGTCTAATATCACTTCCTTGGGTTCCTCCATCGGACCTGCAGCACCGCCTGTGTCCACTCCCACAGCCGTAACCGCGCCTGCCCTGGTGCCCTTCTCACCCACTTCAATATAGGTTTTATGCAACACCTTGCTGATATTAATATTCCAATCCGGTCTGGTATCCCGTCCCAATCCCGAAAAATCTGCATTATATACATCAAAAGCATCCGGCATACCCATATCCGCAAGCACCTGCGCTAACTGTGCATCATACTCTGTTTCAAACTTCGGAATCGCAGTCTTCACAGGCTCCTTGGATGCATTATTTAGCAAATTCTGCACACCTTCACCACTTAAAGAATTCACATACTCTGCCACACTGACTCCTTCCTTAGGCAGGAGTGCCACGAAAGCATAACGGTTTCCTTCGTAATACTTCACAAAGCCTGTAGCCAGTTCATCCTCCAGATAATTGTGTTCTTCCCCGTACATCAATTCCACCGGTTTCCCGGCTCCGCTTTCCATAGTAAATGTACCCTCTCGCACCTGATATTCCTCATAGGGTCTATTCCAATCTGCCTCAAACGCCAGTGCATTTACCAGGTACATAACTGTTTCTTCGGATATTTCGTCCACTATCTGCGGTATCATCTCATACGTCTTTTCAGCTACCCATTCATTGATTTCTTCTGCTGCGGACTTATCAAATTTACGCTTGTAGATATCCGCCCCATAATAATCGGCATTGGTCTGCAAAAAGTCCTGTTCCACCTGAAACGTTTCTGCATCGCTAAACCAAATGGAGTTCGCCAGCTGCAGCTGACCAAATTTTTCATCCGGCAATTTCAGCATATACGTATACATATAGGCATTCAGTTCTTCCACCGTAAGCCCCAATACCTGCTCCATTTGTTCCCGGGTCTCCCCCTCTGCACCGTTTGCCGTCATTGCCAGTGCGCTGACCACGGATAAAGGTGAAAGCAATGTATTTTCGCCCTCTTCCAAAGTCGCCTGCAACAGTCGGATGCCAAAATCCGTAACAGCCGCATTCTGTGCTGTCATTTCCTCCAGCGGCTCCACCTTCTGCGGAACAATTCCCTGCATTAAATCCTCTGCCGAAGAATTTATGGGTAAGCGCCATACGGAAACCACGATTACACATAATACAGCCGCCGCTGCCACCCATTTATACCAGCCTTTTGCACGTTTTTTACTCCTTTTTGAAGTCCCGTTTAAGCCGGCATCTTTTAACCGAAGTGCATCCACCTCCTCTATTAATTTTTCCTCCACATACCCTAATGCATCCTGCAAATCTTCCGTTTTCATACTTCATATCCCTCCTTTTCCAAGTAGGTCTTTAGTTCCAGTCGGGTACGATACAATAAGCTCTTCACCTTCGCCTCACTCATACAACAATAACGCGAGACCTCCTTTACACTATCCTGAAAATAATATCTTCCCAGAAATACATGCCTTGCCTCTTCCGATATCCCCCACAAAAAAGCACTCAACACTTCGCCAAGTACCTTGGCGTCCACTGCTTCTGCAGTGGTATCTCCTGCAGATACGCACTCCTCCAGCTCTGTTAGCGCAAGCGAATACTGACTATTCTTGCGCTTCTGACGATTCCTCTTTCGAAAGATGTCTATGGAAATGCGTCTGGTCAACTTTCCTAAATAAGTCGATAAGGTCACCGGTTTATGAGGCGGCATGGAATTCCACGCTGCCAAATAGGAATCATTGACGCTCTCCTTGGAATCCTCCTCGTCCTCCAAAATGTTATAAGCAATCTTATGTAAGTATCGGTCATATTTAAGTTGCGTTTCCTGAATGGCAGCCTCATCTCTCTGCCAATACAGTTCTACAATCTTCTCATCCTGCATCATAGCCCTCCCTCCTTTCACTTATATACTCGTCAAAAAAGGTAAATGGTTGCAAAAAGCGACCGGATAACCCGGTCGCTTTTGTAGTCTGATTAGTGATGGAACAATCTGATTCCGGTAAATGCCATAGCCATGTTGTACTTGTTCGCACATTCGATAACTAAATCATCTCTTACGGAACCGCCGGGCTGTGCGATATACTTCACACCGCTCTTGCGTGCTCTTTCGATATTGTCTGAGAAGGGGAAGAATGCATCCGAACCTAAGGTTACATCCTGCATACCATCCAGCCATGCGCGCTTTTCTTCGCGGGTAAATACTTCAGGTTTTACCTTAAATACCTTCTGCCAAGCGCCTTCTGCCAGTACATCCATGTATTCCTCACCGATATAGTTATCAATCGCATTGTCTCTGTCTGCACGACCTACCGTATCAAGGAACTGAAGTCCCAGTACCTGAGGAGCCTGACGTAAATACCAGTTATCCGCCTTCATACCGGCAAGTCTGGTACAATGTACACGAGACTGCTGTCCTGCACCGATACCGATAGCCTGACCGCCCTTAACGAAGCATACGGAGTTAGACTGGGTATACTTTAAGGTAATGAGCGCAATCTTCATATCAATTAATGCAGATTCGGGAATTTCTTTATTCTCCGTTACAATATTGGATAACAAATCACCATTGATATCCAACTCATTTCTACCCTGCTCAAAGGTAATACCATAAACCTGCTTCTTCTCAAGTTCCGCAGGAACATAATTTTCATCAATCTGAATGACATTATAGCCACCCTTTTTCTTTGCCTTTAAGATTTCCAATGCTTCATCAGTATAGCCGGGAGCGATTACACCGTCAGAAACCTCACGCTTAATTAATTTTGCCGTATCCACGTCACATACATCGGACAATGCAATGAAATCACCAAAGGAAGACATTCTGTCCGCACCTCTTGCTCTTGCATATGCGCAAGCCAAAGGAGACAATTCGCCCAAATCATCCACCCAGTAAATTTTTGCAAGAGTTTCATCCAAGGGAAGTCCTACTGCTGCACCTGCAGGAGATACATGCTTAAAGGAAGTTGCGGCAGGAAGTCCTGTTGCCTGCTTCAATTCCTTAACCAGCTGCCAGCCGTTAAAAGCATCCAAAAAGTTAATATATCCGGGCTTACCGTTTAATACGGTAACAGGTAAATCACTTCCATCCTCCATGTAAATGCGGGAAGGCTTCTGATTGGGGTTACAACCATATTTTAATTCCATTTCGTTCATTGTAGTTTCCTCCGATTTTACTATTGTTGTTATGTCAATCGCACGTCTTGATTATACGTTTTTATTTACAATCTTGGTCTCATACTTACCGTTTTCGATATCAATGAATCTAACAAACAAAGATACCTTGTTCTCTTCGTTTAAGCTGTTCCAAAGCATATCAGTAAAGGCATCCATATCGTCCGGAATACTTACCCACTTAGGTTCGCCTTCAAAGCTGGGCAAAGGATTGCCGTCATGCATATAGGTATGAATGAAATGACCTTCACCGGCTACAGGGTTTTCATAAGCATAGGTATAACGATTGCAAGCGTCAGGGTTACCATTGTTGCTCTTTAAAATAGACATTGCATAGTTGTACTTACCGTTTTCAATATGCATAATACCGGAAATACGAGGGGTGTAGTTAGGTCCATCGGGCTCAAACTCTCGACTCCTTAATGACTGCTCAAAGGTAAGCTGCTTGTCCATACCTTCGTAAATGGTATCGGTCTGGTCACCATTGGTTACGATGGTCTTGTTGCCCAGTACACGTACCGGTGCGTAAATAATCAGGCTGGGATCTTCCAGCTTAGAAGGATCAAATGCCTGGGTACGAATACCCTGTCCGTCTTCTACAAATACGCGGTTACGGCTGTTAGAGCTTCTGCCCATGATGAAATATGCAGTTACTGCATACTTGCCGTTTGCTGACTTACCGATGACAATACCTCTGCCGGGATAAGCGTTTTCTTTCAGTTCCTGTTCCAATGATAGCATCTTCATTTCTTCTTCCTCCGTTTTTTGGAATGTTGTTTCGCTCTTTTGGTTATAGAAAACCGCCTGAGCATCCTTATGTTAGGTGCCCAGGCGGTCGGCATTTAAATTCATATATTACGCTCCCTGTGGGTACTCCCACCGATTCCTAACCGAAACCTTTTTCCGCCAGTCGCGTAACTTATTTTTATATTACATGGTTTTTCAAATTTTGACAATAGCAAGAAACACACAAATCCATTTTTTTAATCAAAATGGTAAATATAATTGTCCCAATTAGCCAAAAATACCAAACCATCCTCATCACGAATCAGAAGGCCCTCGTCCACCAATTCCTGCACCAGTCTGGCCGTTTCCTCTGCTCCATATGCCAATCCCCACTGATAGAAGGTATCGCTTACTTTATGGGGCACATCCGCTTCCATCTGATAGGTTATTAATTGTGCCAAAATTCTCTGCTTGCGTTCGTTCTGGAAGGACGCATGCATGGGCACCTCCAGACCGGTCTTTTCACAGAAGGCCATTACCATTTCGTACTGAGCTCTGGCTTCAATCTGTCCCCATGCACCAATCACCGTATTATAATTTTTTATAGGTTCTGAGATTTCATATAATCGTTTACCTAACACCTGCAAGTCCACGCCTGCAACATAATCCTCCTCAAGCTCCTGCAAATTCATTCTGAACTGTGCGTAAGCCTGTATTTGCAAAAGATGAGGTCTAATCAATTGTAACAAATCATTTAAAGAAATGGGCAAAGGTAAGGAATAGCTCTCAATTTCCTTTTCAATCATTTCATCCAATACGGGCAATACCTGGTCACATCTTACCAAAATGGATTCTGCAGGATAATCCTCACTTTTTAAGATATAATTCTCGTTGCTCCAAAAATAAGTATCATAGGAGGTACCGGAGCGGGCATCCTGAATAATACTGAGTATTTCTGCAAAAGTATCTGCATACTCCGGACCTACCGATGCTGTAGAAATCTGCCTATAAATATCCTCTGAGGTCGTATCCGGATTGATTAAAAGCTGACCTGCACAATACAAGGAAAATACATTTATTACGTGGTTTGCGTCCATCTCGCTCCAATAAGAGGGTTTCATAATATGGTCATACTGTCTGGCAGTGTTATATACAGAACGAATAATCTCTAAATTGAAGTTCATCTGTGCCAGCTGGTCCGTTTCCATTTCACAGGTATTCCACGCCCAAGTACCTAAACGGCAACCATGACCACTAATTTCTGTACGGAAGGTTGCATAAGTTCCCGGGTCCTCACGCCAACCACATTCATATAAGGTTACATCATTACCTAAGGTCTGTACAAATACATTTTTATCGTATACATCTACCCAGCAACTGATACCAAAATCAATGTCCGGATTCACTGCCTGACATTTGTCCTTTAACATCTTGGCGTAAAAAGCAATATCCTCTGCATACAGTAAATTACCCGGATCATAATAATGGCCGATTACTCTGTCACAGCAATCTGCCAATTCTGCATAGATGCTGTAATATTTGTCAAACACAGCCTGCACCGCGGGATCATTTCGCGCAAAATCACCGGAACCATAAAAAGGAATAACTTCATCATCCACCCAACCGGTATCGGCAAATTCTGCACCCCATACCCACATGGTAAATTTCATATCCATGGAGTGAGCTGCATCTGCAATCATTCGTAGCTTTTCATGTCCTGCTTCATACCCATCGGTAGCAGCCCAGGTAGAACACATCTCCGTCACCTGCACTCCGGTAAATCCACAGTATCTTAGCATCTTTACATACTCATATATTTGTTCTTCTGTAAAGTCCAGAATATTGGTTTTAGTAGACACGTCGGAATCCAAATAGGTTCCTCTGGCATAATTTAAGTTCCAAAGAGTCACAATAGCCTCACGCTCTTCAATCCAGGCCTCCTGTTTTACTACATTCTCCGGAATTCGGATTACGGAAGAAAGATAACTTATCTTTTCCTTTTCTGTGCCCGCATACATCCAGCCCAGATAAACATTGGCAAATACGTGTACTTCTTTTAACAAAGCCTCTTCACTACCCGCAGTAATCTTTATATTGCCGTCGGTTATCTCATGGTTTCTACCTTCCACTCCCAGTTTCTTGTCAATTGCCAAAGAAATACTTGCACCTTCTGCTTTACCCTCAATATTCAAAACATCCCCGGAGGTTTGCTGTATATAATATCGCAGGGCTTCACACGCCTCCATACACTTCTTAGAATCAGAAACAATACTGTACTGACTAATATCCGCTTCTCCGATTAAAATATTTGCTTTCAGCTTCGTTCCAATTTCAATGTAATCCTGCCCCTTCGCAAGGGTTATGGTTCCATCTTCTTCTACGAAATTATTGGCAAAATAAGAAACCGCTCTTTTTACTCCTTCTTCTGAAGGTGCAATAAAATAGATGGCATTCTCCTTATTTGCAATCACGTAAGCACCTTCCCGCATATTCTCCAGCGAATATCCCACTCCGGTGGCATAAGCCGAATCGCTTACCAAATAAAAAGATTTCTCACTTTTCCCATTGGTTTTGCCTAAACCCACACCACATTCTGTTTTCACCGTATCCTGCAGAAAGGTAATGCATTCTTCACTTGCAAGGCCATCCATTTTGTGAATTTTATAGCTTTTCAGCTTTAATTGCCCTGCATTAGAGCAGCCGCATAATAAAACCACCAATATACAGAATAATAATAATTTATTAATTTTCGACTTCATAAACTCCTCCGCCGCTATTTATCGAATCACTCCATAAGAATACATGGCATCCAAACCAACACAATCGGCCACCACACCCTGTAAATTATCGTAAACCACAATATTAATTCCGCTTTCCGTCTTCTGATATTCTGCTCTATCCACCAACACACTGATTCTACCCGCTGTACCGCTAAGCAACGCTTCTCCGTAACTTAACGGTAATACTTGCAAAAATTCACTTCCTGTTGATGCATAGGTACAGTTTTTATTGTCGAATACCCAAACGCCTGCACCATCATAGAACTCCTGAAAAGGTCCTAATAATTGTAAGTACTCGTCGATATTTGCCTCACCCGAAATATATTCTCCGGTAGTGGACACAATGATCGTATAATCTTCTAATCTGCTAATCTCTTCCAGATAAGTTTTTGCATCTCCGATTTGCTTTAAATAGTAATTGGTCACTTCATGCTCACGTGTCTTCAAATCCAAATCCCACAAAGCATATCGCTCATCCCCCCTATAATCCTGCAAATCATAATTTACCTTTAGGAATTTGCCCAGATAATCTGTCACTTTGCATGCGCCAAAATAATTCGTGTGTCCATAGTCAATGAAATCCCGACTCCAATCAAGGCCTACTGCTTCTGACAACTCCACCATATCAATTACAGGGATATCATATTCTGCAATCATTTCCTTTGCATACGCAAGATATTCCTGTGCTTCCAACGGCACCTGATAAGGTGCCAAGAAGAATACCAATTCCGTATCACTTTCCTGTGCCAGCTCAATAATCTTTAACAACCATTCCTGTTCCTCTTCACCAAAAGGCTTTGGTTCCACGTACGCATACTCTAACTTTGCAATTGCGTTCGTATTAAAACCACTACTATAACCCAAATACGCCGGTCTCTCATTCAAGAAATCCTGTTTCTTTAACTCCTTGTATCTGGTATGAATTATTGGCCATCTTAATATATAATCAGACTTATTATCTGTTTCTACCATACTGTTTACAGCATCTATAGAAATCAGTGAAAGCTTTCTTGACAAAGTATTTCTATACAAATTACCTTCAATCAAATATCCATGAAATGTACAACCGTACAAATCCACACAAACCACTTTCAAGTCCTGGGTTTTTAAAGCTTCTTTAAAGTTATAATACGAGCCGGCCAAATCCTGACCGGAAATAGCCATATTAAAACTTGCCATACCATAATCTTCCCAAAGCCGCGCCGGAATTACAGAACAATAACAATGACTGCTTCCCAAAAAGAGAACCTCCACCGTATCCTTTTCTAAATCATAGAAAGACTCCATGGAAGAATAATAGTCCCCTGCCGTATCTTTCCAGGAAAAAATATCATATATTCGATTGAATAAAAACAAAAAGAGTATGCAAAAAATAACTATCTTTGCAGCATTTTTAATTTTCATCTTTTCACCTTTATATTACACACTAGAATTGGAAATAAATAAACTGGGAGGATTCAAACTGAATACCATACATACCATAAATAATGGTTGCAAATATTAATGCAAAAATCACACCCCACCGGAACCATATGCACTGCTCCTGCAAAAAGTCTGTAAGCAACTGTTTCTTACAATAACGGATCAAATCTACCAACAGGAGCGCCACTGTAGCAACAATCAATATATTAAACTCAAATCTATCCAGTCCCAAATTATATAATTCACCGTTAAATAATGACCATGGATCCCACTTGGTAAACATTCGCTTACAATAATCTACTGCGATACCCAAAGAATTTGCCCTAAAGAAAATCCATGCAATATCTACCAAAACAAAAGTACCTGCTATTTGCGCAAGCTTAAAACTGAAGCTTTCTGTCTTGGCATTGGTTTTCTTCCACAGGATTTGGCGGAAGGGTTTGGTAATATCTCCAATCACCTGATACAATCCATGTAAAAATCCCCAGAACACATAGGTCCAATTGGCACCATGCCACAAACCACTGACGCCAAAAGTAACCATTAGATTAAAATACTTGCGAATTTTGGAACAACGATTTCCTCCCAGAGGAATGTAAACATAGTCACGAAACCAGGTACTTAAAGAAATATGCCATCTCCTCCAAAAATCACTGATAGTAGTGGCAAAATAGGGGGTATCAAAATTCTCCATTAAGGTAAAGCCCATTACCTTTGCAGCACCTATCGCAATTGTGGAATAACCCATAAAATCACAGTAAATCTGTAAGGCAAAGCCTAACGCGCCTGCTACTAGTGCCACGGTTCCGTAAAGATATACGCCGTCAAATACGGTGTTTACCAAGATGGCAACTCTGTCTGCGATTACCATTTTCACAAACAAACCCCAAACCATAAGGGTCAAACCATTGGTGACATTCTCATAATTCCAAATCTTCATCTTGTCCACATTGCGAACCTGATTCAACAAATTCTCCGAACGTTCGATGGGACCTGCTACCAACTGGGGAAAAAATGATACAAACAAAGCATAACGTAAAGGATTCTTCTCAGCCTCTATTCTCCCTCTATATACGTCAATAATATATCCCAATGCCTGAAAAGTATAAAAAGAGATACCTACCGGTAACAAAACGCTGAAAGAATTTTGCACGGCCTGTATTCCCACTTTTGATAATACTTTATTGAAGGAGTCAAGAAAGAAGTCAAAATACTTAAAGAAAAACAAAATCCCCAGATTAACCAGCAAACACATTGCCACTGTCCATTTTCGTGCCAATGTATTTTGCATTTTCTGCACCAGAATTCCGGCCAGCCAAGTTGTGAATATGGAAATCAAAAGCAAAATAACATACTTTACATTCCAAGACATATAAAAATATATACTCGCCCCCAATAGCCAAATATAGCGCAATTTCTTGGGCACAAGAAAATAGAACATTATTACAATTGGAAAGAAAATCAAAAAATCTGCAGAATTAAAAATCATTTTTCTTACCTTTGGTAACTAACCTATCCTCTCTCTTACTCTCTACACCATAAAAACTAGAGATGCCTAAACATCTCTAGTTTTCAACAATTAATTATCTACACTATAGTTAGGTGCTTCCTTTGTAATATGAATGTCATGGGGATGACTTTCCTTTAAGGAAGCTGCAGAAATCTTTACAAATCTTCCGGTCTTCTGTAAGGTTTCAATATTCTGAGCTCCACAGTAACCCATACCGGAACGTAAACCACCCAGCAACTGGAATACGGTATCTTCTAACAGACCTTTGTAAGCCACACGACCTTCCACACCTTCCGGGACAAGCTTCTTAGCATTTTCCTGGAAGTAACGATCCTTACTACCATTCTCCATTGCAGAGATAGAACCCATTCCACGATAAACTTTATATTTTCTACCCTGGAATAATTCGAACTGTCCCGGGCTTTCATCGCATCCTGCAAACATGCTACCCATCATACAAACGCTGCCACCAGCTGCGATAGCCTTGGTAATATCACCTGAAAGCTTAATACCGCCGTCTGCAATAATCGGCACTCCGTATTCCTTTGCAACAGCGTATGCATCCATAATTGCTGTAATCTGAGGAACACCAATACCTGCAACCACACGGGTTGTACAAATAGAACCGGGACCAATACCAACCTTCACTGCGTCAGCACCGGCTTCAATCAAATCTCTGGCAGCATCACCGGTAGCTACGTTACCTGCAATAACCTGTAATT
The DNA here is from genome assembly GCA_045537405.1 of Acetatifactor sp. GTDB lineage: Bacteria > Bacillota > Clostridia > Lachnospirales > Lachnospiraceae > Acetatifactor. The sequence continues at coordinate 36,358 of JAZSPK010000046.1, forward strand.
CAGGATATGCTTCTTTAATCATCTTAATACAGTTAATTACGTTCTGTGAATGACCATGTGCACTGTCAAGTACAACAACATCAACCTTTGCCTTCACCAATGCAGCTACACGGTCCAGAACATTTGCAGTAATACCTACTGCAGCACCACAAAGAAGTCTGCCCTGTGAATCCTTTGCTGCAAGAGGGTACTTAATTGCCTTCTCAATATCCTTAATGGTAATTAATCCCTTTAAGTTATAGTCGTCATCCACGATAGGAAGCTTTTCTTTTCTGGCCTGTCCGAGAATTTTCTTTGCTTCTTCTAAAGTAATTCCTTCCTTTGCGGTAACCAATCCTTCAGAAGTCATGGACTCTTTAATTTTCTTGGTAAAGTCTGTTTCAAACTTTAAATCACGATTGGTAAGAATACCAACTAATTTAGTTCCTTCTGTAATAGGAACACCTGAAATACGGAACTTTGCCATAAGCGCATCCGCATCTGCTAATGTATGTTCAGGACTCAATGAAAATGGATCAGTGATAACTCCGTTCTCTGAACGTTTAACTTTGTCAACTTCTTCTGCCTGTGCTTCAATAGACATGTTCTTGTGGATAATTCCGATACCGCCCTGACGTGCCATGGCAATCGCCATACGATGTTCCGTAACAGTATCCATACCCGCACTCATCATTGGAATGTTCAGTTTGATTTTTTTAGTCAGCCATGTTGTTAAGTCTACCTGATTGGGTACTACCTGTGAATATGCCGGTACTAACAACACGTCATCAAAGGTAATTCCTTCACCAATAATCTGTCCCATTTTCTTTCCTCCTATGAAATTGAATAATGTGTGTAAAAAATGATATTGTTGATGAGTTTAACAAACTTGGGCGAGTCTGTCAACAGCAAATTTCACTATTTTTTTAGTCCAAAAAGACTTTTCTTGGAGCAACATTTCTAACTGCGTTCACAAGCTCCTTAGAAGGACTCAGAATAATCTTTTCTCCACCTTCATAATAAAGGACATATCTGTTATCCGGCGCTGTAACCTCACCACCACTATAATCAAATTCCTTTACCATGCGATTCTTAAAATCTCCCAAATGGTAAGATTTTACAGGAGCAAAAATCTCAATTCTTTCTACCTTATAGGTCCCCACACGTTTTCTGGTAGATTTAGCCATTACCTTATCAATAGTGATTTCCTTGTCCAAATATAAATATTCATATTCAATATCTGCATTTAGAAACACAAAATATGCGGCAACACCTGCTGCAATAGCAATTAATAAAAATGCAATAAAGCCCATTAACCCCAACAGACCACAGGCAATTGCTATTGCGATTAATACTACCTTTAATACCTTCATTAAAATAGAGGTCTTACCTTTTACAAGGCATTCTACATATGTGTCACTCATTTATACTACCTATCCTTTGCTTAATATCTATAAAATGATGATATAACAGTTGCTCAAAACTTTCAAGCAAAAGCACAAGTTTTTCACACATTTAATTATTTTTTTAGAGACATATCATTTTTGTTTCATTGACAGTTTTCCAAAAAACTTTTATGATAAATAACAGATTATTTTAAAGGAGAAAAGTTATGCCTGTAATGGATGAATTTCGTGAGGAACGCGAGGCACTGAAAAACGGAACTTTTAAGCAAAAATTACAATACTTCTGGGATTATTATAAATGGCATGTAATAGTTGGCGGTTTCGGACTGATTTTGCTGGTCATCTTCATAAAGGACATGCTTGACAATAAAGACTTTGCCTTCTACGGCTTCTTTATTAACACAAATTCTAATGAAGCAGTCAGTACTGCGTTTTTGGATACCTTTGCAGATCTTGCCGGCTTGGACACTGAGAATTATGCCGTGATGATTGACAGTTCCCAATCTATTGTTAAAGACTCTCATGATGAGATTACTATGGCTGCACACCAAAAACTTACCATCTCCATCATGGCAGAGGAAGTGGATTTTGTAGCCATGGATGAATACACCTTCGGTCAGTACGCCTCTACCTCCACATATTTTGATTTAAGGGAAGTTTTCACTGCCGAACAATTAGAAAAATTTGAGCCCTATTTCTATTATATAGATATGGCGGATGTCCGTAAAATAGAAGAATCCAGAAAACAGGCCTCCTATGATGTATATCAGGGTGCAGAATATGACCACACCTCTCCGGAAGGCTTGGAAGACCCGGTTCCTATAGCGATATATATTCACAGCTCCCAAAAGCTTGCTGCCGCCTATGATTTTTACGGTCAACCAGCAGTATTGGGTATCCCGTTAAATACCAAGCATTTGGATACTTCCTTACAATTCATTGATTATATTTTAGAATAAAAATTGCCGCCCGGTAGCAATAATTATAACAGAGAAACCGGGACATAACATCCTACCGCAGAACGCTGGCGCGAGGCCTTCCTTGTAGGATGTTATGTCCCGGTTTCTCTATTGCTATTTAATTTGCCACCTGTAAATTCTGACTTCCATAAATAATGAAACCAATATCAGAAATACTCTGTCCTGCCCCTATCGTTGTATTATAATTCACAGGACTTATCTGAAGCACATTTCCGTTCACTGCATAAGTTCCGCTCCAGCCTTGATTTAAAGATATATTCTCATTAAAAGTGATAGCCACATTCCAACCATCCATGGCACTATCGGAGGTATTCTTCAAAGTCACATTATAATTGTAACAAATCTGCCCTTCGCTCTCCCAGCTATCTTTTAATTCTAAAGTTACCTCTACTGCTCCGCTCGTTACCACTTCATTGGTACCCTGTTGTGGCGTAGTTGTAGTTTCCGGCACCTGTACGTTTCCGCCTGTTGTCCCCTCCGGCATACTTCCGGTAAATCCACTCTCTCCGGTCAATACCGTAAACAACCACTTTCCTGAGGCTGATAAATCCTCCCATGCAAAGCCTGAAGTTTTATTACAACCACTATTAATAAGTGCCGAGGTTTCATTTTTATTGGAAAGATTCCATGCCACGTAGCTTACACCGTAACGGTCCATTTCTTCCACCCATGCATTAGCCTGCTTTTCATCAATCGCACCATTTCCGCTGGCGTCACAGGTTCCATATTCCGATACAAAAATCGGTAATCCCGCGTTAAGGGCATTTACCATTTTCTTTCGCAAGTCTTCTTTGTGGGTAGCCGCATAATAATGTAAAGCATACATAATATTATCATAAGAAGTTATAGGGTCCGCTGCGGCCTGATCCACATACTGACACCAATTAGGTGTACCTACAATAATAATATTATCCTCATCATTTTCACGTATTACTGCAATTACTTCTTCTGCGTAAGCTTTTACTTCTTTCCAACTGGTTCCTCCATTAGGTTCATTGCAGATTTCATAAATCACATTAGGGCAATCCTTGTATAATTCTGACATTTCGTCAAAGAAGGCTTTTGCCTCTTCCTTGTATGTATTCGGATTGTTGTCGGATAAAATATGCCAGTCAATAATTACGTACAAATCATACTTAACTGCATACTCTACGCCGTCTTTAACCAGCTGTTTCAAAGCCTCCTTATCCCCACCGGTACAATAACCGCCATTCTCAGCCGTATACATGGCCAAACGGAACACGTCAGCCTTCCAGACTTCCTTAATTTCCTTTATGGCCTGTTCGTTAACAAACTGTGGAAACCACGCTATTCCATGAGTACTGATGCCCCTTAACTGCACCTGGTTTCCGGTAGCGTCACAAAGTTTTACCCCCTCTACCTGCAACGGGCTGATTCCGCCCGGTTTCAAACTCTCCTGTTCTTCCGGTTCCTGGGTTGCATCCGGTACAGCCGTAACCTTAGGTTCCTCTGTTTCCTTAGGTGCATCCGTAGTTTCAGGCGCTTCTGTCATTTCAGACTCTTGTTCTGAATCCGGTGCTTCCGTCGCTTTAGGTTCTTCCGTCTGCTCCGTCTCCTGCGATTCCTTCGTAATTTCAGGTGCATCCGTAACTACCGGGATTTCTCCTGACACTGCTACATTCTCTGCTTCCCGTCGGTTCTTTCCGACCCACCAGCCCCAAACTGCTGCCAGCACACAGATCATAATAAGACCAACAATGGCCAGCATTATTTTTGTACTCGTTTTCATCGCTTTATCCTTCCCCAATAAATATCCCTAAATCAATTAAATCGTAATCTCACCTTCAAAAACAGTGGTAGCGGGACCTGTCATATATACCAGATTTGCCTTTCTATCCCAGAAAATTTGAATTTTACCTCCAAGTACCTCCACCTCTACTTCTGTATCGGTTAAACCATTCAATACCGCTGCTACCACCGTTGCGCAACATCCGGTTCCGCACGCTAGGGTTTCTCCCGTTCCTCTTTCCCACACGCGCATTTTCACATGATTTCTGTCCACCACTTCCACAAATTCCGTATTGGTACGATTCGGAAAGGCTACGTGATTTTCAAAGCATGGACCAATTTCTTCCAAATCCATTTCGCCGGTTTGATCTACAAACACAACTGCATGAGGATTGCCCATGGATACACAGGTTACCCTAAATTCTTCTCCCTGTACCATAATAGGTGCATTCACTACCTGTTCACCCTCAAACACGACAGGAATCTGTTCCGGCACCAAAATAGGACTTCCCATATTTACTTTTACAAGGCTTACCTTATTATTCTCGTCCACGGTCAAATCCAGATACTTAACCTTACCCGCACTTACAATGGAAATGTTCTTATCCTGCGTCAGTCCTTTATCATATACAAACTTTGCCACACAGCGAATACCGTTTCCACACATTTCGGAACGGGTACCGTCTGCATTGTACATTTCCATTTCAAAATCCGCCTCTTTGGCAGCATTAATAAAAATCACCCCATCCGAGCCAATTCCGAAATGTCTGTCACTTAAAAAGCGTACCACCTCTGCCTTTTTCTCAGGTGCAAGCACTTCCTCCATCCCATTCACATAAACATAATCATTTCCGCAACCCTGCATTTTTGTAAATTTCATAGCATTATCCCTCTTATTCTTTTTTATAGTCATAAACGGTCTTCCTCACTCATAAAGTATATAAAAGAAATATGAAATGAGGTTTCTTATGAGTTCAAAAACTAAAATTGTTGTGCTTCACATGAAAGAAATTATTTATACCGGTATTTTCCTTGGTCTCGGTATCCTTCTGATTATCTTCCTTATCATTCTCTTTGTTCCCGGAAGCGAAGATTCTCCTATGCTGCCTTCGCCTACTGCCGAAGCTGATACCGCATCCGAAACAGAAGTCACTGCCCAAGGAAGTTCTCTTTACATACCGGGCGTTTACAACACCGAAATCGTTCTGAATGACCAGGCCCTCAATGTAGAAGTTATCGTGGATAGGAGTGGTATCTCCTCTATCGAGCTTGTCAATATCAGTACTGCGGTAACCACCATGTATCCTTTACTGGAGCCGGCCTTTGATACTTTAACCACCCAGATTATAGAAAGTCAATCTTTGGATAACATCACCTACTCTCAGGAAAGCAAATACACAACCTTTGTATTGTTAGAAGCCATCCGTAAATCCTTAGATAAAGCACAGCCCTGATAGTGTAGCCCGCTACACTATAGGGCATCCTCCTACTATTGGCTTATTTTAGCACTTATATTTTTCAAATCCTCTAGGGTAAACTCATATCCTTTATTGCAAAAATGGCACTTCACCTCAATGCTTTCGCCATCCTCTATCATATCCTGAAGCTCCGTCTTCCCGATACTGATAAGTGCCTTTTCTACTCTGTCTTTACTGCAATTACAGAAGAAAGCGGTATTTGATTTTTCCGTAATCTCTACATCAAATCCCGCAAGTAAGATATTTAAAATCTCCTCCGGGGAATTACCATCTTCCAACAGACTCGTTACAGAGGCCACCTTGGACAAGTTTTCTTCCAGACGTGCAATGGTTGCCTCCTCTGCAAAAGGCATTAACTGAATAATAAATCCTCCGGCCTGCTTTACGGTATTATTCTTTTCCATCAAAACGCCCAAGCCTACGGAAGAAGGCACCTGTTCGGAAATCGCAAAATAATAGGTTAAATCTTCCGCAATTTCACCTGTCTGAAGCTGCGTCTGACCCACGTAAGGCTCTTTTAGACCCAAATCCTTTACCACATTCAAATAACCTGCTCCAAGAGCACCTGACACATCCAGTTTTCCCATAGAATTCGCAGGTAGAATCACATCCGGAACTAAAGGATATCCTTTTACGGTCCCGTTAGAATCCGCGGTAACTGTAAGCCCTCGTCCCGGTCCGTCACCGCGAATCTGCAAGGTCAGTAAATCCTTTTCTCCCTTTAACATGCTTCCCATCATGGCGCCGGCAGTCAAAAGCCGTCCCAACGCAGCCGTCATTACCGGGCTGGTATTATGGGCCGTTCTGGCAGTCTCCACCAGCTCTCTTGTTGTACAAGCAAATGCTCTGATTTGGGCATTTGCCGCTATTGCTCTTACTATATAATCCAATTTTATTTTCCTTTCTTTCCCTGTTCTTGGGCCACCACTAAAACACGCTCACTCTGCACCCTGATGAGTCCGTTTGTATCTGCATCAAATATTTCTACAAGCTTCAATCCGGCTCTCTTTAGCAATCCGATAATCTGTTCCACCGTATAGCCTCTTTGATAATGGGTCTCCGTAAAACGACGAAACAGTTCCTCTTCCTCCTGCACAAAAACCGTCACATCATACTGATTGATTCCGGTTTCTTCATCATAATAATTGTCCCAGATAAAGCTACAATCCTCTCGATTTTCAGCAATGGTTGTATCACCGATTACCTCCCGGTATTTATATTCTGTATTAAAGTCAAAAATAAAAATTCCGCCCGGATACAAATAATTATTCACCAAGGAAAAGACCTGTTCAAGTTCCTCTTCCTCCAAAATATAATTCACTGAATCACATACACTGATAACGGTACCTACCGTACTATAAAGCTCCAGCTCACGCATATCCTGTAAAAGATAAAGAATCTCGCTTTGGCTTTCTGCCCTTTTATCCATAGCAATGCTCAGCATGGACTCCGAATTATCCACACCAATCATATCGTATCCTTTTTGGTACATAAGCTCCGTCAGGGTTCCGGTACCACAGCCCAAATCCACCACCAGATTTCGTTCACTGTCCAATACCGCTTCTGCACCTCGCTTAGCTTCCGACACACCATATTTCTTAATCAGCGCATCTATTCTTTCACACCACTCCTCATAGGGGGTCTCATCCATAAATTCGTCATATACATACGAAAAATCCTGATATGCTTCCACTACTGCAACACCTTTTCTATTTATTTGCCAGATAATTTCTCAAAAATGCCAAAAGGGCATCCATTTCCTCATCCGTACCGATACTGATTCTTAAAGAATTATCTATACGTGGTTTATTCCAATATCTTACGTAAATATCAGCTTCCTTCAGTGCTGCAAAAATCTCCGCCGCAGGTACTGATTTATGGGACGCAAATACGAAATTGGTCTTGGAATCCGGGAACGTAAAACCTAGCTTGCTAAGCTCTGCTTTAGTTCTCTCTCTGGTAGTAATAATCTTCTGTACCGTTTCCTCAAAATACTTTCTGTCCTTTAAGGCTTCCACTCCAAGCACCTGCGCTGGAAGATTTAAAGTATAAGAGTTAAAGGAAAACTTCGCATCACTCAAATACTTAATCAACTTCTCATTACCGATGGCAAAACCGATACGAAGTCCGGCCATGGAACGGGACTTGGAGAAAGTCTGCACTACCATTAAATTATCGTACTTCTCAATCAAGGGAATAGCACTGGTACCGCCAAAATCCACATACGCTTCATCCACAATCACAACACTGTTCCTGTTTGCTTTAATAATCTCCTCGATTACTTCCTGACTTTCTTCCAAACCGGTAGGCGCATTGGGATTAGCGATTACCACACCACCATTCTCTTGCAGGTAATCCTTCGGTTCAATATGCCAATCCTCCTTTAACGGACAGGTTTTATAGGGAATGCGGTACAAATCTGCCCACACATCATAAAAAGCATAAGTAATATCCGGAAACAGTATGGGCTTCTGCGAATTAAAGAAGGTCAAAAAGGCCATGGCCAATACATCATCGGAACCAACACCTACAAATACCTGCTCTTTCTTCACCCCATAAACATTCGCCAGTTCTTCCGTCAACAGCTTAATCTCCGGATCCGGATAAAGTCTGGATTGTTCATAATCTATACTCTTAAGCATCTTTTCTACGCCCGGTGCCGGGGGATAAGGACACTCATTGGTATTTAATTTGATCATATTTTTTTTATTGGGCTGTTCACCCGGAACATAGGGAACTACCTTACGCACATTATTTTCCCAATTCATAAACGCCTCTTTTCTACCGAATATCGGTCTTCTCTTTCAAGCACCTACTGATTATACAGCAGTTTGACATTTTTATCCATATAGAACTTGCTTTGAAAACTATTTTTTACTTTCCAGCGTTGCAAGTTCCTCTCTGTATTGTTCAGCCTGCTCCTCAAGCCCCAATGCTTCATAGCATCTGATAAGTCCTTGCAACGGCTCCTTTTCTCCTGCATTTAACACCAGTATAGGTTCTGTTTCATAGACCGCATTATAAAACCAAACCGCTGCCTCTTCATAGTCACCGCAAGCTTCATAAAAAAGTCCCAGTTCCAAACAAATTTCCGCACACTCTTTTGTCAGTACTGCTTTCATGGCATATTTCATAAAGCGCACCACGTCCTGCTTTAGTCTGGCAGCTCTTACTAAAACGCAGTAGCCTTCCATAATGGTATCCGGATCGCTTTCACAATCCATGCTAATCTGCTCGAAATATTCTTCCGCAGCTCTAAAATCCTCTTCCTGCCCCACCAAAAGCAATTCCCTTGCGAACATATTGCTTAAACGTTTAGACAATATTTTTCCTTCCGAAATCTGTCTTCTGAAATTCTTTAAATCTCTTCCTCCATGGAGCGATGTGGGCAAATGGGTAATCACAATGTCACTGTCATACACCACCGGAAATGTCCGTATGGTTTCATGTATAGCCTCTTCCCAAACAAACTCCCTTAAACGCTTAAAAAGCTTGGGACGATACTCCTCATCAAAATTATACACCGTGCCAAAGGAAAGCTGATTACCATACTTCATCTGTACAATTTCAATCTCCGGAAGCAGATTTTCCTTTAATATGCGGAACTTTTCACGATTCTCTTCGTTAATCACCTCATCCGCATCCGCTGTATAAATATATTCCATAGTTGCCTTGGAAAATGCAAAATTTCGCGCCGCACTAAAATCATCTATCCATTCAAAATCATAGATCCTGTCCGTATATTTGGCGGCAATTTCTTTGGTTTTATCAGTGGAGCCGGTGTCCACAATAATAATTTCTTCCACCAAATCGGCCACACTATCCAAACACCTTGCCAAAATAGCTTCTTCATTCTTTACAATCATGCACAAGCTGATGGTTATCATAGCATCCTCCTTTACGCATACTTATCCATAATAAAATAATAATATCAAAAAGCGGATAAGGGCACAACCACTATCCGCTAAAAAATCAGTAAAAAACTACACATTATGTAGGGAAACAATGCAACCGGATGCTTAAGATTTCCATCTGCTGCAATATTACGCCGGAATGCCTGCACCAATGCAAGCATTCCAAAGGTCAAACTCATATGCCCTATATATACGTCTATTCCTCTGCCGGTTACCGAAAAAAACAGCGCACACAATACAAAGCCAATAACATCCGCGTGTCCATACATTTTTCTGAATACACCATACTGAATAATAACATATAGCATTAATTCTACGCCCTCTTGCGATTGCGTAGACGCTTGTAACAGCAATATTCCTCCGCCCAAAAGCCCCAGATAATGCACCACATCCGTTACCTGTTTCAAGAGTATATCCATAGTTGTGCTGACCGCTAAATAGAGAATTATACAAAAGAATCCCAAACTCATAAGTTGACTTTGTTTTTCTCTGAACAGCAAGAAAAAACTTCCCATGAACCCAAGCACAGTTCCCACCAAACACCAGCTACTCCACCGGAACCTACGCATATCTTCATCCAGAAAATAAAAAAGAAGTAACACACACCATACCGCTACTATCCCTGCACATCCCCAAAGGACCCTAACGCAAACGTGTTCGTAGCTCATCCAAAATACTTCCCTTTACTTCGATTGTCAAATACTGTGGTTTCCTTTCCAGTTCTGTTCCCGCTTTATAGGCTTTAACCTGAATAGTACTTACTCCCTCCGGTGCCTTTAGCGGAATCACAAACTCCAATTTTTCTGTTTGCATATATTCGGGCAAAGTATATACATATACGATTTCTCCCGGTTCTCCTTCCTGTACCAACATTTCAGGAAGCAAAATCTCTACACGTTCCACATATCCCATCGTACGAATATGAAGGATCCCGCTTTCGCCTCTTTTAAATCCTGCATTGTGCGGTTCTAACATTCGTTCCACATAAGCCTGCAAACCAACTCCCAATAGATTTGAACCCTCTACGGTTCTATTTCCTACTGCGTCCTCAGCTACCACCATAATTTGAAACTCTCCTGCAAAAGCCAAATCCTCTCCGGTAACTTCAAAAACAACTTGTCCTGTCAGTAAGGTGTCCTCATACAAACGCAGGATTCCGTTATCCGCATTCTTTATCTCTACATAAAACTTAGCCAGGCCACTTCCCTCATCTTGTGCCGACAATGAAATCCTCATGTTTTCTCCTGCCGCAAGGTCCATATATTGTATTTCTTCTAATTGTTCCACACCATCTATCTTAGGTCCTTTTCCATCTGCAATAATGCATACTCCATTTAGCCTGTCCCTTAACTCATCGGAATATATAAATCCTTGCTCTCCCAGCACTGCTACCTGTGGTATCAGCTGAAGCCTTTGCCCATCTATTTCAGACGGAAGGATGAACTCTTGTAACCACAACAAGTTTTTGCCGTAATTATATCGTTTGGTTATGGTGTAGCCTCCGTCCAAAAGAAGCTCTTCTCCCTCTGCTTTTTTATACAATTCCTGCATGGAATACGTTTTTACTCCCTCTCCCAACACCTCTTGCATTGGCGTGATTACCGAAAAAATATTCTCTCTGTCTGATAACTGCGAAGAATATATTACGCTCATATGTGTAATTTGATATTGGGGACCGGCATTACCATACACATATCCCATACATTCCAATCTGAAGGGAGTAACTCCATCTGCTTTTATGTAATAAGCCTCTTCTTGTAAGGAGGCTTTCACATTACTACTTTCCTGAATACTTATTTTCTCTGTTAACAATGGCCAGTTATATATATTGCTACGAGTGAGCTTTAGGTGTAATGTTTCCCCCAGATTTCCCGCCTTGTCTACCGGGGCAATATGTAAGTATTGCACATCCTGTTCCATTTCAACCAGCAAAAAAGGATTTTTAGAAGAATCTGCTAAATAGTTCTCCTGTTTATCTACCTTTGTATTTACTGAATAGTCCACAATATAATAATATCCTACAACGCCTGAAATTAACAAATTCTCGGTCTCATTGGAGGTACATAAGCCTTGATGGGTTTTTCTATCCAAAGATTCCACCTTATGATAATAAGTGGTACCGGCATCCTGCGGTTTCTCAAAAGATACTCTTATCTCATCTTCTCTGACTCCGGTTAGAATTACCGTATCCTCTGCGATTTTGATCGGTGGTGCATAATCGTTAGCCACCACACCATTTAACTGTGTTTCTCCGGATAGGTACACCATTTCCGTACTAATACAAAGTTTACCATTGCCTTCCTGTAGACCAATGTATTCTTGAGGATTAAAACAGTACTCCGTATTAATATAGTTACTTCCTCCATAAGCCGCAGACAAGGATATTATCTCGTTATCCTTATAGCCGCAAAGAAATGTCACCCGGCAGTCCCGTTCATAAAAAAGGACCTCCTCACAGGCTTCTATCTTCTTGTCAAATACCTTTCCGCAGCTTTGGCAGGTATACCCATAAAAGATATCCAAATGTCCGGGACAGTCGTGACTTCCGCAACGTACACAGAATACATGCACCCACTCTCCATTTACTTCTTCGATATTTCCATAATAAAAAACTCTTTTTATCTCTTTTCTTTCAAATTCTGTTTCTCCACAAAGAACCGGTATGTTATAACACCCTCCGAGTTCTGCAGGATTTCCCAGATGCTCATGTACGCAGCTTTCCTCATGAATGTGAAGCAGTACTTTTCCGGCCTGCCCGCCGCGATAGCCTCCGCCACCGCCACAGGCTCCGCTTTCCCCTTCCTTCGCCTCATGCAAGCCGCCTGCACTTCCGCCCGGCATCCCATCCGTATATTCCGACGCACCACCGCCTCCACCGGCAATTAACAACTCTCCCAGCTTTGCACTTTTAACCACGGTGGCACCGCCACCATTTCCATATTCTTCTGCGTTACCACCACCACCAAAACCCTTCTGCCCTCCGATAATAAAACTCACCTTATCGCCTTGCTCCAGAAATACTCTTGCTTCTACTCCACCGCCATATCCTCCCTGATGGGCGCCGTAGTTTTCTCCCTGTGCACCATATAAGCTTAATTTGTACATTCCGGTATAGGGTACGCTATATATTTGTTCTTCACCCGAATAAGTAAATTCCATAGTAGTTTCATAAACGAAAGTATCCCCTTGTTTATCAATTAGTTGCTTCCACTCCTCCCCCTCTCTTCTCTGATAAACGGTATATAGCTTGTCAGCAGTATCTTTTTGCGTCCAGCATAAATCTACTGCACCTTTGCCGCCATTAGAAACATAATTATCCATTGCCTCTAATTGTAGTTCCACCCAACCTGCATACAAGATCGTATCACTTCCCGGAATAAATTCATCTCCTGCCGCACCAACCCTTTTGTTCCTCTCCGGGTCTAAATACCAACCGCCAAAAGAATAACCTGCCTTTTCGGCCGCGGGCAAAATAACAGCATCCTCGGCATAAACAGCAATTACCTTATCCACAATATTCTCTTGATTGGAAAATGTATAAGTGCTCCCATTCAACTCTCCGCAAAAAGGCATCTCCTTTCTCCACTCTACCAGATGTCGAGTCCCTTGAATCTGCGCCACATTACTTCCTCCCAAGGTATCAAAGGTCACCTTGTAGCCCATGGGAGGAGTAATTTCCTCCTCCGGTATTTCATACTGTTCTCCATACATTCCTTTTCGCTCCACAATCTGCTTTTCTCCTTGAAAAAGCCCTCCCGCCAGGTCAATTTGCAAAACCGATTGACATTTCCTCCACTGAGCATATAACGTCACCTCAGCACCTTCCGCCTCCGTCAGATTAAAAATTTGTGCGCCATCTTCATAAAATTCTCCACTTCCGTCAGGCAACATATTCCAACCCACAAACACATATCCCCGTCGATGATAGGTATTTAAGCTTAAAGTGGTTTGAGGGGTCACTTCTCTACCCTCATAAATTTCGGCATTATCATACATATGCACACTTTTGGCCATATAGCCATTTCCCTCATTAGCATCATAACGCACATAGTAGCGATTCTTTGATATATTCTTACAAATATGCGCCACCTGCTCTCTTCCCTGTTCCAAATTATCACAGTGAGGACATTTATAATAATAAGCCTTCGTCGCATCTATGTACTTCATTGAGGTCGCCGCCTCATCGCTCATATAAAAAAAGCATACTTCAACCACTTCGTTACAATTGGCACAAAGTGGTAACCAACCCGAAAAATACAATTCCTTACAGATTTTCCTTCCAAAAGAAACCCCATGAAAAGTCTCTTCCTCCGGATATTCCCGGTGAATACATCTTCCATATTTCTGGCTGACAAACCATTTTCCAATGGGTATGCGTCCGGTAGCTTCACAATCATATAAATGCTCTCCCCTTTGTAGATCACGCAGCGTCGCTTTCACTCCTGTATCTACCACCGTCCCATACTCATACCACTCCCCGGTTTTTTCTCCGGCCTGCACGGTATAAGCATTTCCGTCCGGACTTAACGTAACATAAGGATTCTCCTCTATACCGGCTTGCACTATAATAAATTGCCGCCCAAGTAGTAAGCCTGTCGCCAGCAATATTCCAAACCATTTTATTCCTCTTTTTCGTCGCATCTTTCCTCCTTAAAGTATAATTATTCCTTAACCTGTACCAAACGCAAGGAACCACTGTTAAGCTCATTAAAAAAATGTTCTGCTCTTTCTTTTTCCAATAGCAGATTCACTCTTGTTGCCGGCGTTGTATTATCAGTAGAAGGAATCCTCTTTCCGGCCGCATCAAAAACTTGATAAACCTGTACATTTTCCCATAACAGATAGGTTTGCTCCATCTCTTCATCCACCGTATAAATATGTACCAAATCCCCTTTACGAAGTACTCCGCTCACCAGTTGAAACAAGTCCTCTCCTTTACAGCCCACCACCACCGGATGCTCAAGTAACTTCACCTCCCTCTCCAAATCAGAAAGCATGGTGGTCACCAAAATACTTCCCTTCGGTACGGTAGTTGCCATTTGTTTACCAACCACTTCCTCCGGCAACACAATAATGTTCTCCGGCACCTGATTCTTGTCTACTTCCCGCCTCTCAAAAAACTCCTCTACATTTCCCGAGGTAATCTCAGTTCCTTTTACTAATTCACTTTTGGCACACCATACCACAGCCTTTTCATACGCACTTAATGCATTTTTCTCCACTTGCAACATAATAAAAAAAGTGATTAATGCTGCTAAAAAAGACACCAAAATTACTCCCGGCCAGAAACTCCTTTTTCTTTCTTCCGTTCTATTCATCTTCACACCTCACGATATCTATACTTTTTTCTTTTACTGCCCTTATATTCTGTTCTCCTAAACCCCGTACTTCGAAAGAAATTCTGCTATAAATGGTAGTGTTCTCCACCAATATTCCTTCCGGCGTTTGCACCTCTCCCAGTTTTTCCTGACATACCTCTATTATCCGGCCGTTTTCATCTAATTTATAAACAAACACCGCCTCTCCGATTACATTAAAAATCCTATAATCCAGAATGCCCACCTTGCCGGCAAGTATTTCTCTATTGGTGGTATTTAGATACTCATCCAACTTAAGATTGTGGCATAGCGCCTCCCTGTACACCAGGAAGGCACTTTCAGGATCCTTGATTTTGATGATATGGGTTTTCCCATACTCTTCTAGGTCTACAATCCCCGAAGCCAAATTGGAAGCCGCCAAGGCATCCTCCACATACGCAGAGGTGATGACATATTCCATAGTTCGAAAACCGAACAGAACAACCACTAAAATCAATATTGTGCAAAACATTCCTACAACAATGTCAATCTGTCCCTTTTCTTTACTAATTTTTGGCGGTTGACATTTTTTCTTCTTCCACAGCAAACATGCCTGAAACAAATCCGTTCCTCCATAATTCCTCTTCGGTTCCTACTACCCTGCCTTCTACGGTACCGCGAATTCTCAAAATAATTGCATCACCATACATTACCGGCATTACTGTTGTACCCGAAATATCTACGGAACGAACTCCTGCCTGCTGTAATTCTGCAAGCAAAGAGTTCTTTGCACTTTCCGTAAGATAGCCTTCCGTCTCCATCTTCAAAATGTACCTTCTGGAGATTTGACTAATCTCTAACTTCTTCATCATTAAATTCGTGCACTCTAAATAGACCATCACTAATATGGACATCGCCATAATCGTTAGCAGAATTGTCAAAAAATCCAGTACATTTCCTGCTTTTTTCTTCATGGTATTATCCAAGGATTCCCAACGCCTTTGTTTGCAGCGCGGTAACTATTTGAGAAATAAAAGTGGTCAGACTATCTTTCATTACCACACATAATAAAAGTGCAATAATGCACAAGCCTACTGTTACTAAGAGTCCGTCAATCCCTTCGCTCTTCTTTAAAAATCTATCTTTCCAGGTTTTTCTTTTCATATCGTTCTTCCTTTCTTTTTAAAAAAATAATTCTGCCGAAAATAAATGCACCACGCAGGCATAAAGAACTAACACCAAAATCAATGCAAATATTCCCAACTGGTAAAATGTTACACTTCTATTCAATTTTTCTTTTTTCTTGTGTTGCAAAATAAGCTCCATGTCCTTAATCTGCTCGGCAATATCGCCTAATAATTCCACTGCCTGTCCCGACTCCATAGCCTGCAAAACCGTAATGCAAAGGGAATCAATATACCGATTGTTAAACTGCCCCTGAAAACGTTCCAGCGCTCCGTCCAAATCCGCCTTCATTACGATATCTCCGGACAAATTCTGCAACGCATCCCGTAGCCTTTCATGCTCCACACTGCCATAGCATTCCGCCAAAGCATCCGTAATATAGACACCTGCTCGTATTTGTATGGACAGCGCACTATAAATCATGTCCAGCTCCGCCATCATCTTTTCATTATCACGCTTATTTAAATATTCCAGCAGTATATTCGGAAGCCAGAGCCCCATTACCCCCAGCAAAACCCCCGGAACAAGGTCCCACATACTCCCTATTGCAAAAATACCCATCCCACAGCCTGCACGAAGGGCCACATAATTCACCGGATTAACCCACTTTCCATAATGATAAGACGCACCATGAATCTGCAAATAACGCTCTATGCCGGCATAATCCAGCAAACCTCTTTTTTGGTTCTTAGCATGCATGCAAATATTTTCATAAGCACTTAAAATCAGTTTTCCCGGCGAGGCCGAAACGGCGATACAAATGAGTTCTGACATAATCAACAAGCTCATCACGCCATTCAATGCCAATAATATTTTATGAATGATTATTGCTTTTTCCATTATTTCCTCCTTTATTTATCCATGGTCCGAATTTGATTATAAAAGAGAAACAGGATAAAGCCGATACCACCCATACATATCTTACCCACCCAGGAATGTAGTAATATTTCTTCAATAGGGATACCAATCAGGGCCTCCACCGCCTTTAAAATCACCACTGTCATGCCACCCAGTATCAAGATATTAACCCAAGCCTCCGATGCCAATGCCTTACGTTCCTGACGCAGACGCATATACTCTCTTACGGAACGTCTGCTTTGACTTACCAGCACGGTAAAATCTGCCGAATAGCGCATGGTAATCTCCAGATTTCTCACCAATTCTTTAAACTTCGGATGCTGAATTTTCTCTGCCATACTAAGTAGTGCAATGCTGGTATCTCCGGACATTTGCGCTTCATAGTAGCATTCCTCCAGCACCGTCCTTAACGGCTCCTCCAGATACCCGCTTACCTGTTGCAGTACTCCCGTCACTTCTCCCGAAGTCAAACTATAATTTCCCAAAAAATCCAAAAATTTAAGCAATCCTTCATCTGTGGCATTGTAGTTTCGCATAATTAATATATTAATCCCTATATAAACCATTAACTCCGCTACTGCTACGGTGGGAATTCCCACCCACCAAATACCGCTTAACACTCCTGCCGAAACATATACAAAGGCAATCAGGAAAAGATTTCCCACAATATAGACTTCCGGACTTAAGAAAGGTAATTTACGAGCCAGCCCACTATATAAAAGCCGCTGCTCCAAATGATACAACCTGCCCTTTTCTCTTTGCAGCATGGCCATTCCTTTCCTATTATCTTCCGCCCGCTTACTTGCTGCCTCTTCCAAGGAGGCATAAGCTTTACGCATAATATTATGTATAATACTGGTCTTACGCATCCAAATAAAAAGCAAGGCAAAGGCAACCGTCAACTCACCAAAAACAAGTACTTTCCACATATAGCCCCTCCTTATCCATAGATACTTTCATACATCAAATCTTTGGTTTCCGGGTTCCAACCCTTATTAACAAATACTTGTTTAACCTTATACTTCTCCATAAACACCGTAGTGGAAAAACATTCCATCATTTTCATTAATTCCTCTCTGGAATAACGACTTCCATACATAGCGTAATCCACCAGCTTGTTGGTTGCCTTATCCGCAGAAGGTGCATGAATAGTTGCGGCACATAATTGTCCCGTATAAGCTGCATTCAGTAAATAAAGAGCCTCATCTCCCTTTACCTCTCCGATAATAAAAAAGTCTACATCCATGGTAAGCCCGGCAATACTAATGTTCTTCAAATCATAATTCACCTGGCTTTCACCGCTTCCCGGCAGGGAATGCATAAACATCATGTCCGGATGTTTTTTTGTGGTCAACTCATCAGCCTGCTGTGCCACTAAAATGGCCATATCATCCGGCAAGGTTTCCTTCAGCGCATTTAATAATGTGGTTTTCCCGGAAGAATTTCCTCCGCATATCAATGTGGAGCCGGCACGAAATCGTTGAACGAGTAGCTCTGCCAATTCTCTATCCAGCATATTACGCCGAATAAGTTCCTGCATTTCCGGGAACTTTCTGGGTACCTTTCGAATGCATAAATAGGGAGCCTCGTAAGTATTGACCAGAGGCATGGAAATGGTAAACCGCAGAATAAAATCTGCATGAGAGTCCGCATCCGTAAACCTCTGTATCGCATTGAGATTAGAAATATTAACCTGATTTTTTGTGGCTACATAGTCCACAAATTGTCGGTACTCCTTTTCCGTTTCAAAGGATATTCCCGCATCCATACGCTTTCCGTTGCGTTTTACTCGGATGTTGTCATAACTGATAATCCGGATATCGGAAACCTCCTCATCATCAATCAAAGGTGATATTTTCGAGTAGCCGAAAATATACTGTTCGAACAATCCCACCAGCTCCATTGCCTGCTGCTCACTAATAGAGTAAGTTTGCTTGGCATATTCCTTTGCTTCCTTCAAAAAAGCCTCTTTGCTCAAGCTTCCTTTCTTCATTTGAATCAGCGATGGTTGCTTCCTGGTAGAATAATCCTCCACTAATTTTTTTAAGTATTCTGTCATTAAATAAACTCAACTACAATATTGAGTATTTCTCCACCACCTTTCCGTTTTGTCCCTTGGGAAAATGACAAGAAAATCATCGTCCGAAAATTTTAGAAAAAGAATTGTCATATGACGTAAGAATAAATCGATTTACTGATAGTATAGTTTGTTCTTTTTAAAATGTCAATACTAAAAATATATTTTTATTAAAAAGTGATTGTATATGCCCGAAGGTTCTACAATCACTTTTACATTCTTGCTATTTACTTTATTCCACTTCCTCACCGGCTTCGATTCTGGCCGCCAAATCTTCCAAATACATCCAGCGCTCCATTTTTTCTTCCAGTTGCGCCTCGCATTCTTCCTTCTTATTAATCAGCTCATTTAACTTCACAAAGTCTCTGGAATGTTTAGGGATTTCCTGTTCATAAGCCTCTATCCGCTCTTCCAGCTTCGCAATATCAGCCTCTATGGTTTCGTAATCCTTTTGCTCCTGATAGGTAAATTTCAATTTCTTTTTGCGGCCCGCATTCCAGTTATTGCGGTCTGCTTTTTGGGAAGTGGCAATCTCCTTACCGGATACACCTGCTACCCAAGCACTTCCAGCACCGGTTCCACTCCTAACGGAGCTTCCGCTTTGTTTCCTTGAAGAAGCACTATCTTCCACTGGTTCCGCTTTCTTACGGTTTACATAATCCGTGTAGCCACCCTCAGACTGCTTCAAAACGCCACCTTCTTCAAAGGCAAAAATACGTCTCACGGTTCTATCCAAAAAGTATCGATCATGAGAAACTACAATCACAATTCCCGGAAAAGTATCCAAATAATCTTCTAAAATCTGCAAGGTAGTAATATCCATATCATTGGTAGGCTCATCCAAAATAAGTACATTGGGCGCCTCCATCAATACCTTGCACAAATATAATCTACGCTTTTCTCCGCCGGATAATTTGCCAATCAAACCATACTGATCCTCTCCGGCAAACAAAAACTTTTCCAGCATTCTTGCCGCCGTGATTTTGCCATCCACAGTCTCAATAATCTCTGCCGTATCCCTGATATAATCAATCACTCTTTGCTTGGGATTCATGGTCTCCACGCCGATTTCCTGGGCATAGTAGCCCAGTTTCACGGTCTGTCCGTGTGTAATGGTACCTGCGTCCGCCTGCTCCAACCCCATGATAATTTTCATCAAAGTAGACTTGCCACATCCATTTTTGCCGATAAACCCTACTCGGTCATCCTTTAGGAAGATATAAGTAAAGTCCTTAATCAGTACATTGCTACCGTAAGCCTTGTTTATATTTTCCAGCTCCACCGTAGTTCTGCCCAATCTGGAGGCTACGGAAGAAAGCTCCACTGCTCCGTCCTTTACAGGCGCGGCAATACTCTTCATCTCCTCATAACGCTCCAGTCTGGCCTTCTGTTTCGTGCTCCTGGCTCTGGCACCACGCTTTACCCATTCCAACTCCACGCGTAAGATAGAATCTCGTTTTCGCTGGGAAGCCTCTTCCATCTCTTCTCTTTGAGTCTTCAATTCCAGGAACCCGGAATAATTGGTGCTGTAACTATATATTTTGCCCTTGTCCACTTCCACGATACGATTGGACACACTATCTAAAAAGTATCGATCATGGGTAATCATTACAATAGCGCTCTTGGTCTTTTTAAGCATCTCCTCCAGCCAGTCAGACATTTCATTATCCAAATGGTTGGTCGGTTCGTCCAAAACCAGCAAATCTGCCGGTGCCAACATTACTGCCACCAGCGCCAGACGCTTTTTCTGTCCTCCCGACAACTCCCCGCACTTTTGCTCAAAGTCGGTAACTCCCAACCTGGTTAACATAGCCTTTGCCTCTGCAAGGAGTGTTACTTCCTCCTCAGGAGAAAGAGTACCGTTCTTTTGCACCAGGGACTCCTTTGTGACCTTAATAATTGCTTCCATCACCGTTTCCTGCGGTTCAAATTCCGGATTCTGGGCAAGGTAACTGACCACCACATGATTGGCCCGTACAATGCGGCCCTCATCCGGTTCTTCCAGTCCTGCGATCATCTTGAGTAAAGTGGATTTTCCGGTACCATTGATACCGATAATCCCTGCCTTCTCACCCTCCTGCAGATAAAAACCCGTGTTGTCAAAAAGCTTCCGTTCTCCGTATGCTTTTGTAATGTTTTCTAATGTTAATATGTTCATGCTTATTCAATACTCCCGTATATCACACTACGAATTCTTCTCATGGCAGGAGTAAAGCCTGCACCACAGCGCTGAATAAAGTAAACAATGGTCAAGTCCTCAGTACAGTCCACAGTCATATAATTTCCGGTCCAACCGTCCCAGCCAAACTCACCCAGACTGCCATTGGTTCCTGCTTCGCCTTGGTTAATCAATACACGCATAAGGCAACCGTAACCACAGCCTAAGTTGCTGTCCCACATAAGCGCGCCCATCTGCTTGGGTTTTAAATGATTCTGCGCCATAAACTCCACAGTCTTTCTGCCCAAAATACGCACACCCTTATAAATTCCTTTGTTTAAAAGCATCTGGGTAAAATGGCTGTAATCCTCCACCGTGGATACCAGTCCCGCACCGCCGGACTCAAAAGCCACATCCTCTCCGTAATATTCGCCCAAATGACTGGCGGTAAAAGGCACCAATTGTCCGTCCACCTTGTCATAGTTCATGGCAAAGCGCCACTCTTTATCTGCGGGCACATAAAAGGCGGTATCCTTCATTCCCAAAGGAGCAAAAATCTCCTCCTGCAAAAACTTGCTGTATTTCTTGCCGGAAACCACTTCAATAACTGCTCCCAAAATATCTGCGGAAAGGCCATACATCCATCTCTCGCCCGGCTGAAATTCCAAAGGAATCTCGGCAATTCGGTTTACATAATCCATAGTGGTGGGACGCTCACCCTTTGCCTGACGTCCCTTCAACTCCTGAAAAAGTTTGTCCATTTGTCTACCGGACTCACAATAAATGTCCGGGTAAGGAATTCCGGTAGTCATATTTAAGCAATCCCAAATGATAATGTCTCTGTTTGCAGGTACCAAACCTTCCGGTGTAATAACCTTCTGATTTGCAAAAGCAGGCAAATACTTGCTTACCGCATCCCTTACATCAATAATTCCTCTTTCCACCAAAATCATGGTAGCCACCGCCGTAATGGGCTTGGTCATACTAAACAATCTGAAAATGGTGTCACGCTTAATGAGGGTTTTCTTCTCCTTGTCAGCGTACCCATAGCAATCAAAGAAAATTTCCTCTCCTTTATGGATGACCATGAGATTAGCTCCGGCGATTTCTCCCGTCTCTATTTCCTTATTGATAATGTCTGCAATTCTCTCCTGCATATTAAACATTTTGGTTTCCTCCGTTATTTTCAATCTTCACGTCCGCCGGCGTGGCACTGCCTTCTCCTGCACGAACACCTATCTATCCCACCGCATTCTGCTTATAAATCGCCTCATAATCTTCCAGTGTCATGATGTTTTTCCACTGAATCTTCTTTGCGGTACCTTTGTTGTATTGCTCACACCAAATGTCATACTCTGCCTTGTCCATAAAAGCAGTAGGCGTCCAAAACTGAACATCTGCGGTGTAATACACGATACCGTCCCCATCCTTATCAGCCTCGTCCGGAAAACCTTCCGGGTACAATTCCTTTTGCCAGGCGTCTATCTGGGCAACCGTATCATATTGGTCTGTTTCTGCATTATACATAAGCAAATGGTATGGCCAGAAATCTTCCAAATCGGAATGTCCATGGTTATGGGACGCCTCCTCTTTTACGTAGCCATTGTCCAGAAAATCTACATCCGGCCAGCAGGCAAACTCTAAAAACACCTCTCCTGTATTCCTGTCATAATCATAAATATGATATGCCATCGTAGCCATAGCACTTGCATTGGCACCATTTAGGATAAGTTCCTCCCTGCCATCTTCATCAATGTCCAGTATAGCATAAGATATTGCATAGGGCCACCAACCTCTAAGGGGCATATCCGTCTCAATCAATTCCGTTATCAAATCCCGATACACTTCATCTGTAATATCCGTCATATAAGCAGGTGTAGGAAGCTCTTTTTCTTCTTCGTAGAAATGCGGTCCGGAAATGCATATAAGAGATTCCACCTTTTTATCCGTCACTATTTCATAATATCCTCCGGCAAATTCCAGCTGAAAAATAGATTTCTCCTCCAAGTCAGGATAAACAACCTTACATGCTTCTATCTTTTGTCCTTGATAGAGTCCGCTTTGCCCTAAAACCTGTAATAGCACTTCTTCCAGATGACTTTGTGCTTCTCCAATCGCAATCTTATCAACAAGTAAATTTTCTAATGGCACCGGCGTACTTTCATTCGCTTCCTCGTTTATTTCTGCATCCTCTGTGATGGTCTCTGCATCTTTACCTACGCTTTCTTCTACATCTTCTCTCGCCTGACCGCATCCACCGAAACACAACATGCTTAAGATGGACAAATAAAAAACTGTTTTTTTCATATGTGTACTCCTCTCCATTTTTGTCTTATTGTACACAAATGTCACATCACTTCCGCATACTCCCTGCATCAAAGCTGCATCTTTTGAATACTGCTGTTAACTCCGAAATTGTTCGCGAGTGCCCTGCTATCATTTCAACTCTCTACGCTTTTCACTAATAAGTGCTTCCAGTTCTCCCAATTCCTTATCGCTCATATTGCCACTCTCACAAATAATCTCTAAAAATTTCTTGGGAGAATTCTCATACAAACGCTTTAAAATATTCCAGCTTTCCTTCTGAATATAGATTTCCTTGTCTATCAAGGCAATGTACACATTATTCTTGCCCGCTTTCTCCATGGCAAGAAAACCCTTCTCCTGCAGTCTGGAAAGGAAGGACAAAATCGTGGTAGGGGATAACTTTCTGCCCGGTGCCATTTTTTCTTCAATTTCTGCTCGGGTTACCGGTTTGTCCAGTTCCCAAATAATCATCATGATTTCTAATTCAGAATCCGGTAATCGTTTCATACGCATGGTTTATCCTCCTAAACTCTATTATTCGCGAACCTGTTTTTCCTCAAAACAACTTCGGCTTTTGTAGAATATATATTCATTCTACAAAAGCCGAAAACTTTTGTCAATTCTTAATCCAGTTTTTCCTATATTTCCCACTATTTTTTCGTGCCAGCGGTGCTTTTCCTACTTTTCACCACTTTGCACCGCTTATTTCTCCACTGTCTTCTTGTGCCAGCGGTGCCTTTTTCACTTTTCTCCATTTCGCACCGCTTAGTCCACAAGTACAACTACCATCCAGCACCTTTCTACTCTCTCACGCCACTCTCCAATATCCTAAACTCTGCTTTCTCACAATCAATCTCGCACATTACCCCCACCGGCAACACCGTCATAGGCGTGTGATGCACAAAGTCCACATTTTCAAAAAGAATCATATCCTCACGGTGTACTTCCTCATTAATTACTTTTTTAAGTACCTTTCTGGCTTCCTCGTCCAACTTACCTGTAATAATTCCCGCCGCCTTATCAAATATACCGGCTGCCGCAAAAGCTCTCCAGCCATGCAGGCCTGCCAACTGACTACCATAAACCGGGCCGTGCTCCATAGCAATAATGGCGCCCTCAAAGAAATCCGGTGTGGGAAAGAACTTGGTGCCCATAATCTGTTGTAACGGTCCACTGCACATAGGAAACAGTCTACCCCGCTTTACACCCTCTCCCTGTTGTACACTGTACCCGGTATTTTTCGTCCACTTAATTTTCTTAGGCTTAATATTTCTCCACTCTATAGGAGTGTAGGCTTCACTACATTTCACTTCCCCTATCACATTTGTTTCAAACAAAGTCCGGCGAATAGCCGCTTCCGTATACTCATCAAGTTTCCCTGGCTGTGCGAGTGGGGTCAGAACAGTGGGACCGTAATAAGCACGGACGCCTGCATATGCAAAAACGGCCATCCATGTAGCAATATCGGAAAAACCCATAAACACCTTGGGATGATCATAAATGATCTGTGAATCGATATACGGAAGAACACGATAGGAATCATCTCCACCCTGATTACAGATAATCCCTTTGATGGAATCATCCTTCAGAGCCCACATCAAATCCTCGGCTCTTTTCTCAGGATGTTCATACAAATATTTACTGCCCTTCAAGGCATGGGGCGTTTCTACTACCTTTACCCCAAAAATTTCCTGAAATCTTTTCTTGCCGGTTTCGTATCTCTCCAACATATCTGCATCCCCTGCACGCCCACCTGACAGGGAAATAAAGGCTACTGTATCCCCTTTGCAAAGCTTCTTTGGCACAATCAATTCTTTCATGATGTTTCCCCCCATAATTTGCATATTCATGCACGCTTTCCGTCTCAACAGCAGCCGGAAAGTTTCGTGTTCTTCTATATTCTCACGTTAATCTCCTATTATTTTTTCTATCGCAAGCGCAGCCCGATACAACCGATATTCATCCACACCATACAGCATCACCCCTTGTCGTACGCCAAACGAATTTGTCTGACTTCCTGCAATCGTAACCGAAGGTAATCCGCAAAAATGCATTATGTTCGTTGGCCCACACACTATGACTGCATCATAATCAGCCAGTTCTTCCCGTACTTCCATCATCATTTTACTGCGTTCTTCCATGGCTCTCAGATATTCCTCCCCCTGCAGACCGCCCGGCGCTTCTTCTAACGAAGCTTTCAAGAGAGTATTTCCATATTTCATCATAGTATCGGGATTGGCTTCGTAATATTCCACAATTTCCTTAAGCGTTTTCCTTGATGCTGCAGAGGTACCAAGATACTCTTCCAAATGTGCCTTAAATTCATACTTCATAATCGTGTCTTGAAATGGTGTGGGCATCTGCTCTATTTTCCGTAAACTTGCACCACGCCTTTTGAGCAATCTTGTTACATGTCTTCGGAACTCATTTTGTCCCGAGGACATCGCTTTCCAATTCGCAGTATTGATGGCTATCTTCAGTGCATTATATTCCGCCGCCTGCAGCTTTGGCAATGGTTCTTCTCTCATTGCAGAATACAACCGCAATGTGGTTGTAAAATCCCTGGCCATGGCTCCGGCACTATCGAGGGTCTTTGCAAACGGTATAATTCCCTCCGATGACAATGCCCCAACCGGAGGCTTCAAACCGCAGATACCGTTATCCAGTGCGCACAAAATAATCGAAAACGAAGTATCCGTTCCTACAGCTGCCGAAACGATTCCTGCCGAAACCGCAACTGCAGACCCACTGGATGAACCGGAAGGACTCAGCCTCGGATCCACCGCATGAATCACTTGACCGCCACGAGAACTATATCCTCCCGGCATGCCCGTTGTTGTACGATTCGCAAACTCTGTCATGTTGGTTTTCCCGAGAATGACCGCTCCGTTTTTACGCAAATTTCGGATAATCGGAGCATCCTCCACTGCAATGTTATCATCCAGCGCAAGACTTCCTGCCGTTGTATGTAATCCTTTCACGTCAATATTATCTTTAATCAAAACGGGTGTTCCCCAAAAATCCGATATTTCCGCCTTACTACAATCATCAAGTTCTTTTGCCTGTTCTACTGCTGTTGGGTCCAATTCTGCAATACAGTTCAGACCAGTTTTCCCACCTTGTGTTTTGGCTTTCGCAAGTGTCTTCAGTACCTGTTCATATACACTCATATCTTGTCCTTTCCATAATCTTTAATCAATAGATATCGTACCGCTTCCGTCAAATGATCAAAGGTTTCACTTTGAAAAACAAGTACTCTTCTCCACATAGCAGCACCACGGAAAGCATAAAGAAAAGTGTCCATAACCACATCCGGGTCCACATCATTGAACTCACCTGTGGACACACCATATTCCACCAACTTATGCCAATACTGCTTATCCTCAGTATTGCCGCTGTCCAGCACGTAACCGTTTCCCAGAGAAGCATACTCAAACAAAGCATATGCCATGGATTCTACTTCCTGTTCCAAATCATCTCGGTAAACCTTTAGCAGATTCTCTAAAACATCCACTGCACACTTTCCCTGCTCAATATCTTCAAAAACTCGTTTTTCTTTACTGATTAGTTGAAACAGAATTTCTTCCTTACTTGCAAAATGTCTGTACAAACCACCCTTGCTTAAGCCTGTAGCATTGCAGATATCCTGCATGGAAACATCCTTATAACCTTTCTTGGAAAAAAGCTTGGCTGCTTCTCGGCATATTTCCTTCTTTGTATTCTCACCTTTTGTTCCCATAGTGTACCTCTTCATTTTTGCGACCACGCCGTCGCTTTTTATTATATTATCATGCTTCACATATACTGTCAATATCTCTGCGCAAAAAAACAGCGCGATCTTTCGACCGCGCCGTGTATGTTTATTGTTATCCATTCGCAAACACGCACTTCGTGCTTATTGTCTGCTACGCAGACGGTTTGCTCATGCCGCGTTGAAAATCAAATGCCGCATTCTGCGCCGCTTGATTTTCTTATCGCGCCTATGCCCAAGGATTCTCGGTAGGGTAAGGTAAGCTCTTAGGCTGGTTGTAGTTCAAGTCTTCTACAGGAACACCTACGAACTTGAAGATTTCGAATAAGGTCTTTCCGAAGTGACCGAATGCAACTGCACCATGATGAGGATAGTTCTTCTCAATAAGTACGTGACGATAGAATCTGCCCATTTCAGGAATAGCAAATACACCGATTGCACCAAAGGACTTGGTAGCTACGTTAAGAACTTCACCCTGTGCAATGTAAGCACGAAGCTTGCAATCTGCAGTAGACTGTAAACGATAGAAAGTGATGTCGCCAGGAGCGATATCTCCTTCCAAAGTACCATTGGTAACTTCGATAGGAAGGTTTCTAGCCATAATCTTCTGATATCTCATTTCGCAGAATGCCATCTTAGAAGAGCAGGTGTTACCACAGTGGAAGCCCATGAAGGTATCCTTATGAGTATAATCAAACTTGCCTGCGATAGCTTCCTTGTACATATCAGCAGGTACAGAGTTGTTGATATCAAGCAAGGTAACCGCATCCTGGCTTACGCAGGTACCGATGAACTCTGATAATGCGCCGTAGATATCTACTTCACAAGATACAGGGATACCCATACCGGTTAAACGGCTGTTTACGTAGCAAGGTACGAAACCGAACTGAGTCTGGAATGCAGGCCAGCACTTACCAGCGATAGCAACATATTCCTTGCAGCCCTTATGAGCTTCTACCCAGTCAAGTAAGGTTAATTCGTACTGAGCTAACTTAGCAAGTACTTCAGGCTTCTTGTTACCTGCGCCAAGTTCAGCTTCCATTTCAGCAACCTTAGCAGGAATTCTTTCGTCGCCTGCATGATTGTTGAATGCTTCGAACAAGTCAAGCTCAGAGTTCTCTTCGATTTCAACACCAAGGTTGTAAAGCTGCTTAATAGGAGCGTTACAAGCAAGGAAGTTGGAAGGTCTGGGACCGAAAGAAATAATCTTTAAGCTCTTCAAACCAACGATAGCTCTAGCCATAGGTACGAACTCGTTGATCATATCAGCACATTCCTCAGCGGTACCTACAGGGTATTCAGGGATGTACGCCTTAACATTACGTAATTTCATAGCGTAGCTTGCGTTCAAAACGCCACAGTAAGCATCGCCACGGCCGTCCATAAGGTCTGCCTGGCTTTCTTCTGCT
This sequence comes from Acetatifactor sp., assembly GCA_045537405.1. Classification (GTDB taxonomy): domain Bacteria; phylum Bacillota; class Clostridia; order Lachnospirales; family Lachnospiraceae; genus Acetatifactor. The sequence goes on from JAZSPK010000046.1 coordinate 64,906, forward strand.
GCTGCACAAATCATTGCAGGACCATCGAAAAGCTGAACTAATAAAGATTCAGAAATTTCAGGACCGAAGTTTCCAAGGTATACGCAAAGAGCGTTAACACCCTGCTCCTTCAAATCTTTGATAGCCTGTACAGCCTGTACTTCGCTTTCTACGATACAGATAGGGCATTCATATATGTCATCCATACCATACTTTTCAGCGTATGCAGCAACCAATGCCTTTCTTCTGTTTACGGATAAACTCTCCGGGAAGCAGTCACGGGAAACTGCTACAATACCAACTTTTACTTTAGGGATATTGTTCATTGTTTTTTTCCTCCTAATATTATGTAGAATTCACTCTACTATTGATTAAATTTATATATAGCTCCAAAATCCAGCACCACGTCTCACTCGGTTCTACGTAGCTACGCTACTCATGATTTTGTCGCTAACATATCAGTTGAAAACAAATGCCTGCTACGCAGTCGCTTGTTTTCCTGCCGATATGTTATATTATACTACATTTGCATTCATTCGTAAAATAAATTATTCATTAATGTTCAAATTTTTGCCCTTTAAGCCAAGGAAGCTTCCTTCGTCTAAGCCGCCTTCTGCATGACCAATTAACCACTTATTTACAGCAGTGATCAAAGCATCTTCATTTGGAGCGGTACCGTCAGCTGCAACTGCGGTGTGCTTGGTCTTTAAAGGATAGTTGGTTCCCTTAGGAAGTACGATACCTACCTGGAAACCAGCACCGTCTACGCTACAAGGAGCATAGTGAAGGGTGGTAGCATATACTTCTACTGCCATACCTGCGGGAAGTAAGAATGCTTCAACCTTTGCAGTGTCATATGTAAAGTCATCTTCTACATCTGCAAGAGTACCTAACATCAAAATAGCGTCAGTTGCAGCTACGTTGATTTCTGAATCTCTGTGGTACTCAAGTGCATTTAACATGCAGTTGTGACCGTTGCAGTAACCGATCTGGATAGGCATTTCACCGTAGGTTACAGTGGTAAGAGCTTCCATTGCAGAGGTTGCTTCCAACTCAGCTACGCTGGGCTCGTAAACAACACCTTCAGGAAGGGGAGTCTTCTTTAATGCTTCCACCAATTCGGTAAAGTCTACATTATCAACTACTTTGCCATACTTTTTAAAAGCAGGGTCTTTTACGGATAATACTTTCATGTGTGTTCCTCCATTTTTTTATTTAGACTCGCAACCACGTGCTTCGCACTCTCTTCTCTGCTTCGCAGAGTGGTTGCTCGTTAATGGTGCTATAAAAACAAATGCCACCTTTGGTGTCGCTTGTTTTTACTTTGCACCTATTATTTGATAACTTCGTACAAAGGCTTGCAAGCAGGGTAAATCTGCTTGAACTGGTTGTAACGCTCTTCATACTTAGCAACCAATTCTGCTTCAGGTTCAACAGTATCGATAACCTTAACAATCTTTGCTGCTACTTCTTCCACGTTTGCATACTCGCCGCAAGCAACTGCTGCAAGCATAGCACCACCAAGTGCAGGACCTTCTTCACTTTCAATCACGTCAACCTTAACATTTAAGATGTTGGCGATCATCTTCTTCCAAAGAGGACTCTTTGCACCACCACCACAAATCTTGGTACGCTCAATCTTGATGCCCAAAGACTTAGCAACTTCGAAACTATCACGAAGTGCAAATGCAACACCTTCCAAAACTGCCTGAGTCATATCTGCTCTGGTAGTATCCATGGTCATACCAATGAAGGTACCTCTTGCATTAGGGTTGTTGTGAGGAGAACGCTCGCCCATTAAGTAAGGCAGGAAGTAAACATGGTTCTCGCCAAGCTTATCAATTGCCTTCTGCTCTGCTGCGTAATCTTTGGTTCCGATGATTTCGTCCATCCACCACTTGTTACAGCTTGCTGCACTAAGCATACATCCCATGAGATGGTAACTTCCGTCAGCATGTGCAAAGGAGTGAAGTGCATTGTACTTATCTACACCAAAGTTCTTGGAAGAGATAAAGATAGTTCCGCTGGTACCTAATGAAATATTACACATACCATCGCCTACAGTACCGGTACCTACTGCTGCTGCCGCATTGTCGCCTGCACCTGCTGCTACCTTAACGGTTGCAGGAATTCCAAGCTCTGCTGCGATTTCAGGAAGTACGGTGCCTACTGCTTCGTAAGATTCATAGCAGGTAGCCAACTGGTCCTCAGTAATACCGCAGATATCACACATTTCCTTAGACCACTTACGGTTCTTTACGTCAAAGATAAGCATACCGGAAGCATCGGAAACGTCTGTACAATGTACACCTGTTAATTTATATGCGATATAGTCCTTGGGAAGCATGATTTTTGCAATTTTTGCAAAGTTTTCAGGCTCCTTGTTCTTAATCCACAAAATCTTGGGAGCGGTAAATCCGGTGAAGGAAATGTTCGCTGTGTACTCAGAAAGCTTTTCCTTGCCGATTACGTTGTTTAAATAATCACATTCTTCAAAGGTACGACCATCGTTCCAAAGAAGTGCCGGACGGATAACATTGTCATCCTTATCCAAAATAACCAAACCGTGCATCTGACCACCAAAGCTGATACCAGCTACCTGGCTCTTGTCGAAGCCTTCCAAAAGCTCTTTCATACCTGCCATAGACTGCTCATACCAATCTTCCGGCTTCTGCTCAGACCAACCCGGATTGGGGAAATACAGAGGATACTCCTTAGAAACAATATTCTTAATGTTACCCTCGCCGTCCATCAAAAGTAATTTTACTGCTGATGTACCTAAATCAATACCAATGTATAACATTTATGTTACCTCCTTTATTTTATGAAAATAAAACTCTTCATATCAAAATCACTGCCGGGAAGGAATACAAATTCAATCTTTCCCGCTCCCACAAGGGGTTCAAATGTAAACTCCTGTGTCTCATAGTTCGCGATGCCCTTTACTTCCAGCACTCTGCGTACCGGCTCATCGTTTTCCGGTGTAAAGAGAATATGAATGGTGTTGCCTGCCAGCTTGGAACGTCCTGTTAAGGCAATTCCCTTGGCTCCCTGCTCACCGAAATCCATATTGTCGAATACGATGGTTACATTGTTTCCAATACCCACGATTGCCTCTTCTTCCACTGTAAAGGTATCGCCATATACTTTATTACACTCTGCCGCGCACAAGGTACTGAATGCCTTTTCATACTGTTTAAAGGCAAAGCCCTTGATATGTACCTTTTCATGTAACTGCAGGGACATGGTTACCACGCCCTTGATGCGCCTTGGAAGCTTCCAGGTATCCTCCTGGTACACATTCCAGATGGAAGGTTTCTGATAAGGGAGAATATGAAGCAGTTCACTTCCATCTTCCCCGGGCACGCCCAGCCAAAGTTCTATATTATGCAAATCATTATCCAGCGCAAATACCGGAATAGTAATTTCGTCACTGCCGTACTCGCCAAAATCCAGATTCTCAAATACTACTGCACTGGTACCGGCTCTATCGGTGGAAATACCCTTTTCGTTGCCGTTACTGATTTCACCAATGGCACGATTGTACAGACCTGCACTTAAGAATTCATAAGGACTTACAAATGCCTGACCCATTCCCTCTGCCCTAAAGTTCATCTGGGATATGAGACGCACTTTTTCCGTGCCGCTCTTAGAAAGGCATCGAACTTGGAACTCTCCATCACCTAAGGCTGTTAACTTTGCCTTGCTTACGCCATCATCCATACCCAGAGGTTCAATTTTAGCATAAGGAATATCGATACCGTTGTCGTTTACCACCTTCCAGATAACCTCTTTGTCATCTGCATCCACCGGTAAAACACGGGCTTCTAAAATCACTTCCGGATACTCTTTGTTTAACAGGGTTTCTCCGCAAACTTTAATGTCCACTCTGCGCACCGGCTGTTTGTCCGTAAGCACCATGGGATGGTCCATAATATTTTCTGTTGCACAAATGCCTGCTCTGGCTTGAGCCTCCTGTACCTTCAGTTGTAATGAAGCACTTTCCAGACCTCTGGAATTTACTGTTATGTTAACCTCTCCCGCTTCCAACTTGGCTCCTACTACCGCCAACAGTTTTCCGTTAAAGAGCTTGCGTACATTGCCTTTGTACTCGTCGTAGTCTGCGCTGTCGCCGTTATCCAGTCCCAGTAGCCTGCCGGCACCGTTTGTCAGCACTTCCACATAATTCATGGCATTTTCTACCGGGTAACCGTCCTTATCCACTGCACTAATGGTGATAAATGCTAAATCTTCACCATCGCCGCAAAGAATTTGCTTATCCGCTTCCACTACCAGCTTCACCGCATCCCCAAAGGAATGTCGGGACTCTCTGGCAATCTCTGTCCCCGCTTCATCATAAGCTACTGCTGTGATTTCCCCGGGCTCGTATGTCACCTGCCAGGTGCCGATAAGCTCCTTGCCCTGCTTATGGTCTATTTTATGCACGCCCTTGGACTCGCCATTCACAAAAAGTTCCACAGCGGAACCATTGGTGCAGGCACGGACATCAATAACCTGACCTTCATTAAAATCCCAATAAGGATATAAATGCACCATAGGTGCCTTCTTTACATCGGTCCATTCTGCCCGGAACACATGGTAGGAATCCTTGGGGAAGCCTGCTGTGTCCACCTGACCGAAGTAAGAATTCTTAGTATGATAGGGTGTGGGTTCACCGATATAATCAAAACCGGTCCACAAAAACTGTCCGAAGCTAAACTCCGTATCCCTATCCTTATAAATACAAATTTCCACGTTTTTGGCGCCCCAGCTGGTGCTGGAATTACCGATGGAAGAGCACTGCTCATCCTCGTCCGCCATCATGGACTGCTTTAAGGGGAAACGATATACCCCTCTGCTTTGTACCATGGAAGCAGTTTCGCTTCCGTATATAATCCAATCCGGATGTTCTCTATGATGCTCTTCATAATGTTTCTCACCATAGTTGTATCCGGCGAATTTTACAATATCCGCACATTTCTGTGCACCTTCCCAAGGCATGAAATTGGAACCGATGGTAATGGGTGCATTCTCCTTGGGGTCATGAGCCCGTACATAAGAAATCAACCTACGGGTAATTTCCTGTCCGTGTGCATCCGCATGGGTATCGTAAATTTCGTTACCGATGGACCACATAAACACACTGGGGTGATTACGGTCCCTGCGAATCCAGGAACGTACATCTCTTTCTGCCCATTCCTTGAAAAATCTTCCATAATCGTACTCGGTCTTGGAACGTTCCCACATATCAAAGCCTTCACTCAAGACCAGGAAGCCCATCTCATCTGCCAGCTCCATAAGTGCCTTCGCCGGCATATTGTGACTGGTACGCAGGGCATTTACGCCCATCTTGCGAAGCACTTCAAACTTACGTCGCATGGCCTCTTTATAAAACACCGAGCCCAAACAGCCGAAGTCATGGTGCTCACACACACCGTTTACCTTTACATACCGACCGTTCAAATAGAAACCGCTATTTGTATCAAACTCCATTCTACGGAAACCAATGGTGATTTCCTGAGAATCAATAGCCTCTTCTGCCTGTTCCTCAGCAGGCTCCTTCTCATACAAATACACGCCCAATTTATAGCAGTTAGGATCTTCAATGTCCCATTCCCTAGGAGCATTTACCTCTGCCTTTAGGGAAAATGGGGCTTTCTGCCAACCCAAGTCCTGCCACAGTTCGTCCTTGTAGAAAAGCTTGTAGTGGCATACGGTATCTTTTGTCACTGTGCCTTCACATTCCGTTTCTACTTCTAAAGCGTAGTTACCACCGGGCAAATACTTGCTGGAAACATACACACCATCCAAGGGCAAATATACCTTGGGATATACCTTCAACCATACATCTCTGTAAATACCCGCACCGGAATACCAGCGGCTGTTGGGAGATAAGAAACGTACCTGCAACAGCAGTTCGTTCTCTCCATCTACTAAAAAGTCCGTAATATCAAACTGGAATGCGGAGTAACCATACTTCCAGTCGCCGATGCTTTGTCCATTCACATACAGGGTGGAGTCCATGTAAACACCGTCAAAACGGATAATCACACGCTCTCCTTCCGTAAGCCCAAGTTCCCCGGCATCTAATATCTTGCGATACCAACCGGTACTGTTTTCGTACAAATCCTTGGTCTGATAAATCAACCAGTCATGAGGAACATCCACCGGTTTGAAAAGGTCTTTCTTATCTGCTATATCAGGCAGCTCCGTTCCCGGAGCCGCCTTCAAAAATGTCCACTTTTGATTAAAAAGCTTAATCTCTGCCATGAATCATTAACCCTCAACAGTAAATACCATTGCTTCTTTTCCTGTTAATTCTTTGGTTCTTTCGTCTGCCTGACCGAAGCCAACGCTTACGCTGAACTTCTTGCCATCTACAAACTTCTTACCTTCATCATTTACTACGGTAAATGCATCCACATCCATGGGCACTGCCACGGTTACTTTTGCACCTGCGGGAACGGTTACTCTTGCGAAGCCGCAAAGCTTGCCCCAAGTAGTAGCAAATGCAGAGTCCATATCCTTAATGTAAACCTGAACCACTTCGCCCAGTTCCATATCAGATTTATTCTCAACTTCTACGGTAATGCTCATGCCTGCTGCAGTATCCACTGCTACATTAGCGCCTGCTTCTACCTTCTGTCCGTTGCACTCTACTGCGGTAATATCTGCATTGCCGTAACTCAAACCATATCCGAAAGGATATAAAGGTGCACTTTCCAAGTAACGATAGGTTCTTCCCTTCATAGAGTAGTCCTCGAATGCAGGTAAATCTGCAGTATCGTTGTAGAAAGTAATAGGTAATTTACCGGAAGGAGACATCTTACCAAAGAGTAAGTCTGCGATTACCTTACCGCCTCTTGCGCCGGGATACCATACCTGCATAATAGCATCTGCATGCTCCTGCTCAAAGCGAAGATCCATAGCACTACCGGTCATATTTAAGATGATGGTAGGTTTGCCCACCTTCATTACTGCTTCAATCAATTCTCTCTGTACTTCAGGAAGTAATAAGTCAACCTTATCACCGGATGCATAGCTGTTACCGGTATCGCCTTCTTCACCTTCCAAAGTTTCATCAAGACCTACACAAAGTACTACTACATCGCTGTTAAGAGCAACATTCACTGCTTCTGAAATACGGTCCTGTCTCCAGCCCAAATGCTCCAGGCGATCCTTAAATAAGTGGCTACCCTCTGAGTAGTATACGCGTACGTCGTCGCCCACTTCGTCCTGGATACCTTCCAAAACAGTAATGTATCTTGAAGAAGTACCATGGTAGTTACCTACCAAAGCCACACGGCTGTTCGCATTAGGTCCGATAACACCGATGCTCTTAATCTCATCCTTCTTCAAAGGTAACAAACCGTTATTCTTAAGAAGAACCACACCTTCTGCGGTCGCACGGTCTGCCAAGTCTAAATGCTCTTTACATTCAATCTTATCATAACCAATCTTGTCATATTCGGTTTCATCAAACATACCAAGTAAAAATCTGGTAGTAAAAAGTCTCTCTGCGGAAATGGTGATATCCTCTTCGGTTACCAATCCCTGCTCGTATGCAGAAAGCATATGTAAGTAAGTGTTACCACAGTTTACATCACAGCCGGTCTTAAGCGCCAATGCTGCGGATTCCTCTGCAGTAGCGGTTACCATATGGTTGGTATGGAAGTCTCTGACTGCCCAACAGTCTGATACGTAATGACCCTGGAACTTCCACTGGTCACGCAAGATATCTTCCATAAGCACCTTATGTCCACAACAAGGCTCACCGTTAGTACGGTTGTAAGCACCCATAACTGCTTCTACATCAGCGTTCTTAACCAATTTCTCAAATGCAGGCAAATAAGTCTCCCACAAATCCTTGTCATTTACTACTGCGTCAAAATGATGACGGTCAGCTTCCGGACCGGAATGTACTGCAAAGTGCTTTGCACATGCTGCAGCCTTTAAGTACTCGTCATCGCCCTGTAAGCCCTCTACGAAAGCTTCTCCCAATTCACCGGTAAGGTATGGATCCTCGCCATAGGTCTCATGACCGCGGCCCCATCTGGGATCACGGAAAATGTTAACATTGGGAGACCAGAAGGTCAGACCCTTATAAATATCTCTATCTTCCTGGGAAGCGTATGCATTATATTTTGCACGTCCTTCCACACTGATTACATTACCAATTTCCTTTAACAAATCCTTATCAAAGGATGCTGCTATACCGATAGCCTGAGGAAAGCTGGTAGCCACACCCGCTCTCGCCACACCATGCAAGCCTTCATTCCACCAGTTGTACGCAGGTACATTTAATCTGGGAATGGCAGGTGCATCATAACGAAGCTGGGATGCCTTCTCCTCTACGGTCATTTGTGCCACTAATTCTTTTGCGCGTCTCTTTGCTTCTTCTCTATTTCTCACAGCAAAAACCTCCCTCGAGTTAATTTCATTCATGCAAAAAAACAGTCTTCTCCGACTTTATTTTCATAATATCGAAAAGACTGTTTTTTGACTTATCAGTTTATGCTATTTTGATGCCAAGTATTGCTAGATTTTGCTATTTTATTTCAGTATTTCGCACAAGCTCCTGTGTGCCAGTTCGTAAGCAATGGCGCCCTTTTTCTCCTCAAGCTTTTCTACCGCTTTACCTTGCATGTCTTCTTCACGCTCCAGCTGTGCCAAGCCTGCGAAATTTGTCAAATGAGGCTCCAGGCTAAGAAAACCGTCAAAGCCCTTATCTGCCATAAAACCTAAGATAATTGCCACCTGACCATCACCTTTTCCTGCAGGAACCACTTCTCCGTTTTCCCACATAGCATCCTTAATGTGGAAATAGTGGATGTAGTTCTTTAACATTTCATATGCTTCCACGGTATCCTGTCTGCACTGTACAAAATTTGCAAAGTCAAAGATACATTTGAAGCTTTCTCCATAAAATTGCTCCATCAAATCCTTGCAGCCCACAGCATCTTCGCCGTAAATACCCTTTTCATTCTCATGAAGAAGTACTACACCCTGTTCCTTGGCATATTCCACCATGCGACCCATACGCGCCATAACTTCCTCTCGGTATTCTTCCTTGTTGCAATCATGAGGCAGATAGAAGCTGAACATTCTTATGTAAGGTGTTTCAAAGAATTTCGCAAGCTCCACTACATGTTTAAATTTCTCAAAATGAGGCTCAAAATCATCGGTAATACCGATTTTACCAATGGGAGAGCCCAACGCAGATACCTTCACACCCTGTGCGTCCATACGCGCCTTAAAATCTGCAGCATTCTCCATGGTCATATCTGCAATATTGATACCATCCGCACCACGAAGCTCGATATACTTCTGCCCAAGCTCCGCAAGCACCTGTAACTGCACATTAAAATCTCTGTGTATTTCGTCTGCAAAGCCTGTTATTTTACATGCTTCTAACATTTTTCTTCCTCCTAGTTCTTACCGTATATGCGCAAAAGCAGCCAAATGGTATCCGATACATCCTCCAATTCAATAGGAAATTTCTTACCGGACTCAAGGCAATCATAAAAATCCTTAATAGCCGTCAAATGACCCATTCCCCAATGACTCTTGCCCAAACGTTTTTGTTCCTTAAAACTGCGAATCTTAGCATCTCCGTCCACAAAGGTGGTCACCAAATCTTCTTCAATTCGCACTCTACCCTTCTCACATTCCAATTCTAGGAGAGGGGGTACATCCTTTACATAGCCGGTAGTCACATAAAAACTCGCCTTGGCATTGGGGTAAGTAATATGTGCCGCCACCAAATCTTCTACCTCAATATCCTCCGGCAGATGTAATTTATCCTTTACCGACTTTACGGCAGTAGGTTTTTCTTTCACAAAATATTGCATTAAATCCAGGGTATGAATGGCCTGATTCATCAACGCTCCGCCACCCTCCGTAGCAAGCTTGCCACGCCAGTTGCTGGAATAATAATAAGACTCATCCCTGCACCAGGTCACTATACCTCTCACACCCAGCACACGACCGTATTTGCCGGATTCCAGTTCCTTCTTTACAAACTGCACACTGTCATTATAACGGTTCTGGAAGCACACTCCCAAACGTGAGGTCTTTTTCTTCTGTTCCACCGTTCTCTTTAAAAAGTCCCATTGCTCCTCATCAATCACAGGCGGTTTTTCCATAAATACATGTGTTCCCACCTTAAGTGCTGCTACTGCCATCGGCACATGCAAGTGATGAGGCGTACAAATATGTAACACATCAATCTGCTCTGAACACAACATGGCGCCCAAACTGGAATAAGCCTTCGCACCATACTTTGCAGCAAGCTCCGCTGCCTTCTCCGGTACAATATCAGCCACCGCCGCCAGTGCACCGGGCATAACCTCTTGAATAGCTTTAGCATGGACCTGTGCCACGCCACCGCATCCTACAATCCCACAACGCATTCTGTCACCCCTTTTCTCAGGTTCCGTAACTACCCTCTGTATCAAATACCGTTCCCACTACATTTGTCTTTTTCTTAGAATTTGCCCTGCGTTTATTTAATTCCTGCAGGTAAAGTTCTTCATCAAAAGGAATCTCTATGGTTTTATCCAACCAGCTGGATAAATGCATAGCATTGGATAAGGTAAGCCCCCGAATACCTTCCACGCCGTTTGCCACCAGCTTTTCTCCACGCAAAATTGCTCCTGCAAAAGCACGAAGCACTCCTACATGCTGAGGATTCTCTCCGTCGGTTTCCACTTCCACCCATTCTCCCTCTGGCTTTGCAAAGCCTTCCTTGGTGGTAAAGCAGAATTCTCTCTCGTTTTGATTCATTTCGTACATGGAGATTTTGCCGTGCTCACATACAATCTTTGCACGCTCCATAGATACCTCAAAACGATTGGTTCCTGGTGCATCTCCGGTGGAGGTTACGAATACACCCGTTGCTCCGTTTTCATACTCCAAATATGCAGTTACGTCATCTTCTACTTCAATATTATGCCACTTTCCCTCATGGCAGAACGCTCTTACACTTACAGGCATACCGCAGATCCACTGTAACAAGTCTAAGTTGTGGGGACACTGGTTTAACAATACACCGCCACCTTCACCGTCCCAGGTAGCTCTCCAGTCTCCCGAATCATAATATGCCTGGGAACGATACCAGTCTGTAATCAACCAATTCACACGCTTAATCTGACCGTATTTTCCACTATGTACCAGTTCATACATCTTGCGGTAAATGTGGTCCGTTCTCTGATTGAACATCATGCCAAATACCACATCCTGCTTTTCAGCCACTTCGTTCATTTCACGTACCTGTTTGGTATAAACTCCCGCCGGCTTCTCACACATTACATGCAAACCCTTTTCCATGGCTTTAATTGCCAATACCGGATGCGCATAATGAGGGGTTGCAATCAATACTGCATCCACCAATCCGCTGTTCATCAAGCTTTCTGCATCCTCAAATATTTTCACATTCTCCGGCAAATTTTCTTTCGCCCATGTGCGACGTTCTTCCTTTACATCCGCCACCGCTGCAAGCACCATGTCCGCAACCTTGCCCTCTATAACACTCTTGCTGTGGCCGCTTCCCATATTACCGATACCGATAATACCCAGTCTAACCTGTTCCATGCCATACCTCCAAAACACCTCAAATTGCTGTTGTATTCTTGGTAATCAGGAACATAATGTCCTACAAGCAAGGCCTTGAAAAACGCCGGTGCTTAGCGAGGTCTCAAGACGAAACTCTGTTTCGTCACGAGCTTAGCAACCGCTGCGTTCTTTCACGGAGCGAGAGCGTCCTGCGGTAGGATGTTATGTTCCTGATCACCATATACATCAATAGCATACCACGATTTATTTACAATTTGAATTGTAAATATGTAAGGAAAGATTGCAAATATCGCCCTGATTTTGTATACTTGAATTAGATAGCGTTGAATTGTTTTTGAAACCACCTAATTGCACTGACTATTTCAAAAAAAGGAGAAATTCATGCCCATTATTGCAAGAAACGCACCTAGTCACAGATATATCCAATACTCTACTTCACAGGACACTTATGAAGATTATGACATCCATTATCATGAATATTACGAACTTTATTATTTTGTAGAAGGGGATGCGGAATACATGGTGGAAGGCAAGGTATATCACATGACACCACACAGCCTCCTGCTTTTATCACCTTATTCCTTTCATGGAGTGAAAGTTTGCTCCAATGCACCTTATACAAGATATTTTATATATTTTTCTCCGGAAATCTTCCCACCCGAGCAAAGAGAACTTTTGCTCTCCTGTTTTCCGGACAATCAAAAAAACACCTCGCGAGAAGTGTTTTATGAACATACCGAGAATTACAATCTCCTGTTTTATTTAGAAAATCTGGTGGCGTCTCAGAATCAACCACCCGAAATCCGCACACAATATTTTGACATTTATACCAGCGCACTATTAGCCCAGATTAATTTAATGGGGCAAGCCCTTCGTCCTTCCCCCGTTACCACCAGCGGTTCCCAGACCATCGCCGCCGTGCTGGATTACCTCAATGGTAATCTGACAGAAAACATTACTCTGGACAGCTTGGCAGAACGTTTCTTTATCAGCAAGCATTATTTGAATCGTTCCTTTAAAAAGGCTACGGGTACCACCGTTATCGACTATCTGATTTACAAACGTACATTAAAGGCACGACAACTGCTGTACAATGGATATAGTGCCACCGACGCCTGTTTAATGTCCGGTTTCGGCGATTATTCTACATTTTACCGAGCTTATCGCAAGACATTCGGGTGCAGTCCTCTGCAGGATATGAAGCGGTAAAAAATTTAAGACCCTTATTGAGGGGCATTATACATCCTATTCGGACCCGCTCTCGCTTATGAACGACGTAGCAGCGCTAAATTCGTGCCGAACAAGTTCGGCCGAGAACCTCATTAAGCGCTGACGTCATTCAGGGTTACCTCATTAGGATGTATAATGCCCCTCAATATAGGGTCTTGTCTATTCTTTCATTCACTACTTATTCTGTTTAAAGATAGGTGCTAGAATGGTCTTCATCTGCTTCTCTATAAAATCTCTTTCTTCATCCTTGACCAAGAAGTATAAATACGAATCCAGCACGAACTGCGGTGTTAAGCCTCGACCTACGATTTTGAAGTTTACATAACCACGGTCGATATACTCTCCAATTTGCTCATTGGAAATAAATGCCGGACGCTTCATACACTCCGAAAATACGCGGGGTGTGGATTTGTTTGGACATTTGAAATGACTCTTTGCATCATTCTCCAGCTGGGCTTTTGACTCATCACGATAATGCTGCGAACGCATGGGACACTTAGGATAGCATATCTCGTTTACCAGAATCTCGATTTTATCTGCATAGGGTTCCAGTTCCTTCAACACCTTTTCCTCATGATTCAAATCATAATCCAGTACCACCAGATGATAATCCTTCTGAAGTTCATCCTTAATACCCTGCAAATCGGTCATTCGCTTGGTAGTAGAAGAAATAATGGGATACTCCGGGTAATTCTTACGAACATGTTCCTCCAGGCAATCCCTATTTACCAACACCTGATTCACGCCATTACAAGCCTGCTTCATAATACTATTGCAGTACGCATCATCCACGTGCTTATCTTCCAACAAAGAATTGGTCCAGGTAAAACGTACAGGCACGCCCAAATCATTGTAGGCCTTGATAATCTTTCCCCGATCTTCTTCCGAAATACTACCCAGAACCGTTCTTCCACCATTCCAGATAGCCCCAGGGAAAGTACCGTACACGGATGCTACCTTATAACCCTCGCGGAATTTCTCCGGATATTGCTTCATTAGATTCAGCAAAACAATATTCAAATATCTATGAGCACATAAGCCCGGCAAATGCCAGTAAATTTCCTTTTTCTGCTCCATGATTTGCTCCTTTTCAGCATATTCATACTGCCCGGTTTCAAGCAGTTCAGCCTACGGCCACTTGCCTGGTCTGGGTCTGTTTACTACAAGCACTCTGTTTGCTGCCAGATTGTTCAACAACAGAATACGTGCCTGACCCTGGTACTCCGGTTTAACCAAATAATGACAATAGGTCTCCACCAAAGAGAAAATATTGGCAGTTCTTCCTTCGATCTTGAAATGATGGAAGCCCATAGGAACATATTTCTCCCAAATGGATTCGGGCGAAATATATGTATAATATTTCTGAATGGTATAGATACAATTGTGCTCACCATACTCACAATACCAATCTTCTATGGGAATCTGTTTATCCGCAGGCATCTTACGATTCTTCTGCATAATTCTTTGATTCTTGGCAATATTCTCGTAATGTCTGGCGCGTCTGGGACAATCCGGGACACATACCGGGTTTACCAAAAGCTCGCATCGTCCCTTATCCTCAATTTTCTCCAGCTCTTCATATCTATTATTGAAATAATAATCCAAAACCACCAGATAATAAGGTTTGCTAAGCTCCTCATTCAGTGTATCAATATCTCGGATTCCTTTACAGGTGGAACTATTTAGCTTAAAGCCAGGGTAATTCTCGCGGATATATTTCTCCAAAATAGGTGAGAAAATCATCACCTCATTCATACCATTATCAGCCTGCTGCAAACAGAAGTTGCAGTAAGGGTCCTTACAATCCTCTTCATTCAAAAGCATATTTGTGTAAGTAAAACGTACCGGTATACCCTTATCGTTAATGTTCTTAATCACATTCTTTATAAATCCAGCATCACATTGGTCGTAATTGGAAGGTCTGCCTCCATTCCACAAAGAAGATGGGAACTCTCCAAAGAAAGAGGCAATTTTAATACCCTCTCTAAACCACTCCGGTTTCTGCTCCATCAGACTTAAAATCAACATATTTAACGGATAATTGTATCTAAGACCCGGTAAGTGAAAATTAACTTCCATCTGTTACTCCTCTCTTTTCCTGCTCCATTAAGCTTCGTAAGAAAGCTTGGTAAAGCATGCAGCGCTTCCATCCTCTACATCTGCTACTGCATATACACCGATACAACATCCTACGAAACCGCCTGCCACTTCAGTAGAAAGCTTACGTACATCAATGTTGTCGGCAAGTACCGTTTCCTTATCTCCTTCTGTAAGGATTACGGAAGCCTTTAACAAATCAATTTTTAATTTAAGAGTCACCACGTCTGCAGTAATATCCGCACTGCCAAGACAGGTATCCTCACTGTTTTCACACAAAATCACCTGCGCCTTGCCATTAGCAACTTCAGCTTTCAAATGATACTCGTTACTCTGCATCAACACAAGTCCGGCTGTTTTACCTGCGGTCACTTCTTTGGTAGAAAGCTCTGTAGCCACCTCAAACTGATGATGCTGCTGTCTGATAGCCACAAAGGAAGGACTCTTCTTCTCCTTTAGTGTAACCGTATCAAACTTCAGGCACAAACCTTTGCCTTCCACCAAAGCATACATATCATCCTTGGGATTACGAAGCCTTAAGAACTCATCGCCCAATACTTTCATATTAGCAAAATCATAAGTTCTGTTGCTACCGGGTACACAAGTCTTGTGACCGGTTCTGCAGGTGTAGGAAGTAGGGTCTTCTTCCGGCTTCCACTCAGGCAAATCAATTTCTACGGTTTCTGTAAGAATACCAACACCGGGGTTTACTACCGGCCAATCATTCTCCCAGATTACCTTCGCAAGGAAGGTCTCTCGTCCCATGGTGGTGAAGCCTTCCAAAGGTCTTACTGCCAACATGGTCATATACCACTCACCATTCGGTGTTTCAATCAAATCCGCATGACCTACATACTTAATAGGGTAATCAAAGCCTAAATGTCTGTGGGTCAAAATAGGGTTGCAGAAATTATTTTCATAAGGGCCCCAAATATCGCGGCTTCTGCAAATGGTCACGGCATGCTCTGGACCGGTACCGCCTTCAGCGTGCATAATATAATAATAATCGCCCTTCTTGTAAATGTGGGGGCCTTCCGGCCAATGTACGCCCTTCATGGCACCATTCCACACATTCTTGTGCTCGCCTACGAGCTTCATGGTTTTAATATCCAGCTCCTGAATCCAAATATACCAGTCGCCGTTGTACTTAACTCCATCCGGGTTGGGATGGGTACCGATATAATAACATTTTCCGTCCTCATCAAAGAACAAACTGGGATCAATTCCGTCTGCCCCTTCAATGTAATAGGGCTCAGACCAAGGTCCTTCGGGATTAGTCGCTGTAACAATGTAGTTGCCACCATAACTTACATTGGTGCAAATAACATAGAAGGTTCCCTCATGATAACGGATTGTGGGTGCAAACAACCCCTGGGAATGTCCAGCATTGGGTAAAGGAAGCTGTGAATTTCTATCCATAACATTACCAATCTGCTCCCAATGTACCAGGTCCTTACTATGCATCAGGGAAAGACCCGGAAAATATGCAAATGTAGAATTAATCAAATAATAATCTTCGCCAACGG
This sequence comes from Acetatifactor sp., assembly GCA_045537405.1. Taxonomy (GTDB): domain Bacteria; phylum Bacillota; class Clostridia; order Lachnospirales; family Lachnospiraceae; genus Acetatifactor. The sequence goes on from JAZSPK010000046.1 coordinate 81,312, forward strand.
CGCAAATAGAAGGATCCGGATAAAATCCCGGCATAATAGGGTTTTTTGCAATCACTGTCATAAATTTATTCTCCAATCATTTTTTCAATAAAGAGGGGGTGGCGCCCGGAAAACACCACCCCCACTAATTCAAAATATTTATTTAACTAAGCCATCAGCTAATTATTAGTTAGCTGCGTCGATGTACTCGTTGTAAGAAACTCTGTTAGCTTCAAGAATTGCAGTAATATCAGCATTTGCGCCAAACATCCAGTAGAAAGGCTCGTTCATGTTCAAGTTAGGAATCAAGCCATGGTATGTAATCATACCCTTTTCAGTCATCATGGTAAGAGTTTCGTCGATTGCTCTGAAGTCAAAGCTACCGTTACGATACTGGCTGAAGTCAACGTAGTTTTCGTATCCAGGAACATCATCGGTATACAAGTTGTAAGCGAAAGCGATCTTCCAAGCTCTGTCTGCATCATAGCATCCAGGGATAGCTGCAGGGTTGTTGGTCCAAAGGTTGGTGTAATCCTTGCCCTGAGGTCCCTTAGGGAACATAACGAATCCAACGTCACCGTTCTGAGCGTCAGCCATCTCTAAGGTAATCCAACCACCTTCGTTAGCACAGTAAGCATCTTCAGGCATGAATGCACATTCACCATTCATGAAGCCCTGCTTGTAGTAATCCCACTGAGCATCTGCAGGTCTTACAAGACCATAGTTCTTGCAAACATCAACCATCCAGTTAAGAGCTTCAACAGTTGCGGGATCTTCGAACTTGTAAACATACTTACCGTTCTCCATACCTACGTACTCAGAACCATTTGAGTAAACTGCTGAGTTGAAAGGCATAGAAATGTTAGCATCGAAACCATATACATCGATAACACCATCGCTGTCGATATCTCTCTGAACCTTAGCCATTAAATCTGTCCAAGCATCCCATGTCCAAGTTCCGTCTGCCTGCATATCATAAATGCTTTCAGGATCGATACCAGCTTCTCTTAACAATCTCTTGTTGAAGTAGATACCGGTACGAGGCTCTGAATAACCCATGTACATAGCGTGAATCTTGTCACCGGTTGCATACTGCTCATGTAACTTGTTGCTCTGGAACTTAGCTTCAGAGAAGTCTAAGCAATCAAGAGTAGCAAGGTCATACATTAAGCCCTGAGCCATAGCTGAGGTAGTAGCAGGGTCTTCACGAAGCATAAATACGTAGTTGGTGTCATCACCACCGGTGGTAACGTAATCTACGAAATCTGCGGGAACTGAAGCCCAGTCAGAAATAGCCATCTGAGTAATGGTGAAGTTATAAGTAGCTTCGATTTCATCGATATAATCTGCTCTAGCCTGCTGATATTCGTTAGCGGGCTCCTGATCAGGGTTTGACCACCAGTCACGAACGATGATTTCCATTCCGCCAAGGTCATAAGGCTTGCCGGTTGCAGGATCGATTAATGCGGTTGAAGAAGAAACAGCATCATCTCCACCAGCGTCAGGGGTTGTAGTTGTAGAGCCACCATTGTCCTGAGGAGCAGGGGTAGCAGTAGCTTCAGGTGCTTTCTCTCCACCACAAGCTAAAAGGCCAACAGACATAACTGTTGCTAAAGAAGCAGCCATAAGCTTTTTAAACATCTTACTTTTCATTTTTCATCCTCCTTAAAGTATATATCAACTACTTGACACCACGGAGCTCATCTTCCGGGACGCTCCGTGGGCTTTCGTTTTCAATATCGAGTTTATTATAGCACATAGATTTCAATTGTGCAATTACAATTCAAAAATTTTTAATAAAGCGGTTATTTTTGTGCTATTTGCACATAAATTCCAATTTGTTTTTTTCACAATATGCAGTAAATAAGGGCATTTTACATCTTAATACCACTACTACTGATACTTTCCACGAACGCTTTTTGTGCAAATAAGTACAAAATAATCAATGGAACGATGAACATTAATGTACCGGTTGACAAAATACAGTTCGAATATGCTACGGAAATGGATGTAGCCTCGCCCAAAATACGCATCATGTAAGCTGCCAAGGTATCAACCAATCTTGCAAGGCTGGTACTGAGTAACTTGGTGGTTCCCAAGAAAAGCTTAGAGTAGAAACCATCTGTCCACTGCCATACAAATGCAAACAGGAAACAAGAGGTAATAATCGGCACACCCTGAGGAAGCATAATCTTGAAGAATGTCTTCAGAGTACCGCAACCATCCACATATGCAGCCTCTTCCAAATCGTAAGGAACGGTACGGAAGAACTGACGAATCATAAAGATGTACAAACCATTTTTCAGACCCATACAGGTGGCACTCAGCATATAGTAAGGAATAACCTTACCACTTAAGTTCAGAGTAGTTCCGGTCGCTGCATTAATGATTCCGAATACATCAAAGAACTTAAAGTGCAAGTGCAGGGAACTGGAAATAGTCTGGGGTGGTACTAAAATCAATAACATTACACATGCAAACCAGAATTTCTTAAGCGGGAATTCAAATCTTGCAAAACCATAACCTACCAAGGTACATACCGCAATCTGTAAAACTGCAATGGTCAAAGCAATGGTCGCTGAATTAATCAATGCTTCTTTGAAAGTTAACAATTCTGCTGCCAAGGTATAATTCTTTGTTGTAAAATTCTCCGGAATGGAAATAACAATGGGGTTATACAAATCTTCCTCCGGCATGAAGCTTACGGAAATCTTATTCAGGATAGGCTGTAAAATCAAAAAACACATACCAAACAACAAAATGAATCTGCAAAGGCTTAAGCCCCAGTCCATAAGTGTTCTCTTTAATAAGTAGCCTTCTGATTTACGGTTTCTCTCCCAAAAATCATGATATTTCTTAACTTTTACTTTAGTCATAATAGTATACCCCCTTCGAAATAATCAACGAAGTAATTCCCACGTATGCTATTACAATCACGAAGTAAATCCATGACATAGCCGATGCAAATCCGTACTGTAAATTTGTAACCATTACGGTGGTTATCTTGTCAATAACCTGGTTATCGCTTCGCATACAGAAGTCGATAATGGTGTAAATCCAGTTTACTAAAAGCAAACCACTTACCATGGGGAAAGTAATCTTCCAAAGACTTTCCCACTTGGTACATCCTTCAATAGCTGCAGCTTCATACATACTGGCTGAAATGGTCTGCAATCCCGAAAGGAAAATAATAATCTGAATACCTGATGCAATTGCTACATCATAAATATTATCAATAATTTCAAAAACTTTTTCGAAGGCCTTTACACCGACACCTGCTGTTCTGAGCAACTCTTGTACAGCAGCAGTAACACTGATACCTTCTGTGGTCATTTCAATCGTACTCATCATTCTGTCCATCAACGCGTTATTGGTTTCCAAACCAAGGATAACACCGGAGGACAGGATAACGGGCAGGAAGAATACCGCACGAACCAACGCACGTCCTTTAAACTTCTGGTTCAGAATCAACGCAACAAAGAAACTGAATACCATAATCGCCAAGGAGTAAATTAACATTCTGGTCAATTCTTCCACTAAAAACTGGTTAAAATCCGCATCTACCAAAAATGCATTCTTGTAGTTTACCAATCCTTCCCATACGGGATTATACACACCAGCTCCCAATTCCACTGTACAGAAACTCATATACAAGGATTCAAAAAGCGGTTTCACCATGAACACCAAAAATCCTAAGATAAAAGGTGAAATGAACAGATAACCCGATATTGCCTTACGCTTTTGAAGACCAGCCAATTTATTCTTTTGCTTCTTCATAATCATAGCCCTTTCTAACAAAATCTTCTATCAATAACAAATTACTTAACTACCATATAATCTCTTGCCGGAACCACGCCATCTGCAGTCTGATAATCATCATAACTGTAGTTTACGTATACCTTGGTGCCGTCTTCATAAACGGTGCAAGATAAGTTCTTGGTAATATTATCATGGTCAACCATCTTCTGATTGAAGGTATGGCCAAGTTCGGAGTTATATCTGTTATAAATCTCTAACATTCTGTCATGCCATACAGCATATTCAGAACCATAGTACTCTGTGTACAGAGTCTTCTGCAGTGCAAAGGAACTTTCCTTCATGAAAGAGAACTGTAAACCTGCACCATATTCTGCTGCATAAAGGATTTCATCCACTTCATGTCCACAGGTGTTGATAGGATATCCGGTATAGTTAACCATACCGTGAATTGCCATCTGATAGAACGGTATGAACTCATCAATCATGGTGTACTTGTTACCCTTTAAGTTCATGTTTGTAACCATATCTGTGTAAGCAACTGCATAATCACTACCTGCATTTGTCATTACATTCATTCCGCTATCAGAAACAGCCTTTAACCTCGCCTGCTGCTCAACCATTACAGCATATCTGCTTCTGTAGTTCTTACGATAATAATCTGAAGAAAGGTCCATTCCCAAATCCTGGAAGGAAACGCCGGTACCATACTTCTTGGTAGCTTCTACCAAATTATCTGCCATTTCGTTCGCCACATCAGTATGCAGGAGATAATAAGGATCCAATCCTTCTCTTGCAATATAAGTTACATCACTGTATACATAAAGTTCTGCTCTTTCCTTACTGATGGTCTTAGCCGCATCGGAATAAGAGAAGAAACCATCTAACAGGTTGCTGTCATGTGCATACTGGGTAATACCATCCAGGTACAAATCTACGCCCAGCTCCTGAGCTGCTGCAGAAAGATTCTTAAGATCCTTCTTGCTTCCCAAAGCACCGATAGTCTTAACTTTTGAAAGCATCTGCTGCTGAACACCACCGTTACACCAACCGGTTAACTTCACGGACATGTTCTTGATGCCATCAGTAGTAGCCAATTCGCGAATCATCTCTTCCGCTTCTTCATAAGTAGTAAGCTTCCAAGGTCTTGATACGGGTACACCAACCACCTGACGAACCTTATCTACCGCACCAACGATTTCAAAGGTAACAGGAGCTGCTGTATCAGTGTTCATAGCAAGATCACTGCCATACTTATCTAACAGATAGCTCTGGTAGCTCTTAGCCATATCTACGTATTCATTGGAATCAATGAAACGATATCTCTGGGTAAGAGTCTCTGCAGGAAGCTGCTGCTGGAATACGAATACCGCTGAGTTTGCAATCGCACCAACGTCATACTGTTCTCTGTTAACTACGGAATATTCTATATTCGCATAATTATAACCTCTGTTGTTGGATTTACCTGCAATATCAGCCACTACAGCGCCATAAGGAGCACCTTCTTCCAAGATACAAAGGAAAGCATCCTTGCCGTTTGCAATACCGAAAGCATTGAAGTAAGACATAGTATTTACTACCAATTCCTTACGCATAAGTGCCATATCCCAACCATACAGGTTAGAATAATAGCCTTCCTGAGTAGTCTTGCCATTATTAAAGTTAATAATTGCTCCTCCACCTTCAGGCACCATCATATAACCTTCATCCTCTGTTCCGCCTGCTCCAAAGTAAGGAAGGGGAGTAATCTTGTAAATAGGAGTTTCTTCACCGAAGGTCATTGCTTCGTAAGGAACTTCCAATACAAATTCATTGCCATCCAAACGATAAATCATACTAACACCAAAAATAGGAGTCTTGGTAGTAGCTGATGCATTACTCAATTCACAGTCCGCCTTGTAATCGTCCATGGTATAGCCGATGGAAGCAAATACCTCTTCGAAGGTTACCTTCAAGTTCTGCTGTGTATTAGGATTCAATACATAAATAACCTGTTCAGCAATGATAGGATAGTCAGCTAATAGCTGGTCTTTCTTATCCAAGTCTTTCTTTCTTAAATTGTTGATATCGTACTTGGTATAGTAGTCTCTAACGTACTGTGCGTACTTAGGTTCCATCTTACTTACCCACTCTTCAAATTTATCAGCAGTGGTTACAGGTGGAATGTAGTACTCTCTCTGTACGTTACCGATGGAATAGTTGATGCGGATATATTCACCCTTTGCATCACTACCCTGTTCAATATCATAAATTCCTTTTTCAATACTGTACTTATAATTATCATAAGTAGTCAGCAAACCCTTTTCTTCAGTGTATGTCATCAGAAGTGTGGATTGTAATTTCCCCTTTTCTGAATCCGATACAATCAACGGGTTTTCTGCTGCATCCGTAGGGTTGGAATACCAAATCTTTCCGGTATCCTTTACCTCAATTGTGAACTGTGTGGTTAAGGGATCCAAAGTAAACAGAAGGTCATCGTTTTCCATAATCATGGGCTCCTCGGTACCTTCATATCTCTTAATCTTTGTTGCCTCTTCTTCCACTTCCTCATCCTTGAATGTCATTACAACATACACCAAGGCAAAAATAACAGCACACAAAATAACGGGAACAGCCAAGCTTTTTAACTGATTAACAATTGCAGCCTTTATTGCTGCCTTTTTTTGTGAATTATCTCTTTTCATTGTTTCTCCTGTCCTCTATTCAACCATTTCTATTTGTAGCTGTTACGCTAGATTCGGAATAAGATTTCCTTACCTAATGAGATGAAATATGCAACACCCTGTGAAATCATACTAAAGAATAACAATAAGATGAAAATCATAACCAGCATTGCAAATAAAGTTGCCACGGTAAACAAAAGGTTCTTACCTAATGAGTACTCATGAATCTGTCCCATTGCTGCAATAATCAACATACCGCACCATAGAAGAGATATTGTACCAATCATGGTATAGAATTCTGCTTCATCTACGGTAACAAAATTACTGAAAATCATTAACGGGAACTGAAGGAGGGGGTAAGGTAATAATGCATAACAGGTGCCTATATAAACCTGTCCCAAACGACCTTTACCATCAAAGAGTGTTGTAAGTGCCCAGTTACCAACTACAAAGAGTGCTAACGGGAACAACACACTTCCTATGTAAGTAAGCATATTGAGTTCTTCCCAATATACATTCAGGAAAATAAAGCTTGTAAAACGCAATCTGAATATTCTTGCAAGCAAGGTCAAAATCAAGATTGTATTTGCAGCAGCATATGTGCCGCGTTTCTCATGTGTCAAATCCCAAAAACCATCTAACGGATGAGTGAGACAGTACAACGAGAATTTTAATGAATTCCAATATTTTTCCATGGAATCTTTTCTTTTAGTAGTAATCTTCATGTCTGCCTCCTCCCCTAAACTTTAAAGATATCTGCGATTTCAATTTCATGCTTAATACTCTTAATCTTGCCAATTCCAAGAGGAACGACAATCAGAATAAGAAGAACAATAACAATCAAAGCGATGTTTTCCTCTACCCATTCCTTACGATACTGCTTATATGCCTTGGAATAATTTTCAGCGTCATACTTGAGTTCGAAATATTCCATCGCTTCTTCGTATCTTTCCTGTCTTAAGAGTGCACGACCTACGCCGATATATGCTAAATCGTAGTTACCGTTTAATTCCATTGCATGACGCCATGCTGTTTCTGATGCTTCATAATTACCTTCATCAAACTGCTCCATTGCATCAAATACGGTTTCGCCAAATTCAGTGGTAACAAACATGGTAATACTACAATCCAAGGTGTCTAATACATAAAGAGCATTACCCATATGTTCAACCGCGGTAGGAGAATATGCCTTTCTGAAGTAACCTTCCATATTACCACCACCACCAAAAGCAAATACTAATTTACCCTGGTCATCATAGCCGAACAAACGACCTCTGTTACTATCCAAACATACATATACATCATTGTCTAAAACAGTTACATCTAAAAATGCGGAAGGACCACTGTACTGACCGGCAGTACCGATGTACAAGTCGCCGTAAACAGGATACTCACCGTTACGAACCAAAATATCGTTACCCATCATGTTGAGCTTACGAACTGCTTCTGCAGATTCTTCTCTCCACTCATCTTCGGTATAACCGTCCGTACATACATAAATGAAACCTTCATGGTCAATATATGCATTATCGTATTCTGTAGGAACGAAACCTTCCATCTTGTCACGCTGTGCCTGTGTAGAGAATTTCTTCCACAAATATTCGTACCAATCAAAAGTAACCTTATTAGCGCCTACGAATCCGGAGAATACACCATCGCTCTCATACTTTACAAGACCTTTATTGATACCTTCTGCAATACAATATACACGATCTGCAGTATCAATAACCAACTTCTTAGGCTTGAACGGTGTATTAGGATCCAAAGAAGCATCTACCGGTGCATCAAATCTCATAATGTAGTTGAGATTTTCATCCATTTTGATGATACGGTTGTTGCCGTAGTCTGCAACAAAAATAGCGCCTTCTTCTGAAACTGCCACATCCTTAGGGGTTAAGAAAGTAACAACTTCTTCTTCCTCTTCTCCACCCTTGAAACCGTAGATATATCTAACCAGTTCAAAGGTTTCGTTTTCACCCTGCTTAAATTCGATAATTCTATTATTACCGGTATCACACACATACAATTTGTCGCCGATTGCAAACATGCTTTCGGGAGCCTTCATAGCCATATCCAGTCCCAAATCCGCTGTGCCAAATACCTTACATACAGTGTAGAAGTCAGGGGAATCCTGAACATCTCCCCACCAGTCATAATTGTAAGTGTAACTTCTATCCATCGCATAAGTGGAGATAGAAGTTGCTGCAAACATCACTGCCGCCAGCATAAATGCGGCGATTCTTGTCAATTTTTTCTTCATATGCCACCTCGCTCACATTAATCCTTCAAGCCGGAGCTTGCCATTGTTTCCAAAATCTGACTTTCGGAAAGTATAAAAGTTACAATCGGAACAATCATCAATACAACCATTACCGCAGCAGCCTGACCGGTTCTGGCGATACCGCCACCTTGAATCTGGCCCATTGCGAATACCAAGGTTTTCTTTTCTTCAGAGTAGATGAATGTACCTGCTCTGTTGTTCCACAAATCACGTACGGAGAAGATAATCAAGGTCATCCATGCCGGCTTAACGTTCGGCATTACGATTCCGCTAAATACTCTCCATTCATTTGCACCGTCAATCTTTGCTGCTTCCACCAATGACATGGGAAGACCTTCCATGAACTGCTTCATAAGGAAGAGACCCATAGGAGAAGCAAATGCAGGAATGATGATTGCCCAGTATGTATCAATCCAACCTAATGCATTTAAAATCAGGTAGTTAGGAATCTGGGTTACCATGTAGGTAAACATCATCGCTACGGTTACTAATTTAAAGAATGCCTGACTTCCGGGGAAATCATACTTGGAAAGTACGAATGCACCCATGGAAGCAATAATCAAATGACCTGCCGTACCTACTACAGTAATAAATACGGTATTAAATAAATATCTTGAAAATGATACCCAGGATTTTCCCATTGTTACAAACAAGTCTGAGAAGTTATCCAATGTGGGATTCTGCGCTAATATTCTTGGAGGGAATTTAAACAATTCATCCAAAGGCTTTAATGCATTGCTGACCGTATAAATAAGCGGGAAAGCCATGACTAATGCCATACATACAAGAAAGAGATACAGGAAAAAGTCTCCGGCGATAGAGCGGTTCGGTTTTCTCTTTTTGATCAATTTCTTGCGATATACTTTTTCTACTTTTTCTTCTTTTATCTTTTTGCTCATATCAGGTTCCTACTCTTCTCAACAGATTTTGAATTGCTTTGTTACATAAGATCATCATCAAGAACAAAATGGTTGCAATCGCACAAGCATAACCCATTTCAAATCTTGTGAAACCATAGTCAACCAAGTGGGTTACAATGGTTCTTGCTGCATAGTCTGTACTGGGGTTACCACAAAGAGTAACTGTTACATCATATACACTGAATGCCTGTGTGATGGACATAACCGCACCAAACATAAGCATGGGCTTCATATTCGGCAAAGTGATGTACCAAAGTTCCTGCCATCTGTTCTTAACACCATCCATGTATCCGGCTTCAAACTGCGATCTGTCTACACCCTGAAGACCTGCTACGAAGGAAAGGAATCCACTTCCCAAACTCATCCACAAAATAACTACCATACAAATAGGAAGCATGTATGTGGGGTTGATAAACCAAAGGATTGGTGTGTCGATAATACCCAAATTCATCAAGAACGCATTTACGTATCCATACGCATCTCCTCTGAAGAATACAGAGAAGATGGACAGACATGCAGCACCTGCGATGGAAGGTGCGTAGAAGATAATAACCGCTACGCTTCGTACCCATCTGGGCAACTCGTTAATCAACCATGCGAACAGGAAGGATGCGATATATCCCAGCGGACCGGTGACTACCGCAATCAACAATGTGTTCTTAATACTGGTTAGGAAGATATCATCTTCCAATACTAAACTAATGTAGTTATCCAAGCCCAAAAATCTGGGACTTTCCAAAATGTTGTAATATGTGAAACTGAAGAAAATAGAAACCACTACAGGTGCCACATAAAACAAGGTAAATATAATCGCATAAGGTGCCAAGAATGCATAGCACATTTTGCTTCTTTTCATTTTTTTCATCGCCACTGAGAAATTGTGTTTACGCAGGGTGATATATTTGTTAAAAAACTCTTTCATTCTTCACTCCCCTATTCTAACGGCAAACCGAATTCTTTACGTTTCTTTTCTATTTCTTCATCAATCTTAATTGAGTAGTCAATAATGGTTTCACGTGTATCGTCCTTGTCATTCAGAACCTTTCTGATAGCGTTACCGATATGACGTCCGGTGTAATATCCACCGGGAACTTCACGGATACCTACTGTCTGCTCCCACTGCGCATCCAATACCTTGATATCTTCTGCACTCCATGACAACTGAACAAATGCGTCTTTGTTAGCAGTAGCATATCTTGCTGAAGAACCAAGCAATGCTTCGATTTCACGACCAAACTGAACCTGAGTTTCTGTCTTAGCCCACCACTTCATGAATTCCCATGAATTCTGCTTTATCTTTTCATCATCAGATGCAATCATCATGGTTGCGCTACCGGTAATGAAAGAAGATCTATCGAGATAAGTCTCTCCATTTTCATCTGTGCGGTAAGTACCGGGGATTAATGTAAACTCCCAAAGACCACGAATTTCAGGTGCGGATACTACCAATGTATTATAGGTAGAGTAAGCTGCAATACCGATAGGCATTTCACCTGAACGGAAACGGCTTACGAAATCGTACAATGTAGGAAGACCATAGTCATTAAAGTATCTTACATAATCGTCAAATGCCTTAATACCCGCTTCATTATCAACTGTTGTCTTGGTTCCTGCCGCGTTGTACATGTCGCCACCATTCTGATACAGAAGTGCGAAGTACATTGACAAGTCAGGCATGTTAGACATGGTTGCGCCGGCTGCAGTTGCGTTACTGCTACCTGCCGCAGTAGGAATACCTACTGATAAGTTGTTACCCTGAATAGTAGGTAACATTTCGATCAACTCTTCCCAAGTCTGAGGAGGAGTGAGTTCCAGTTCTTCCAAAACGTCTGTACGATAGAACATTACGTTAAAGGTCTGGGTCTCAGGAATACCATAAATCGCACCATCTAAGCGATACTGTTCATAAGAGCTTTCAGTATAATGGGAAAGAACTTCTTCCCAACCCTCAAACTGTGTAATATCCTCAGATGCACCTCTCAAAGCGAAGTTTACAGGCTGGTCAGCACCAACAGATAATACTACGTTAGGTCCACGTCCTGCCAATACCGCATTCAAAAGAGCGCCGGGGTCAACGATTTCTAAGTTAACCTTAATTCCGGTGGTCGGTGTAAAGGACTCATCGATCATGGACTTAAGGATTGTACCTTGGTCACGACCGGTTGTAATCCAAACCTTAACAATATCCTCGCTGTTTTCGTCGTAAACGTCACCGACAGCGTTATAATCAACTATGAAGGATGCTCCGAAGGACTTTAATTCATGCCAGGTTTGAGTTAAGAAGTTAGACTTTTTAACCTTAACCTTAGCATCTGTTCCGCTAACAGTAATGTAGTCAATATCCAATTTGGTATCGCTCATGTTAAGGGATGCCGTACCAAGTGCAGTAATGTTATCCTTGAAGTTAATGAACTCTAAGGTGATCTTGTTAGGCTTCTCGCAGAAACGTTCCAACTGTTGCGCTACAGTCTGCGCACTTGCAATGTTGTCCGCTTTCTGTCCACTGTATGCTACAGTGTCATCAATAAGCTTATACAATCTCTTTGCTTCCAAATCCATAGCGTCCATAATTTCAGGATATACTCTGTTAATGTAGTAATCTCTGTACTGGTCAGGACTTGCACCGGTATAAACCAAAATCTTTCTATACATCTGATTTAATCTGTATGTAGAATCTTCCAAATCAAGCAAGATAGGTCCGAGGCCACCAAGCACTGCTTCTAAACGGATGGTGTGCTTACCTTTGGTCAAGTAGAAGTTGTAAGGAGTTCCTTCCTCATCTGCCAAAGTTTTGTTTTCCCAATCATTGCTGTATCCGAAAGATACTTCTTTCAATTCTTCAAAAGGAATTTCTCCATCAATGTATACGCATCTATTAGATACGCTACCTCTGGAGTAGTTCTGACGACCCTTAATCATGATGTTATAGTAGCCGTCTTCAGGAACTTCAAATTCCCATTCAATCCACTGACCTGTACTTCTCCAAGCTTCACCACCCACGTAGTTAAGTACGGTTTTGGTTACGCTGGAAGGACTTGTAGTCGGTGAGGATCTGTCATACTTTGCATAAAGGGAAGATTCTGAACGGAATGTAGAACTTTCACCTTCAATCTGCTGTATGAATTCCTTTGCAGTAGCACTGGAATTAACTGTAGGCTGTTTTGCAATGTATTCCTGATAAGTATCCATTTCCTGTACCGGAGCTACGGTCATTTTCTTAAGAACCATAGGCTCGTTCTCAGCACCTAATGAAATTGTATTTTTACCTGCCTCAAAATAGAACATGTAAGGGTCTGCCACATAGCCTCTGTCATCTTTTAAGTATGACTTCTGCCAATCATATTCTTCCACCTGAGTGGGGCGAATCTCATTGCCCTGGTTATCTTTCTTAACCGGGCCGCCATCCTTCCAAATTCTTGTAAAGGTAAGGTTACGTGCGTCTTCAAACGGAACTTCGCCGTTAATGTAAACACAACGCTCTGCCGCAACACCGCGGGACTGGGGAATCAGGTATTCTAAATAAACATTATAGAAACCGCTCTCCGGAATATCCACGGTAAAAGTAACCTTGGAATCGCTTTCTGTAGAGAGAGCCTTGTCTACCCCATAAAAATCTGTTACAACTGACGCTTCACCCTCATCTACAACATAAGCAAACAAATCAATGTCCACTTCTGTCTGGGGCTGTGCTGCGTCTGCATGAGCAGCCAGATACTTTGAATAGGTGCCGTCTCTTTCAACACCCTCGATATCCTGCTCAAGATTCACTCCAGCATATTTTTCCTGGAAGTTTTCAACCGGACGTAGGCTCATTAAGACACATACGACCGCTATTACCGCCACTACTGCGAGGGTAATAAGTGCTTTTTTTTGAGTTTCCTTCATAAAATGCCTCCACAAGTAAATAGTACTTCCTTTATATCTTACTGGAGTATTATACGTCAATATGTCAAGAGTCGCTTATTAAATTTTGCTATTTATTCACCATAAATTGCTTGTTTTTAACTATTTTAGTTAATTTTCATGTACATTCTTGCGTTTTTTCAGCAATAATGCTAAAATGCTAATGTATTGATATAGTTAATTTAACTTTTTATATAGCAAATCTTGGTTTTTTTTACCAAAATATGCATAGTTTTATATGTTTTTGACAGTCATTTATATAGCAAATTTTGCTCATACACCCTGGGAGGGCATATGGAAGACAACAAATATAGCAATATTCAGCAAGATTTTTACTCGACCAACAGTGATTTCACCGGTTCACGTGAAGTTAAGAATTCACAAGAATTGGTAGAATTCCACAATGCGTCCACTATCAGAATCTGGCTGAACGAACAAAACATCGGCTTTCCGGCTCATTGGCACTCTGCCATGGAGATTATTATGCCGGTTGAAAACAATTATATATTGGTCACCAATAACGACACCTATACCGTGGAACCGGGTAATATTTTGATTGTCCCTCCGGGCGAAATGCACGAAATCATTGCACCTGAGTTTGGCAAACGTTTTATTTTTATGTTTGATCTTTCCTTGATTGCAAAACTGAACAGCTTTTCCGGTATCGAATCCGTGCTGTCCCAACCTCTGTTTATCACCGAGGAAACCCACCCTCAGATTTACGATGAGATTTATCAATTATTGCTAAGAATGCGTAATGAATACTTTAGCAAAACCGAGTACGCGGAATTAATGATTTATTCCCTGCTCTTAAACTTCTTTGTGAAGATAGGGTATAACCACCTTAACACAGGCAATCTTTTCCCTAATGTGCGTCTTTACAAGCAAAAAGAATATGTGCAAAAATTCAACGCCTTAATGGATTACATAGACGAACATTACATGGAGGATTTGAACTTAGAAACCATCGCTAAATCCATCGGTTTCAGCAAGTTCCACTTCTCCAGACTGTTCAAGCAATATACCAACTTCACATTTTGCGATTACTTGTGCTACCGACGCATTAAGGTTGCAGAAGAACTCCTTGCCGAGCCGGATTTGTCCATTACGGAGATTGCCTTACAGGCAGGCTTTCCCAGCATTTCCACCTTCAATCGTTTGTTTAAACAGCGCAAGAATTGCACTCCCAGCGAATACCGTTCCAAGAACAACTTTACAGCAACCAAGAAACCATAAAAGTCGACCAAGGGCAACCACCCTTGATCGACTTATTTTTATTCCTCATAAATATATCTGAAATCCTGAAACAATGCCTGTCCACCGGTTTTCTCCGTGGAATACAGGAACAAACCAAATCGGCACCCCATACAATGATCCAAACGAAAAAATAATCTGTGAGGTTCTCCCACCTTTTTCCAGCGGTTCTTGTTCTGGAAGAAAAACTCTGCTGTTTCCTCAGGTCCTTCTGATTCCACATTAACGCGAAGTCGTACCACCTCCTGGGTCAGCTTGATTTTTTCTCTCAAGCTACCCGGCAGATAATCTGCCGCCCTGTCATTCTGTCTGGTTTCTTCCAATCGTCTATCCACTACAATCAAATACAAATTACCCAGCTCTTTAGTAATTCCTACATAACCATAGCAGCCCTGCAGCACACACAACCCGGCCACGTCGCCATCTTCCAATGCCGACGCATCCACTGTTACCTCCGCGGCACATCCCGGCCACATGGTTCTCTGTGTCAGCATATTCAAGGCATGAGTTACATTGGTGCAAAGCTTACTGCTGGTTAAAAGCAATCCGCCACCCTCTCTAACTCTCCAATAACGCTCATTAGGGCAATGGTTCCACTCCCACTGAATCTTCAGTTTAGGATTGGGACCTTCTTCTGCCGGATATACAAAATCATCCGAGGTGTATAGGGGAGCATATTTGTAGTAAGGTCGGCTGCTGGCCACTTCAATTTCTTCCGGCACCCTGCCATTTCTACCAAACACCGGCATATCTCCCTGCCAGGTTACCGGCACTAATACCGGCATTCGTCCCATAGCACCACGCCATTGGTACAGCACTCCATACCACTTTCCGTTCAAAGCCTCCACCAATCCCCCCTGAGCGACACCCTGATTGTAGAAATCTATGTCATCACGTAGGACTTCGCCACCCTCAAACTCGCCATCCAAGTTTTCAGACACAAAGCACAAATGCGTTCTTCTGGCAGGTTCGTTCTTGATCCAATACATAGCAAACAGATAGTATTTTCCAAAGATTTTCTGCACTCTGGCGCCTTCATAGCCCAGATACACTTCTTCTTTCGTTTCCTCCAAAAGCTTCCTGCTAAACCCATCCTTCGCATAATCGCTTACATCCGGCAGCATTTCCTGTATAAATATTTCTTTGAATCCATGTACTAAATAAACTTTTCCATCGTCGTCAAACAACAGACTGGGATGATGCTTATAGCCTTCCAATTCCCGCTTCACCCAAGGACCTTCTATCCGGTCTGCACAATAAATAAAGGTTTTATTTAATTCCTGTGCCGAAAAACACACATAAAACTTTTCCTTCGCATAGCGCAAACAACCGGTCCACATACTGCGTCCATAATTACTTCTCTCACCCTGCAAGCATTCCTGAGGTGTCTTTTCCAGCACATCAAATACATGGCACACTATTTCCCATTGCACCATGTCATAGGAGCGCAAGATAACTGCGCCCGGCTTAAAGTGCATGGTAGTACTTAACATATAATACGTATCTCCAACCCTTATTACGTCAGGGTCCGGAAAATCAGCTTTAATTATCGGATTAGTTTTTCTCATAACACTACTCCTCTACGATTCATGTATCACCTGTTCTCCGTGTTCCAATTCAATTACCATATCTCCCGCGTCCATAAGTCCCACATCGTGGGTGGTCATGATAATGGTAACGCCTTCTTTCTTTGTCATTTCCTGAAACAGCTTGGTAACCTCAGCCGCCATTGCACTATCCAGCTCCGCCGTAGGTTCATCCGCCAGCAAAATCTTCGGTCTGTGCGCTATTGCCCTGGCAATCGCCACACGCTGTTGCTCACCACCCGACATTTCAGCGGGCATATGCTTAATACGTCCGCCCAAGCCTACCATCTTCAGACATTCAATGGCACGTTCCTCACGACCTTTACGAACACCTGCAAGCCTCAAGGAAAACTCCACATTCTGCAAAGCATTCATGGTAGGAATCAAGGACACGGACTGGAATACATATCCCAGTCGTGTTCTTCTGAAGTTTTCTTTTTCTCTGTCGGAGGCCTTACTGATATTCTTGCCCTCCAACAACACCCTTCCTACAGAAGGATTATCCAACGCTCCGATAATATTCAAGAGAGTAGTTTTACCCGAACCGGAGCGCCCCTTTAATATTACAAGACTTCCTTCCGGTATCTCTGCATTCACACCTTTCAAAGCTTCAAAGGTTCCTCCTGCTACCGGAAATCTTCTTTTCACATTGTCTAAAATAATAATTTTATTCGTTTCCTGTTCCATTAATCCTCACCCAACTTAAGTGCCTTTGTTACATTCAGTTTCAATACCAGAACAATCAATACTAACAGGCACACAATCATAACACCTGCAACCACTATGTACAATCTTACCAAGTCCATCTGATTGGTAATCAGCTTCATAGGAAGCACCTGATCCACCGCCGCATACGCTGACTGGAGCATGGGTACAAACATCTTGGACGCAATTTTTCCTATTCCGATTCCGGCCAAAATAGAGGTTACACCCGAGAAAAGTTGCTCGTTAAAGAGCATGTGGAATACTTCGCTTGTATGCATACCGCTTGCACGCAATACACCAAAAATCATTTCTCTGGAACGAATGGACATAATCCAGTAAATCAAGTAACCTGCCGCACATAAAATCAAAGTAACGATAAAGCTCATAGTCAAGATACCATTAGTACCCTGAAGCAAAGGATCTTCGATAACATCCTCCATAGCCTTTCCTTTATCTTCATACTTGGAAATATGTACATCATGCTTCTCAATCCATTCTGCAATCTGCGAACCTTCTGCACCATCCTTCAAAGTAATCCATACCTCATAAGGTGTAGCGCCCCACTTTTGCTTTAACAGCTGATAATGAGTAACCAAAAGGAAATTATCCTGTGTATTCACACTGCCGTCCGCATTCAAAGAAGTGGTAACCGGCTCATATCCGGGCCAATAATCCACAAAGTCCACAATCTTACCGGTTACATATTTATCCTGATTGTTGTAGTAGGTAATGGTATCACCAATCTTGTACTCCAGCTTGGTCTCAAAGTTTCTGGAAACCAGAATACCCTTAGGTTCTACTGCCAACGCATTCAGATATTCATAATAATGCTTTGCCAAAAGACCTTCTTCCAGCTGGGTATTCTCACCAAATTCTTTTGTATGAATACCCATGAGGATAATATACTGCTCTTTGTTCTTTGCACCCTTCAGGTAAGCCTTTTCATCATAAATCACCTTGGTATAACTTTGGGCAATGCTTAAATCCGCATACTTACCAAAATCCGGCTCAAAGTACTGGAATTCAAAGTTTCCTTCATCACTGGCGTAAGCAGAATTGTCCGTCCAAATCTCCTTAACAATCAGATCGGCACCCTTAAGATATGCCACGTTATCCATAGAATTTTGCAAAATAGTTCTTGCAACGGTAGCATGGAACATACCCAGTGCAACTGTAAGGATCATAAACAACATAATAAAGTGCTGTTTGCTGCCGTTCTTAATATTTTCCAGGAAGGAAGCATAACTTGCCGGTCCCCAGAAAGATTTACCCAGAGAGTAAATCAGCTTAATAAGATAAGGCTGCAAACGCAGGAACAACAGTCCCATACCCACAATAAACAGAGAAGAACTCAAGTACAGAAGAGGATCCAAGGCCTCACCCTTCAGCACATCCACTGCCAAAAGCTCCTGCTTTTTGGAGAAGGTGTAATATCCGTACAGGGAGCCAGCCAAACAAATCACATCCAGGAACAATTTTTCCCAAAGCGGTTTGCCCTTCAATGCTTTCTGCTGTTTTAATTTAACAATAGTTAATCTGCTATGCTTTAATGCAGGCAAAGTCATTACCAAGATAGAAGCAAGCGCTGCCGCCCCTGCATAGTAGAAGGTTTCTTCGGTAAACTCTACCGGAAGCGCCGTACTCAAATCAAATTCCAGGAAGTTTCTGGCAGAACCCAGAACACTACAGAACAGACGGCCCAACCATAATCCTATGGCGCTACCGATTAAGGTAGTAAAAACACTCTGATATAAATACAATCTGAAAATCTGTCCACCGGAGCTACCACGACTCTTTAATACGGAGATTTCATTTCGCTCCATATCATACATTTGCGATGCAATCATAAACAGAAAAGCACACAAAAGCACTAATACAGGCACCTGCAGAATAAACAGGGTTGCCTCAATTCTATCCTGCTTTTTGTTATAATTTTCCAGAACTTCCAAATATCCGGGCATTGTCACAACGCTCTTATACGCGCTTTCCTTTACCAAATGTGAACTGTATTCATATAACTGTGGAACCACATCCGCATCACAGCTGGTGTATTCAAACATAGGATAATAACTACAGGTAATAGTGTATTTTCCGGCCTTTTCACCAAAAAAGTACTCTGCAAACAATTTATCATTCATAAGACAGACAATATCCATCTCTTCCGGAGACACCTGCCAGTAAAAATCATTTGCATCCTGCTTATCAAACACACCTACCACCTTTATGCGAATAGGTTCTCCTTCATAAGTCTTTAACGCATCAAACTCTATAACTTCGCCCACCAAAAGCTTAGTTTCTACCAAACACGCCTGACTGATTACAACTTCGATACAGCCGTCTTCTGAAAGGCCATCCTCCGAATACATCTCACCTGCCAGAATTTTGGCATGATTGGGGAGTCCTGTCATGGTACTCAGACGCAAGGAAATCTCCGATACGTCATTTCTCTCCATTTCTGATTTCGCCGTAGATTTGCTCAAGCTGTAATACATTATGGTTTCCTTTTCCTGTACTCCCATATCTGCATAAATCTGTGCCATTAAGCCTTCCATACGGCTAATGGTCTTACCACCCGCATCCTTTTTAGAAACCAACACAAATTCCAAAAGACCGGGCCACTCACTCTTTTCTGTTAAGTAGTGTTCGAATTCATCTTGAATCATACGGTTAAAAGCGGCTTCCTTGTACATTGGGAAGCTCACAACGGTAGCACTCAGCAAAACGCTTCCCAAAAGCAAGCTGAGCACCATCCATCTTTTATGCCATATTTTTTGAAACATTATTTTAAGCATAATACCATTCCCTCTGTCAATCCTTCTATTACCCAATATTCCGTTGAGTTATAACCTGCCGCCACAAATCCAACAGCCTTTACATTCCCCTGTTCATCCTTCACATAAACATAGGTACGTCCCTCAATTTCCACAACTGCTTTTCTGGGCACTACCAAAATATTATCCATTTCACGCACAGTCGCAGTCACCTGATAACGATACTGGTTCCAGTAGTTTTCTCTACTCAAATTGGTCAACGCCATATCCGAAATAGACTCCTGAGACAACATAATGTACGCATTATCCAACTGCAAGTCACTGCTCACCGCCATGTTGGAAACATTTACCACCATGCCGGAGCATGTTTTCGTAGTTTCATCCAGACCCCTGTAGGAAATACTTACTTCATTTCCGTAATTTAACAACTGATTACTATTTCCCACTTCTAAATAGCAGGTGGTAGAATCTGCAATCTGCGCTATAGCGCTCTCATGATAAAGAATCGTCTCCTTGTCATAAAGTGCCAGATTCGTCACAATACCGCTACGCGGTGCACGTATCTCGGTAATCCTACCATCACTTTCCATTTCGGCAATTAACTCTGCAATCTCTGCAATTTCCTCTTGTTTAGCCTCTATGGTTTTTTGATTATTCTCATTATTTTCTGCTACCAGCTCAGCCAGACGTTCCTGGGCTCTCTGTAACTTCACCTTATTACGCTGGATAGTAATATCATCTGCTTTTACGCGGATAGTAGCAATCACATCGCCCTTCTCCACATATTCATACATCTCTATCTGATATTCCCCAAAATAGGTGGTTCCGTATTCTACCGGATTCAGCACATTTGTCGCCTCCGCATAAACCATACGTCCGTTATTCTTAAAAGCAGTACTGTAGCTACCATAGCCAACCGTTACCGTTTCATTGCTATAAGTCAAAGAAGAATCGGTCAATACCATATCCCCCTGAGAAAGTCCGGATACAATTTCTGTGTAAGCTCCATCTGTTACACCTACTTTGACAGGAGTGTAAACACTCTCACTTCCCTGCATAACATAAACATAATTGCCCATTTCATCCTTATGAATAGCTGATTTGGGCACAGAAAGAACATTCTCCTTCTTGTCACTAAACATGGCAATAACAGCAAAACCACCCACTTCCACATCAGAAGCATCACCAATAAATTCAAAGGTGGTATATGGTTTTTCACCGGCTGTAGTAATCTTTGTGTATTCCTCATTTGACATAGGAATGTATCTTACTTCATAACGCTTTCCGTTTATTAGCGCATAATACTCTTTTACTTTCGACAAATCCGACTTGGAAATATAATCAGTCTTCAATATCTTAGTGTCCATATTGCCTACAGCAACAACCGATTCTTCCGCATCCATATATTCGTATTTTGTCAAAGAAGCATCTCTTTGGCTGATTCCTCTTATAGCAAGGCCTACTACTACACCTTCCTGCTTGGCACTCAAAAGATTATCCTTTCGGGAACTCTTCAAATCCGCTAACTGTTCGCACAAGTAAGCGCGTTCCAGTTCATATAATTCCTTACTCTGGCGGAAAGCCTCCTCCTGCATATAAATACTATGATTCAGAATACGATACTGGCCTTCCCATTTCTCCAATTCTCTCTGCCATGCAGCATATTCCGGATTGGGCACCATTTCACTACCGTCAGAAGAAGGTATCATCTCAGCAGGCGCCTGCCCATTTAAATATGCCTCATAGGCCCACTTATATGTGCCAAGCTGATTTTTATCCGGCGCCAGCTTTTCTTCCAGCTCCTTTTGCGTTTCTGCAATATTCTCGTCCATGGTAGCAATCCGCTCTTCCATGTTTTCAATCTGCTCATCCAAACTTTCCGTGCTTCCATGCACCAGTGTATCATTTTTCTGTACACTTTCTCCAAAGAATACGTCATACCCCTCCATTTGCATGGCCTTTGCATAAGAGTACTCTGTTATCACCGGATATATGGACGCAGAATAAGTTTTAAAATTATAAATATTACGATACTCTGCCTTTTCGCCGCTAACACCCTCTACTACAGGTTCTACAAGCGCAATTTCCGCACCTGCACCGGTCTGCTGTGCCTCCCCGCTACATCCGCAAAGAGACGCTGCAAGCATTAGGGCCAGAAGGCTTTTTATTTTACTTCTCTTTATCATTTTATGATTACCTTCTCCCCTTCTGTCAGTCCGGAAAGCACTTCCACAGTCTCATCTCCAAACAAACCTGTTTCTATCCACTTCACTTCACGCATATTTCCTTCACCCAGCACATAGACATAGCTCTTTCCTGAAGCCTGATGCACTGCCTTTAAAGGCACCGTTAGCACCTGCTTACGTTCGTCCAATGTAAAACGAAGGGTTCCGGATGCACCTACGCCGATATTTACATTTTCCGTATCACCGGACAAGGTAAACAATAATACTTCTCCCCAGTTCTCCTTATCATAAGGAACCAATTTGTATTCACCGGCACCAGTACCGGAAACAATACTCAAATCTATTTCCTTACCTTCTTCAAAATAAGAAACCCATGCGGTATCCGTCACCTCAAATAAACATTCCGTACTGTCAATAATCTTAATTACTTCTTCGTCTCTTACCGAAGTAGAACCTTCCAAACGTTCCTTAATGTCAGAAACTGTTCCGTCCATTCCCGCAACCAAACGGCTATTCTTCATATCCGCCTGCAAAGCCGCCAACTGCGCCTTATCCAGCGCAATGGCATCTTCCCAATCTTCTCTGTTATAACGGTATCTTTGCTGAATACCTTCCACGTTTTGCTCTACAGCCTCCTGCTCTCTGGCAGTCTTACCGCTTTGAAAAAGGAAACGCAGCCAAACTGCAGAAATCTCATCCTGCTCATTTATAGCACTGTTCTTTAAATTCAGCTCATTTCTGGCAATGTTATATTCCAAGGTGCGAATCTGGTCCTGTGCATTACCAATATCCAGCTCTGCCAAAAGTTGCCCTTTCACTACGCTGTCGCCTTCTTCTACATAAACTTCAGCAACTCGCTTACCGCTAATGGAAAAGCTTAAGCTTTCATCATTCACCTGTTGATAAGAGCATCTTACCTTCTGGGTTTTTTCCACATCACCAACAGAAACAGCCACCATTTCATAGGTTATTGGCGCTGTTTCTTTTTCAATCAATATCAAGTTATCTTCCTGCGCCGGATTGGTTGCACAACCTGTAAACAAACATCCCATTAACAACACCAATGCGCTGCGCATGACATTCTTTCTTTCCATTTTTGTTACATCCTTCTCTTATTACCATTGTCCTACAACTGTAGCATCATACCATTGTTTATTTTACAATCCCCCTTTCAGAAAAACTCCTTATTTTATGCTATTTATACTTCATCCATTGCTTTTTTTATGATAATTTCCTTTGCATTATAAAAGGACAGCCCTCTTTTACGGACTGTCCTTAACACTTAACACTATAATTTCTCTTAAATGATACCCTGTCCGCAAGTCACTACCACACTTGCATCAGGTCCCAAATAAGCTTCCTTCTTAGGTGCACCCTTCTTGTACAAAATAACTCTTTCCAAAACCGTACCGGCTTCCATTGCGCCAATACCAAGCTTCTGCACACCTGCTTCCAGCTTCACCTCTGTACGAATTCTTCTTTCCTGGTTCAAAACGCCCATGCCCCATCTGGGATCACTGCTTTCTCCTGCACGGAAATCAGCTTCTACTAAGGTCACTTTCTTTGCTGCTTCCTCATTTACCTGTAAAGCTACATTTACACTCTGCTTATTCACTACGGAGTTAGTAGGCGCTACTACAAGTTCTGCCTCGTACTCGCCGGCTTCTTCTATCAGGAAACGATAATATACGAAAGGTTTCTCTTCTTCCATAGCAAATACTGCGGTGCTGGGGAATACCTTCACGCCCACATTGTACTTACCATAACCTTCCATAGTTTCAAAGCCTGCACCGGATACATTCTTTTTCTCAAAATAATCTGCAGCACTCATGGCAATCACGCCCTTATTAGCAAGGTGGGTCTTCTCCGGTAAACCGGTTGTATCAATACCCTTTGCAGATACCTCTACTGCCACGGTAGTTTCTGCATCCTTCACATACAACAGAACCGTTTCTGCTTCTGCTGCCAGCTTGCTTCTGTCACAGGTAAGCACCAGTTCTTCCTGCTCTGCCACTTCACCACCCATGGTATTTACACTTAACCATGCCGGCAATGCCTTATCCGGAGTCTGTGCTTCCACTACATACTGAATACTTCCCACGCCATCATTGGCAATTTCAATGGTCACTTCCGTATTGCCTGCAGAAAGGAAATCGTCCACCACAATCTTCATAGGTGCACCGTAGTTCTTTCCTGCTGTAAAGAAAGCGTCCTTGCGATTTACTTTCAAGCGGGGCTTATGTGCCGGTTCTACACTTACAATCAGAGGGAAGCGGTAATCATCATCATTCCACTTGGTGAAACCAATGTGCTGTGCCATCTGCATACCGTTCCACTTGCCATCCTTAAAGGCGCCGAAAGCATCATAATACTCTCTATCCTTCTGCATGCATTCTCTAACCATCTGACCATATTTATTGGCAATGGGCTTGCCCTGCTTTGCATAGAAGGCATTCTTTGCCGCATACAAATGCATCTTCAAAAGGTTCATACTTGCCATAGCCGAGAAATGAATCATGCTGTAATATGCATTCTTGCTCTCTCCTTCCAGTGCATTATACACTTCCTCGGAAAGTTTCTCTAACTCTATTGCACGGGCAATCATCTTGTCTGCCTCACCGTAATTGCAGGGATGATAAATCTCTGCATTTAACGATTCCGGACGACGCAAATGATTCATGTTAATGTACTCGGTAAGCACGGCACCAATCTTCTCCTGCAAATCCTTATCTGCCGCAGGGAAAGTCTTAGCACTCCACTGTGCCACATATTCCTTGTAGCTGTTTTTGTTGCTATAACCCCACTTCTCATAATCATAAGCAAGAGCCAAGAAGTAAGTTAAAGGTACTTCATGGAACTTCAAATCGCCCACATTTACAATCCAGGCATCCTTAATTCCATACTCATACGCCATACACATCTGTTCCCAGGTCTTTGAGAAAGGTGTGGAATCCACCCATTCATAAGAAATAGGACCACCATGATAATCAAAATGATAATACATACCGAAACCACCCTTACGGTCACGGATATCTGCAGTGGGCAGAGTACGTAAATGTCCGAAGTTATCTTCGCAAAGCATACAAATAACACCGTCCAACTCTTCCCAATCTCTTAAGCCCTTAATATTTTCGTCTCCGTAGAAGTAAGCTTCCACCTCTTTGTACAATGCAAGTAACTGAGGCACCTTGCTTAAGTCTTCGTTTACATTTTCCTTGATTAATTTGCGCTGTTTGCGGATAATGTCCTTTAATAAGTTGACATTTTCCTCCACAGTAGCGTTCTCGCCCAGCATGGAGGTGTCACGTTCTCCACGCATACCGATAGTAATCAGATTATCGAACTTACCGCTTCTCTTTAAAGCATCTTCCCAATAATTCAAGAGACCTTCTTCATTGGTGTAGAAGTTCCATTCATTACCATACTTGGTTTCCGGTCCGCGTACCTTATCCCATTCCTCACTGGCACGAAGACAGGGCTCGTGATGGGAGTAGCCCATAACCACGCCGTAAATATCAGCCAATTCTTCATTCAAACCATCCGGTCCGTCAATAGGGAAGGATGCACTCCACATAGCAGGCCACAAATAATTACCCTTCATACGAAGCAAGAATTCAAATACATGCTCGTACATCTTGGCATTGAAGCCTCCGAAATGCTCCATGGACCAGTTACCGCAGCAGGGCCACTCATCATTGATAAAGAAGCCTCTGTAACGCACACTGGGTTCCTTGGATACCATCTCAATATCCTTGCCCACAACCATCTCTGCTTTCTTCTGAGGCTCTGCATCGCCCCAGAATACAAGAGGTGAAACACCCATGTATTCGGACAATCCGAACATACCGTAAATAGTACCACGCTTGTCACTTCCGTAGATAACAAGCATTTCCGCGAAGCCTTCCACGTCTGACACTAGACTGATTTCATAGACTTCTCTCTTGCCTTCCACGTCACTTACCTGAAGCTTATCCTTCATCTGCTCAAGGAAAGCACTCTGTCCTAAAGTGGCACAAAAAACCACCTGTGTATCTTTGGAAATATTCTCTAAAGTGCTTACGATTTCCGGTAAATTGCCGGTTACTTTTTCCACATCTGCTGCCACCTTGGCTGCAATTCTTTTTACACCTTCAAAAGCAGTCTCTTCTACCAGAAAAACTGTTTTCTTTGTTAAATTCATACTCTTTCCCTCCGGTTTATTCTACATATCCGAAACCTAAAATAGTAAAGTCCTTATCTTCCTGGCCGGGCGCCAATTTTACTTCCACATGGTATGATTTCTTTTCCCTACCGCGGAAACAAATCATAGGGTTGCAATGAGTCCAGCCATTAATGTGAGGATCTGCAGTTAACACCTTTTCTCCATCCACAAACACCTCTGCCACGCCAACGCCTACAGAAGCGGAATCCTTAATCATAATCAAAAGGGCTGTACAGGTAATATCCATTGTAAAAGGCTTCATATCTGCCTTTCCCGCACCCTTATACATCCAGTTGTAAGTCATTTCAGGGGTTTGGGTCATATCCAAATCACGTTCCACTGCCTGCAATTCCGTATCAGTCTCACAGAAGTCACCACAATCAATAACAGCTCCTTCGTAAGTATTCTTCTTATCCAAAAGCTGTACGGTTTCAAATTCTCCACCAATGGGAGGGGTAATCTTGGAAATATCCACATCTGCCTCGTCAGCCTCTGCCTCTTTTACCTTCTTAAGCAAGTGAAGTATACCGTCTGCCATAACCGTATGTCCCTTGCTGGTGGGATGGAAGCAGTCATAGAAGAACTGATTCTTGCTGATAACCTTACCCTCACCGGGCTTTTTGTAGAACTGCTCTACTACGGTATCCCTACTGCTTACCATGGGCAAATTGTAAGCATAGCCTACCGGGCTTAAGCGCTCCTGCAGGTTCCAATCGTTGGAAAATACTGCAAAAAGCAAAATTACTGCCGGGTTACCGGGACCATTGTATATCTTACGAACCAAAGAATCGTAACATTCTCCCTTGGTCTCATCACCTTCATCATTTACCGCAAACTCTACCACCACAATATCCGGGGTAATCTCGCCGTCATTCAGCACATCTCTTTCATAACGAAGCATACCGAATTCGGAAGGGGTTCCTCCTACACCTGCCTTCACATAGTGAATGTTTTCCTCGGTGGTTTTGCCCATCAACTCACAAAAGCCTGCATAAGTCTTGTATGCGTAGCACTCCTTGTTAATGGGAATGGCACCTGCGCCCTGGGTAATGGAACCGCCGATAAAGGCAACGGTTACATCCTCACCTTTTGCCGCCTTTTCCATAGCCTTTTTCAGACGGAAGTTGTTGCCTACCTGCATAATAGCCTTGTCTAACATTCCCTCATAGTAAGGTGAGGAAAAATCTACTGCAAACTCCTCCTCCGGTTCCGGCACATCGAAACCGTCATGCAGATAAAACTTTACAGCCACGGTTCCCAAGGTCTCTGCCTTTTCAAATACAAAACGAATCTGACCGGGTACATTATCATCATCGGACCATTCGCATTCCGTCAAGTCTAAAATAGTCTCCATACCATCTGCTTTTACGGGCAAACGAAGAATGGTTCCTGAACCATAAGGGTCGCGCTTTCCGTACATCTGGAAAACAAACTCTACCACTTCATCCTTATTGTCGGTCTCTACAGTTACGCCGATACTATGTACCAAAGTTCTGAAAGCAGCAGTATCCTTCAACAAATCCAAAATTTTAGTGTCAGTAATATTACCTACCAGCTGGGCACTGTTAATCATTCTGCCGCCGTCCTGGTAAATAAACTGAATACCTCTTCCATCTGGCTGAGGCGAACCTGCAACCGATTTATTTCTCATGATATAAAAGCCTTTACGCTTCTTGGTAGGATCCTTTGGGGCCTTGGGGCCACCTTGTTCCATCATACTCATGCTTTGTCTCTCCTTTATTTGCTTAGGCGTTTACCAGCTCAAAAATTCTCCGCATTTTTTCGCTGGATTGGCATCCTGCCAATAGAAATATTACACAACACCCCTCGTTAAGCAAGCTTACTCGGTCCGTTATGTAATATTTCTGCACGCCCGATTGGTTTACCACATGCGATAATTGCCGCTCAGTGCTAAAAATGCAAAGAAATACAAACAATTATCATAATATCTTCTGTCGCCGGTTCTCATAGGAAGGTTCCAGAATCTGTCAATCCATTCCTTGCTGTACTCAGTTTCTCCTGCAAGCACGGACTGCGCCACGGTTACGGTAATTGCCACAGGGTGAAGGGCTTCTTCCCCTGCCACACGACCATCGATTTCATAAATATAATAATGACCTTTTCTGGCATCCTCTGTTAAAAACTTCTGGATATTCTTTGCTGCTGCAAAATGTCCTGCATCAATACCATACCACTCTGCATCCAAACCAATATTTGCAGCAGTACGATATGCATCGCTGTAGAACCAGTCATGTCTGTCCTTTGTCCAGGGAATCGGTCTGCTCATAGGCGAACCGTCAAACTCTGCATACTCTGCATTGAAGCCCGTTACCGGATGGCAAGCCTTTGCCAAATACTCACGGCTGACAGTTGCTGCCTGCTTCCAGAAATCTCTGTCTTCTTCATTTGCCCAAAGCGCAAACAACTCATAGAAATGAGGCAAATGATAAGAAGGATCCGTGTAATCAATACCGGGTACAAACAAAATCTGATGGTTATCCCAATTCCACATGGGTGCACCCTTTCTTCCGTCACGTCCTTTATGTAAGCATGCTTTCAGGATATCCTTTGCTTCTCTGGAGTATTCAAAAATACCCTCACCGTCACCCCAGCGATGAGATGCGAAGAACAGTGCCATAGCGAAGAATTCTTCTCCGTCCGGTGCGGGACCGTAGGCATTCTTGGTTCCGTCCAATGCACAGGACCATGCGAAATAGCCTTCGTTATCCCCCTCGCTCATCCACATGTAAGTCTTTGCCCATTTCCAAAGGCGGTCAAACTCTTCCTTCATGTTCAGCTGCACACAAATCATCATGCCGTATGACATACCTTCTGTTCTGGCATCATTATTTCCGGTATCCACGATATAACCCATATCATCTCCCACCGGGAAATAAACCTTATGCTCTTCATTGTAAAAATAAAACTGCTTTACTTCTTCTAAACGTTTCTCAACTTCCTCTTTTGTGTAGCCCATTTCGGTAAACACATTACGGTATTCCTTCTTCATGATGTCAAATCCTCCCCATAGTATACCTATTTTACGCTTATTATATATTTTTTTTGTGCTTTATGCTCGCTAAGTTTTGTCATTCTTTGTTCACATATTGCTATTTTGCTCTTTTTCATTTCAATATAGGGCTTTTTCACTTCCAGCCAAGAACATTCCCCTAACTTCCAGCGGCGCATTTCGGCGAAATGAAGTATTTCGTCCGCCCGCAAAGACTTCTCTCTCGAATCTCAGCGGTGTAATTACACCAAATAAGCTATTTCGTCCGCTCGCGAAAGCTTCTCTCTCGAATCTCAGCGGTGCAATTGCACCAAATAAACTATTTCGTCCGCTCGAAACAGCCAAATTGTCTCCGAAAGGGTAATGTACTGAAAATATTACGCAAAATACCCCGGTGTAGACATATATCGGTCTCCGGAATCCGGTAGCAATGCTACAATAGTCTTGCCCGCATTTTCAGGGCGTTTGCCCACCTGTAATGCTGCATAGAGTGCTGCACCGGATGTAATACCCACCAAAACACCTTCCGTTTTTGCAAGCTTACGGCCTGTATCATAAGCCTGCTCGGTAGTTACTGTAAGCACCTCATCATATACGGATGTGTCCAACACTTCCGGTACAAATCCCGCGCCAATCCCCTGCAATTTATGAGGTCCTGCCATGCCTCCGGAAAGTACCGGAGAATCTGCCGGCTCCACTGCCACCACCTGAATGTTAGGGTTTTGACTCTTTAAGAAACGTCCCGTACCGGTAATACTTCCGCCGGTTCCCACGCAGCATACAAATATATCCACTTTGCCGTCCGTGTCTTCCCAGATTTCCGGACCGGTGGTTCTTTCATGGGCTATTGCATTGGCGGGATTCTCAAACTGTCCCAAAATTACTGCACCCTCAATCTCCTGCTCCAGTTCCTTGGCTCTGGCAATAGCACCGGACATTCCCTTTGCGCCGTCAGTAAGCACAAGCTCTGCTCCATAAGCCTTTAACAAATTTCTACGTTCCACACTCATGGTCTCGGGTAAGGTCAGAATGGTACGATATCCTTTCACCGCTGCCACCACCGCCAGACCGATACCTGTATTGCCGGAGGTGGGTTCAATAATCGTTGCTCCCGGCTTCAAAAGTCCCTTCTTTTCGGCATCTTCAATCATGGAAAGCGCTACTCTATCCTTGGCACTTCCTGCCGGATTTAGATATTCCAACTTTACCAAGACCTCTGCTTGCAAACCTTCCTCGTCTTTGCTAAAATTATTAATTTTCATAAGCGGTGTACGTCCGATCATTTGTGTTGCATCCTCGTAAATTCTGCTCATATATTTGTGTTCTCCCTTTTCAAGTCCATTGGCTTATTTTTGCGCTTCGTTTTGCATATGCCTTACTCCAGCTACTCTATAGCCTTTAGGAACGCTTTGGTTCCTCTTCTCTATTTTTTCTATGGATTACTTTGACATTCTGCTGATTTTTAAGTATATTATTTTTATGTTACAGCAAGAAGATGTTTCCTGAATATGCTGTGCCCATAATGGTATAATTATACACCACCCCACCCAAAAGGAAAAGAAATTATTGTGACAATTTCTCAAGAAGAGAGGCGTTTTATGAATACATATGAAGTTCCAAATCTTTATTCAACTATCAAGCGTTCCAAACAACCGAAAGTCCTTACCGTGTCAGTGCCGGGCTCCAAAAGCCTCACCAACCGTGCACTACTGCTTGCAACCTTGGCAAACGGCCCCTCCACTCTGCGCGGAGTATTGTTCAGTGATGATTCCAGACATTTTATTCAATGCGTGAAGGATTTAGGCTTTGAAACAAAGGTAGATGAAGAAAATAGAATCGTAGAAGTAATCGGCTTGGGTGGTTCCGTACCCCAAAAGGAAGCTTCCCAATATGTAGGCAGTGCCGGTACCGCAGCACGATTTCTTGCCGCGTATTTGGGCATTTCAGAAGGCACCTATCATATGGACGCCTCTGAGCAGATGCGAAAGCGCCCCATGGCGCCCCTGCTTGCTTCTTTGAAAGAGTTGGGCTGCGAAATTACTTTTGAAGAAAAGGAAGGATACTTCCCCTTTACCTTAAAAGGCCATGGCTTTGGCAAGGACACCATTTCCGTGGATATTGAACATAGCAGCCAGTTTTTAAGTGCACTTTTAATCGCCTCCTGCCTCGCTCCAAAGGATATGCATATTCAGGTAGAAGGCAGTCACGGCATGGCCTATATTGAAATCACCCGCAAAATGATGGAACAGTTCGGCGTAAAGGTGGATGTTTCTGAAGATGGTCGCACCTATACCATTCCTGCCGGACAGAAATATCAGGCACTGGACTACCAGATTGAACCCGATGCTTCCGGCGCAGCTTACTTTTATGCTCTGGCTATGGTACTGGGCGTACCGGCACAGGTTAAACACGTAACCTTCAACTCCATGCAGGGCGATGTACAGTTCCTTAGAATTTTAGAGCAAATGGGGGCCCGTTTGGAAGAGAATGCAGACGGCATCATCCTTTATCCGCCCGCTGATGGTATCTTCCATGGTGTAGATGTAGATATGTCAGCCTGCTCCGACCAGGCCATTACTTTAGCGGCTATTGCACCCTTTGCTGATGCTCCTACCACCATCCGTGGTATCGGACATATTCGTTTCCAGGAATGTAACCGCATGAATGCCATTGTCACAGAACTTGACAAGATGGGCATCTCTTGCGAGGAAACTGACACAAGTATCACAATTTATCCAGGCACCCCAAAACCAAGTCTGGTAGACACCTATGACGATCACCGCATGGCCATGGGCTTTGCATTAACAGGTCTGCGTGCAGAAGGCATTGTCATTGACAATCCGGGATGCTGTAAAAAAACCTTTGAGAATTATTTTGAAGTGTTGGAAGAATGCATTAGAAAGATGAGTGAATAGCTTGAGCCGCCCTTTGAACGGGCGGCTCGTTTTGCGTCATATTATTTACTTTTTATGAGCCGTTCTACCCATGACGCATG
>JAZSPK010000022.1:0-120714 GCA_045537405.1 Acetatifactor sp.
ACTCTTATACAAGAACTGCATTCTCGTATGGAAGGGTTATAAGTCACAAATGGAAAATCAAGAAAAGTATAATAAAAAGTTACATAGAATGTGGTATTGGGTGGCTTGGTAAATAAAATATAAGATTATAAACCTAAATGCTTTAGTTGGTAAATATGTCAATATCGAATATCCCCTTCCTAACGGTAAGAGGGTGAAATTCCCAGATAACAAGACAACTTATCCGGGTAATCAATTGGAATCAGAAATTGTAGATGGACTATACGTCGAGGTTCTTGCAAACATGGATTTTATTATGATATGTACCTATGAATCCGATGGAAAGAATCCGGAATTATTGGTTTATAAGAAAAGGTAAATTTCAGTTTGACGGAGAGTCAAATTTCAATTTGTTGAGCAGGTGAAAAATTGAATTTGCAGGAGAGATAAAGAGGAGTGTTATTAATGAAAAAAATGCATAAACTAGATTTGATATTACTGGTTGGAATTGGAATTATAGCAATAGTAAGTGCGCTTATCGATATTTTTTATGTCGTTGTTTTTCCTGTGTGTTCTTGCGCAAGTGTATTTTATGTTTCTTATCCTATGTGGATTATATTGCTCATATATTCTTTGATTAAATATAAAGATAAGGAAGAACAAGAAAAACCCCAGTATGTCAAGTGGTTTATGTTGTTTCTTTTACCGGTTTTACATATTGCGTTTGTAATAGTCGGCTTTATTATCGGTAATGGGTTGAAAAATTTGTTTCAGCTATAATTTTTTCATAAGATGGGTGGAGCCAGAGTCTTATGTAACTTTCAGTTTATCGAAGTGCTTATAGCAGGAGCGACTAGAGGGAGAACTTGCAGTGTCGATGCAGTGAGTTCTCTCTTTTTTATATGGTTCAAAACCTTCTTTAATCAGTTTATAGGGCATAGGAATTTGTAATTTGGATGTGATTGATTTATAATAGAAGTCGACAAACTTGAAGTTGAGTATGCGATGCAATCGTGATTTTTATTTGAAAGGTACTGTATATGAAAAAAACACATGATTCTAAAAAGAGGATACTTGTAATTGTTTCAGTAATTATTTTGATGACTACTGCTATTGTTGTGAGAATTTGCTATCCTCGTTCGAGTCATGGTTTTAAAGAAGTAAAGTCGATTACTATTGACTTTTATGATGGAGAATATAAAACAATTGAGTTAGCAAGTGAAAAATGCAAGCAAGTTTTTTCTTTAATAAATAAGTCATGGATAACTCGTCTGGATTTGTTATATGTGGGTGATGATTGTGGAGGGGATGGACCGTCAATAACAGTTAAGTATACTGATGGAACCATAGATTGTTGGGACTATCGTGGTGAATCTATCTATTGCAGGTATGTTTATTATGAAGGTGTAGCTGTTACTCAGAAAAATATTATTATCATAAATAACCCAAAACTATCAGAGTTGATAGAAGAAATTATTAGTAACAACAGGTAAATTGAAATATTATCTATGGAATGAACTCGATAACATCTGAGAATTAGGAAAGGAATATTATTATGACAAACCAATTTTGTGAAGCACTGATAGAGAATGACAGAGAGAAACTACTTGAAGTTCCCAAAAGCGATATTCATAACCATTCTACAAAAGGATGTAGACGAAGCTGGTTGGAAGAACGGTTGAACCTTAGTCTCCCGAAGCCACCCGAAAGATTTGACGGGCTTGTAGGAATGCAGGAATGGTTTACTACTTTAATCAAGCCACACTGTACGGGGATTGAGAGAGGCATTTTAAGATGGGAAGGTGCATTTGCGGAAGCAAAGCGGAATCATATAGCCAGACTTGCCATGAATTTTGTGGCCTCTGAAATCGATTTATTGGGCGGGATGGATGTGTTTCAAAAAATTATTGAAGGATTTCATCAAGAATATTGTCCGGATACAGTATTTGAGCCGGAGATTACATATGTTTCGTTCTGTAACGCCAAGCAGGAAGCAGACAAAATAGAGGAATATATTTCCACCGGATTTTTCAAATCCATTGATGTATGCGGGGGCGAGAAGGTGCAACCCTTTGATGCGTATTTACCACTTTACAGAAAGGCAGAACAATACCACCTGACGAAGAAGATGCATGTTGGAGAAATGGGATCTGCAGAGGATGTGAGACGGGCAGTGGAAGTATTAGGGCTTTCTGAAGTTCACCATGGTATAAATGCCGCTACATCAGAAGAAGTCATGAAATTTCTCGCAGATAATAAGATACAATTAAATGTTTGTCCCAGCAGCAACGTAATGCTTGGGTATGCGGCAAGTTATAAGGAGCACCCGATTAAGATACTGTATGAGAATGGAGTAAAGGTTACCATCAACACGGACGACTTGCTGATATTTGATAGTTCCATTGAAAACGAGTATTTGTTGCTTTATCAGGCAGGAGCGTTAAGCACCAAGCAGTTGGATGCTATCAGAAGGATAGGACTAGGGGAGGTAAGAGGATGATATACACAGAACAAACTAAAAAAGCTATGAAGTTATGTTTCGAAGCACACAAGGAACAGTTGGATAAAAGCGGACTACCTTATGTTTTTCATCCTTTTCACTTGGCGGAACAGATGACAACAGAAGAAACCACCATTGTTGCACTACTGCATGATGTGGTGGAGGATACTGACTACACCATCGAGGATTTGAAAAAGATGGGGTTTGAAAAAACAGTTACGGACGCAATTGCGTTAATGACACATGAAGACGGTGTGGATTATATGGAGTATGTAGCCGGTATCAAGCCCAATGCTATTGCAAAAGCAGTTAAGTTGGCAGATTTAAGGCACAATTCAGACTTATCCAGATTAGATGCTGTTAATGAGAAAGCCCTAAAAAGACGAGAAAAATATCTCAAAGCAATTGCTTTTCTGGAAGAATAATTTTATCCATACCGCACATCCTAACTCAAAGGAGTGCAGGTATGGAAATTTTATCAATTATCTTAGTATCCGCTTTAAGTGTAATTACACTGTTTTTGCTTACAAAGCTTATGGGAAACAAGCAAGTATCCCAGCTGAGTATGTTTGATTACATTATAGGCATATCGATTGGGTCTATTGCGGCGGAGCTTGCCACGGAGCTTGAAAACCCTGAGCATTCCCTGACTGCTATGCTGATTTATGGATTTAGCGCATATCTTGTTTCGATAATAACAGGGAAATCCATCCGATTAAGGAAATTTATAATCGGCAGACCGTTGATATTATTTGATAAAGGCAAATTGTATCGTAAAAATTTGAAGAAAGCGAGAATTGATCTTAGCGATTTCCTTACCCATTGCCGAAATCAGGGGTATTTTGATTTGACGCAAATCAGAACAGCGGTATTTGAATACAATGGTTCGGTCAGTATATTGCCGGTTGAGGCAAACCGCCCCCTTGAACCGCAGGATATGAATATAGTTCCCACGCAGCAGGAGATTATGGTGAATGTAATTCTGGACGGTAATATCAATGAGAAAAATCTAAGTAAAACAGGAAAAAATAAGACGTGGCTGGAGAAGCAACTGAAAAAACAGGGCTTTCACAATGTGCAGGAAGTATATTTGGGCTGTGTGAATACAGTGGACAATGTACTGGTGGCGTATCCGCTGGAGGTGGAAGAGAAAAACTTTGACCCGTTTGAATAATGAGTGAAAAATGGCTCGGAATCATAAGGATTCCGGGCCATTAGTTGTTAGTGATTTGAGGGTGTGGTATAATAAGTTAATAATTAAAATGGGAAGCTTCCACCATGTCTGATGGATGAATTGAGTGTGATGAAGCGGGAAGACCTCTGCTAAGGAGGAGTATGACAGCAGTGGTTATTATGTTTGATTTTAAGAAAGAGTAGGATAATTGGAATATGTCAACATTGAATAGTAAAACAGTAATTGTAACCGGCGCCAATTCAGGTATGGGTATGGCGACGACGGCAGCCCTTGCGGATATGGGAGCCACTGTTGTTATGCTTTGTCGGAATGAAAGACGTGGCAAGGAAGCTTTGCAGATATTGTCGGGAAAGCCGGAACGAAAATTAGAACTTATGCTTTGTGACCTGGGGGACTTTTCTTCAATCAAGGCATTTACAGACACATTCAGGTCAAAATATCAGAAGTTGGATATTCTTGTTAATAATGCAGGATTCATATCACTCGATCGTCAAACCACCAAAGATGGATTTGAAAGACAATTTGGAGTGAATCATCTGGGGCATTTTCTGCTAACCATGAAGCTTATGGATCTTATTCCGAGTGGAGGACGAATTGTTAATGTTTCGTCCGGTGCACATAAGACAGGCAATATTCATTTTGAGGATATTAATCTTACGAAGGGGTTTAATGTAATTAAGGCGTATTCCCAAAGTAAACTTGCTAATGTTCTTTTTACCAGAGAACTTGCACGCAGGCTTAAAGATACAGGAATTACAGTAAATTGCTGTCATCCGGGGGCAGTTGCCACAAATATCGGGATTAGCAGAGATACTGGATTTGGAAAGACGATAACTGGACTACTTAAGCCTTTCTTTCAGACCCCGGAGCAAGGTGCCCGTACAGCAATCTATCTTGCTTCCAGTAAGGAGGTCCGAGGTATAACCGGAGAGTATTTTTGTAAGTGCAAAATTGCAAAGTCATCCAAACGTTCTAAAGATATGGAGCTCGCAAAAAAACTTTTCGAGTTCAGTGAGGGACTCGTTTATGATGATAGGTCTACGTTCCGTAGATAGTAAAAACCTCTTAGTATGTTATGATAGTTACATAGGAGGTAAGTGAGATGAATCAATATGTTACAGGAGCTGTCATCAAGGAA
The DNA here is from genome assembly GCA_045537405.1 of Acetatifactor sp. Lineage (GTDB taxonomy): Bacteria > Bacillota > Clostridia > Lachnospirales > Lachnospiraceae > Acetatifactor. Next base: position 4,813 of record JAZSPK010000022.1, read on the forward strand.
TTGCGTGAAAAGAAGCAAATGACCCAGGCTGAATTAGCAGAAATGCTATGCGTTTCAGACAAAACCATATCCAAGTGGGAAACGGCAAAGGGTTATCCGGATATTTCTTTGTTGGAACCTATTGCCAAGGTTTTCGGAATATCGGTTACGGAGCTTATTTCAGGAAACACAGTGCACAATGTGAATGTGTCGGCAAATATTCTTCGTTCCAAGTTTTATGTTTGTCCGGTTTGTGGGAATATGATTCACAGCATGGGTGAAGCAGTGGTGCAGTGTCATGGAATATTGCTTACACCCTGTCAGCCGGAAGAAACGGATGAGACGCATATGATTTTTGTGGAACGCATTGAGGACGAGTATTATGTCCGTATAGACCATGATATGACTAAGAGACACCATATTTCTTTTGTTGCCGCATTATCTGCTGACAAAATGCAGATGGTTAAACTTTATCCGGAAGGAAATGCAGAAGCCAGATTTAAGATTAACGGAGTGAAAAAGATTCTGTTTTATTGTAATAGAGATGGCCTGTTTTCTTTGGATGTAATGAAAGGAATTGATGACAGGCAGGCGTCTTATGATGATACAGAAGAGCGCCGAGAGCTTGAACAGGTTGCAAAGAAGTTGTTTGGATAATACAGACAGACCCATCGGAATCGATGAGATTTCGGTGGGTTATTTTTTGCCCTACATATCCGCTAAAGGAATATTGTTATAGAAAAAAGGAAGAAAACTATATTTTGAGCGATGTGTTGGTGGTAGAATGTTATATATACATAGATGCTGTGATGGTTAGGAAGGTGGATGTATGTTGGATAAAAAGAATGACCAATCAGAAGTATTGCATTATGATAATCCGGATTTCCCGGTGTTCATACGCAAGAACTATATTGAACAACCGGATGAGTTGGAGGACGCATTTATACATTGGCATGATGAAATAGAACTTATATATGTTCTGAGTGGCGATATCAGATATTTGATTAATGGTGAACGGATTGTCATGCAGGCAGGAGAAGGCGTTTTTGTGAATTCCAGGCAGTTACACCGCATATTGAGTGGAACTAATGACTGTGAATTATTATGTCTGATTTTTTCACCTATGCTTCTATGCGCAACAAAGTATGTGACCGGAAAATTGATACACCCCATTTTATCGGCAGAAGATTTACCATATATATTTTTGGCAAGTGCTGTGGAATGGCAGAAGAATATTTTGCAAGAAGTGTCCGCCATTTACCAATGCGCTTTTAATGATGAGGCGGAATTAGAAATCATGGCACATTTGTATCATATGTGGCATTTGATTGTCGAAAATGTGAAGGTAGTGGAGCAGAAAAGCAATGCACAAAATGATTTAATGTATGTTAAAACCATGATTGAGTTTATTCAGGGGGCTTATGAAGAACGGGTAACGCTACAGGATATCTGTGAGAGCGGAAACCTGGGAAAAAATAAATGCACGTCATTATTTTGGAAATACACCAATATGTCACCGGTGGATTATGTAAGGCATTACCGGGTGGAGAAGGGTATTGAACTTTTAAAACATAGCCATATGACTATTACGGAGATTGCATATGCAACAGGTTTTTCGGGAGCAAGCTATTTTGCTGAAACCTTCCGTAAATATATGGGGTGTTCGCCGATGCAGTTTCGTGAAAAATACAAAAAATAACAGGAGGGATTTGAGGTGGGAATGGAATATATTCTTTGTGCGTATCCGCTAGTACTGATTGTTTTATTGCTACTTGGTGCTAAGCTTGCACCTAAGGGGACTGTATATGAGGACTTTTATACATTGAAAACGGCCAAGGTATTGCAAGGAACGGCTGCGGTTGGTATCATTTTGCATCATCTGGTGCAGGAAGTGACGGATTATGGGGCAGTTTGGAAGGGACCTATAACCCATATGAATTATATGGGGATATTGTTTACCTCGGTGTTCTTCTTTTCTTCGGGTTATGGCTTGTTAAAAAGCTATGAAACAAAGCCGGACTATTTGGAGGGATTTCTTGAGAAAAGAATACCATCCGTGTTAATACCCTTTTTAGTTTCCAATCTTATATATTTTTTTGCTTACGGTGTTTACGGGGGAAGAATTCACAGAGTGACGGATGCAGTTACTTCGTTGGTCGGTTTTACTTTATTAAACACAAATACTTGGTTTCTGGTAGAAATAATTCTTTTTTATGTGGTATTTTATGTACTGTTTAAGCGTGTGAAAAAATTCGGATATGCTTTGTGGAGCATGGTAGGATTAGTAATGCTTACGCTGGTAATTAGTTTGCTGTTAGGACATGACAACAGCGAGATAAATGGTCACTGGTTTATGGGAGAGTGGTGGTACAATTCTACCATAGTTTTTGTTGTTGGTATGTTAGTGGCAAAATATGAAAAAAACTATCTGGAATTTATCAAGAAAAATTATAAGTGGATTTTTCCTGTGATTATTTTAGCCTTTGCAGGAATGTACATATTGTCAGAATATATGGTACAAAATGTAGGCTATTATTGTGAGTGGGAGGGACATAGAGGTTATATAGAAAAGGCCCTTACTGCACTGGTACAATCTGTTACCTGCATTCTTTTCCTGTTAATGATGATAATGATCTGCATGAAGATTAATTTTTATAATAAAATAATTGCTTTTTTAGGCAAAATTAGTCTGGCGCTGTATATCGTTCATGATTTAATAAAGCAAACGGTTTTGAATAAGTATGAGGAGATATCAGAACCGATATTCTTTTTATTAGTGCTTGTTTATTCCCTGATGGCAGCATGTATTTTGCATCTTGTGAATGAAAATCTGATAAAGCTATGGAGATGGTGGCGTGAGAAGGAAAAACTGGTTCCGGAAACATTGGAGGCAAAAATAAAGTGGAAGAAACGTAAGGAAAACAAGAAGAAATTAATCGTATGGACAGTGTTGATTGGTATTGTTTTGGTAGGCTTTATGGGAAAGGAAGCCTATGATAAATACATGATACCGGAGCTGAATTACAGGGAGGAGTTGGAAGCCTTGCCTGAAGCACAGATAGGGGATACTGTTTATTTCGGAATGTTTTATCTGGGGTCTGTTGCAAAAAAAGAGAGAATTCCGTGGATAGTAGCAGATAAAAAAGAGGGACAAATCTTATTGGTGGCAGTGGACGGTTTGTACGGAACCTATTATCAACAAGAGTACAAGGCGTCGAGTTGGGAAGCTTCTTCCATCAGAGCTCTATTGAATAAAGAATTTTTGTATATGGGTTTTTCGAAAAAAGAGCGCAAATTGATTGTGAATAGTGAGATTGTTACAGAGAGAAATTTGCAATATGGAACCGAAGGCGGAAATATTACTTATGACAAGATTTTTCTGCTTTCATCAGAGGAGGCTGGTAAGTACTTTACAGATGCGGAGTCCAGAAAACTAACGCCCACCGTTTTTGCATTCAGAGGAGGAATAAATTATAACTCCAATAAGGAGGCAAGCTGGTGGTGGCTCAGAACCATGGGGAAAGAAAATAATATGGCAGCAGTGGTGTCCCAGGACGGAGAAATTAATCCGGAGGGAGAGCTGGTTAGCGTTCCTTCAGGTGCTGTTCGTCCGGCTATTTGGGTTAAGATTGATTAGGATAATAGGTTGTTTGTGTTGATAGTTATGTGATATAATTATATACATGAGAAAAATAAAAGTTTAAGGAGAAGTTTATGGAGTATCATGTATCAAAAACAGGAAATGATGGGGCAATAGGAACCAAGGAACAACCGTTTCTAACCATTTCCCGCGCGGCTGAAGTGGCTGTGGCAGGAGATGTGGTTACAGTACATGCGGGTGTGTACCGAGAGTGGGTAAGTCCGGTTAATGGCGGTACTGAGGACGCAAGAATCATATATCAGTCTGCCGGTGACGGAGAGGTAGTGATTTCCGGTGCTGAGCAGTTGAAGGATTGGAAAAATGTGGGCGGTCAGGTATGGTCTGCGGAAGTAGAGAACAGTATCTTTACGGAGCGTAATCCCTTTAAAGAAGAACTGACAGGCGACTGGGTGTTTCCCGGGAAGTTTGTGCCTCATTTGGGTGATGTGTACTTGAATGATATGCCTCTTTATGAAGCGGCATCCATGGAAAAAGTGCAGAATCCGGAGGTTTGGCCGGATGCTAAATTCGCAGAAGAGTCAAAGCTCGTATGGTATGCGGAAGCAGGGGAAGAGACTACTAAGTTTTGGGTGAATTTCGGTAATGTGGATCCAAGAGAAGAGAATGTAGAAATAGTTGTACGCCCTTTTTGTTTCTGGCCGAAGAAGACCGGTTTAAATTATATTACGGTGAAGGGATTTACTATTTGTAAGGCTGCACCCAAGTGGGCACCACCTACTGCATTGCAAGAGGGAATGATTGGCCCTCATTGGAGTAAGGGCTGGATTATTGAAGATAATGTGGTTTATGGTACTAAATGCGTAGGTATCAGTCTGGGCAAGGATTTGGATGAAGGACACAGCAGAGGTCCCAAGGGTAAGGGTAAAGGAGGTACCCAGAGAGAGCAGGAAGTTATTTTCCATGCTTTGCAGGGTAATTGGACCAAGGAAAATATCGGTAGCCACATAGTGCGAAACAATATTATTCACGATTGTGAGCAGGCCGGTGTGGTAGGACATTTAGGAGGGGCATTCAGTACCATTGAAGGTAATACCATTTACCATATTCATCATAAAATGATAATTCATGGTGCAGAGGTAGCAGGTATTAAGCTTCATGCTTCTTTGGATACCCAGATTATCAATAACAAGATTTACGGCTGTTATCGTGCTATTTGGTTGGATTGGCAGGCACAGGGTACCAGAATCAGCAGGAATGTATTTTTTGATAATAAATCAGAGGACTTCTTTGTGGAAGTATGCCACGGTCCTTATTTGGTGGACCACAATCTGTTCCTGTCCAAGATGAACTTTAGAAATCTGGCACAGGGTGGTGCTTTTGTACATAATTTGTTTGCGGGAAGAATGGTACTTCGTGAGGAATTGTCTAGATGGACACCTTATCACTTCGCACATGATACAGCGGTTGCCGGTTATAACAATTTCACAGGCGGTGACGACCGTTATGTGAACAATTTGTTCCTGTTTGACGGGGATGAAGATATGACTGTTAAACCCATGACCTTCTTTGAACATCTGCCGTTGCCTCCTCGCAAGGAGAATAAGGAGAAGGGGCAGATTATGGATGGTGTGCCGGATGATTCTGTGTGCTATCTGTATCCTTCAGGCCTTTCTGCCTATGATAAATACCCCAATGGTACTGAAAAGATGCCTTGGGAGTATACGGAAGAGGAACGCAAGGAAAGAATCGAAAAGTATGGAAACATTTATCCTTTGGGACGCTGGGCGATTCCGGTTAAGATTAAAGGAAATGCATACTTTGGTGGTGCAGTAGGAAGTTCACACGAGCGGTCAGCTAAGGTTTGTGCAGAAACCGGCATTACGGTGGAGCTTTCTGAAAAGAAGGATAGGGTAACCATTTGTATCAAGGATGCAGAGCTTCTTGGCGGAGAAGGCTCAAAACTTTTATCTGCAGATACCTTAGGAGAATCCTACCATGCAGAAATGGCTTATGAGAATCCGGACGGAAGCAATATTGTGTTTGATACGGACTTCTTTGGAAAGAAACGTCCTGCCGATAATGTAACACCGGGACCTTTTGAAGTGATGGGTGTGGAAGCGTTGGAAAGTAAGTTTGAGCTATAACCTATCAGAATAAAGAGCAAATATTTTATTGGGGGCAATAAAGATGAAAAGCGTTGATTTAGACGAAAAGTGGACGTTTCGAAGAAGTTTTCTGGACTCTGTGAGAATGTTGGAGCAAGACCCGGGAGTAGAGGTGAATCTTCCGCATGACGGAATGATTGGAACGCCTGTAACTCCGGAGGCACCGGCAAAGTCCGATAGCGGATACTTTATAGGGGGGCTCACGAATTATACCAAATATGTTATGATTCCTGCGGAATGGCAAAATGATTGTGTTGGATTACAATTCGATGGAGTCATGATGAATGCAACGATTGATATTAATGGTTGCAAGGTCGGCCTTCAAAATTATGGTTATGCACCTTTTTATATTGATTTAACAGGATATGTGACATTTGGTGAAGAAAATCGTATCACCATTAACACCAATACCAGCATGCAACCCAATTCCCGTTGGTATACAGGCTCGGGCTTGTTTCGTGGAGTTAAGCTCTGTCACGGTCCAAGAGTACATATTGTTCCGGATGGAATATTTGTATATACAAAGGAAGTGGCCGACGGATACGCCTTTCTGGAGGCACAGGTGGAGGTGGAAAATGCCACCTTGGAAAACCGATTGGCAGAGGTAACTGTGCTTATTTCCGAAGAGGGTAAGGAAGATATTCTTACCAAAACGAAACGAGTTATCCAGATTAATTCGGGTAAAAAAGAGACGGCAAGAATTGCAATTAATTTGAGAAATCCGAAGCTCTGGGACACAGAGAATCCTAATTTATATCAGGTCAAGGTTTTGGTAAAAGATTTAGGAGTATATCGTACACACTTGGAGAAATCCCGGGTTACTACCATTGATGAGGGGGTAACGTTGTTTGGTGTTCGTACTATTACGGCAGATGCGATTCGCGGTCTTCGAATTAATGGCAAAGAAGTAAAATTAAAAGGCGGTTGTCTACATCATGATAATGGATTATTGGGTGCGGTAAGCTTTTATGAGATTGAAGCACGAAAGGTGCGAAAACTGAAGGAAGTAGGCTTTAACGCCATCCGAACGGCTCATAATCCCCCATCGGCCGCGCTTATTGAAGCTTGTGACAGACTGGGAATGTATGTGTTTGACGAAGCCTTTGATGCTTGGGGAATAGGAAAGCGTGCCGGAGATTACAGCCAGTTTTTTGAAAGCCATTGGGAAAAGGACCTTACCGCTTTTGTGAGAAGAGACCGGGCACATCCTTCCGTTATTATTTGGTCTATCGGAAATGAAATTCCGGAAAGAGGAGGACTGGGAAACGGTTATACAGTAGCTACGCAGCTTGCTGAAACCATTCATAAGCTGGATGGAACCAGACCTGTCAGCAATGGAATCTGCACGCTTTGGAGTGGCTTGGATGATGCACTGGCAACAGGACATTGTCAGGAGCAGAATGCTGCGGAGGAGCAGTATTCTGTTATGTGGGAGAACATTACGGAGCCTTTTACCAATGGATTAGATATTGTGGGATATAACTACATGGAAGACAATTATGAGCGTGACCATGAAATGTTTCCGGAAAGAGTCATTCTGGGTTCGGAGAATTTTGCCAAGGAAATTGGTTATCGCTGGCCTTGGGTAGAACGTCTTCCTTATGTTATCGGTGATTTTACTTGGACGGCCTGGGATTACTTGGGAGAAGCAGGAATAGGAAAGGCTGTCTATGTGAGGGAAGAGGATCCTTTAGTACAAAAAGGGTCCTGGTCGTTGATGCCGCCGTCAGGTTCTCCGTTTCCTTGGAGAACGGCCAATGATGCGGATTTTGATATTACGGGATATATGCTTCCACAGGGAGCTTACAGAAGTGTTGTATGGGGAAGCGATAAGACCTATTTATATTCCATGCATCCGGATACCTTTGGAAAGGTTGAGATGATGACCATGTGGGGCTTTCCGGCAGTTCTTTCCAGCTGGAATTACGCCGGTTATGAAGGTGCACCGATAGAGTTGGTGGTTTATTCCAATGCGGAAGAAGTGGAAGTGTTTGTAAATGGAAAGTCCATTGGAAGAAAGCAGGTCTGTATGGAACGACCAATGCCCCATTCTGTACACTTTGAAACAGTTTATGAGCCTGGGAAGGTGGAGGCGGTTAGTTATTGTGGCGGTAAGGAAATCAGTAGGGAAATGCTGGTGACTTCCGGAGAACCGGCAGAGATTTCTTTGATTCCGGAAAAGTTGGAGATGAAGGCTAACGGACATGACCTTATCTATGTGGAAATAGAATTGTTAGATAAGGACGGACGTTTGGTGCCGGATGCATCGGTTCCTTTACAGGTAGAAGTAGAAGGTTGTGCGGTACTTGCCGGTTTTGGCTCCGGTAATCCGATAACGGATGAAGATTATACAAATGCTTGTACAGTGAGTTACAGAGGTAGGGCCATGGCAATTATTCGTTCCGGTTATAAAAGTGGTAGCGTCATTGTTAAGGTACGGGCAGAGGGGATAAAACCTGTGGAGCTGGAACTTTTGATTAAATAAAAACAACTAGGAGGGTATCTATGGGGTATGAGGTTTATTTGCACGGACAGATTTTAGGAACACATTCCTTTTTATTGAAAGGGGAATTTGTGCAACCGGATGAGTATGCGGAGATTAAGGCGAAGTACTTCTTACCTGGTGGTGAAACCGGTACAGCAACTACGGTCTTGGCATCTTTAGGTGCACAGGTAAAGATGGATGGTACGCATATCGGCACACAGGTGGCGCCGTTATTAAAGGAATTTTATAAGGACAAGAGCGTGGATTTGTCTTCTCTTTATTTTGACCCGGAGTATGACGGGTTGATGGATTACGTGGTGATTGCGGGACTGGTGCGTTCTCCTATGGGATTTTTTCAGACTCTTTATGAAAGTGGTGAGAAGCGTTGGAATATGCCCAAGGAAGAGGATATAGCAGGCTGTAAGGTGGCAGGAATCGATCCATACTTTATGGAGGAAACCCAGGCGGCAGCAGAGCTTTGTGTAAAGCATAAGAAGCCTTATGTGACTATTGACAGCAGACATGATACTTATTTGCATCAGAACTGCGCTGTGAATGTGGTATCCAAGGAATGTACCCATGCTTATCTGGAGGAAGGTTACAGCATGGAAGAAATCTTTGAAAAGCTGGTAGAAACCACCGATGGACTGGTGATTATTACTTCCGGGGAGAAGGACATGCTGTACGGTAGAAAAGGGCAGCCCATGAAGCGAATGAAGCCTTTTGAGGTGGAGGTTAAGAGTACTTTGGGAGCAGGGGATACCTTTAAGGCGGGCTGTGTTTATGGTATACTTAAGGGGATGACGGATGATGAAATAGTACGCTTTGCAAGTGCATGCTCGGCCATTGCTATTTCCAGATTCCCGTTGCCTTTAAATCCGCCCACTATGGAAGAAGTGGAAGCCATGATAAAAAGGGTATAATAAGAACAATAGAGAAGGAGAATACATTATGGGTATTACAAAAGCAATTCCGGCACCTTTTACCAAGGGGGTAAATTTTACGAATTGGCTGGAGTACAGAACCGCAGAGCAGATTGATGCGCAGCTTTTTTCAAAGCAGGATTTTATGAATGTGAAAAGGTTGGGGTGTGACGTGGTTCGCTTGCCTATTCATTTTGAACGTATTTGTGAGGGCATCGCTGATTATACGATTCCGTTAAAAATATTTGATATATTGGATAAGGTTGCAGTATGGGCAGAAGAGTTGCAGATTTATGTAATCTTCGATTTTCATAATAATACACATGCGGATTCGGTTACTTCTGTTGATGTGGAAAATGTACTGACTCCTATTTGGAAGCAGTTGGCAGAGCGATATAAGGATGCATCGGAGTATATTGTTTATGAGCTTATGAATGAGCCTCATGGCATTGATATTCCACTTTGGAACGAAATTATTCTGCGTGTATTTCAGATGGTACGAAGCATTGATAAAAAGCATTATATTATTGCGGGAGGAGCGGACTGGAATAGTTTGGCGGCTATGAAAACCTTGCCTGATTTTCAGGATGATAAGTTGATTTATACCTTCCATTTCTATGATCCTCATACCTTTACTCATCAGGGCGCACCTTGGGCACATATGGAAAGAGTGATTAATATTCCTTTCCCTTATGACTCGCAGCGTATGCCAGCCCTTCCGGAAAATCCTACGGAAATGGAACGAGAGAAATTTGAGAGCTATCCCAAGCAGGGCACTGTAGAAGCGGTAGAGGCATTCTTTGACCAATATGTAGAGTTTAGTCTGGAGCGTAAGAGTCCGGTATTCTGCGGTGAGTTCGGTTGTTTTGCACCGTTCATCAAGCATGAAGAAAGAGTGAATTGGTATGAGATCGTTACCAATCTTTTGGAAGATAGAGGAATTGCCCGCACCAGCTGGGATTATTACGGAGGTTTCGGAATTTATAAGTTTGATATGAGTCAGTTTGGAAAGGGTAGACCGGAGTGGAAGTTCCCGGAGGATCTGGATATGGATATTGTAAAGGCCCTTGGGTTAAATACGGAGCTTAAGTAGGCGGCGGTATATGGGCAGTGTAAGTTAAGGTATATTTGTTATTAGGAGGATGCACGTGGGAATTACGAAATGTAAGCAAACTCAAGAAAATATTATTCGTATGGCAGAGGCGGCGTTTCCACAAAGGGGAATACCGCAGATAGTTGAACTGACGGAAGGCATGTGCAATGTGGCGTATAAGCTTACTTATGAAGATGGTTTTCAGACCATTCTGAAGATTGCTTCACCCATAAAGAACGGTTTCTTGACTAATGAATGTAATCTGATGGATGCAGAGGTAAAGGCTTTGCAATTAGTGGCGAAATATACGGATATCAAGGTGCCGGAAGTGTACTTTTATGATACTTCTAAAACGCTTTGTGAAGGGGATTACTTTTTCATGGAGAGTATGGAGGGTGTGAATTGGTATACGGTATATGAAAGTTTGAGCGAGGAAGCAAAGGCAGGGCTACGCACGGAAGTGGGCGTAATACAGAGAAAACTCAAAGAAGTAACCGGTGAAAAGTTCGGTATGTTGGGAGATGCAGACCATCAATTTGAATCTTTGTATGAATTCATTTATTACCTGATTCGTAATGTTTTACAGGATGCAGAACGGAGAAGCGTAGAAATTGGTTTATCCCGAGAAGATGTGCTTGGGGCACTTGAGAAAGATAAGGTTTGCTTTGAGGAAGTGAAAAAACCTTCCTTGGTGCACTGGGATATGTGGGAAGGTAATATTTTTATCAAGGACGATACCATCACAGGAATTATTGACTGGGAAAGAGCTATGTGGGGTGAAGCCCTTATGGATGAGCCTTTCAGGCACCATAAGAGAAATCCGCAGCTTTTGGAAGGTTTTGGTGTAGAGGAACTTTCTGAGGCGGAGCTTAGAAGAATCTTCTGGTATGATGTGTTGTTGTACCTGACCATGATGACGGAAGTTTTTTATCGGGAGTATGAAGACGATGGACAGTATCATTGGACCAAGGGGCTGTTTGAGGAGGTTTGGAAGAAAAACACATGAATTATGTAAATGCTAAAGATATACTTCCACCGGAGCTTTTTCGGGAAATACAGAAGTATGCCGGAGGGAATTTGTTGTATGTGCCCCTTGCGGAAGAAAAAGAGAAGCGCTGGGGCGAAGTGTCCGGACAGAAGCAGTATTACAAAAAGCGGAATCGAATGATACAGAATAAGTTTTTGTATGGGGTATCGGTGGAAGAATTGGCGCAGGAGTATGCTTTGTCCAAGGATACTATAAAGAAGATTGTGTATGAGAAGCGGGGAAGAGAAGAACTGCAATTTTCACCGGGGGTACAATCAGCCAAGGAATACAACGATCAAAATATGTTGGAGGAGTGGATTCATACTTACCTTTTGTTTGAACGTAAAAACAAAGCATTTTCTGATGGGTTGTATTTAGAGAATCGATACTATTTGGGACCTTTGGCTATGCCTCTTTCTATGTTTGTGCGAAGCAGCGGACCGGAAGAGGGGATTAAGTGGCAGGTACATCCTGTGGTATTTGAAGATAAAGTAAATGCATGGAGAGAAAAGATTCAAAAGGAGGAGATACTGCCGCCTGTAATTGTGGGCTATGCAGGAGGCGAGTTTGAAATCAATTGTAATAATCCGTTGTTTGAAGCTTTGTTACGGGAGGAAGTTACTTATTTCCCGGTGATTATGTGGACTACCAAGAAAGAGGATTATGATGATTTTGTAAGCAAATACGCACCTTATACCGAGTTTGTTTTAAAGTAAAGTCGGTATAAGAGGGCGCGTAATCCTATGGTAAAATATTGTGGCACAGAAGGACGGATGGACTTCTGTGTCATATTTATTTAAGGAGCTATTCAGTTTTGAGTAGTCGGTATTTGTTAAGGTGGTGTGGCAAGGTGATTAGGGTTACGGTAAGAAATAATATATTTCAGCATATTCAGGTTTTGCAAAAGAATCGAAAAAAGAGGAGTATGTACCGTGAATTTGTGGTGGAAGGTGTACGGAATATCAATGAAGCGGTTAAGAATGGTTGGAAGATAAAGGCGTTTCTTTGTAAAGAAGGAGAGCTTTCTGAGTGGGCGCAGGATTTGATTGCTACGGTAAAAACTAAAGAAAACTATTGCTTTTCCAGGGAGTTAATGGAAGAATTAAGTGGTAAGGAAGATGTTTCTGAATTAATGGCTATTGTGGAACGTAAGGAGAGAAAGCTTGTTGAGCTAAAAGCATCGGAAATTCCCTTCTTTGTACTGTTCGATCGACCATCTAATAAAGGCAATCTGGGTTCCATTATACGCTCTTGCGACGCGCTTGGTGTGGATGGGCTTATTATGACGGGACATGGAGTGGATTTGTATGACCCTGAGGTGATTGCGGCTTCTATGGGATCCTTCTTTTCGCTACCGGTAGTAAGGGTGGAAGAAACAAAAGAGTTACAGGCTTGGATTGATTTCATGAAGGAACAGTATGGAGCGTTTCGTTTGTATGGTTCTACTGCACACCAGCAAAAAGCAATTTATGAAATGGATTTTTCTTGCCCCTTATTGCTTTTTATAGGAAATGAAACAAAGGGATTGAGTTATGCATATAAGGAGATGTGCGATGAGCTTTGCACCATTCCCATGGCGGAGTCGGGTACGGCTTCATCCTTTAATGTGAGCTGCGCAGCGTCCATTATGATGTACGAGGTGGTACGACAGCGTAAGAATTAGGAGGTTAATATGATTTATGGTACATTGTCTTTGGCAAAGATGTACGACAAGGATGGAAGAATAGATGAGTGGCTACAGGATTTTCTGCGGGTAGACGGAAAGAATCTGGCACTGGCGGAGGGACTTCTGAAAGAAGAGCGACATTATTTCGGATTGCTGGAAATACCGATTACTTTGCTTTCGGATGTAAAAGCAGGGGCACCGGAGTATTTACATGCAGTAAATGATATCCAGTACTTTTTTTGGGTGGTGGACAGGATGAAAGAAAGTTTGGCAGACGGTTGGGATGCGCCGCCGCTTATTGTGGAATATGTTTACGGAAGATTTCAGGTAGATGACGGGAGACATCGGCTGGAAACTTATCGTCAGCTGGGTGTAGAAAAGGTCTGGGCGGTAGTATGGACTACCGGCGAAGAGAACAGGAAAACAGTAGAGAAGATTTTGGAGGAAACGTTATGATTGGAATTTGTATAAAATGTGGAAATTATAATTGGGATAAGGAAGTTGACGGGAATACGGTTCGATGCCCTAGGTGCGGACACACTTGGGAAAAGAGAACCTTGCCCTTGTTTATCCTGACCGGTTGCAGTGGTGTGGGAAAGACTACTACAGCGCAGATGCTTCAGCAGAAGAAGGTGGACTTTGTGGTACTCGACGCGGATATTTTTTATGCAAGGTTGAATCCGCAAACGGAAGAGGAACACTTTGCGTGGGTGGATTTGATTGAACAGCTTTCCATGAATATCATACAGAGCGGCCGTCCGGTACTATGGACTATGGCAGGAAATTTGGACAAGCTACATAAAGTATATTGCAGACGGTTCTTCTCAGATGTGAAGTGCCTGGCACTGACTTGTGAGGAAGAACTCCTTAGAAAGCGTATGAGAGAAGGCAGAGGTATTACGGATGAAAACTGGATTCAGGGATCTGTGGATTATAACGAGTATTTTAGAACCCATGACCATCACGGTGATACATTCTTTGAAACCTTTGATATCAGTGGGAAAGCGGTCGAAGAAGTGGCAGATTATGTTGCCAAGTGGGTGAAAGAGAATTGTTAAAATACTATATTCCGCAATTAAAATCAAGTGTGCCGCAGAAAACTATGCTATACTAACCCTAAAGCAAAGGAAAGGTGGCAGGCAAATGGACGAATGGCAGAAGCAAATACAAGTATTAATACTAGAGATTGATGAATGTATCAAGCGGAAAGAGGATGAGGCATTAACTTTGTCAGCCCTTGCGAAAAAGCTTGGTTTCTCAGAATTTTATGTTTCCAGAAAGTTTCGGGAAGTGTCGGGTATGAGCCTTAGAGAGTACATGGGGCAGAGAAGTCTGGCACTGGCCATAAAGGAAGTGCGTGATACGGACAGGGGATTGCTTGAGATTGCTTTGGATTATGGTTTTTCTTCTCATGAAGCATTTTCCAGAGCCTTTAAAAAGAACTATGGAGTATCGCCTAGGGAGTACAGGATGCATCCGGTGCCGGTGGTGCTTCGTACCGTGCTGAAACCTTTCGATTGCTATTTAATGGGGAATGGAGGCATAAGTATGGAGAGTACTACAGGTGATGTAAAGATTTATTTTGTGACCATACCGGCGCATAAGTTTTTGCACATCCGAAACTATGAAAGTATTGGGTATTGGGACTTTTGGCAGAAGCAAAGTCTGATTCCAGGGCAGGATTGCGAAACGATTTGCGGACTACTACATAGCATACCGCAGAAGCTGGATGATATTGGTGGTGATGAGCCGGATAGCGGTAGCGGTCAGGTGATGGCATTTATTAATGAACCCTCCGGAAGAATTTGCAGTTGGGGGATTCCACTGGCGGAAAGTTATGGTGTGAGATTGCCTGCTGATTATGCAGGGGAAGTACCGGAGCAGATGCAGCTTATGGATGTGGAGGAAGGAACTTATCTTGTTTTTGAGCATGGTCCATTCGATTTTTCCACACAGAATCAAATGGTAGAGCAAAAGATTGAAGAAGCTATGAAAAATTTTGATTATGCTTCTTCAGGGTACGAATTAGATACTACCCAAGGCAGAGTGTTTTACTTTTATCATGATTGTAAACGATTTTGGAAGTATGTGCGACCGGTGAAGAAGAAAGATTAGATTACTGCAGAAATATAAGTAAAGTCTCAGAACAGGGTGTTCTGAGACTTTTTATGTTTTTAATACTGTAACAACGGATCAATTTCCACTTCGAAAGGTAACAAATCTAAAATATCACTATGCATATCTACACCGGGATATATCTCAATCAATCGTAGTCCTTTTTCACCTAGTTCAAATACACAACGTTCAGTGACATAGAGCACCTTCTGTCCGTTGGTACGGGCACGTTTGGCGGAAAAGCTGATACCGGTAACTTTGTCCACGAATTTAGGGAGAGAGCCATTATTTTTTATAGTTATTTTTCCATCGTTTTCGTCCACATCCAGTCCTTTGGTATTAAAGGTGAGACAGAAGACTACGGTACCGGTTTTGGCTGTAATATTGGCGAATCCGCCGATTCCTGCAAAGGCTCCGGGACCGCGATGGGCGTTTACATTGCCGTGCTTGTCGACTTCGATTCCGCCCATGAAGCAAATGTCCAGACCGCCGTTATTGTATAAGTCAAACTGGTTGGCCATATCATATACGGCATCAGCACCAATAACTGCGCCGAACACCTTGCCGGAGGCAGGGAAGCCGCCTACGCCACCGGATTCTACAGTTAAAGTTACTTTGTCTAAGATACCGCTTTCGCGGGCGTATTTGGTAACGGTTTCGGGAATACCCACACCGATATTGACGATATCATTTTCTTTTAATTCCATAGCAGCACGTTTGCCGATAATATTGCCGGGGATATTTACCACACTTTTGGTAGAGGTGCGGCTTTCTAACATTTCACTCCAGTCCGTCCATTGAGAATAAGGAATCTCAAAGCTACCGGTGAGGGATTCGAAGGCAGCGTGGCGAGGCTGGGGTTTCACCATAACAATAGCATCCACCAAACAGCCCGGAATAATGGTATTTCTAGGTCTGGAAGGGCTGTTTACAATACGGTCTACCTGTACGATTACCTTACCGCCATTGGCTTTGGTTGCCTGGCAGATGGAAAGGGCATCACCGGACATATACATGTCATCGAAGGTAATATTGCCTTTGTAGTCCGAAACCGTTCCCTTAATCAAGGCTACGTCAATCTTGGGGAGCTTGTAATATAAAAATTCTTCTCCATCCACGTCCACATGTTTCACCAAGGAATCATCATGGGAAATATTATTAATGCCGGGACCATCCACTAAAGGATCTACGAAAATATCCAAACCAACTTTGGAAAGGGCACCGGGGATACCACCTGCCTGTGCACGAATGGCGTGGGAAATACAACCCAATGGCAGATTGTAGGCTTCAAAACGGTCCTCCAAAACCAGTCGCTTGGTGCTGAACATGGCGCCGAAATGACCGCAGATGATTTTATCCACGGCACCGTCTTTTATATACCCTTCTGCATTGCCGTTTTCATCCCAGACCCCAAAGCCGGCACTGGAAACCATGGTTAAGTGCTTGGGGGAACCGGTGGCTTTATATTTTTTGTAAATGGCCTCATGCAATGCTACAGGGTTTTCAATTCCCAAGAAGGAATTTACGCAGATTACATCACCATCTTTGATTAAGTTGATTGCTTCGTCAGAAGTCATAATTTGGTACATCTAATTGGCCTCTTTTCTCGTAATTTCAATAGATATAACATAACATTTTGAGGATACTTTTGCAATAAAATTTCTTGAAAACAGTAAGGGAAAGCACTAAATGACTTGAAATAGCAATATGTAACAACTACAATAAAATGGAAGGGATTCTGTATTAAGGAGACGGTAAGAATGAAAATTACGGTTTTGGCGGAAAATACCGGCTGTGGTAATTGTCAGGGAGAACATGGTCTGTCCCTGTTTATCGAAAAGGATGAGTATAAAATATTGCTGGATGCGGGGAAAAGTCCTTTGTTTGCCGAGAATGCGCTTACTTTAGGTGTGGACCTGAAAAGTGTGGATTTTGCAGTGCTTTCCCATTCCCATTATGATCATGCGGATGGGTTTGATACATTCTTTGAAATAAACAAAGAAGCTAAACTGTATGTGCGAGAAGGTACGAGTGAAACATACTTTTCCAAGCATGGTGAGGAATTAAAGTACATTGGGCCGAAAAAAGGCATGCTTGAGCAGTATCAGGAACGCATTGTTTTTGTGCATGAGGATTATGCGCGCATAGAAGAAGAGGACATGGTGCTGATTCCGCACAATACGAAGAATCTTGCAACCATCGGTGAAAAGGCAAAGCTATATAAGTTGGAAGGTGGAAAGGTAGTTCCAGATGATTTTGCTCATGAGCAGTCTTTTGTGATAAAGACACAAAGGGGGCTTGTGTTTTTTAACAGCTGTTCTCACGGCGCTCCGGCCAATATTATCAGGGAAGTGTTGGAATGTGAAAAAGAGGGTAAGATTTATGCTTATATCGGAGGATTTCATTTGTCCAAGTACCCGGAGGAAGAGGTTTTGGAGTTTGCCAATACCTTGAAAGAATTGGAGATAGAGCGAATTATTACCGGACATTGTACCGGAGAGAGAGCCTGCGAAATATTAAAAGAGCAACTTGGTGACAAGGTGGAAGTCATGCATTCGGGCATGGTGATTGAAATATAAGGATTGTTTATATTGGTAAAATAGTATAGAATATTTTGGGGATTACGAATACATATATTCTGGAGGAGAAAAAGTGAAAAAAGGGAAGAAAATTGTTTTGTTTGCCGGAATTGGCGTGGCGCTGGTCGCAATAGTGGTTGTGCTTATCCTGGTGTTAGGTGGTGGACACCGCGTAATAAAGGTGGATGAGTTTGAAGGGGATGTAACATTCGAAAGAAACTCTGAAGAAAAAGAGATTGCAGAAGGAATGAATTTAAAGTCCGAGGATAGTATTACAACAGGAGAAGATGGTTTGGTGGAGCTTCTCGTAGATTCGGACAAGCATATTTTAGCCCAGGAAAATACCAGCTTTGAGATTATTTCCCAGGGAAATGAGAGGAAGGGATTGCTTAAGATTAAGTTAAAGTATGGTACTTCCCTGATAGAAATCGAAAATAAGCTGAACGATAAATCTTTTGTAGAAGTAGAAACGCCTAATACGAGCTTGAGTGTAAGAGGAACTACTTTTGAAGTAAGCTATTCAAAGGAGAACAAGACCACCTTCGTGGAAGTTACGGACGGTGTGGTTGAAATTACCTGTGGAGATGAAACGAAAGAGATTGAAGAGGGACAGATTGCTACAGTAACCGAGGATGGTTTTGTGGTTGTAGATAAACAATTACAATACAATGATGTGCCTGTTTTCCAAATAGGACATTCAGAGCAGGGCAGAATATCCAATGTGTATGTAAAGGAATTGGTTGAGTGGGAATATGCATTAAGTGATATTGGTGGTGTACCCGTTGATGAAATGGTAAGAGACGGTATCAGCGTTCGCTATTGGTACGAGACCAAAGCGGAAATCGATGAAAATACAGAGTACTTAAAGAGTGGTGATTACCTGAAAAGTAATGATACCTACACAAATGATGACGGAGACGAGATTTTGACGGTTGTAAGTGCGGCAGAATTCTCTACCGGGGAGGTAAGTTATACCTACCGTTATTACAAGGAAGTTGAGGATGGCTGGTATGTATCTTTGATCGTATTTAGTTTGGAGGATTTAGAAGCAGTAGGCAAAATGGATGTGGAAGACTTTTTGCCATTGACAAATGATTGTTACTATTTCTTCGGATTGCCGGAGGGAGTGGCCCAACCAGTAACACCCGTTACTCTGCCTGCAGAACCCATTATTGAACTGGACGAGGTGGACCCTGATAAATTGATTTCAGAGGAGGAAGTTTCAAGTCTATTTAGAGGAGGAGTAACCTTTGAAGAGTTGCAGTTGTCTGTTAGAGCAGGAGAATATACACGTTTAAGAATGAACCAGAAATTCCTTACCAATGGTTTGGAAATTCTTTGGTACGAACCGGTGCTTAAAGACGTTTACGAACCTATCGAAGGAACAGATCATTCTTATGATATCGATGAGCTGAACAGACTTTTTTCTCCAATGACTTCTGATAGGATACACCCGGATAATATTCCGGAAATGGCTACCATTGACGGTAATGTGTTAACTTATGAACCTTGTTCAGAAGTACAGCCGGAAAGAGTAGTAGTACGAATTGTGAGAATGTATTACGGTGAGGATGATTATCTTTGTGTAGATTATAATTTCAAGCAGCTGCACAATGCGGAAGGAACCTCCTATCGTGAGGGTACCACCACTGCTTTCTACTCAGAGGATGAAGAAGGTAAGTATAAACTGAGTTATATCATGGAGCAAAACAGCAGAGAAGTAAATGCAAATTAAGGGAGGAGATACTTATGGAAAACAAGAATTTTTGTACCAACCCAATTATTAAGGATATTTACACAGCGGACCCAGCACCTATGGTGTACGGGGACACCCTGTATCTTTATGTAACACACGATGAGGATGAGCTCATCAATGATTTCTATACCATGCTTGACTGGAGATGCTATTCGACCAAGGATATGGTAAATTGGACCGACCACGGCAAGATTTTCTCCTTGGATGATATTGAATGGGCGGACGACAGAGCTTGGGCACCCCAGGCAGTAGAACGTAACGGAAAGTTCTATTTGTACTGCCCTGTACATAAAACCAATGGTGGAATGGCCATTGCAGTGGGTGTTTCCGACAGCCCGACCGGACCCTTCAAGGATTTGGGATATCCTCTGGTAGATGAGGGCGACTGGAACGATATCGACCCCACCGTATTCATCGATGATGACGGCCAGGCATACCTTTACTTCGGGAACCCGGAGCTTCGCTATGTGCTTTTGAATGAGGATATGATTTCCTACAATCAGGAAGTGGGCGTTGTGAAGATTCCTATGACAGAGGAATCCTTCGCAAAGGGTAGCCATTTCACAGGTACTACCTACGGAGAAGGTCCTTGGTTCTACAAGAGAAACGGCCTGTATTATATGGTTTATGCGGCATTTGGTGAAGGCAAAAAGGATGAGCATTTGGCGTATTCTACCTCCGTATCACCTACTGGTCCCTGGGTTTACGGCGGTGTGCTCATGACCGAAGAGGGCGGCGTTTTCACCAACCATCCCGGAATCGCAGATTTCAAGGGACATTCTTATCTGTTCTATCATACGGGAGAGCTTCCGGGAGGAAGTTTGTTCCATAGAAGTGTGTGCGTGGCGGAATTTACGTATAATGAGGATGGAAGTATCAGTACGATTCCTAAGTGTGAGGGTGTAAGCGGGATTGAATAAATACAGTAATTTGAATATGGTCCCCGGCACCTTAAATACTCTACTGGGACGCGCTCTAGATTATCAATTTTTCGGAAAGGACGGTATGTGATATGGGAGAGTTTATTGTTTTAAGTGATGAAAACGGGAATGACGTATGTTTTGATTTCATTGATTACATTATGTATGAGGATAAAACCTACATTGTGTTAATTGAATCCGACCCGACGGCTGAAGAAGTCGTAATTCTGGAAGTAGAAGAGAGCGAGGATGAAGAGGAAGAGACCTTTCTTAATGTGGAAGATGAGGATGCTTTACAGGCTGTATTCGAAATTTTCCTGAAGAATAAGGAGAAGGGGGCATATAAAGAGATATTTTATTAGTTACAGTTCACTCGTCTGCTTGTGCGTGAAAAATGCGTGCTAGCAGGCGATTTTTTATGTGGGAGGGGGTGGGGGGACAGTGGGAGATTAGGAAAGTTAGCTGCGTAGGAGTGGAGAAGCATGGAAGGTGATTTTGTGGATGGCGCGGTGAGCTGGAACGTGTTGACAAAATAGAAATAATATGTTAAAATTCGTATAAATAAAGGTGCTACCGTACAGCAACGGTTCGCCTTGGTTAATAGTTACATCAAATCAGCAACCTCAGCCTTGGTCGGTGGAGCGGTTGCTTTTTTGATGTCTATGTTTCTTTGCGGTTTGTATGATACTGCATAGCGTAACGATGATGCTGATAATCGATACTACAATACCCACAATACCAACTATTGTTTCTAACATCTTTTTTCCTTTGCACTTATTTTCCATCTGCATCCCCTCCTAAGATATGGAAGTTCTCAGAACGTACTCATTCTGGCAAAAGGCGAACCGCTTACCGTTTTGGTAGCACCATACTAATAGTATAACAAACAGAGGGCAATAAATCAACAGAATAAAAATAATAATATAAATTAAATGACAAAAAAGAAACGTAGCACACCGCTTGAGCATAAGCTGTACGGGAAAAACCACATTTCTTTATATTAATAGTATTATATGGTTTTGCAAAAGTCAAGCGGGAATAGAAGGTAAGGCAGAATTCAAAAAAAGAATGTCCTCCGTCAATTAATGTGATATAATTAATACAGCATCCATTTTCGGAGGAAATACGAATGAAAATTATTTGTGATTACTGTGGCAGTATAATAGATGAGAATAATGAAATATGTCCTAATTGTGGCGGTACATTGGATGGAGTCCATCGTTTTGCAGGGGAGCAACCTAAAACTATAGCAGAGCTGAAGGAATGGTACATAGCGAGGAATTTGCCTTCGGAAGAAGTGACCAGATTCTTTATTGGAAAAGATATCAGGGAGCCCCGGGCGTTTGGTATTTATCAGGATGAGTTTGGGGATTTTGTTGTATATAAAAATAAGTCAAACGGTGAACGGGCTGTTCGGTATCAGGGTACGGACGAGGCATATGCGGTTAACGAGCTTTATCAGAAGTTAAAGGGTGAGATAGCTGATAGAAAAAGCGAGAGTGCCAAAACCATGTATCATGACAGCGTCGAGGATATCGTGGAACAAAAGAAGGCAAATACAAGGGGAAAAATGGCAGGGTTGTATGGTGCGATTGTTTTAGTCCCTGCAATAATGATTCTTTCGTTGGTTGCCCAAAATGCAGGCCCCTCCAGAGGCTATTATCAGTATGGAGGCGACACCTATTATTATCAAAATTCTTCCTGGTACTATTATGACGACGAAAACGACGATTGGAGTTATGTAAGTGAAGCCGAGGTGCCGGAGGCGGTTACTTCAGAGGATTGTGATGAGTGCCGGATTTATGATCACGATGGCAAAAGATTTGAGGACAGTATCTGGTATGTAGAGGATACTTATGATGATTCGGATGACTGGGATGATGATTATGATTGGGATTCGGGAAGTGATTGGGACAGCGGCGGAACGGACTGGGATTCTGATTGGTGATTTTGGGGGCAAATATGGACAGAAGTGAGCTTGTCAGGTGGAATGGAGAATTGTATCAGTTGTTACTGAGGTGCTATGCCCAGGTGAGTATTTTAGAGGAAATAGAGCGCCATAATACAGAACTGATAGAGCAAAAAAAGAATATGATAAATGCAGCCCAAGAGGTGATAGAGCAGATGAAAGTGTCGGTACGCTGCGATTTGGTGCTGAATCTTTGGAAACTTTATTATGATCCCGACAAGACTTCACGGACTTTACTAAACTATCGGGCGCATTTGCGGAAATTCCTACGAGAAAACCTGATTTTTGTGAATATCAAGAAACGTAAGCGTACCCCGTTAATGATTGAGTTGGGAGACGAAATTTGCTATTTAAGAGAACAGTACCTTACGCAATTAACGGCGCCGGAGAGTATGGATGAACTTTTCTTACAAAAGGTCAAGAAGGTGTTGGAAATCATAAGGGGTCAGTTTAACGAGACATGTCGTCCGGAGATTGATGAGGCATTAATGCCCATTAACAAAGCATTATTGGAGAAACAGAGATTTACTAATACTTTGGGCTTAAGCTGGCTGCTTGAGCATAGCAAGGTGGGCTGGAATGGTCCGGAAAAGGAAGAGCAAGATTTATGAGCGAAAAAGATAAATTGCACACCGGTGAGTTATATCTTCCCGGGGATGAGGAGATTTTGAAGGAACAATTCAGTTGCTTGGAGAGATTATATGACTTTAATGCTACCAGACCTTCGGAGTATGAGAAACGCATGAAGCTTCTTAAGGAGATGTTTGCGGAAATTGGAGAGGGTTGCTATATTGAACCACCATTTCATGCAAATTTTGGTGGTGCTCATTGTCATTTTGGCAAATCCGTATATGCTAATTTTAACTTGACGGTTGTAGATGATACCCATGTCTATGTAGGCGATTACACTATGTTTGGTCCCAATGTGGTGCTTGCCACAGGAGGACATCCTTTGAATCCTGAACTACGCAGTGATGGATATCAGTATAATATGCCCATTCATATTGGTAAGAATTGCTGGATTGGAGCCGGAAGCGTGATTGTTCCGGGAGTGACCATAGGGGACAATGTAGTCATAGGAGCAGGTAGTCTGGTCAACAAGGATATTCCTTCCAATGTGCTTGCTTTTGGTAATCCCTGCAAGGTTTATCGCGAGATAGGAGAGCATGACAGAGAGTATTATTTCAAAGAGAGAAAGATTCCGGAAGAAATAAGAGAGAAATACGGATTATAATAAATGTGAGGAACTTATAATGAATAATTCTAAGGACAGAAGAATCAAGAAACTTAAGAAAAAACGTATATGGCCTTCCATAGTAGGACTCATTTTGATATCCATTTGTTCTTTAGCGCTTATGGTGGCGGTAGTAGCTTTTTTGGTCGGAGACATCTTTAAGAATAAAGTATTTTCGGCAGTAGAAAATTTAGAGGAAGTAGCAGGTCTTTTTGAAACAGTAGAGACTCCGGAGGATTTAGATAAAATCAAGGATTCTTTAGCGTTTTACGTAGAGATGGAAACGTATGTGGAAAGCATTGCTGTAGTAGGTGAGGATGCTGTGCCAATATGGTCTTATGATAATCGCTATCCTTCCGTGGATGTTATGAATGAAGTGACAGTTATAGACGGTGAGGATAATGAACTTAGGGTGATTATAGAAGATGCGCCGGATAATGCCTTTATCATAAAGGGAGATAATATTGAGATCAATGAGAAGTATTTTTTTCAGCTGAATTGGTCGGATGTTTTTAAAATGGATACCATTAAGGTCTCTGACAGTAAAGCACTGGCGCAGTTGAAGGTATGGGTGGAGGCACCGGCAAAAGTCGGAACGGTTTATGTTCTGAATAATGTGAAGCTTCTTCCCTATGATTTATTGGCGGTAATAATATGTATTATTTTGCTAGCGGTTATTGTTACTATTTTTGTAATTTACTATTTAGTTTCCACCATCAGCTTAATAGTGGCTATGCGTAAGACTACTAGGGTTCTTTATACAGATGTATTGACCGGTGGTTATAACTGGCTGTACTTTGAGAAAAAGGGTAATTCTTTATTAAAGAAACGAAGTGCATCGGAAAACAGATATGCTATTATACACTTGAAGTTGCGAAAATATCGTAGTTACTGCACTTGCTTTGGCGTAAAAGAAGGCGAGGTTTTGATTGAGAAATGTTATGCTTCGCTGAAAAAACAGCTGAGACGCGGAGAACTTTTGGTGCATCGTGAAAATGCAGAATTTGACCTTCTTTTGAAAGGGGTTGATAAAAACACCGCGGTAACAAGAATAGAAGCAATGGAAGCGGCATTAAATGCGGTATCCCCCAATATTAAATTGTATTATGGAGTAGGTGTATATCTGACCCAAAAGGGTGACAGGGATATTGAGCAGCTTTGTAACAATGCGATGCTTGCCTGTGATATGCTGGGAGAAGAGTCTGAAAACAAGATTGCCTTCTTTGATGTGGAATTGAATAATCAAAGAATCTGGGAACGTAAGGTGGAGGATGATTTGGATCGTGCGCTAACCAACAAGGAATTCCAGGTTTATTTGCAGGCTAAGATACAGACAAAGAAAGAAACCTTAGCAGGTGCAGAAGCATTGGTGCGCTGGATTCATCCTGAAGATGGATTTATTCCCCCTAACAAGTTTATTCCTATTTTGGAGAAGAATGGCTTTATTACCAAGCTGGATGATTATATGCTGGAGGAAGTGGCTGCTTTGCAGGCAAAGTGGATTGCACAGGGACGTAAGATTGTGCCTATTTCCGTAAATGTCTCCAGAGCGCATTTTACAAGAAGTGATTTGGCGGAGCACATTGCGGCTATTGTAGATAAGTATCATGTGCCACATGATGTTATAGAATTGGAGCTTACTGAAAGTGCATTCTTTGATGACAAGAAGCTTTTGCTAGATACGGTTAAGAAGCTTAGAGATTCCGGCTTCTGTGTGTCCATGGACGATTTCGGCGCAGGCTATTCGTCTTTGAATTCGTTGAAGGAAATGCACATTGACGTATTAAAAATTGATGCAGATTTCTTCCGTGGAGTAGATGAGCAGGAGAGAGGACAGCTTATTGTTTCAGAAGTAATTGATCTTGCTAAAAAACTGGATATGAAGATTGTGGCAGAAGGTATTGAAAGTCGTGAACAGGTGGATTTCTTAACCGAGCAGGAATGTGATTTGATACAGGGATACTTTTTTGCTAAGCCCATGCCGGCAGAGGAATTTGCACAGAAATATAGAGACGATGAAAAACGGTTGTAGTATAATAGAAAGAGGATTTACATGAAACTAATTCATTGTGCGGATTTGCATTTAGATGCAAAAATGAGTGCCAATTTAGAAAAAGAGAGTGCAAAAATCAGGCGCGGAGAGATTTTACATACCTTTGAGCGTATGGTTTCTTATGCGGTTGAGAATCAGGTGGAGGCAATTTTGATTGCCGGCGATTTGTTTGATACCAAGAATATTTCTGCAACGGCGCGAAATGCGGTATTGCATGCTATTACAGGGAATCCGCAGATTCGTTTTTATTATTTAAAGGGCAATCATGACAAGGATAATTTCCTGACAGGCTTGGAAGCGGTACCGGAGAATTTGAAGCTTTTTGAAGATTCCTGGACCACCTATGAAGAGGCGAACGGTCGGATTACCATATCCGGAATCGAGCTTTCGGCGGCTAATTTGGGTTCGGCTCATGTGAGTCTTTTGCCGGATGCCAAGAGGTTTAATATTGTTATGCTTCATGGGCAGGAGGCGGAAAGCGGTGCGAAGGACAAGGCGGAGATAATCAATTTAAAGCTTTTTCGTAATAAAGGTATTGATTATCTGGCCCTGGGACATATTCACGGTTATAAGAAAGAGGATTTGGATGCCAGAGGAATATATTGTTATCCGGGCTGTCTGGAAGGACGAGGCTTTGATGAGTGTGGTGAGCATGGATTTGTGTTGCTTGAAGTGGATGAGGAAAACGGACATTTAACGCATACCTTTGTGCCCTTTGCTCAGCGTAAGTTATATACCGTGGAAGTGGATGTGACGGACTGTACCACCACCGTAGAGATGCAGGACAGAACCCGGACAGTGATCAAAGAAATGGGTTGCGAGGCAAATTCGCTACTTAAGATTGTTTTAAAGGGCGGGGTGGATGTGTCCTGTGAAAAGGACTTGACCTATTTTCTGTCCGGATTTCGCCAGAACTTCTTCTTTGTGAAGGTGTATGATGAAACTACACTAAAGGTTGAGATAGAGGATTATTTGTTGGACATGTCCTTAAAGGGAGAATTTGTCCGTCAGGTGATGCAGGATAATGCCATTGCCGAGGAGGATAAAAAGGTTATTATTCGATATGGCTTGCAGGCTATTGCCGGAGAGGAGGTTCAATAATCATGAGGATTATTTCCTGTCATATTGAAAATTTTGGCAAACTCCATGATTGTACCTTGCATTTCGGAGATGGGTTGAACACTCTCTGTGAGGCAAACGGTTGGGGAAAGAGTACCTTTGCTGCCTTTGTAAGAGCCATGTTTTATGGTTTGGAGGGCGATAGAAAGAGAAGCCTTGAAGAAAACGAACGGAAACGTTATGCGCCTTGGCAGGGCGGTGTGTTCGGCGGTCAGCTTATCTTTGAAGTAAATGGTAAGGAATATCGTATTTCCCGCGTTTTTCGTGATAAGGACGTAAATGATGAGTTTGAGCTCAGAGAAGTAAAGACCAATTTGATTTCTACGGATTATAGTAAGAAAATTGGTGAGGAGCTTTTTCAGATTAACAGAGAGTCGTTTATGCGTACCATTTTTATGGGGCAGAACGATTGTGAAACATTGGCTACGGATGATATCAATGCCAAGATTGGCAATCTTACAGATAATACCGATGATTTGAGCAGCTTTGATGCGGCGCATGCCAGATTGACGGACCTTATTAATGGTATGAATCCCGGTCGTGCTACCGGTTCTATTAACAAGAGAAGAGATGAAATTGCCCGTTTGGAGCGATTGGTGACAGATGGCGGGCAAATATCCGTGAGCATGGATCAGTGTCGGGAGCAATTGGAAACGGAAGAAAAATTGTATGAAGCTCTGCGAGAAGATATGGACGCTACCGCTAAGTTACAGCAGGAGGTGGCGGGACTTCAAACGATTATAGCCAAGAAATCCGAATGGGAAAGGTTGTGTGGTAATGTTTCTGCAAAGGCAGAAAAAGTGAAGGAAGCGGCAGCGCAGTTTCCCGGTGTAGTGCCTACTTCAGCGGATGTAAAGGCCAGAATTACGGATTGTACCAATATGGAGCGGTATTACGAACGTATGGAAACCTACCGGTTATATGAGGAGGAAGGTCGTGACTACGACAAGCTTCGTGTGGTATTTGGCGCCGGTGTGCCTTATGAAAAGGATTTGGAAGAGCAGTTTCAAAAGGTATCTGAGCTTCAGCGTTTAAATCAACAGTATAACGAGGAAAAGATGACCTCCGTAGAAAGAGCCCGTCTTGAAGAATTGCGACCGTATTTTATGAAGGTGCAGGGAAATGTAAATGCCCTGATTGGCAAATGGAACGCCAGAATGGCCAAGAAAGTGGCCCTGCCTTCCAGCCAGGTGGCATTAAAATCCTTAAAGCTTTCGGAGGAAAAGCAACAAAACAGCCGTAAGAGACCGGCGTATACTTGTTTGACGATCGGTTTGATTTTGGCCGTAGCTGCTATATTGCTTGCAAATCTATGGCTGTGGTGGGTTGGAGATATTTTAGGTGCGGTCAGTATTGCAGTTCTGTGTGTTGCCTTTGTGCTTTGTCGTAAGCTGGGTAAGGCTTCCGCAGAGGAGGTATCGCCTCAGGTGGCAGAGCTTACCAGAAACATTGAAGAAGAGGAAGCTTTTATCGCTTCCGTGGATGAGGAGATTGCAGAGTTTCTAAGCTTGCATGACAAGCCTTTTGATGAGTATAGTATATCGGGGTATTTGCAGGAGATTGCATCGGATGGTCTGGAATATGCATCCTTGCAGAAAAGAGCACGAATGGAAGCAGAAAGTAATGTGGCGGAGCGTATTCGCGGACTTACGGACAAAATCGGCAGTTATTTGCGCAAGTTTGGCATTGTGGCAAATCCGGCAAACTTTACGGAAGAGTTGTATGCTTTGAAAAATAAGGCAGGCCGCTATTTGCTTTTGAAGGAGAAACGTGAGAATTTCCGGCAGGCAGAGGATGTGTATGTTCCGCTTAAAGTGAGCATCAAGGAATTTTTGAAGGAGCATGGATTTACTCCGGAGGAAAATCTTTTAGCGCAGCTGAATACCATTTGTGAAAAGGCTGATATATACGGAGAAGTATTTCGAAATTACCGTGAAGCCAAGGAGGAAACGGAACGTTTCCAGGCGCAGACGGATATGCGTAAGCTGGAAGAAATTCCGCAAATGGACAATTTGCCATCCTTAGAGGATTTGAATCAGAGAATCCGCTTGATTACGGATGATATGGAAAAGGTGCATAGTGCCATTTTAGGTTATAATAAAAATTTGGAAGCCTTGCAAGAACAGTATGACGAATGGGAAGAGAATTGTTTGAAGCTGGAAAGCCTGAAACAGATACAGGAAGCGGAGCTTAAAAAATACAATTATGTATTAAAGGCCAGAATAAAGCTGGGATTGGCTAAAGAGGCGTTGACCGCCAGATATGCGGAGCCCATTATGGAGCGTTTTTGCAGGTATTTTGCTCTGATTACAGGCGATGTGAAAAAGAGCTTTCATATGGATGCCAATACCAATGTGACGGTGGATGAGCTGGGTAAGCAGAGAGAGGTAAATACCTTGAGTACCGGCTATCGTGATTTGGTGGGAATTTGTTTGCGAGTAGCGTTGGTGGATGTTATGTATGAAAACGAAGTGCCGATTCTCATAATGGACGACCCGTTTATTAATCTGGATGATGAGAAATTACTGGCCGGCAGCGTATTCTTAAGAGAAGTGGCAGAAAAGTATCAGATTATATATTTTACATGTAGCAGTACCAGAAATTATCAAAAATAAAATATGTGGAACTTAAAGGAGGACTTGTTTATGGAACAGCAAATTTTTACAAATGAGGTAATTTTATCCTGGTTACAGTATTATGCCAAGAATACTACTTTGGACCTGGAGCATGTGAAGATGATTGACATTACCAAGAAGAATAAGAATGTCATTCCTACGGTAGAGGCACACAAAACCACTATGGTCTTTACCAATGCGGGCATTAAGGATATATTCTATCGTCTTTGGAATGCAGGCCTTGGTGAATGTGAGGTATGGTATAACGAAGGCTCCGAACCTACCGGAGAGATTTTGCACCAGCAGGTAAAGGATATGATTGACCGTGGAATTAATGCCTCCGCAGGTATGTTAATTATTAATCCAAATGCCAGAAATACCGCCAAAATCGGTTTGAGTAACGAAAAGTTCCAGCGAGGAAATATTCAGTATGTAGGTAGTGAAATCCGTGCTGTTATTTTGAACAAGATGATGGTGGATCCGCAGGACGATATTTGTGTTATCGGTGGAGAAAGTATTGCCATTGAAGCGGCGCTTATGGCACCGGAAGGTTCTGTTATTGCGGTAGAATACAGTAGCCGTGACCGTGCTACTTTAGAGGATAATGTAGCTCATTTTGACTTACATAATATTAAGATTATTGACCATATTGATGCAGAAACCATGAAGGATTGTCCGGTACCTTCACTGGTATTTATGGTGGCATCTGCCAGCACTGAGCAGGAGCTTGACTTTTTGGTGGGATTGAATCCTAATATCAATGTAGTAATTTATACTTTGGATTTTAAGGTGGCAGCTAATATTTCGGGTACTTTGCAGGAATTGGGACTTACGGATATTGATACCATTCAGATTTCTATTTCCAAGCTGGGTAGCAACAACACCTTCAAACAGCAGCCGGCACCTTGGATTATTACTGCAAAAACCAGAACCAATGCATAAGGTGGTTTAGGGGATTGGTATTTAAGAAAGGGGTATAAAATGTCGGCATTTAGTGAGGAAATCAGAGCAAGGTTCAAGGCTTTTGACGATATTCGGGATGCGGGTTTAACCACACCGGAGGAAATAGAGCGGTTTGATGATATACAGTATGGAGCGGATGCTGCATGGCAGGTGTTGGATGTATATCGGAGAATTGATGCAAGAGGTGAGAAGTTGCCGGTTATTGTCAGCATACATGGTGGCGGCTGGGTTTATGGTGATAAAGAGCGCTACCAGTATTATTGCATGGATTTGGCCATGCGTGGATTTGCAGTAGTGAATTTCACCTATCGCTTGGCGCCGGAATACAAATTCCCGGCACCTTTAGAAGATACAAATCTTGTAATGAATTGGATTATGGAACATGCTGAGGAATATGGTTTGGATACGGCACATATATTTGCGGTTGGAGACTCGGCGGGAGCACATATCTTGGCTTTATATGCAAGTATTTGTACTAATACAGAATATGCCTCCAAGTTTGAATTTAATGTTCCACAAGGTTTTGTGCCCACTGCTATTGCACTGAATTGTGGTGTGTATCAGATGGATGCAGGTTCAAAAAATATGGAGGAATATATGCCGGGGAAAGGTACTGAAGAGGAGATGAAGCTTGTTAATGTAGAAGCTTTTGTAACACAGAAGTATCCTCCAGTCTTTCTTATGACTTCTACCGGTGATTTTCTTAAATACCAGGCTCTTCTTATGGCGAAGAAACTGACGGAATGTAATGTACCTTTCTTTTATGGTTTTTACGGAAGTCAGGAAAACCAATTGGGACATGTTTTCCATTGTGATATGAGAAGCGCAGATGGCAAACAATGTAATGATGATGAGTGTGATTTTTTTAAACGATATTTATAGAGTATAAAAAATGCCTTCCGAATATAATTTTCGGAAGGCATTTCGTATGTATTGCATTATTTTAAGATATTTAACAAATTACCTAAAAGGCCACCGTTATTTTCTTTGGCTGCTTCTTTCTTCTTCTTTTTCTTTTTGTCAGAAGTGTTTGAAGAATTATCAGTTAAAAGACCGGTTAATAAGCTTCCCATGTCTACATTGTCAAGCAATGCACCAAACAGGCCACCAACACCTTCTTCAGTTTCTTCCTCTTCCTTAGCCTGCTGTCCTAAAAGACTCATAAGCAAAGGTGCCGCACCGGAAAGAATGGAGTCGGTTTTTGCCTGAGATACACCGGTATCGGATGCGATATCAGCAACCACATCATCTTTGCCGGAACCTAACAGATGTGCAAGAATTTTTGCACCATCCTTCATATCTACTTTACCCATAAATTTGCTTAAATCAGCAGTATCATCTTTAGCGTGGTCTGCGAGTGCGGTAGCGAAGCCTTTAGCAGTTCCTTCGCCCTTTGCCTGATCCTTTGCACCGCTTAACAGGGTGGGAAGTGCCTTTGCCAAAACCTTACTAACATCCTTGTCAGAAGCACCTGTAAGACCGCTTAAACCACCAATACTGTCAGAACTTAATAAAGAGCCGGCGAGTTTCGTTAAATCCATATATCATTCTCCTATTCATAAATTTATTTTGTTATTTCAATTATGAAACAGATGTAAATAGAAGTCAAGAAAATTGACTTTTTTGTCGCAAAGACTTGCTATATGTGGAATTTTCGGTATAATAAAAAGTAGCTATTTTAAAACAAAAAATGAGGAGGAAAATAAAATGGCAGAACCTAAGAAAAAGAAAATTGTAGCTGCTGATACCGGTGAAGAGGTACAAGCAGGTTCACGCAAGAAAAAAGCGGCAGCACCCGTAGGAAATGCAGGCGGTTTGCGTGCCGGCGCTATCATTTTATGGGTAGTAGCGTTAGTGTTTGAAGTATTGGCATTCATGGTACTTATCGGCAAGATTAACTTGAAATTCATGCCCAGCTTATACCAGATTATCGCTTTCCTTGTATTGGATTTGATTTGCGTAATTATCGGTTCCCAGTTGTGGAAGAAGGCAAATCACATTAAGCCTGCAAGTGAGAAGAATAAGTTGAAATTCTGGTTATGGAACAACATGGGACTTATTGTTTGCGCAGTGGCATTTATTCCTTTTGTTATCTTAGCCTTAACCAACAAGGAAGCTGACAAGAAGACCAAGGCAATCGCAACCGTTGTTGCAGTTATCGCTTTGTTAATCGGTGGTGTGGCTAGTTACGACTGGAATCCTGTTTCAGAGGAACAGCAGCAGGCAGCTATGGAAGCAATCAGTGACGATGTATACTGGAGTCCTTTCGGTAAGGTATATCATACTCATGAAGATTGTTCTTCATTGAACCAGAGTGATTCCCTTACATATGGTACTGTTGAGCAGGCAATTGCTGAAGGTCGTACCCGTTTGTGTTCTTTCTGTGCAAAGAAGGATGATATTACCGGTGTTGTAACCGATGATGCTGCGGCAGAAGAATAAAACGATTATATGATTTTTAGGTGGCATAATGCGAAAGCATTGTGCCACTTTTTCTTGTGCAAAAACAGTAATTGGTATATGCTAAAAGTAATATGTTTTAGGAGGGAAAACACATGTTTCAAGTGGATTTACAGGGAACCTGGGATTTGTTTTTAGATGAAAAAAAGGAATATGCGAAACCACCCAAGGGGAATGATACCATTTGTCTTCCGGATTCTACTGCCCATGCAAAAAAAGGTAAGGAGAATAAGGAGCCGAACACTTCTTATATGACGGAGAATTATCCTTTTGAAGGGTATGCCTGGTATTCCAAGGAGATTGATATAAAGCCGGAATGGGAGGAGAAAAACATAGTATTATTTTTGGAACGCACCCGTATTTCCACGGTTTACATAGATGGGGAGGAACTTAATACTAAGAATAGTCTGTGCGGTTTTCATAGACATGATTTAACCGGAAAACTGACGGCGGGGGTCCATACTCTGACTATTCGTGTAAACAATACAGATTACCCTACCAAAGGGGGACATATGACTTCACCGGACACCCAGACTAACTGGAATGGTATTTTAGGTAGAATAGAGCTTCAAATTCGGGATGAGGTGTATCCGGAAAATTTGCAGGTGTATGCAAGGAATCCTAAGGAAGTGAAAATAACTGCAGATATTCAAGGTTTGCAAGCAGGTAAAGCCCGGGTGGAAATACACAGAAAGGATGGCGAATGTCTTTGTCTGGAGGAATGTCAATTTAGAGAAGGAAGACTGCAAACGGTATTTGCTTTAGAGGGTGAAGCTTTAATTTGGGACGAGTATCATACCAACCTGCTTGAAGCTACAGTGACAATTGGAGAAGAAAGTGTATCTGCAACTTTTGGTATTAGAGATTTGTCTCATGATGGTCGCAAGCTTCTCATTAATAACAAGCAGGTATTCTGGCGTGGAAAGCATGATGGTCTGGTATTTCCTTATACCGGTTATGCACCCATGACTGTGGAGGAGTGGAAGAAAGTATTGTCCACTGCAAAAGAGTATGGTATCAATCATTACCGTTTTCACACCTGTTGTCCTCCCGAGGCGGCGTTTGCGGCAGCGGATGAGCTGGGAATGTATATGGAGCCGGAGCTGCCCTTCTGGGGAACCATTGCAGCACCTGGAGAGGAGCAATATAACGGTTCGGAGCAGGAATATCTCATAGAAGAAGGTTTCCGCATTTTGAGAGATTTTGGCAATCATCCTTCTTTTGTGATGCTTTCCATGGGCAATGAGCTGTGGGGAAATACAGAGCGAATCAATGGTTTTCTGGCAGCTTATAAGAAGGTAGATGACAGACATTTTTATACCCAGGGATCTAATAATTTCCAGTTCTGCCCGGTGGTATTACCGGAGGAGGATGTGTTCTGTGGCGTGCGTTTGGCGCAGGACAGACTGTTTCGAGGCTCCTATGCCATGTGTGATGCGCCTCAAGGGCATATTCAGACGGAGGCGCCCAATACGGTACATAATTATGACGAAATAATCGCACCGGCGAATGTAGTAACAACCGATAATACCGGTGAAGAGATTGAAATCCAGTATGGTACAGGTACTAAGAAAGTAAAAGCTGTGGAGGGAGATACCACCTTGGTTCCTCAGGTGCCGATAGTGTCACATGAGATCGGTCAGTACGACTTCTTTCCGGATTTTGAGGAATTGGAGCGTTACGAGGGTGTAGGACAGCCTTTGTATTTGGAGATTTACAAAGAACGTTTGCAGGCTGTGGGATTGTACGGGCAGTGGAAGGAATTCTTTGAGGCGACAGGCAAGTTTGCCATAGATTGTTATAAAAGAGAGCTGGAGGCAGCATTTCGCTCCAAGGAGTTAAGTGGTTTTCAGTTGTTGGATTTGCAGGATTTTCCGGGGCAGTGTGTAGCCCTTGTAGGTGTACTGAATGCATGGATGGAATCCAAAGGACTGATCACCGCAGAGGAGTGGAGAAGCTTCTGTAATGATGTGGTGATTTTAGGTGAAATAGAGAGCTTTGTAGTAGAAGAAGGGGAAGTAATCAATATTCCTGTAAAGATTTCCAGTACTAAACCGGAGGTGTTTCACGGGAAACAATTGGTATATTCAGTGGTTGCCGGAGAGGAAATCCTCGCAGAAGGCGAGTTGAATATTCCGATAAGTAGTGAAAGAGTGTATTTAGTAGGAACGGTGCAATTTACGGTTCCTAAGTTTACTAAGGCACAGAAGCTTCAGGTGAAATTACATATTGCGGATTCAGAGTATGAGAATGGGTATACTCTTTGGGCATATCCTAAAGTCGAGATAAGTATTACGGAAGAGAGAATCGTTTGTGGAGAGCAAAAGGCTAAAATTGTGAAAGGTTTGGAAGAAGCCAAGAAATTAAAAGCCTTGGGAGAAAATGTAATATGTATTCCAGAGCAGAAGCCAGAGGACGTGGAAGGAACCTATTGTACAGACTTTTGGAATTATCCCATGTTCCGCTCCATTTCAGAGAGTATGAACCGGAAGGTGCCTGTGGGTACGCTTGGTTTGTATATTCCCGGTAAAGAGCAGTTTGAAGAGGAATTCCCCTGTGAAAGCTTTTCTACGCCCCAGTGGTATCATTTGGTTACCCATAGTCATTGCGCGGTATTGGATGAGCGTGAAGAAGTGGAACTTTTAGTACAGCCCATTGACAATATAGAGCGCTGTCACAAGCTGGGCATGGTTTATTTTGAACAGGATATTTTGGTGTGTACTGCAAGAATTTATGAAATTGCAGCATTACCGGAGGTAAAGGCATTTGCCAAGATATTGCTGAAATTATGCTGAAAGAAAAGCATTGTATGCGTAGTGTAAAGAATTGGAAGGTTGTATAATTAGGGTATGTTTTGAAAGAGGAGGGTAAAGAACTTGAAAGGTAAAGAATTAGCAGACAAAATGTTAGAGAATATGGGACAGGTTATTGTAGGCAAGGAGGAAATCATGAAATTGATTCTGACCTCTATGCTGGCGGATGGTCATGTGCTTTTAGAGGATGTACCCGGAACGGGCAAAACCAAACTGGCTAAGGCATTGGCAAAAACCATGGAGGCTGATTTTTCCCGTATTCAGTTTACACCGGATTTATTGCCCACGGATATTACGGGCTTAAATATTTTTGACAGAAAGAGCAATACCTTTGTTTTAAGAAAAGGACCTATTTTCACCAATATCCTTTTGGCAGATGAGATTAACCGTGCAACACCTCGTACTCAGGCAGGATTACTAGAATGTATGGAAGAAAAGCAGGCAACCATCGATGGAGTATCCTATAACATTGATGCACCTTTCTTTGTAATTGCTACGCAAAACCCTGTGGAGACAGCAGGTACATTCCCTCTGCCGGAGGCACAGTTAGACCGTTTCATGATGAAATTGTCCATGGGAAGCTTGGAGAGAGAAGAAGAGCTTATGGTTTTGGAAAGATATATGGAGGCAGATCCTTTAGATACCTTAGAGGGCGTGGTAACCAGGGAAGAACTGGAGGAGGCTAAGCTTGCAAGCAGTAAGGTTTTCGTACATAAGTGTATTCAGGAGTATATTGTGGATTTGGTTGCAAAAACCAGAGAAGGCGATGCGGTTATTCTGGGTGTAAGTCCCAGAGGCAGTCTGGCTCTTTTGAAATGCGCAAAAGCTTATGCGTATTTAAGCGGACGTGATTACTGCGTGCCCGATGATGTAAAGGCAGTAGCGGTTCCGGTACTGGCTCATCGTATGATTTTGGGCTATGGTGTAAGCGGAACAGAAGAAATGGTGAAGAGAATTATTAGTAATACCAAAACACCTACAGAGGATTTTAGTGTATGATTCAATTATTTATCATAGCAGGTTTGGTGCTTTTGTTCTTTTGGCTTCAGATGCAAGTCTACATTCGCTACTGGAAGGAAAATCTGGACGTGGAGCTTAAGTTTCAACCTTCGGATATGTTTGAAGGAGATGAAGGCTGCCTTACGGAAGTGATTACCAATAACAAAAGATTGCCCCTGCCGTTGTTTAATGTGAAGTTTCGGACCAACCGATGCTTGCGTTTTCCAGGTTCTGCTACCTCTCAGAAGACGGACCAATATTACAGAAATGATGTATTTCGTATCGGAAAGCGGGAGAAAATCACCCGAAACCTGAAGTTTATTGCTGATAAAAGAGGCTATTTTCATATTGATTGCGTGGATTTGATTTCCTATGATTTGTTCATGTATGCAACGCTGATGACTACTTTGGAAATGGACGAGGGCATTTTTGTATACCCGAAACCATTTTACAGCAGGGAGTTTCTACGTTCTTTGCAAATGGTGAATGGTGTTATGCAGACCAAGCGGCAGTTTTTGGAGGATCCTTTTGAATATAGGGGGATGAGAGAATATCAACCTTATGATGATATGAAGAGTATTAACTGGAAGGCTACGGCAAAGACCGGTGATTTTAAGGTAAACTTACATGATTTTACGGCAGTCAGGTCTGTGAGAATTTTTCTTAATCTGGAAGATACGGGTATTCTCAAAAAAGAAGACGGTGCAGAAGTTTGTATTCGTATTGCAGCGGGAATCAGCAAATATTTTGCCGAAAAAGGTATGAAGATTTCCTGCTATGGAAATTGCAGGGATGTTCGAACTGAGCAGATTCTGCAAAGACATGAGGAAAAGGAACTGCAGATTATTTACAGGTCTTTGGCTTGTATTGATTTAAGCAAGGAAATGCCTGCTTTTCATAAGTTGTATGAAAACCGTATGTTTACCCGGATGAATGGCGAGTATACCTTTGTGGTATCGGTCAATGCTTATGAGGATTTCGTGGGACTTTTGCAGAGATATTCTGTGGTAAGTGAAGATTTTATGTGGTTCATGCCGGTGGAGAAAAACAATATGCCTGAAATACCGGACAATATGCAAAAGTATTTCAGACCCATCAATATATATCAAATTTGAGGATGACATGACTGTAGAGCAAATTAGTTCATTAAAAAAGTTTATTATTTCACAACAGAATCATTGGGTGTTTTTTAGTGTGGCCTATTTTTTTATGGTGGTAATGCCCACGCCTCCTGTTGAGCCGGGACTTCCCATGTTCATATGGTTTACGGTGGGATGTTTCCCATTTTTGTTTTATGAGCTCAAAAAGGCTACCAATAATACGGCGTTGTTTTGGGGAGTGCATATAGCGGCACTTCTTTTTGCGGTGCTTCTGCCAACGCCCCATGCCATATGTAAAATCGCATATGTGAGTTGTACCGTACTTTATTGCGTATATTCCCTGTTCTTCAGATATTCCAGAGAGGGGGAAGAGGATAAGGTGATTCCCATATTGGTATCCTTTGGCCTTACTTTTGCGCTATTGCTAATGCTTCAGTTTTTCAGAGTGTATGAGTATCAGCGTACATTTGTAAATCTTCTTGTACTGAATATCTTTTTGTATTGCCTAGCTCATTATGTGCAGAATTATGCAAAATTTTTAAGCGTAAATAAGCATTCCGTGGGATATATGCCTGTGAAACAGATTTTTCATTCCGGAGTAGGAGGTATGGGTATATTTGCCTTTATTATGTCAGCAGTAATGCTTCTGGTTGCTAATTTGGGTGAAATGAATGATGTGGTGCATCGTGTGCTTGAATTCCTTGGAAAAATCATTAGAAAATTAAAAGATTTGTTCAAAAGAAAGTCTTTGGAGGAAACGGTTTCGGAGGAGGCTGCTTTAGAAGAAAGTGCAAGCGAAGTGCTTTCCGGGTTAATACAACCGGAGGAGATAAATAACTGGCCCATTTGGGATATTTTGATAACCCTGTTCTTTTGGGTTATTACCATTTATGCAGCCTACAAAATTATTACTTTGATACCATATATTCTGCGATTATTTAAATTACCCTCAAAGATTGCAGAGGAAGAAGAACTTAGCGTAACGGATATTATTGAAAGCGTAGAAACCGTAGAAAAAGCACCTAGAAAGGGAATTATGACTCTCTGGGATAACTTAACTCCTGTCCAAAGAATTCGCAAGCGCTACAAGAAAAAGATTTTGGACGAAAAGGACTATATTGCCTCTAAGGGTAAAAAGGATTGTATGGAGTGGTATACTGCAAGAGAATGCGGAAGTATATTAAATTTGCAGGAAATGAGTGACTTGTATGAAAAGGCCCGCTACTCCCCGTATGAATGTACTATGGAGGATGCTAAGAAAATGAAGGCGGTATGCAAAAATAGCAAAATATAAGGATAAAAGAATGCTTTTTGATTAGTGGTATATTTCCTTTTGGGGTAGTATGTATAAGGACATGAAAGGAGTATCAACATGAAAAAATGGATTATAACGGTGCTGGTTTCCGGTATAATTTGTTGCACTTGTATAGGATGTGGTAAAGAGGCGGCGGTGACACCAACAGTGGCACCTACGGCGTCGCCTACCGAAGCACCCACACAGGCACCAGAGGAAACCAAACCGGAGGAGAAGGAAGAAAATATGAAGGAAACACAGGAGGAAGAAATTGTGGA
The DNA here is from genome assembly GCA_045537405.1 of Acetatifactor sp. GTDB lineage: Bacteria > Bacillota > Clostridia > Lachnospirales > Lachnospiraceae > Acetatifactor. The sequence continues at coordinate 44,019 of JAZSPK010000022.1, forward strand.
AGGTATTGTGGACAAAATTCCCATAAAGGATACTTATTTGCTTTATGTGGATTGTGGTAAAATCGAGGAAATCACCTATCAGACCAAGGATTATTACGGGGATGGTTCGGAAATAACCAAGACCGCGTTTGTATATTTGCCGAAGGATTATGATGAGACCAAGCAGTATAATGTGTTGTATCTGATGCATGGTATTGGTGGTGATGAGAAAGAATGGGGCATGTATAACAGTAGTTCCAAAGTAAAGGCCATGATGGACAATTTGATTTCAAAGGGAGTTATTGAACCTTTTATTGTTGTGGCAGCAAATGGTCGTTCCGGTGCGGATTTTGCCAACAGGAATGCAGATTATAATGCGTTTTATGTATTTGGACAGGAACTCCGTAACGATTTAATTCCTTACATCGATGCCAACTTTGCTACTTATGCAGAGTATGATGAAAATGGTTATGATTTAACTGCGGCCCGTGACCATCGCGCTATGGCAGGTCTTTCCATGGGCGGTATGCAGACCACCAATATCGGTATGTGCGAATGTCTGGATATTATCAGTTGGTTTGGTGCGTTTTCAGCAGCCCCAACCACTTATACGGCAGATAAGATTGCGGAGTGTATGGAAAACTTTGAAGGCTATAATGTGAATTATTTCTACGCAATGTGCGGTACAGAGGATGGTATTGCTTTCCCCAGCGCAAAGGCGGCAGTAACAGGTTTGACCGAAAAGTCAGATAAGTTTGTGGAAGGTGAAAACTTTACCTGGCAGACATTACCCGGTCAACATGATTTCAATATTTGGTATTTGGGATATTATAATTTTGCAAGATTGGTTTTTAAGTAAAAGGGATTTATTAGTTTAAGGTGTAGAGGAGGAAAGAATATGTATCAATTTCCAAAAGGTTTATATGCAGATGTGCGTATAGAAGAACGGTACAATTTATGGTTTAATGTTTGGAATGGTGATGTACAGGGGGATGGTTTTCTGGAGGAAGAAGGCGCCATTATCCGAGTATATGACGGAAAGATGTGGTATACCGGTACCACCAATAATTTGGATGAGATTCAGATGGAGCTGGATAATCTGGCAACTCTTGCCACTCCGAATCCGGATATTGAAAATGACCCGATTGTGAAAATGTTTCAGGTACATAAAGAAGAGGTTCTTACGTTTGCCGGTGAAGGTAATGTAAAGAATGTTACCCGTGATGAGTGGAAGGCTTTGGTGGATTATTACGTTGAGAGGTGTATTGATACGACCATACCGGAAATAAATAGTTGGGGTGCATTTACCAGTTGCAACTATCTCAAAAAAAGCTTCTATTCCAGTAAAGGCGCGGAGATTGTGCAGGATATGCAGAATTGCTGGGTGGGTGTAAACTACAATATTACTGTAGATGGCGTGACCACAAATGGCGGAAAATTTTATAGTAAGTTTTATAAGGTGGATTTAGAAGGTCATGAAGAGGAAGTATTAAAGGAACGTGACCGTTACTTAGATTTTGCCAGAAATGCAGTGCAGGCAGAGCCGGGAGAGTATACCTGTATTCTGGCGCCGGTAACCACTGCCATGTTTGCTCATGAAAGCTTTGGCCATAAGAGCGAGGCGGATTTCATGCTAAATGATAAAACCCTGCAGGATGAGTGGGTAATGGGTAAGAAGGTAGGTAGTGATTTAGTGTCCATTTGCGACAGAGGCGATTGGATTAATCACGGATATGCACCATATGATGACGAAGGAACCAAGGCGACAACCTGTTGGCTTATGAAGGAAGGTGTACTTACCGGAAGATTGCACGATGCAAATTCGGCGGCGGTATTAGGAGAAGAACTTACAGGAAATGCAAGAGCTCAAAGCTATCAGTTTGCTCCTATGGTTAGAATGACCAATACCTTTATTGAAAAAGGGCAGGATGATCCTCAGAAAATGATAGAAGAAGTAAAGGATGGAATCTATATTTATAGCGTGGAGTATGGAACCGGTCAGGCAACCTTTACTATGAAACCTGCTATTTCTTATCGTATCAGGGATGGTAAGCTTTGTGAACCTTTACGAATCAATGTTTTAACCGGAAGTGTGTTTGAGACATTGTTTGATATTGACGCGGTGGGAACTGATTTTGAATTGTTTGATAGCTTCAGCTGTGGCAAGAATGGCCAGGGCATGGATGTATCAGCAGGTGGTCCCAGTATCCGGGTTAAGAGATTAACGGTCAATTAGTGAGGTGTGAGCATGAAAGAAAAAATTGTATCAGAAAATATAAAATCCGAAATAACTTATGAAGAAAGTAAATTAAAATCCTTTCATAGACAGAATGCAGGAAAGACTTCTTTTCGTGTGTATAAAGATGAGCAGGTAGGCATTCACTGTCAGGTGGGTAAAATCATTGAGGTAGAAGGGTTCCAAAAGGCAGAAGAAAACCTGCAGCTCCGTCCCCGTCCGTATGCCTTTGAATTAGAAAATGGGGAAAGAAGTCGTGATAAGACGGAGCGTGAGCTTACAGACAAGGAGTTGATGGATACTGCTGAAGAATGTATGGAGTATCTGCGTAACAAATATCCCCAGTTTGTATATTCAGCAACATTTGAGCAAGAAAAACAAAGCATTTGTCAGACAAATGAGAAGGGTATGAATTATTCCAATAAGGACTGCTGTGTAAATGTCAGCATTTCTTTTAAGCATGTAAACAGCAAGGATATTGTAGATGGTTATTTTAGTTTTAGCTTAAGAGATTTTGATAAGAATGTATTTTTCAAAATGGCGGATGATTTCCTGGCTGCTTTTGAAACGGAAGTAGAGTTGCCGGAAGAGATTATTATTGACATGCAGTACTATGGTTTATTAGGCAAATTAACTGAGAGCTTAAGCGGAGAAATGATGGCATTGGGGACGTCGCTTCTTAGCGGTAAGATAGGAAAGAAGATATTCTCAGAAGATTTTACCTTATTGCATGATGTTTCGGATGAAGAATGCTGGTTTAACCGCTTCTGGGATGGTGATGGTTGCGTAACAGAGAACGATAAGAGGGTATTTATTGACAAGGGAGTTGTACTTACCGGTTATGCGGATAAGAAGACTGCCAAGAAATACAATATACCTCATACCGGAAATGCTTATACCAATATGGCAGATATTCCGGGACCGGGTGGCGTGAATTTCAGAATTGAGCGTAGTACCAAAACCATTAAAGAGCTTCTTAACGGAAGATGTTGTGTAATCCCCGTAATGATGAGTGGGGGAGGCTTCGCAGACAATGGAGATTATACCATGCCGGTACATACTTCCCTGCTGTTTGATGGGGAAAAGGTTTTGGGCAAATTACCTCCTTTCACCATGGTCAGCAGCATGTTCGATATGTTTGGAAAGGACTTTATTGGTGTGGGTTCTGATAAGCCAATTTATAATGACAAGCAGATTTTATTCAGAGTAGGAAAAGGTAATATATTGTAAAATGCAGAAACTATATGTAAACGACAAAAAATTCTATAAAACCGTAGCGGGAATAACCATCCCCATTGCATTGCAGGGTTTGATTACCAGCGGTGTAAACGCCATGGATACCATGATGATCAGTAAAGTGAGCCAGACACATATGTCCGGTGTCTCCCTGGCAAACCAGTTCATATCCATATTCCATATTTTTTGTATGGGTATCGGTATGGGAGCCTCAGTATTAGTAGCCAGATATTATGGTATGAAGGATAAGGCCTCTTTGAAGAAAACAGTGTCCATTATGTTACGTTTGTGTTTGGCTATGTCCACCCTGTTTTGTTTATTAACGGTATTCTGTCCGGAGTGGATTATGAGAATCTACACCAAAGAAGAAGAGTTAATTCGGTACGGAATGGATTACTTGCGGTATTCGGTGGTAACGTATTATCTATTGGGCTTATCTCTAACCTGTACCATAGTGTTACGAAATGTGAAGCAGGTACGTTTGCCATTGTATACTTCTATCGGTGCGTTTTTTGTCAATATTGGAGCAAATTATATCTTTATTTTCGGAAAATTTGGTGCACCAAGAATGGAAGCGGCAGGTGCTGCGGTAGGTACTTTAGTTGCCCGTATTTTTGAGTTTTGTATGATTTGTGGTTATCTGTTTTTGAAAGATCAGGAAATAGGTTTCCGTATTAAGCATCTTTTTGCACCGGTGGGCAAGCTTTGGAAAGAGTATATTCGTATCAGTATCCCGGTACTTGTCAGTGACGGTATTCTGGCTTTGGGTAATAATTCCGTGGCAATGGTTATCGGAAGATTGGGAGAAGATTTTGTGGCAGCAAATGCGGTAACCACCATTACCCAGCAACTTAGTTCGGTAATGACCCAGGGATTCTCACAGGCGGGGGCTATTGTGACCGGTTATACCTTGGGCGAAGGCGACAGGGAAAAAGCCTACAGGCAAGGATATGCATTCCTTGGAATCGGTATTGTATTCGGTTTGGTGGCAGCAGCAATTATTATGCTGCTGAGTGGTCCGATGATTCGATTTAACGAACTGACAGAGAGTGCACAAACGATTGCATGGCAGTTAATGTGGTCCATCAGTATTATTATTGTATTCCAGGCTACCAACAGTATTATGACCAAGGGGGTTTTACGCGGCGGCGGAGATACCAAGGTACTTATGCTGGCAGATAATATATTCCTGTGGGTAGCATCCATTCCTTTGGGTATTGTGGCTGGTTTGGTGCTTCATTTGCCGGCGTTCTGGATTTATTTTGCGCTAAAGATTGATCAAGTATTGAAGGCATTCTGGTGCGTCATTCGTTTGCGTAGCGGTAAGTGGATTAAGAAAATTAAATCCGAAAAGGAATTGGAAGCAGCTGAAGCGTAGATTATATTTGCGTAGAAGGGTTTATGATAGTATAATAGAAGTATCATAAACTAGGAGGTTTTTTATGGAGTTTAGAGGGTTTACATATGGTTACGATGGCGTAAAAGGAGATTATCGCTCTGAGGGGGCAATCAAATCCCAGAAATTATTGTTTGAAACAGGTGTGAATTGGATTTGTTTGGCAACCGTGTGCTATCAGAAGGATGCCCACAGCCGAAATATTGAGTTTGATTTTGGAAGTTCCAATACGGACAGAGATATTATGGCAGTAGTAGAGCATGCACACAAAAATAATGTAAAAGTATGCTTAAAGCCCATGGTTAATTGTAAGGATGGCGTGTGGAGAGCTTATATTAACTTTGCGGATTCGGATTTTGAAGGTGCGGATCCCTATTGGGATGAGTGGTTTAAGAGTTATGGCGATTATATGAAGTATTATGCGGAGCTGGCAGAGGAAACCGGTTGTGAAATGCTTTGTATCGGTTGTGAAATGTGTGGCAGTGAGAGAAAAGAAAGTCACTGGAGAAAGTTAATTGCTGAGATTCGTCAGATTTATTCCGGAAAGTTGATTTACAATACAAATCACGGTCATGAAGATGATGTAAAGTGGTTTGATGCAGTGGATTACGTAGGAACCAGCGCATACTTCCCGGTGGCGGATGAAGGCGGTGCTACTTCTGAAATGATGCAGGAGAGATGGAAAGGAATCCGCGACGAGTTGTATAAAGTATATGAGAAGTGGCAGAAGAAGATTGTCTTTATCGAAATCGGATGTCGCAGTGCATTTAGTTGTTCTACCATGCCTTGGGACTTCTCACACAAGGATTTGCCTCACAATGAAGAGGAGCAGGCAGCCTTTTATGATTCCTGCTTGTCTACATTCTTTAACGAGCCTTGGTTTAGCGGTGCCTTTTGGTGGGATTGGAGTACCTATATTTATGATACCAAGGAAGAGGCTGAAAAGGAAAATGGATTTAATATCCACTTAAAGAAGGCTGAGGAAGTTTTAAAAGAATGGTATGCAAAGTAAGTTTATAAAGTATTTATACGCTCTGTGATAAACAGGGCGTATTTTTTTGTAAATGTGTATTGACAAGATAAAATTATAATGATATCATTTTGATATCAAATAAAATACTAGTACATAAATGTATGTGGAAAGGCGGAAATTATGGAAGAAAAAATTTTAAAAGGGAAGAAAAATGGGATGTCGATACTGCTGTTAACCATACTTCTGTATGCAGCAGCAATTGGAGGTGTGATTTGGTCAGCGATTTCCTTTGAAACCGGAGTTTCGGTGCTCGCTATTATTGTTTTTGTGATCAGTATTGCTTATCTGATACTGGGTTGGATTTTCTGGTTAGGACTGAAGATTATTAAGCCTCAGGAAGCATTGGTGTTAACATTGTTCGGTAAGTATATTGGTACTTTGAAGGAAGAAGGTTTTTACTGGGTAAATCCCTTCTGTACCGGAGTAAATCCGGCATACAAAACGAAACTGAATCAAAGCGGCGATGTAAAGAATGCATTTATGGCAACTACGACTGCTGCAAATGTGCAGGTTGCATTAACCCCGGAGGATTTGAGTAAGAAAATTTCTCTGAAACTGATGACTTTGAGTAATAGTCGCCAGAAAATCAATGATTGTCTGGGTAATCCTATTGAAATTGCAATTGCAGTTACCTGGAGAGTTGTAGATACTGCCAAGGCGGTGTTTAATGTAGATAATTATAAAGAATATTTATCTTTACAATGTGATAGTGCACTGAGAGACATTGTGAGAATTTACCCGTATGATGTAGCACAGAATGTAGATACTACCGGTGATGGAGTGGCTGATGAAGGAAGTCTTCGTGGTTCCAGTGAAGTAGTCGCTAATAGAATTAAAGATGAAATTCAGAAGAGAGTAGCGGATGCCGGTATTGAGGTGGAAGAGGCCCGTATTACTTATTTGGCATATGCTACTGAAATTGCGGCTGTTATGTTACAGCGTCAGCAGGCATCCGCAATTATTGATGCGAGAAAGATGATAGTAGATGGTGCGGTTGGCATGGTTGAAATGGCTTTGGAAAGATTGAATGAGAATAATGTAGTGGAATTGGATGAGGAAAGAAAAGCGGCAATGGTATCCAATTTACTGGTAGTTCTTTGTGGTAATCATGATGCACAGCCGGTTGTAAACTCAGGAAGTTTGTACTAATATGGCAGAGAAGAAGCAAGTACCTCTGAGATTGTCAGAGAATTTATATAATGCCATTGCAGCGTGGGCCGAGGATGATTTCCGTTCTGTTAATGGGCAGATTGAGTATTTGTTGACAGAATGTGTCAGACAGCGAAAGAAAAACGGAAAGTACGTATCGGACCAGATAGACGTTCCTCCGGAATTAAATATTGAATAAAGTTTTTTGCTCATAAGGCATATTTTCGTATCGATTTTTTGATGAATGTGGTATAATAAGAACGAAATGTGCCCTTATGAGCATTTTATTTATGAAAATAAGTGATAGGACAATATTAATATACATAAGGATTATCACAAAAGAATGTATAATCGGAGGATAAAAATGTACTATAGTAATATTTTGGAATTGATTGGAAATACACCCTTGTTAAGCTTGAAGGAAACTACGGGATGTGACATTTATGCAAAGGCAGAGTTTTTAAATCCGGGTGGAAGCATTAAGGACAGAATTGCTTTAAATATGCTGGAGGAGGCTGAAAAAAGCGGTAAATTAAAGCCGGGTATGACCATTATTGAACCTACCAGCGGTAACACCGGTATTGGATTGGCATTGTGCGGTATTCGTAAAGGTTATAAGGTTATTATCGTTATGCCGGAAAATATGAGTGATGAACGTAAAAAAATTATTCGCGCATTAGGGGCAGAGTTAGTACTTACGGAGCCTGAACTGAGTATTGATGGTTCCGTACAGAAGGCTTTAGAGATTGCAAGTTCTTCTGACAATTATTTTGTTCCTCAACAGTTTGAGAATCCGGCAAATCCTTCCGCGCATTATAGGACTACTGCTGCGGAGATTGTAGCACAGTTAGATAAGAAAGTGGATGTATTTGTTTCCGGTATCGGAAGCGGCGGTACTTTGCAGGGAATTGCATCGTTACTGCTTGAGAAAAATCCGGACTGTAAGATTGTAGCTGTAGAGCCCAAGAATGTTTCTGCACTTTTGGGAGATGAGCCGGGACTCCATCAGATTCAGGGAATCGGAGACGGTTTCATTCCTGCGGTGTTGGATACCAGTATTATTACCGATATAGTAGAAGTAACAGATGATGATGCCATTAATACAGCAAGAGAGCTTGCCAGCGTGCAGGGACTTTTGGTTGGTACTTCATCCGGTGCAAATGTATGGGCTGCGAAAAAAATGGCAGAAAAATACGGAAAAGATAAAGTAATTGTAACTATTTTAGCAGATAGAGCCGAAAGATACTTTAGTACGGCGTTAATTTAGATCATCCATACGGAGGTTTTATGAAGATTACGTTGAATTGTTTAAAAGCCGATTATGCAGTGTGTCCTTCCTGTGGTAGCCGTTCTATTGTGGGAATGGAGAAGGAGAGCTGCCATTGTGGTCAGTGTGGACAGGAGCTGGAAGTGATTTTTGTTAACAAAGTGATGAACAATGAGGAACAGTCACCGGAGGATATTTTTATGCAAATGTCCTTGTTTGATGAATAAGAGGAAGACAATTGAAAACAGCAAAAAGAATTTTTTATGGAATTTGTTTTTTAATATTGTTGATATGCATTGTGATTCTGGCGTTGGCTATGAATCCGGATTGGTCGGATAAGTTGTCGAAGGTTTTGTATGGAGAGAATGGTGCAATAACAGAGGAGGATACTACCCCTGAACCGGAGGAAACTCCAAAGGGAGATTTACTTCCTGAGGACGTTCTTGCAGGACCGGGCTTGACTCCGCAACCTTTGGAAACACGGGAACCTTCCGTAGTTGTAGAAGGTACGGATGGGGAAAGTACGCAGCCGAAGTTAAATTCTTATACTATTCAAATGCAATGCCCCACGGCGCAAATTGTGAATTATAAGGAACCAATCACTATTTCACAGGTAGTACCGGAAACGGAAGCGGCATTGGTGGGATGTGTACCTATAGTATCTACTTTAACGGAGATTAGTCAAAGTGAGGCAGATACTCTATCGCAGGAGCTTACAATAGGAGAAGACGGCGGTTTATTGGTATTCGACCAGAATTTCTATCCTTATTACCATATGTTAGAGGGTGCGGAAAGAGAGATTTACCGGCAGATATACGCCAATGCATTTGCATTGAACGGCCGTTTTAAACCTTGCGAGAAGATATATTCGACACAGATTGGACGTGTAATGGAGGCAGTCTTCAATGACCATCCGGTTTTATTCTGGGTGGACACGGTATATAGTTGCAAATATGACCCGGACGGAGAATGTGTAGAGATTACGCTTCAGTTTAACAGTACTTCACAGAAATTGGAGCAGTCCAAGATAACCTTTGAAGAAAAGGCAGAAGCAATTCTGAGCGTAGCCAGAACTCTGAATACTGATTATGAAAAAGAAAAATATGTTCATGACAGGCTTTTGACACAGGTGACTTACAGTGCAGAAGCGGCATTAAACCAAAGTGCTTACAGTGCATTAGTAAATGGTAAGACGGTATGTGCAGGTTATACAAAAGCTTATCAGTATCTTTTGCAACAGTTGGGAATCCCTTGTTATTATTGCACCGGTCTTTCAGGAGAAAATCATGCGTGGAATATTGTAAAGCTGTATGGTGATTATTATAATGTGGATACTACATGGGATGATACGGCACCCCACACATATAATTATTTTAATCGTACGGATAGTGATTTGGCTGCTACGCATGTAAGACGTGGTTTGTCCGTAAAATTACCGGCATGTAATGGTACTTTATACGGTGGTCTGGAGGGACAGCAAGTGGATAAGGAGGATGTGACTTCCACTTATGGACCGGCATTGGGCAAGTATTATGAGACTTTAATTGAACGTGTAAGTAAGATGAATTTGGGAACGGCCACCTATACAGATATTATTGCGGCAGAAACCTGGCTTGAGTTGGATGTAGCCTGCGCTAACGGAAACTGGGAAATACCCAGAGAAGAATTGCTTCGCGCTATGCAGAGTGTAGGTGCAAACTATTGTGAAATTACGGTTACGCCGGAAATTTTGACGGAGAACGCGTATAATGTAACATGTAAGATATCGTTGAAATAGAGAGTGTAAAACAGAGAAGTTTACTTAAGCTTCTCTGTTTTTGCGGATAGGAGCAGGTATGACGGCTGAATTGCAAAATGAGTTGAAAAAGTTAAAGATAAACGTTGATGAAGGTATGGAGAACTATGGGGAAGAGTACGAAGAAAAACTCCGTCAATTTATACTGGGACATGACTTTATGAGATTGGGACAGACGGTGAATCACGGACGGTGGGAAAGTGCCATGATGAGTATCCGTAGGATGTCTCAGCAGGCGGAAAGTTTAGGCTTGGAATGCTTTCAAAGACAGTTTACGGGGCTTCGTCAAAATGTAGCCAGAAAAGATATTCAGGAAACAAAAAACATCCTGAGTCTGGTAATCGTTAAACGAATACAAATTCAGGATGTTTTAAAACGTTTTTCTTAATATTTTTTCCAGCATGCCGGATGGAAGAGGATTAGCATAGGGAAGAGTTCCAAACGTCCGGCCAGCATATCAAACATAAGCACATATTTTGAAAATGCTGAAAAGATGGAAAAGTTTTGGGTGGGCCCGACTAATTCCAGTCCGGGTCCGATATTGTTTAAAGTTGCTGCTACGGCGGTAAAATTGGTTGTAAAGTCAAAATTGTCAATGCTGACAAGCAGTACCGATACAAACAGAATAATGAAGTATACTGCAATAAATACATTGGTAGAGCGGATGACTTCATGTGAAACAACATGATCATCTTGCTTTATTTTTTTTATCATTCGAGGATGAATTAACATGCGTAATTCTTTACCGATGGTTTTAAAAAGAATCATGATACGGGATACTTTAATTCCACCGCCGGTACTTCCTGCGCAGGCACCTACAAACATTAAAATGACCAAAACGGTTTTTGATAGTTGAGGCCAAGTATTGAAGTCCGTTGTTGAGAAACCTGTGGTAGTAATAATGGATGCCACTTGAAAAGCGGAATGTCTAAGGGTTTCTGCCAAGTTGCTATACAAGTGTAAAGTGTTTGCACAAATAATAGCGATTGCGGAAATGATAATCAGCAGGTATGCTCTAACTTCTTCTAAGGTGAGCGCTGCTTTTAGCTGTTTACTTATAATACAAAAGTACGCTGTGTAGTTAATTCCACTTAAAATCATAAAAATGGTTATCACGATTTGAATCGCCGGGGAATAACCGGTTATGGAATCGTTCATAATACTGAAACCGCCGGTACCGACGGTACCGAAAGTGGTGGTTACCGCATCAAACAAGGGCATTTTGCACAACAGCAAAGCGATGATTTGACACACGGTTATTACCAAGTATATAGAATACAGAATCTTGGCAGTGTCCTTTACTCTGGGAACTAATTTGCCCACAGAGGGTCCCGGACTTTCTGCTTTCATCAGGTTCATGGTAGTGCCACCCATCATAGGTAAAATGGCCATGACCAGAACGAAAACGCCCATGCCGCCTATCCAGTGTGTAAAACTACGCCAGAACAGATTAGCATGAGACAAAACTTCTATATCTGTAAGTATGCTGGCACCAGTAGTGGTTAGACCTGAAATGGTTTCAAACAAGGCATCGGTAAAATTGGGAATGTCGCCGGTAAAAATAAAGGGTAACGCTCCAAAGATACTCATAACGGTCCAACCTAAGGAAACGGAGACAAATCCTTCTCGAACATATAATTGACCGTCTTTGCTGCCCAAAGTGGTAAGGAGGTGCCCCAAAATGAAACAGGAAACCGCCACGAGGACATACATCAGGCTATCCATGAGTTCCTGATACATGAGACCGGTCAAAGCGGGAAGGAGCAGGAAAATAAACTCAAATTTGAGTATCCACCCTATGATATAGAAAATGACTTTGCGATTCATAAAAATTCCTTTCTGTGATTAATTCCACAAAATATCGGTAATATCATTCAGTCTTTCTTCGGTCAGAACAACAACCACGGAATCCCCTGGAAGGAGGACATCCTGACCGCCGGGGATGATAATGTTATTGTTGCGGTTAATACAGCAGATAAGAATATTTTTCTTGATAGGTAATTTTAATAGAGGAATATTTGTAATCAGTGGATTATCTTCTTTAATATAGAATTCCAATGCCTCTACCTTACCATCCTGTAATTTATATAAGTTTTCAACGTTGCTGTGTAGGGACTCGTTCATGGAACGGGCATATTTTGTAATAGAGTCAGCAGTCAGTAAACGGGGATAGGTAATGCTATCCAATTGCAGGTCGTCTAATACACTGTTAAAGGAAATACGGTTAATTTTTGTCACAACTTTGGCCTTAGATGCTTTTTTAGCATGAAGGGAGAGAAGAATGTTTTCTTCGTCCAGTCCGGTTAATGCGGCAAAGCCTTGTACATGGGTAAGACCTTCTTCCAAAAGCAAATTCTGATCAATACCGTTGCCGCAGATTATAGTAGCTTTGGGAAGTAACTCACTTAATTGTTCGCAGCGGGCAGGGTCCATTTCGATAATTTTCACTTCGGTTCCTACAGCCAAAAGTCTCTTGGCCAGATAGTAGGCAATGGTTCCGCCGCCTACAATCATGGCAGTATGAATACGTCCGATATTGATACCGATTTTACGGAAGAAATCATTAGCATTGCTGGGTGTAGCCACAATGGCAACAATATCACCGGCTTTGAAAATAAAATCACCTCGGGGAATAATTACACGATCACCGCGGGTAACTGTACAAACCAGTACGTCGCATTTTAAGGTGCTTCGAATGTGTATCAGTCCATAATCGTTTAATTTGCATTCTTCCGTAACCCTAAAGTGCAACATCTCGATACGACCTTTTGAAAAGGTATCGATTTTGATGGCGGAAGGAAATTGGAAAATACGGGCAATTTCAGAAGCGGAAGCAAGCTCAGGATTAATGATCATGGCAAGTCCCAGTTCTTTACGTAAGAATTCCAGTTCGGTGTTATAAATCGGATTGCGAACACGGGCAATGGTTTTACAGTTACCGGCTTTTTTGGCAATGACACAACAAAGTAAATTTTGTTCGTCAGAGTTGGTAACGGCAATCAGCAAATCGGCTTGTTTAATTCCGGCTTCCAATAAAGTTTGAAAGCTGGCGCCGTTTCCAATAACTCCCATAGCGTCCAATTCATCTGTAATGGAACGGACACGTTCTTCTTTGATGTCTACCACCACAATATTGTGGTTTTCTCCATTTAATTGTTCTACCAAGGTATAGCCTACTTTTCCACATCCTACAATAATAATTTGCATGACACACCTCTAAAATTTTACGTTCTCTGTTTTTGTGCCGGGGCACAAAACAACATACACCATATTATATCACAGATATGCGTACATTAAAAGAGGAATGTTTTTGTAAGCTTGTTCATATATTGAGTTAAAGGCAAGGAGGGATACAATGTACGGTGGTATTTTACAGATATTTCCCAGGGAAATAAGACCTCTTTTTGAGAAGGTGCTACTTCGGGAAAGACATTTAAATGAAATCAGGTTGCGAGCCGGAAAGCCCATACTTATTTTGGAGGGGGAGAGAGAAAAATTCCTGACCGGACAGGGAGAACTTACGGAGATTTTTGATTATGCTATATGTTTAAAGGCTGAGGAACTGGAGAAAATCCTGCAACATTTGTGTCATTATTCCCTATATGCTTTTGAAGAAGAAATAAAGCAGGGCTATATTACCATTTCCGGTGGACATCGCGTAGGAATGGTGGGACAAGTGGTGGCGGAGGATAAGGGAAAGGTTCGTACCATGAAGTACATTCGTGGGATCAACATTCGAATTGCACATGAGATAAAAGGTGCGGCTGCGGAAATATTACCGTTTTTGTATGAAAGAGGAAGACCACGAAGTGTCTTGATTGTGTCCCCGCCGGGAAGTGGCAAAACGACTTTACTACGGGATGTGGTTCGTAGCTTTTCAGATGGAACGGTTTACGGCCAGGGTGTAACGGTGGGTGTGGTGGATGAGAGAAGTGAGATTGCGGGCTGTTATATGGGACAACCACAAAATGATGTAGGGATTCGGACGGATGTTTTGGATGCCTGTCCTAAGGCAGTGGGAATGATGATGCTTTTGCGCTCCATGTCTCCAAAGGTAATCGCTATAGATGAATTAGGAGATGAGGAAGAGTTACAAATGGTACATCAAATTGCGTCTTGTGGGAGCAAGGTCGCAGCAACCATGCATGGAGAGGGTATGGAAGATTTAAAAAGAAGAAAATGGTTGGATCTGATGGTGGAGGAAAGATTGTTTGAAGTATTGCTTGTCCTAAAAAAAGAAGGAAACAGGTGTATCATAAAACAGGTTTATGAAATAACAGATGGTGGGGAAATAATATGCAAAAAGGGATAGGTTTTCTGATGATTTTTGCAGGATGTGCAGGACTGGGGGTATGGTATGGAAAACGATATAAAGAACAGGTACAGTCCTTGCGTCAATTTTGCTATATTCTGGAAATTTTGGAGGGGGAGATTCGCTATGGACGATGTGTACTGGCCCAGTGTTGTCTGCAGGTGGCGGAACACACACAGGGACCATTTAGGCAAAGCTTTTTGCAGGTGTATGAAATGATGCTGCAAAACAGGGGAGAGAGTTTTGAAGAGATTTGCGAGGCCTGTCTTAAGAATGGGTTAAAGGATGTGGAGGCAAAAAAAGAGGATAAGGAAATATTTATCCATTGCTTTTCCAGAGCTGGCTTTCAAGAGGAGGTTTTACAATTACGCATGATTGAGCAGGGAAGAAATCGGCTGGCGGACAGGTTGTGTGCGGTAGAAAGAGAAGCGGCATCCAGATATAAGCTGGCGTTGGGAATGGGAGTGATGAGCGGATTGCTTCTGATCATTCTCTTGCTATAAGTAACAGGCGAAAGGGACGAATGCAAAATGGGTGTAGGTCTGATTTTTAAAATAGCAGCAGTAGGAATATTAGTGACAATTTTAAGCCAGATATTAAAGCATAGCGGGCGCGAAGAGCATGCTTTTTTGCTGAGTCTGGCAGGACTTCTTTTAGTGCTTACATGGATTGTACCGTACATATATGATTTGTTTAATACCATACAATCCCTATTTTCCATAAGTTAATCACAGGAGGATGTATGGAAGCGATTATTAAAGTTGGGATTATTGCTATATTGGGGGTACTGGCAGCACTTTCTTTGAAGGGGTCAAAACCGGAATTTGCCGTGTGTATAGGTATTACACTGGGTATGTTTATTTTTGGATATACGATTCGGCAGTTGCAGGCCATGCTTAGCGGGTTGGGACAATTGCGGGAAATATTTGACGGTTCCCAGGGGTATCTTTCGATTTTGGTTAAGGTTATAGGGATTACTTATTTATGCGAGTTTTCCGCGGCAATTTGTAAAGATGCAGGATTTTCTACGGTGGCAGACCAGATTGAAGTGTTGGGAAAAATTTCGGTAATATTTGCCGGACTTCCGATTTTACTTGCCTTGTTGGAACTCATACAAAGTTATACGGCATAGGAGGGAAATGTGGAGCTGGAATTTAATGATGTATGGGAGAATTATGGACTGGAGGAGCTTCAAAAGGGTTTGAATTCCTTGTTTCCCCAATATGAGTTGCCCTTACAAAATATGTTGGAAAGGATACTGACGGGAGATGTGCTTGGAGTGGTTGGCTCTGTTTTTTTATCTTGTGCGCAAGGGATTTTGCAACAGTTTGCCAGTTTGAAAAATGTTTTTGTATGGCTACTTCTTTTAGGCATTGCCGCGTCTGTTATGTCTCATTTTGCAGATGTTTTAAATAAGCATCAGGTGGCAGATTTGAGTTACTATTTTATGTATTTATTATCGGTGACAGTTTTGCTTAGGTGCTTTTTATATGTGTCGGATGTGGCAGGCAGGGCTTTGGAAAATATTATTTTGTTTATGCAAATGGTGGTGCCGGCATATCTATTGTCCGTGGGAGTGGCTACCGGAATTACTACCGTGGGGGCATATTCCCAATTGTTTATACTGATTATCTATGGGGTGCAACAGATATTGGGAAAAGGAGTTTTTCGCTTAATATCCGGATATATGGTGTTAATCCTGTTGAATGGTATTTGGATTGAGGAACGCTTGGCTATGCTGGCGGAATTAATAAAAAAAATAGTGTTGTTTCTTTTGAAGGCAGCCTTATGGACAGTCACCGGAATTAGTATATTTCAAAGCATTATTACACCGGTAATTGATAGTGTAAAGACGGGGGTTTGGCAAAAGGTCATTTCCACTATTCCGGGAGTGGGCAATGTGAGTGAGGGAGTTCTGGGGATGGTTCTAGGGTCGGCTGTTGTGATTAAGAACAGTATCGGCCTGGTGCTATTATTATTACTCATTATTCTTTGTGTAACACCTCTGCTTCAAATCTTTGCAATGGCATGGGTATTACGCCTAGTGGCAGCAGTGCTGGGGATTATTAGTGATAAACGTTTAGTGTCTTGTACAAATCAAGTGGGAGAAAGTTGTATGCTGTTGCTTCGTACGGTGGCAACTGCAATGACCTTATTTTTGATCGTGCTTTCCGTATTGGCCATGGCTACCAACAGAGGATTTTAGGAGGATTAAGGAATGTTGAAGGAACTGGGACAAATTGCAGTTTTTATTATTTGTGCGCAGACTTTACTGCATTTTAGAGCAAAGGAATCTTATGAGAAGTATATTAAACTATTGATTAGCATGATGGTGCTTTTGCTTTTGTTAAAACCCTTTTTTAGCGGAGGGAATGAAAAGGGGGAAGATTTTGTTGCAGAACTGGTTGCTGGATATGAGCAGAAAGTGAGAGTAAAAGCTTTGGGGGATTTAGAACAGGCAGAGGTAGAGGCGGTGGTAAGGAGTATGGCGAGTGAGATAATTGTTCAAGGGGAAATGCAAGGGGATTCAATGTCACAGGAGCCTGGGGGCGCAGAAGGGATGGGAGAGAATGAAGATACTTCCAATAGTATTTTGGTAGAGGCGATTCGGATAGGAGAGTAAGGGCAAAATGGGGAGTTTGCAGAGGGTGCTTGAAAAGTATCATTTAGAGAAATGGTTCAGACGGGATAACCTGGTGGTTTTGGTTTTGGCCGGAATATTGGTGGTGGTTATTACCATACCTATAAAGGAGCCGGAAAATGAGAAGCACGCGGCAGAGAAAGAAATAAATGAGGAATTAAGCATTGAAACACCGAAGGAGGAATATGAGAAGTGGTACGCTTACGCTACATATTTGGAAGAGGAATTAGAAACTATTTTATCGAAGGTTAAGGGGGTTGGGGAAGTTTCGGTAATGATTACCTTGGAATCGTCGGAGGAAGTTGTTACGCAAAAGGATGAAAGCATAATCTTAAATGAAACTAAGGAACAGGATGCCCAGGGAGGAACCCGAACAGTTCTGGGAACGGATCGTATGGAAGAAACCATTTACCAAAAAATCGAAGGTGAAGAAACGCCTTATATTACAAAAACGAAGCTTCCGGAGATTTCCGGAGTGTTGGTGGTGGCTAAGGGAGCCGGAAATGCCGCTGTGAAGAAAAGAATTACAGAAATTGCTGAAGCCTTGTTTGCGGTAGAGGTACATAAGATTACGGTAGTAGAAATGAATTAATAAAAGATTGTCATATAATAGGGCAAACCTTCATAGAATGAAATAGTAAAGAAGCTTTGGGAGAGGAAAGAGTGAAAAACTTAATTAAAAAGAATCAACTAATGATTACAGCATTGGCAATAATGCTTGCGATTGCCGGTTATTTGCAGTTTGCCGGAAATAATCTGGAGGATGAGTATATGGCGGTAGATAATCAGGCTGTGGAGAATTTTTCGGAGGAAATAGAGTATACGGAAATCGAGAGCCTGGATTCAGAGGTAAACATTCTTATGGAGGATTATCTGGATGAGGATATGGTGACTACGGTAGTAGAGCCGGATGCAGGTGAAATTCCGGGTGAAGCGGTATTTACATCGGCAAATGGTGTGGCTATTCTTTCAGAAGCAAAACTGTTAAAGGAACAGGTGCGTGCTAAGAATAAGGAAACCCTTATGGAGATTATTAATAGTGATGGACTTTCCGATACACAAAAGCAAGGGGCTGTTTTGGCTATGGTTGAAATGACAGACATTGCGGAGAAGGAAGTGGCTGCAGAAGTGCTGTTGCAGGCAAAAGGTTTTACAGATGTGGTTGTAAGTATTAACGGAGATGCTGTGGATGTGGTGGTGAACATGCAGGAACTGACGGAGGCACAGAGAGCACAAATTGAAGATATTGTAAAACGCAAAACAGAGATTGGTGCAGAAAATATTATTATTAGTACCGTATCACGTAATTAACATTTTTTTCGTGTACATTACATAAAAATGTGGTATACTGTAATTCATAATGGCTTATTAGGCCTATGGGATACCATTGTTTTCTGAAATACAGGAGAAGTAAAAGATGAAACAGAAAAGAGTATTTTTAATTGTATTGGATAGTTTTGGCATAGGCGCAATGGAAGATGCGGCCTCTTATGGAGATATTGACGTAAATACTTTACGAAGCGTACACCAAAGCGCCTATTTTCATATGTCCAATATGCAAAAGATGGGTTTGTTTAATATAGATGGTGTTACTGTGGGAGAAAAGGTTAAAGAACATACGGCAGCGATTGCCCGTATGGCAGAAGCGTCCAGGGGTAAGGATACTACCATTGGACATTGGGAGATTGCAGGGGTGTATTCCGCACAACCTTTACCTACTTATCCGGATGGTTTTCCCGAGGAAATCCTAGAGGAGTTTTCGGAAAAGACAGGACGCGGGGTGTTGTGCAATAAACCCTATTCAGGAACGGTAGTTATTCAGGAATTTGGCGAAGAACATATGAAAACGGGGGATTTGATTGTATATACTTCCGCGGATAGTGTGTTCCAGATTGCTGCCCATGAGGAAGTTGTACCTGTGGATGTTTTGTATGATTATTGCAAGACTGCCAGAAAAATTTTACAGGGTGAACATGGTGTGGGAAGAGTTATTGCCAGACCATTTATAGGACCTTGCAGCGGACAGTTTACCAGAACTTCCAACCGTCATGATTTCTCTTTGGAACCCCCGGCAATTACCATGCTGGATCAATTGAAGGAAAGCGGGAAAACTGTAATTGGTGTGGGCAAAATTAATGATATTTTTGCGGGTAAGGGCATTACCGAGTATGTATACACTTCCGGAAATGAAGATGGAATTAACAAAACGTTGGAATATCTGGACAAAGATTTTGAAGGTTTGTGCTTTGTGAATCTTGTGGATTTTGATTCCATGTATGGTCACCGAAATGATGTGGAGGGCTATGCGAAGGCACTTTCCTATTTTGATAAAAGGTTGCCTGAAATTATTGAAAAATTGCGAGAGGATGATGTATTAATGATAACCGCAGACCATGGTTGTGATCCGGGTTATACGATTACTACGGATCATACCAGAGAGTACACTCCCTGGTTGATATATGGCAAAGGGGTAGAACCAGTGAATTACGGAACCAGGGATACTTTTGCGGATATTGGTGCTGCTGTGCTTAAATATTTTGAGGTTGAGCCAAAGTTTGCGGGAGAGAGTCCGATTTAAAGAGCACTCTTAGGATTAGGCAGTAAAGACGAGCATTTATGGAGGAAAATATGGGAAATTACGATAAAGAGATAAACAGACGAAGAACATTCGCAATCATATCCCACCCGGATGCGGGTAAAACAACATTGACAGAAAAATTCTTATTATATGGCGGTGCTATTAACCTGGCAGGAAGTGTTAAGGGTAAAGCAACTGCCCGTCATGCAGTTTCAGACTGGATGGAAATTGAAAAGGAGAGAGGTATTTCGGTTACTTCTTCCGTGTTGCAGTTTGAATATGATGGTTATTGCATTAATATCCTGGATACTCCGGGACATCAGGACTTCTCAGAGGATACTTACCGTACTTTGATGGCAGCAGACTCAGCCGTTATGGTAATTGACGCATCCAAGGGTGTAGAGGCACAGACCAGAAAATTATTTAAGGTATGTGTAATGCGTCATATTCCTATTTTTACGTTTATTAATAAATTGGACAGAGATGCATTGGATACCTTTGAACTTCTGGATGATATAGAAAAGGAGCTTGGTATTGCTACCTGCCCTGTTAACTGGCCCATCGGTTCCGGTAAGGGCTTTAAAGGTGTGTATGACAGAGAAAGTAAGTGTGTGATTACTTATTCGGATACGGAAAAAGGTACCAAGGAAGGACATACCGAACGTATTCCGGTTCAGGATGAGGAGCATCTGCGTGAAATATTAGGGGATGAGGCGACACAGACGCTTTTGGATGAAGTGGAGCTTTTGGATGGTGCCAGTGCAGAGTTTGATTTAGAGGAAGTGCAGAAGGGAGATTTGACCCCTGTATGTTTTGGTTCTGCGCTTACAAACTTTGGCGTGGAAATCTTCTTGAAACACTTTTTAGAAATGACAACTACGCCTTTGCCCAGAAAAGCGGATATCGGAGTGATTAATCCTACTGAGAATAATTTCTCAGCCTTTGTCTTTAAAATTCAGGCAAATATGAATAAGGCGCATCGTGACCGAATTGCTTTTATGCGTATTTGTTCGGGAAGATTTGATGCCAGTCAGGAAGTGCGCCATGTACAAGGCAATAAGGTGATGCGTTTGTCCCAGCCGCAGCAGATTATGGCGGATGAACGTAAAATTTTGGACGAGGCGTATGCCGGCGATATTATCGGTGTGTTTGACCCGGGTATTTTCTCCATTGGAGATACGGTGTGTATGCCCAAGGAAAAGTTTGCTTATGAAGGTATCCCTACCTTCGCACCGGAGCATTTTGCCAGGGTGCGCCAGGTAGATACCATGAAGCGTAAGCAGTTTATTAAGGGAATTGAGCAGATTGCCCAGGAAGGTGCCATCCAGATATTCCAGGAATTTAATACGGGTATGGAGGAAATCATTGTAGGTGTTGTAGGTGTTCTTCAGTTTGAAGTGTTGAAATACCGTTTGGAGAATGAATACAATGTAGAGATACGTTTGGAGAATTTACCCTACGAGCATATCAGATGGATTGAAAATCATAAAGATATTGATATATCTAAGATTATAGGTACCTCCGATATGAAGAGAGTGAAGGACATGAAAGGAAATCCGTTACTGTTGTTTGTGAATTCATGGAGCATCGGAATGACCTTGGATCGTAATAAGGATTTAGTGCTGTCAGAGTTTGGCAGAGAGTAAAATAATTGACCGAAAGGAGGAAAAGCAAACTTGAAAAGAAGGACAAGCTGTTTTTTTCTGCTTTCGGTTTTTGTTTTATGCTTCACAGGCTGTGACGGGAATGGAGAAGCCTGGAAAACCCTATGGGATACGGACTTTTATTCAAGTGAGACTGTGGCAGAGGGACAAACTATTATTTCTTTAGAGGATTTTGAGGAATATGATCATGTCACAGAAATATCAGAGCGATATTTTGAGTCTCCTTATCACGGAACCTACGCCTATGATTTATTAAGTGAGGCAGAAAAAATCTGGTATAAGGATATTAATAATATGCTGGGTGCCTTTTATACAGAGAACATGAGATTATCCGTAAAAGGCTTGGAGATGGGACTTACGGAAAAGGATATCGATAAAGTATATCAAAGTGTGCTAATTGACCATCCGGAGTATTTTTTTGTGGAAGGATATGAGTACGTAATGTATACCTCTAAAAACAAGCTGGTTGGGCTGGACATAAGAGGTACCTATTCTTATTCAGTGGCAGAGGGGAAAGCGAGAAAAGAAAAGATTGACAGGGCAGTGGAGGAACTTCTGCAAGAAGCGCCTGTGAACGGTAGTGATTATGAGAGAATAAAGTATGTATACGAAACTTTAATCTTTAAGACGGAATACCGGGCAGAAGCGGCGGATAATCAAAATATTTATTCTGTATTTGTGAATCATGCTTCTGTGTGCCAGGGATATGCCAAAGCAACGCAATATTTGTTGCAGCATCTGGGAGTGGAGTGTACCCTTGTATTTGGCGAGGTGAAAGGTAATGAAGGGCATTCCTGGAATTTGGTTTTGGCGGATGGAGAATATTATTATTTGGATACTACTTGGGGGGATGCTTCTTACACTACCTCAGATTCTGAATTTCAAAACGGATACCTTCCTAACATCAGTTATGATTATTTATGTCTTACCACAGAGCAATTAACAAAAACTCATGAAATCGTTCATAAAATAGCGCTACCGGAATGTACGGCAACGGAAAATAATTATTACAGAAAAGAAGATTGTTACTTTACGGAGTATGAGGAGGAACCTATTAAAGAGTTATTTCTTAAGGCGATAGAGACCGGAAAACCTTATGTGACATTGAAATGCAGCAGCAGGGAGGTCTATAACAATATTTTTGCAGAACTATTAGAAAATCAAAAGATTTTTGAATATTTGCCTGATACATATACTAATATTGCATATATTGAAAATGAACAACAGTTATCCTTGACTTTTTGGATGACAAATTAGTTTGTTTTGTGATATAATAATCTAAAATGTAAATTCATGTGATAGGGAGGAAACATCATGGAAAAAGAAATAGATAAGAAAACCGTAGTACTGCAGGATGACAACAATAAAGGACAGGTGCAGATTGCAGATGATGTGGTTGCAATGATTGCCAGTTTAGCAGCGGCTGAAGTAGAAGGTATAGTGTCAATGGCGAGTAGCCTTATGAATAAGGTGAACGTGAAGAAATTAACCAAGGGTATTAAGGTTGATGTGTCAAATAATGAAGTGAAGATTCTTCTTGCAGTGACAGTACAGTATGGACACAATATTCCTAATGTTTGTGCAAAGTTGCAGGACAAGGTAAAAACTGCAGTTGAAAATATGACTGGTTTGGTTTGCAGTGATGTCAGCATCCGTATTGTAGGCGTAAAATAACCAAGGAGCAATTATGAGAAGACATGAACAAAGAGAACAGCTTTTTAAATTATTGTTTCGTGTAGAGTTCAATTCATTGGAGGATATGCCGGAGCAGGTGAAGTTGTTTTTTCAGGATGACGAAATAGAGTACACAGAAGAAGTGATGGAGTCTATTCAGGACAAGTATACCAGGATTCAGGAGAAACTTTCGGAGATTGACAGTCTTTTGAATGAAAAAGCAGAGGGCTGGAATACAGAACGTATGGGCAAAGTGGAACTGGCGGCTCTTCGTATTGCAGTGTATGAAATTCTTTTTGAAGAGGATATTCCGGATATGGTGGCCATCAATGAGGCTATTGAAATTGCAAAGAAATACGGACAGGAAGCTTCCGGTGGTTTTGTAAATGCTATTTTGGCAAAAATAATCAAAAAATAGGTTGAGATACAAATGGCTCAAAATGTTTATACAGTTACACAAGTGAATGCATATATTAAGAATATGTTCACGCAGGATTATATGTTGCAGTTGCTCTACGTTAAAGGCGAGGTGAGCAACTGCAAGTATCATTCTTCGGGACATATTTATTTTACGTTAAAGGACCAAAAGGGTACCATGAACTGCGTGATGTTTGCAGGAAACCGGAGCGGACTTCAGTTCCGCATGAGTGAAGGGCAACAGGTTATTGTATTAGGTACTGTGGATGTGTACGAAAGGGATGGAAAGTACCAGTTGTATGCAAAGCAGATTATCTTGGATGGTGCGGGTCTTTTATACGAAAAATACGAGCAATTAAAGAAAGAATTGCAGGAAATGGGAATGTTTGCCCAGGAATATAAACAGCCGATTCCCAGATTCATCAAAACCTTGGGAGTGGTAACTGCGTCTACCGGTGCAGCGGTTCGGGATATTATCCAAATTGCGACCAGACGAAATCCCTATGTGCAGATTATTTTATATCCTGCTATTGTACAGGGAGAACAGGCGGCAGAAAGCATTGTAAAAGGTATCCGGGCACTGGAGCATA
Organism: Acetatifactor sp.; assembly: GCA_045537405.1. Taxonomy (GTDB): domain Bacteria; phylum Bacillota; class Clostridia; order Lachnospirales; family Lachnospiraceae; genus Acetatifactor. Next base: position 67,986 of record JAZSPK010000022.1, read on the forward strand.
TGGGTGTGGATGTGATGATTGTAGGTCGCGGTGGTGGTTCTATTGAGGACTTGTGGGCATTTAACGAAAAGGCAGTAGCCCAGGCAGTGTTTGACTGCAGTGTACCCATTATTTCAGCAGTAGGCCATGAAACAGACACTACCATTATTGATTATGTATCTGATTTGCGTGCACCTACACCTTCTGCGGCAGCAGAACTGGCAGTTTATGATATCCGACAGTTAAACGATATTTTCCTTAGTTTTCAAGGAGAGTTAGAGAGAGGATTAAGAAAGTGTATCTCGGCAAAGCGGGAGAAAATCAGGCAATATGAATTACAACTCAAATATATGAACCCTGTAAACCGTATCAGAGAGAAGCGTACCCATCTGCTACGGGCGGAAGAAAGAATGGAAGAACTTATGCAGCAAATATTGCGTAAGAAAAGACATGCGTTAGATTTGTATATAGAGCGCATGAATGGATTATCACCACTGCAAAAGTTAAGTAGCGGTTATTCCTATGTGGTGAATGGCGTGGGGAAAAATATTCGTTCCGTGCAAGCTGTAAAACCGGGGGAAGAAATTTGTATTCATGTAACAGATGGTGATATTACGGCATTGATAAAGGATGTAAAAGAATATGAAATTGGAAGATAATTTTTTAAAAATCGATGAGGTTATTGAGAAGCTGGAGGCAGAGGATATTTCTCTGGAGGAGGCTTTTGCTGCATATAGCGAGGGGATGCAACTCTTAAAAATCTGCAATGACCAGATTGACAGAGTGGAAAAAAAGGTTTTAAAACTGTCGGAAGACGGAGAATTAACAGAGTTACAGTAATTTGTGAAGAGGTACAGCATGGGTGATTTTGAAAGTAGGCTGAATGCAAAAGTAAAAGAGATAGAGAAAACAATCACTGCTTTTTTACCGGAAGAAACCGGATATCAAAAGGTAGTATTGGAGGCGATGAATTATAGTGTTCTAGCCGGCGGAAAAAGATTGCGTCCCATGCTTATGCTGGAAACCTATCGCTTGTTTGGCGGCAAAGGTAAGGAAATTGAGCCTTTTATGGCAGCTATTGAGATGATACATACTTATTCGCTGGTACATGATGATTTACCGGCTATGGACAATGATGAATACCGTAGAGGACGTAAAACTACCCATGTAGTGTACGGAGAAGCGTTTGCTATTCTGGCAGGGGATGGTTTATTGAATATGGCCTTTGAAACAGCCCTGAAAGCATTTGCACTTACACCCAATGCAGATGAGATAGAAAAACCGGGACTGTTTTTAGGAATTGCCAAGGCGTTGGAAGTATTGGCACAAAAGGCAGGAATGTATGGCATGATTGGCGGACAAACAGCCGATATTGCTGCAGAAGAAAAGCAAGAGATCTCATTGGAGGAGCTTTTGTTTATTCATGAAAACAAAACGGCAGCCTTAATACAGGCTTCCATGATGATTGGTGCATTACTGGCCGGTGCCAGTGAGCGTGAAGTGGAGCGTATTGAAAAATGCGCATACAATGTAGGAATTGCTTTCCAGATTCAAGATGATATTTTGGATGTAATAGGCGATGAGGCAGAGTTGGGTAAACCCATAGGCAGTGATGCAAAGAATAACAAGCAGACCTATGTGACCCTGAATGGATTGGAGTGTTCTTCGGCAAAGGTAAGAGAATTATCGGAAGAAGCTTTAGAAATTATTGATTTGGTGGACGGAGACGGAGAATTCCTGAAGGAATTGATTACTTCTTTGATTTATCGAACGAAGTAAGTTTGAAAAAATGGGAATACTACTGACAAGTCATTTTTAAGAGGTACGATACATGTTGTTGGAGCAGATAAAAGAGGCAAATGATATTAAACAAATAGATGTTAAGGATTATGACGCATTAGCAGAGGAAATCAGAGCCTTTTTGATAGAAAAAATCAGTATAACCGGAGGACATTTGGGATCTAATTTAGGGGCGGTAGAGCTTACTATGGCTTTACATTTGGCCCTTAATTTACCGGAGGACAAAATTATATGGGACGTGGGACATCAGGCATATACCCACAAGTTATTGACCGGTAGACGTGAGGGGTTTGAGGCCTTGCGTCAATATCATGGAATGAGTGGTTTCCCAAAAAGAAAAGAAAGCAATTGTGATGCCTTTGATACAGGACATAGCTCCACCTCCATTTCCGCAGGTCTTGGACTGGTAAAAGCCAGAGATATTAAGCAGGAGAATCATACAGTGGTATCGGTAATCGGGGATGGCTCTCTGACCGGTGGTATGGCATATGAGGCATTGAATAATGCCGCTAAATTGGAAACCAATTTTATTGTAGTTTTGAATGATAATAACATGTCCATCTCTGAGAATGTAGGTGGAGTGTCTAAATATTTAAATAACATTCGTACAGCCGGAAGTTATTTGGGATTAAAGAAAAATGTGGCAGATGCTTTGCTTGGAACCAAACATGGTGACAATGTGGTATCCGGTATTCGCAGAGCAAAGAATAGTATTAAGCAGTTGGTAATACCGGGGATGTTTTTTGAGGATATGGGTATTACCTATTTAGGACCGGTGGATGGTCATAATATTAAAGCAATGGTAAGAGTAATCGGAGAAGCCAAGCGTGTACAGGGACCGGTTCTGGTTCATGTGATTACTCAAAAAGGAAAAGGTTATGTTCCCGCAGAGAGACATCCTGCCAGATTCCACGGTGCGGAACCTTTTGAAATTGAGACAGGTTTGCCTAAGAAAGCAAAGGCAAAGTCCAATTATACGGATGTTTTCTCTACAGTAATGTGTAAGCTGGGGCAAAAGCATGAAAACATAGTTGCAATTACAGCAGCTATGCCGGACGGAACGGGACTTAAGAGATTTCGTAACATGTATCCGGAACGTTTTTTTGATGTAGGTATTGCAGAGGAACATGCGGTTACCTTTGCGGCAGGCTTGGCGGCAGGCGGTTTAAAACCGGTGGTAGCAGTGTATTCTTCTTTCCTGCAAAGAGCTTATGATCAGATTGTACATGACGTATGCATCCAGAATCTTCCGGTGATTTTTGCCATAGATAGAGCCGGTTTGGTAGGAAGTGATGGGGAAACTCATCAAGGTATTTTTGATTTATCCTATCTTTCCAGCGTGCCTAATATGCACATTATGGCACCCAAGAATAAGTGGGAGCTTTCGGATATGCTAAAGTTCGCAGTGAAATTTGATGGACCTATTGCGCTTCGATATCCCAGAGGCGAAGCTTATGACGGTTTGGAAGACAAGCGTCAGCCAGTGGAATACGGTAAAGCAGAATGGATTTACAAGGAGCAGGAGATTGCTCTTTTGGCAGTGGGAAGTATGGTAAAGACAGCAGAAGCAGTTTATGCTAAGCTTAAGGAACAGGGAAAGAACGTAAGTCTTTTGAATGCAAGATTTATTAAGCCCATAGACGAAGAGGCTGTTTTGGAAGCTTGCGAGAATCATACCCTTTTGGTGACAATGGAAGAAAATGTGGCAAGCGGCGGATATGGCGAAAAAGTATTGGATTGCTTGCAAAAGAACGGCAAAGACATTTCTTTATTACGCATTGCTATTCCGGATGCTTATGTGGAACATGGCAGTGTAGATTTGTTAAAGAAGGAAATCGGACTGGATGCAGCTAGCATCGCAGAACAAATTTTGGAGAAATTAGGATAACCATGAAGGAACGTTTAGATGTTATTTTGGTAAATCAAGGTCATGCGCCATCCAGAGAAAAGGCCAAGGCTATTATTATGTCCGGTAATGTTTATGTAAATGGACAGAAAGAGGACAAGGCCGGTGCGCAGTTTGATGAAGCAAAAATACAATTGGAAGTACGCGACAGTCAGTTGAAATATGTAAGCCGTGGCGGATTAAAGCTGGAGAAGGCCATGGAAAGCTGGAATATTTCCCTGGAAGACAAGGTGTGCATGGATATAGGTGCCTCCACCGGCGGGTTTACGGATTGTATGTTACAAAACGGTGCGTCTAAGGTGTACTCCGTAGATGTGGGACATGGTCAGTTGGCCTGGAAGCTTCGTAACGATGAGCGTGTGGTTTGCATGGAAAAGACCAACTTCCGTTATATGGTGCCGGCGGATATTGAAGATAAGTTGGATTTTGCCAGTGTGGATGTTTCCTTCATATCATTGACGAAAATATTGATTCCGGCCAGAAATCTGTTGCAGGATAATGGACAGATGGTTTGTCTGATTAAGCCCCAGTTTGAAGCAGGTCGGGATAAAGTTGGCAAGAAGGGTGTTGTTAGAGAGCGAAAAGTCCATGAAGAAGTGGTTCGTAAGATCTTAGATTTCGCGGACAGTATCGGATTTGACCTCTTGCATTTGGAGTTTTCGCCCATAAAGGGACCGGAAGGTAATATTGAGTATTTAATGCATATTCAAAAGAATGCAGAAAAGTCCGCTTTAAAAAGGGATTTGGAAGAGAAAGAGGCAGAAACCGCTTTGGAAGAAATAATCAGTGAAAAGAGCGGCATCAGCCATACAAATGAGTGGAAAGAAATCATTAGCGACATTGTAGATAAGGCACATGCCCATTTGGATAAACCACAAGAGGAGCAAGTATGAAACATTTTCTGATTTATACCAATCGCTTAAAAGATGAAAATGGCGAGATAACCAATAAAATAACAAAGTACTTGCTTGCAAGAGGGCACAAGGCAACGGTGATTACCGGTGAAAACGGATTGCTTCCGGATTATGAGAGGCTTCCTGAGGATGCTTGTTGTATGTTGGTTTTAGGCGGTGATGGCACCATCTTGCAGGCGGCAAGAGACAACAAGTCAGAGGAACTTCCCATTATCGGTGTAGATATGGGAACCTTGGGATATTTGACGGAGATTGATCCGGCTTCTTTGCAAGATGCTTTGGATAAATTGATTGCAGATGAGTTTACGGTAGAGTCTCGTATGATGCTTAAAGGAAAAGTGTACCGCGGGGAAGAAGTGATTTGTGAAGATCAGGCGTTAAATGATATTGTTATTTCCAGATGTGGTTCCCTAAAGATTGTTAAGTTGAAGGTATACGTAAACGGACAGTTTTTGTGCGAATACAGTGCGGACGGTGTAATTGTGACAACACCTACCGGTTCTACGGGATACAGTTTGTCGGCAGGAGGTCCCATCGTAGAGCCAAATGCACAATTATTGATGATGACACCTATTTGTTCTCATACGTTGGGAGCAAGAAGCATTATCCTTTCAGCAGAGGATGTGATTGAAATTGAAATCCCGGAAAGAAAGGATGGCAGAAGGCAGGAAGTCGAGGCTAATTTTGATGGTGCCGATAAGGTGGCCATACAGGCAGGGGACAGAATCAAAATAGAAAAGTCTGAGAAGTCAACCAAATTTATTCAGATTAACAAAGTAAGTTTTTTGGAAGTATTACATAAGAAACTCAGTGACCAATAGTTGCTAAAGGAGAATGGGATGAAGAAAAACAGACATCGTCAAATCGTAGAGATTATCAATAAATATGATGTAGAAACCCAGGAAGATTTGGCTAAATATTTGAAGGAGGCGGGCTATGATGTGACTCAGGCAACCGTATCCAGAGATATTAGAGAACTGAAATTAACAAAGGTTTCTAACGGAAGAGGAAAGCAACGTTATATTGTGCTGAATCAACCGAATGCACATATGGAGGACCGTTTTATACGTGTACTTAGGGATGGATTTGTATCCATGGATATGGCACAGAATATATTGGTGGTAAAAACGGTGGCAGGTATGGCTATGGCGGTAGCAGCAGCGATAGATGCACTTGATTTTCCGGAGGTAGTGGGATGTATCGCCGGAGATGATACCATTATGATTGCGGTAAGAACCATTGAAGATACCAAAAATCTCATGGATAAAATTCATAAGATGGTAGAAAAATAAAGGGATTTTCATACATGTGTTGGAGAAGGCAGAAAGGTAAGGAAAAGTATGTTACATAGCTTACATGTAAAAAATCTGGCTTTAATTGAAGAAACGGAAGTAGAATTTGGTCCCGGTTTAAATATTTTGACGGGCGAAACCGGTGCAGGTAAATCAGTACTCATTGGGTCTGTTAATTTGGCTTTGGGCGCAAGGTTTGATAAGGATATGCTTCGTGCAGGGGCGGAGACTGCATTGGTAGAATTAACTTTTTCCTGTGAGGATATGCCGCAGTTAGTGGAGTGTCTGGAAGAAATGGATATTCCGGTGGAAGAGGATTTGATCACAATCAGCCGCAGGATGCAGGTTGGTAAGAGCGTCAGTAAGATTAACGGCGAAACTGTAAATACCAAGCAGATTAAGGAAATTGCGGAGTATCTGATTGATATTCACGGGCAGCATGAGCACCAGTCTTTATTGCATAAAAAGAAGCATTTGGAGATTTTGGATGCATATGGCAGAGAACAATCCAAGGAGGTTTTGGAGCAGGTAGCCGATTTGTACCGAAAGGTAAATGAACTTAGGGCACAGATAGAAGAGGAAAGTCTGGACGAAAATGCCAAGCAAAGAGAGCAGGCGCTTTTAGAATTCGAACGAGATGAGATTGAAAACGCTCATCTGAGGATAGGTGAAGAGGAGCAATTGGAAAGCGACTATCGCCGAATGGTGAATGGTAAAAAGATTACAGAGGCACTGGCGGAAAGTTACCGCTATACCGGCAATGATGATAATAATGGTGCCAGTAATAGTTTGGGCAGAGCGCTCCGTTATCTTAACAGTGTATGCGAATATGATGAACGTTTGGAGCAGATGGCAAGTCAGCTGACGGAGATTGAAGATTTATTGTCGGAGTATAACCGGGATGTTTCTTCCTATTTGGCTGATATGGAATTTGACGGAGAGGATTTTGGCAGAGTAGAAGAACGTTTGAATGTGATTCATCATTTGCAGGATAAGTACGGCAGGACCATAAGCGATGTACTTACTGCCTATGAAAAAAAAGTGGAACGTTTGGAGCAACTGGCAGATTATGATGCATACATGGCAGGACTTCAGGCCAAACTTAAGGTGCAGGAAGAAGAATTATACAAAGTGTGTGATAGACTTTCGGCTATCCGTAAACAAAATGCGGTGACTTTGCAAAAGGAATTACTTGCCTCTTTGGAAAATTTGAATTTCCTGGCAGTACAGTTTGAAATACGCATTGAACCCAAAAGTATTTCCATAAATGGTTTTGATGATGTGGAGTTTTTGATTTCCACTAATCCTGGTGAGGCGGTGAAGCCTTTGGGGCAGGTAGCCAGCGGTGGAGAATTATCCAGAGTGATGCTTGCTATCAAAACAGTTCTGGCCAGCAAGGATTCTATTGACACCTTGATTTTTGATGAAATTGATGCAGGTATCAGCGGAAAGACCGCGTGGAAGGTTTCCGGACAGCTAGCCGTGGTGGCAGGTGCGCATCAGGTTCTTTGCATTACTCATTTGCCGCAAATTGCGGCTATGGCAGACAAGCATTTCCTGATTAATAAGATTTCGGACAACAACACTACTTTAACTCAAATTGAAGAAATAAAGGATGAAGAGCAGCTAAAGGAACTGGCAAGACTTTTGGGCGGAGAAGATTTATCAGAGGCGGCGTTGGCAAATGCCCATGAAATGCGTAAACAGGCACTTGAATTAAAAGGAAAATGATGTAATAAAAAAAGTAAAAAAGCATAAGTAAAAATAAAAAAGACTCACATACTATTCTTGAGAAAAAAAGAAGGTATGTGAGTTTTTTATGGATAGAGAAATATTAGAACAAGAAGAAAATATTGTAATTTCCATGGAACAATGGAGGGTGAAAAGAAAGCATATTCGAATTTTCCGATATTGTATATGCGGTGCACTTTTTTGTGCAGCTCTAGTCTTTTGCGGGATGGGATATACTTATCTGGACCATAGACTACCGAGGGTTTTGTGGTTGCGTGCAGGAGAAGATCAGACTCTTGACTTGGGACTTCCTATGACAGGTGAGGTGCTTGCCGTAAGTGAGGGAGGAGAATCCAACATACCAAAGGATGCCATAACTATTGATTTGGGAGAAACGGTAACCTTAAAGATGGAGGACAGCACTAATTATTTGATGAACGTAAAACTTTTTGGTTGGATACCCTTTAAACAGGTGGAAATCCAGGTCATTGATGATATGGAGCTTACTCCGGCAGGAATGCCCGTTGGTTTGTATGTAGAAACGGAAGGCTTGTTGGTCATCGGTGTGGGTGAATTTGTAGGAATGGATGGTATTACTTATTCCCCCTCTAAATATGTTTTAAAGAGTGGTGATTATATTCTGGAGTGCAATGGGAAAGAAGTAACGGACAAAAACACCTTCATTAAGGATATTGAAAAATGCGGTGGAAAAGATGTGATTTTAAAGGTTTCCAGAAATGGTGAAATCCAAGAGATAGTCATTAAACCCATGTTAAACAGTTCCGGAAAATACAAAATCGGTATCTGGGTGCGTGACAACGCTCAAGGGGTAGGAACTTTGACCTATATAGATGCTGACGGACGCTTCGGAGCACTTGGGCATGGAGTTACAGATGTGGACACTTCCACTCTTATGGATGTGGAGGCGGGCACCTTGTACCGTACGGAGATTATATCGATACAAAGAGGCGAATCCGGCACTCCGGGAGAGATGACCGGAATGATTGTATATAGTGACAATTTTATCTTGGGTGAGATTGATTATAATGGAGAAGAAGGGATTTTTGGAATATGTAACGAGCAGGCTTTATCCATGTGTACCCATGAACCGTTGCAGGTAGGATTAAAACAAGAGATAAAGAAAGGACAAGCTTATATTTATTGTACAGTGAAGGATAACGAACCAAAGTATTATGAGGTGGAAATTACGAATATTCAATTGGACCATGATAATGTTAATCGCGGAATTGAATTAACTGTTACAGATTCGGAACTACTGGCCTTGACCGGTGGTATTGTGCAGGGGATGAGCGGCAGTCCCATTATTCAGGATGGGAAGATTGTGGGGGCTGTAACACATGTACTAGTAAATGACCCGACCAGAGGGTATGGGATCTTTATTGAAAACATGTTGGAGCATTGAGTCCAAGCAGAAAGCGGAAATAGCAGACAGCGTGAGCTAGCTCACAAGCTGTGCTGCTATTTTTGATTTCTATTTGGCGAAAGCCAAACACTGAGGAAAAGCGAAGCTTTTTCGAAGTGGCTTGGACGATGTTCCGACATACGGCGAAAGCCGGACAACCGACGAATGCAAAGCATTTGGCGGTTGTGCCCGGCCGCGTGAGTAGTGTGAAGCGAAGCGTAAGCAAGACCGAAGGTCTGCGAAGTGGCTTGGATGATGTTCCGACATCCAGCGAAAGCCGTACATGAGCAAGTTGCGAAGCGGATTGCGAATGTTGCACGGAGTTGCCAGAAGGGAGTAGGCTTACACAAGTATCTTTTAATTAGTTTATTGTTGTACTGTGTGATATAATAAGTTCGGAAACTTTGAATTTGTCTTTTAGAATAGTGGACGTATGTGATGTAACATACGTCCATATTTTATGCATGATATTTTATTATTAGATTTTCAAGTGTTTGAATAATTCCTTGTCCTAATGCACGGTCTGGAAGAGATTTCAGAAAATTGAGGTTGTAATGTTCGGTTTGCATCTTGATGATGGATATAGCACCATGAAGGATAAAAGTGAAATCAAGGTAATCGGCTTCGGAAAGATTTTCTTTAGGAACACCAATTAAAGAAAGCCAAAACTGTTCCATGGTGTTATAGAAATGTTGTTGTAAAATTGTCGAATCACTAATGATAAAAAGACGTATCCTTTTCCAACGTTCATTAATTACAATGTATTCTAATGTTTCACTTAGTGATATTTGGTTCTTTGAAAGAATCTTTGTTCGGATAATTGAAGGTATTTCATGTAGTTTTTCATCATTAAGTGCATCAAAAGCTAAATCATCCATGGTATTGTAATGATAATAAAATGTATTTGGATTAACCTTTGCCAAAGAGGATAATTTTTTTACTGTAATATGGCTGTAATTGGTTTCAGAAAGTAATTTCCAAAATGATTCTTTTAAACGAGCTTTTGCAGTCGGTTGTGAATTGTCGTATGTAGGTCTTGCCATGTTATTCATTCTCCTTAATTTAAATTAGATAAAAAATTAAAAACCACTATTTAATTAGAGAGTATGTCTAATTATAATTTAGTTATAATGACTGATAGTGTCAATATAAAATGAATGAGAGGTAACTTAGTATATGAAAAAATCATTATTAAATTGGTGGTGTGGACAACCGTGGTTACATGCAACCTATTTTCTTGGAATTGTAATGTTTAATGTGTTTATTATTAATTGGGGAGTGTGGGATGTACCACAGAAGTTAATGTGTCTGTTGACCATTTTTCTTCCACTTCATGTTTTTGAAGAATTAACATGGCCAAATGGATTTCAGTTTATGATGAATAAGTTAATGCAGAAGTCAGATAATCCATTGGCATATCCTGAAAATCGTTTAACGGATATGATAACAAATTTTGGAGCAGAATTGCTACTTATTATACTTACTTTTATTACACCAATGCTTGGTAATAAAGGTGTGGTTTTTGCAGTTTTCTTTGGTATAGGTGAAACAGTTGTACATACAATCTTTAGTATTATTACTTTGAATCATTATAAGTCAAAAGGAAAGAAAACACTATATTCTCCAGGATTAATTACTGCATGGTGTTTATTGTTAGAAGTAAGTATATATGGTATTTATTGGTTGACAACATCAGGAACATTTGTAAAATCTGATTTATGGGGATTAGCTTTTGTAGCATTTCTCATCATATTTATGATTCGTTTGCCTTTTATTATTTCCAATAAAATAAAAAGTACGAAGTATGCATATACCGAAATGGGATATTTTGAAAAGTATGAGAATTGATTTTACTTTATAAATTCTAAATTAGTAAAGCACTCGAAAATTTCAGTAAGCCGGTGAGTTTAACTGAGAGACAAATTTGAATTCTCAGAATGAATAACAATAGGAGTACAAACTTAATGGAAAAGTTTTTTAACAAGCTTGGTAAAAAGATATACAAAGCAATCAAAAAGGATGCAAAAAGAGTTTTGAAAGAGATAGATGGGGAGCAATTGTATTCAGTAGCATTGGTTACCGATAGTGATTGCATTACTTTGTTTATGGCTCTAAATACATATGAATTCTTGGAAACGGCAGATGAAGAATATCTGGAAATGGTTAAAGATGATTTGTTGGAAGAAGATATGAGATAGATAAAAGAAGGAGAGGTATGTTTGACAAAGTGGCTACCAGATGAGATGTGATTGATGTAGGAGAAGTGGATTAGCAGATTAGGTTGAAAAACCTAGATGTATGCACAGGTTTTGTCCATTTCTTATTGAACAAATTCGATAATTGTTGTACAATATAGGAGGTATGTAGCTAGTAATGCTTATTTCGCGCTTAACGGCGCAATGTGGTGTAGAGTGTTACGATTCACATACCTTTTTAATTATGTTTTATGGGGGAATATCAATGCAAGACGTTTTCAAAAATTACTTGTTTTCTAAACAAATTCTTGTAAATGATACTAATATATATGGAGAGGAAGCTTTCTCAGTTATGCTTTCTATGGCAAAGCTATTTAACATTAGGCTGACAAATGGTAGAGAACTTGCGACAGTGGAACATATTCGTTTTGTGTCAAAGAAACTGGGGGAAAATGTACCGGACCCATTTTATAGGGAATTTCCAAGGAGTGTGCTTGCTCTTTCGTTTGAAGATAGATTATTGGATCAGCTGTTACATTATCATAAAACTTATGGCTGTGGTGATTTTGGGAATCCAAGCCATTCTGTCTTTGAAGAAAGTTTTGAGCGTACAGCTTTGAAGCAGGTTGATAATTGTAAAGATTTCGTGGTTGTTAGTGAATCGGATGCAGTTAATAAGCTTAAGGGTTATGTAGAGGCTGCGATGAAGAGTACTAGACCATTAAATGATTCAATGTATAATCTTGTTTTGGAATATATGAAGGAGTATAAGTTTGATATATCCGAGTGTCCTTGTAAGGATACAGCAATTAGGTTACTCTTGGATACGGGTGACTACAGATATGTTGATTTTATTAGCTTTTCTGATATATTAAAATTGGTAGAATATATAAATCTAAATCGATATAATAATGCAAATAACCGTAAGCTAAATTTTAAGAATCAGGATAGAAAACTTGTAAAAACTGTTCTTGATAAAAAATTGGAGGCAGGAGAGTGTAACATTCAAGAATGTTTTGAAAAACAGGAACGGTGGTGTGGTCTATTGCATCATATTCATTACAAACCACAAAATGAATTAGGTAAAAGCTTTGTGAAGGCTATGCGTGAGGAGTCCAATGGGTCTGTGTACGCAAAATTCGAAAAGGAGATGGGCAATGGAAATATTCAAAAGGCACTATTATGCCTGCGTGAAGGTAAGGGAAGTGGTGCGGTAATTAGAAATTTAGATTACCTGTTGAGTCGTTGTACTAATCCGGAGGATTTAGAGTATGTATTAGAACACATACATACGGAAAATCCTATTCTTTTGCTTCAATTGTACATACATTATGTCAACTATAATGATTCCTACTGCAGAATATTTCGATTTACCAGAAATGCCACATTAGTGGTACATCGGGAAAGTTTTGTAGAGGCACACAGAAGAAAAACTTTCATTTCGAATGAGGTCCGGTGTAGGCTTGTAAAGATCATTATGAAAAATTTAAAGGAGATATATCGTAGCAAGCTGGGAAGAGTATACATCCATGAAAAAATGAGAAAAATTGCATTGCCGCTGCAGGAGGGAACTGCTACAGGCGGTTTTGGGATATTACCTAAGGGATCGCGAATTTCTCTAAGACCAACAAGGACTCTTCGTTGCTTCACTTATTGGGAAGGCGTGGATGATGTAGATCTAAGTGTGATAGGTTTGTCCGAGGATGGAAAACAGCATGAATTTTCATGGAGAACCATGGCTGGGAAAAATTCACCGGAAATTGTGTACTCTGGGGATATGACTGATGGTTTCAAGGGTGCTTCAGAATATTTTGACATTGATACTACATTATTTAAATGCCAATATCCACAGATACGCTATCTTGTATTTTGTAACAATGTATATTCCCAGGTGCCTTTTCGGTCATTTGACTGTAAGGCTGGATATATGGTACGAGAAGATGGCGAAATTGGTGAGATTTTTGAGCCAAAGACCGTGGAGTCAGCATTTGCGATTAATAGTGACAGTATGTTTGCTTATCTTTTCGCTATCGATATGGAGAGTAATGAACTTGTGTGGCTCAATGTTGCAAACAGTATGTCTGCTCAGGTAGCAGGAACTACTCGACTTGATTTTTTGTTTGATTACCTGAACATGACTTCTATTATAAATGTTTATGATTTGTTTGAGATGCTGGCAATGGAGATAGTTGACAATCCGGTAGATGCAGATGTGGTGGTTACAGATGAAAATGTTTTGATAAAAGAGGGCACAGACTGTGTAACAAGTCGTGATATAGATAAAATTATAGCTTATATGAACAAGAAATAGGGATATTTAATAGTCATAACAGGATTACTGTTATGGCTATTTTAATAGGAAATTGTTGATTTTGTTGTTCCCTACTTGACACATTAGTGAGCGGCAGTCCCATTATCCGGGATGGGAAAATTATTGGGGCGGTGACGCATGTGCTGGCAAATGATCCGACGAGAGGGTATGGGATATTTATTGAAAACATGTTGGAGCATTGAGTCCAAGTAGAAAGCGGAAATGGCAGACAGCGTGAGCTAGCTCACAAGCTGTGCTGCTATTTTTGATTTCTATTTGGCGAAAGCCAAACACTGAGGAAAAGCGAAGCTTTTTCGAAGTGGATTGGACGATGTTCTGCCATACGGCGAAAGCCGGACACATTTACAAATTTAATATTCAGTTAATGTTAATCAATTTTTCCTGTAAGACTTCCTAGATATTATATGCCTATGAAATCAAAAAAGGAGAATTGAAACTATGAAAAAAACAATTGCAATATTTGTTGCTGTTTTGATGCTTGTTATGATAATACCGCAAAATGTGTATGCATCAGGACAAGCTACACCATCAGGAATATCTTATGATGATATTGATTCAGAGATAGATGCCTATATCAAAGAATACGAAGCTGGTTTGGCATCTGTAGGTATTTGTGTTTTTGATGAAACAGGAATTATCTATGAAGGTTACTATGGATATTCTGATATGGAAAAAGGAACATTTGCAAATGAAGAGACCGTATATGACTGGGGAAGCACTTCGAAGCTTTTGGTTTGGGTGTCTGTGATGCAGTTAAAGGAACAGGGAAAACTGGACTTTGAAACGGATATTAGAGAGTATCTTCCCGAAGGATTCCTTACCAAACTACAGTATGAAGATGAAACGATTACAATGCTGAATTTGATGAATCATGATGCAGGTTTTCAGGAGTCTATGTATGAAAACCAGATGGCAACGGAAGATGAACTTTATGGTAGTCTTGAGGAAGCGGTAAAGGCATGTGAATGCTATCAGGCTTACCATGTGGGAGAGTATACAGCATACTCCAACTGGGGAACAGCACTGGCTGCATTCATTGTGGAGTGTGTCAGTGGAGTGTCTTATGTGGATTATGTGCATCAGAATATTTTTGTGCCGCTGGGGATGGAGCATACATCCACTGGTATGCATATGGAAGATAATGATTGGGTTAGAAGTCAGAGAGAAAAATTGAAATGCTACGGACGATATGCTCAGGAAAACTATAATGAGGATTATGGCGTGTGCCATTCCTGGGTACAACTTTATCCGGCAGGCGCAGCTATAGGCACTACAAGTGATTTAGCTAAGTTTGCTCAGGGGTTTGTGGCACCGGATTGTCCATTTTTTGAAAACAATGAAACAAGAGAGGAAATGTTTACAGCGACTTCTTTTTATGGAGACAGTGACATTGCCGAAAACTGCCATGGATTATGGACGGAACAGTTTAAGATTCCTACATTAGGACACGGCGGTAATACAGGTGGATGCACAGCAAATCTACAGTTTGATCCGGAAAGTGGACTTGGAATCGTAGTGCTTACAAATGAACCGGGTGAAACCATGTTTACGACAGGTCTTGTAAGTTTGTTGTTTGGTGATGTAAGAGATAGTGAGTTGGTGAAAAATAATCCGGTTACAGAGCACTATGACATAAGCGGTACTTATGCATCTAAAAGAGCTATTGTAAGTGGGTATGGAAGTGCCTCGCACTATGCAGGTGGATTCTTTTTTGTAACAAAGACGGATGATCCTGATGTTTTTGACATGCCTCTTACCGGTGGAATGCAAATGATTCATATTGGTGACCATATGTGGCTTCAAACATCAGAAAGTGGTGTAAACTTTTTTACCTATGAAAGTGTGGACACAGACGGTAATCGGCAATTTGAAATGATGAGCATGAATGCGGTGCACAACAACGGGTATATTTATGGGACAATAACCTATTTTGGATTTTCGCTTTTGGGCAGTATTTGTCTATTTGTTTTACCGGTAAAGGGATTGTTTTACTTAATTCGCAAAATCAGAAATAAGGAAAAGATGGTGACAAAGGCTGATAAGCAAATTACTTTGCAACAATTAATACAGGGCGTATCCGGTGCGATTCTGTTTTGTTTGATTAGTATAACGGGAATCAAAGGATATGCGTATGCAGTATTCTTCTGTATCATGGCAGTTATTCTTGCAGTGGTAAGCTTGGTAAATGGAATGATTCTTTTTAAGAATACATGGAAAGACAAAGAGATTAGAAGATGGAAAAAGACAAAGCAGTATATCTGGGTGCTTCTTTGCTTTGGATATGTGGCTGTGATTATATGGTTTCAGTTATATGATTTTGTACATATCTAATGATGAACTTTATGCATATATGGACATTAAAAAGTTGGTGTTTTATAATGTTTATATTAGATAGAAAGTAGAGGTGTACCAATGGCGAATATATTGATTGCAGATGATGAAAAGGAAATTGTGCGATTGCTTCGCATGTATATTGAGGCAAATGATAATGTTGTATACGAGGCAAATGACGGACAGGAAGCATTGTTGATTTTAGACCGGGAAAAAATTGATCTTGCCATTGTTGATATTATGATGCCAAAGATTAATGGATATGAAATCATTAAGGAAATCCGAAAGGGAAGATACATTCCGATTCTAGTGATTTCTGCTAAGGTGGAATTGTCTGACCGTGTATTCGGAATAGATTTGGGAGCGGATGATTACATCACAAAACCCTTTGAACCTTTGGAGGTGGCTGCTAAGGTGCGGGCGCATTTGCGTAGAACTGGTGCACAGACAATGACGGTAGAGGAGGCAAATGCAATTGAAGTAGGCGGTCTGCTTCTAAATTGTGATGAGTGTGTGGTAATGTGTAATGGAGAGGCGCAGGAACTTACCAAAGCAGAATATAAGGTGCTGGAACTCTTTATGAAACATCCTAAAAGAGTATTTACCAAGGAACAGATATATGAGTATGCATGGGGCGATGATTATGTGGTGGATGACAATACTATACGTGTAATCATTAGCCGTTTGCGTGACAAGGTAGGTAATGATACCATTAAAACTATTCGTGGTTTAGGGTACAGATTGGAGATTCATGGATAAAGTAAAAAAGAAAGTTGTTTTATATTTTATATTATGTTTAATTGGTTGCTTTGTAGCGGAAGGTATCCTCTTAAGTATTATGGAAGCTTTGATAATGTTGTTGAGTTCACCAAGAGATAATACGACGTTGATTGTGATTGGCGGATTTTTGATATTATCGTTGATGAATATTGTAGGTGGTGCCTATCTCTTTTATCGTCTGACTAGTAAAACCTGGCAAAAAGAGAGTCAGCGCCAAATTAATGAGCGAAATATGCTATATTCCTGCATTGCTCATGATTTAAAAACTCCTATGACATCTGTGCAGGGATTTGCAACAGCTTTAAAGGAAGGTAAGGTAAAACCGGAAGAGCAAGCAGAAATATACGATATTATTTACAACAAGAGCTGTTATATGAATGAGTTGTTAGATACCATGTTTACTTTTTCTAAGCTTAATACGGATGACTATAAGCTATCTTTTAGGGAATTGGATGTGTGTGCTTTGGTACGTGAGATAGTTGCATTGCATTATGATGAGTTTGAATCAAGAAATATGAATCTGGATATTGATATTCCGGAAGATAGTATTGTATGTAATATAGATGAAAAAGAAATGAAGCGAGCAGTCAGCAATTTGTTGGTAAATGCTTATAAGCATAATGAAGAGGGTGCCGATATTCTCGTGAGGGTTTCTACACAAGATGATGAAGTGAAGATTTTTGTTGCAGATAATGGAGAAACAATTGACAAGGAAGTAGCTAATGCTATATTTGAACCATTTGCAAAAGGAGATGCAGCTCGTTCCGGCGGAAACGGAACTGGATTAGGACTTGCTATCTCAAACTTGGTTGTACAGAAGCATGGAGGTAGATTGTATGTTGAGGATAATCTGGATAGTTTTACAAAAGGCTTTGTGATTGATATGAAAAGATGCTGAAAAATATCGAAATTAGTTATTCCCTACTTGATAAAAGCGTGTCGGGCAGCTTGATTATTCGGGATGGGAAGATAATCGGGGCAGTGATACAGGTGTTAGTCAATGACCCGACTAGGAGCTATGGGAGAAAATTGATGAAACTTTTGAACTATGATTTTTATGATTTACAGGCATTGATTGTGTTTTTTAGAGCAAAACCGAATTGCGTATCCGAATATGCGGGTGCAATCGAGCAGATTATATCGACTTTGGAGAATGGCCCTTCGGGAAACGGCGCGGAGACGAACACGATTCGTAAGATTCTGCAAGGCTATGTTTCGAGGGAAGAGAGTGGTCTGTCCTGGATTTGGACAGAGAATGTATATACCGGAAATGTTGTGATTATAAAAGAGGAACGGTATTACCACATTTTGGCTGAGTCATTTCGTGAAATGCTTCAGTGTATCAGTGACAGTAGCCGCTTATATGAACTGTGTGATGCAGTGCATAATTTGCCAACCATTATGGTGGAGAATAAGAAGCCTGAAAAGATGATAAAAAGTGTTGTTAGGCAGATTAGGCGGAAAGGATAATAGGTATGGAACATATAGATTATATTTTTGATTTGCTTGATTGGAATAGAGGTTTTGAAGAACAGGCCAGAGGTATTGAACTTGCGAAGTCAATAGATGATGTTGCGTGTTTTTTGCAACCAACCGGCAAAGAATATAATAAAAATGTTTGGGATAATTGTGCCATAATTGTGTCTCAAAAAGATGATGCCACATTATCAAAATACTTAATAAATATGTTGGAATGGCTTCAAGATATGAATTGGCCGGGAGCGCAGTGTATATATGAGCGTTTACGCTCTTATTCAGATGTGCAGTCGCTCGGTTGTGCACTAAACGAATGTATTAGTAAAGCAAAGGAAACCGGTGATGATGACTGGTTAGATAATTTAGAGCGTTTTTGTCGAGAGGTAAATATATGAGGTGGCTGGTATAGTGTTCAACGGAGCTAGGGGAACGGGTATGAAACGAAATTCTTTTAAACGGGATAAATCATATTAATATTTTAGAATTCATTAGAACGGGCAAAAAAATCTGATTTGATTATGCACATTATCATAGCCATTATGAAGAGAAGAGACTTTGTACTGGCTATTTATTTTTTGTCCCTAACTTGACACATTCAGATATTTATAGAGAATATGTTGGACGTAGCTGAAAAAGGTGGTTTTTCAAGGTAAACGCAACACGTTTCGAGGTGTTTCGGAGGAATTACATAATAATAAGCGGTAAGAAAACTTGAAAGGGGTCTTTTTCCCTTTTATTTTTGTGAGAATGATATTATAATAATTTTTAGTAATATGTATATATAATACGGAGGTGTTTTGGTGATTACTAATTTGTATAAATATTTTGAATATGATTTTTCAAATATAGAGAATGAATTAATTAGCCTTATCAAAAATGAGTGGATTTTAGTTTGTGTTTGGATATGTGATGGTGAGTATGTGTTACCTTTGCCAACTGATGACTCACGGCAGAAGTATTATGCGGGATATTACATGTATATGTTTGATGGCGAAAATGAGAAGATACTTCAGCTGAGGAAAGAAATTTTGCAAGAAATAACAGGAGAAATTTTTTTTGAAGAAAACAGTACACAAGTATCATTTGTTCCTGACTCGGTATTGAAAAATATGATTTGTAATGCGCATACATCACAGCGAAAAAGTGTGTTCAATCCAGACATAGATGATATGTATGAGGATGATTTTTTTATACAGTGGACGATTAATGAAAAAGAACCGGATAAACTGTTTTTATTAGAGCCAACAGAGAATTGGAAAAGCAAAGTTTTTGATGAACATAAATGGGAAGAAGTACAACAGTATATACTTCATTGGGCAGATAAGTATCCACAATATAAAGTGGCGCCAAGTTATAATTATGTTACGATAGTTGAAGGTTTCCAATTTCTTAGTGATGAAGGCTTACACAAGGAAGTTATTGACTGCATTTATCAAATAATACCAGGTCTTTTTTATGGATATGAAGCCCCATTGATGAAATATTGTAACAAGTTAAAGGAAAAGTTTGGAGCGAACTATTGTCAAGAATTAAATTCGTTGTATTTCAATTGTATTGAACAATTTAAAGAGTTGTTTTCTGTGGAAACAATAGAAACAGCTTTGGGATACCGATAAACCAAATTATATTTACATGACAACAGTGCGCATGCGAATTCAGGCACAGGAGATTAATGAACTTCTTAGTAGGAAAAATAAGGAGTAATTTTTCTCCCACAAATAACAAAAAAGTAACCACTACTTTATATTCAAAATACATTTCATATGCTATCCTAGCTTTGGAGGTGGTATAACATGAATTTCTCAGAAAAACTAAAGCTACTTAGAAAAAATAAAGGATTTACCCAGGAAGAATTGGCGGAGAAGTTAAATGTATCCAGAATTGCTGTGGCAAAGTGGGAGGCCGGCCATACTTATCCGGACATTGCAAACTTGATTCAAATCAGTAACATGATGAATGTTTCGGTGGACTACCTGGTAAAAGAGCAGGAATGTGCTGTGGTGCCGACTGCTTTAGAGAATAATCAGATGGAAGATATTATCCGATTTCGGTTAGAAGCGAATGTAAACACTTATGCGGCATTTATGAATGAAGTGGATTCTACGAGGTTGGATTCCCACGACTACAGATATGAAAAGGGAGAGTATGTATATCACGATACCTATGTAGGTGGAGAACAGTTTGCCGGAGAGGAAGCAGTGTGGAAAGCCGGTAAAGCAGTGTATGCCATGAATTATATGGGCAGAGTCTTAGGTGATAAATTCAGCGGAAACTTTCTCAAGGAAGCCCTTCGAAAAGCAGATGAAAAGATGCCTTATCGCGGACCGGAATACTATCAGGCAGGTGAATATACCTATAAGTGTAAGGTGTCAGGAGATTTTAGTTGGTTTCAGGGATACGAAGAAATTTATTGGTTGGACAAAGCTGTGTACGAGTGTTATTTTCATGGCGGGGTGTTGAAGTGATTTTAGATTTGGTGAATTGAATAAATGGATTTACATATGGCCACCGGAAGGATTATAATTCTTTCAGTGGCTTTATTAATTTTCGAAAAGGAGACCAACATGCATTTTGCAGAAGCAAAGGGGATTTTATCCGCACAAAACGGAATGAATATATATCGGGGTTGCACCCACGGGTGCATTTATTGTGATAGCAGAAGTGACTGTTATCAAATGAACCATGCCTTTGAGGATATTGAAGTGAAGCAGAATTGCGTGGAGCTTCTGGAAAGAGCATTACGGTCTAAACGGAAGAAATGTATGATAGGGACAGGCAGTATGTCGGACCCCTATATGCAGTGTGAGGAAAATCTGGAGCTTATGAAGCAGTGCCTTGAGGTGATTGAAAGGTATGGTTTTGGTATTGCAGTGCAGACCAAATCCGACCGTATTTTAAGGGACTTGCCTTTGCTTAGTAAAATAAATCAAAAAACAAAAGCGGTTGTACAGACTACCTTCACTACCTATGACGAGGGGTTGTGCAAAATACTGGAACCCAATGTCTGTACGACGAAGAAAAGATTTGAAATGTTGCTTGCCATGAAGGAGGAGGGCATTCCTACTGTGGTCTGGATGGATCCGATTTTGCCCTTTATCAATGATACTAAAGAGAATTTGGACGGTATTTTGGATTACAGTATTCGGGCAGGGGTTAAGGGCATTATTTGCTTTGGAATCGGAATGACTCTTCGAAACGGTAATCGGGAGTATTTTTATCAGAAGCTGGATGAGCATTTTCCGGGATTAAAAGAGCGTTATCAAAGAACCTATGGTTACGCCTATGAATTGGGAAGTCCTAACGGAAGGACATTGCATGACAGATTGCAGAAGGTGTGTAGGGCACATAACATTTTGTGTACACCCGAGGAGGTGTTTGCTTATCTGAAAGAGTTCCCGGAGGATAAGGATTATGAACAGCTGAGTTTGTTTGATATTTAACACACGTGACATTGACTAGAAAGCATAAATAAACTATAATGGAAAGATAAGAAAATCAACAAAGGAGAATACCATGCTAGATAAAAGCTATTATGAAAAAACAGATGAGATTATAGCGGTATATGGAGCAAATCCTGCCTCTTTGATTCCTATTATTCAGGATATTCAGAGTGAATATCGTTATTTGCCTGCAGAACTTTTGGTTTATGTTGCAAAGCAGATTGGTATCACGGAAGGTAAGGCTTATAGTGTTGCTACCTTTTACGAGAATTTTTCGTTTGAACCTAAGGGGAAATATGTGATTAAAGTATGTGATGGTACGGCATGTCATGTAAGAAAGTCCATTCCGATTTTGGAGCGTTTATATTCAGATTTAGGCTTGTCTAAAGATAAGGTTACAACAGACGATATGCTTTTTACATTAGAAACCGTATCCTGTTTGGGAGCTTGCGGATTGGCACCGGTACTTACCGTAAATGACAAGGTATTCCCGTCCATGACTCCGGATGCAGCTTCAGAATTGATTCGTGATTTGCGCGAAGGTAAAGTTGAGATTTAAGCGGAGGGACATATGGAAAGAATAGAAAACAAAGAAATGTTAGACCAGCTCCGTGATACAAATAAGGAGCGTATTGATAATAGTAAGTGCAGAGTCCTGATTTGTGCAGGTACCGGTTGTCTTGCCAGCGGTTCCGGAGAGATTTATGAGAAAATCAAGGAATTGATTGGTGAAAATCCGGATGTAGAAGTACATTTCGGTCCGGAAATCGCACATGGCGATGGCCCCATGGAAGTGAAGAAGAGCGGATGTCATGGTTTCTGCGAAATGGGTCCTTTGATGAGAATTGAGCCTTTGGGAGTTTTATATACAAAGGTGAAGTTAGAAGATTGTGAAGAAATTTTTGAGAAGACCATTAAGAACGGTGAAATTGTGAACCGTTTGATTTATAAGCAGAATGGCGTGGAATATCCTAAACAGGAAGAAATTCCTTTTTACAAGAAGCAGACCCGTCTGGTTCTGGAAAACTGT
This sequence comes from Acetatifactor sp., assembly GCA_045537405.1. Classification (GTDB taxonomy): domain Bacteria; phylum Bacillota; class Clostridia; order Lachnospirales; family Lachnospiraceae; genus Acetatifactor. Next base: position 90,615 of record JAZSPK010000022.1, read on the forward strand.
GGACGTATTGATGCGGAGCATATTGGAGAGTCTTTGGCAAATGACGGATATCAGGCATTTGCAAAGGCATTGTTTGAGATGACTCCGGCAGAAGTAGTGGATGTTGTCATGGAGTCCAATCTGCGTGGTCGTGGAGGTGGAGGTTTCCAGACTGGTTATAAGTGGAAGCAGGTTGCCAGACAGGAAGAGAAAATTCGCTATGTAGTATGTAACGGTGATGAAGGTGACCCGGGTGCATTCATGGACAGAAGTATCATGGAAGGCGACCCTCATAAGATGATTGAAGGTATGATGATTGCTGCATATGCAGTAGGTGCACAGGAAGGTTATATTTATGTGCGTGCGGAGTACCCCTTAGCAATCAGTCGTCTGAAAAAAGCAATTCAGGATGCAGAAGAAGCCGGCTTGTTGGGCGATAATATTTTGGGAACTGATTTCAGCTTCCATTTACATATTAACAGAGGTGCGGGTGCGTTTGTTTGCGGTGAAGGTAGTGCATTAACTGCTTCCATCGAAGGTAACAGAGGTATGCCCCGTGTGAAACCTCCACGTACCGTAGAAAAAGGTTTGTTTGAAAAGCCTACGGTATTAAATAACGTTGAGACTTATGCCAATGTTCCCATGATTATTTTAAACGGTGCAGAGTGGTATAAGGGAATTGGTGTGGAAAAGAGTCCGGGAACCAAGGCGTTTGCTATTACCGGTAGTGTGAAGAATACCGGTTTGATTGAAGTTCCTATGGGAACTACCTTGCGCGAAGTTATCTTTGATATCGGTGGCGGTATTAAGGGTGACGGAGAATTTAAAGCGGTTCAGATTGGCGGTCCTTCCGGCGGATGTCTGGTAACACCACAGTTGGATGTAAGTCTGGATTTTGATTCCTTAAAGAAGCTGGGGGCTATGATTGGTTCCGGTGGTCTGGTAGTTATGGACGATAAGACCTGCATGGTGGAAGTGGCTCGTTTCTTTATGAACTTTACCCAGAATGAAAGCTGCGGTAAATGTGTGCCCTGTCGTGAAGGTACCAAGCGTATGTTGGAGATACTGGAACGTATTGTTGCAGGAAATGGCAAGGTAGAGGATTTGGATATGTTGGAGGAGCTTGCAACCACCATTACCGATACCGCATTATGTGGTTTGGGCAAGAGTGCGGCACTTCCGGTTATGAGTACCTTGAAGCTATTCAGAGATGAATATTTGGAGCATGTAGTGGATAAGAAGTGTAAGACAGGTACCTGTACAGCCCTTCGTACCTTTGTAATCGACCCTGAAAAGTGTAAGGGTTGTTCAAAGTGTGCAAGAAATTGTCCGGTAGGAGCCATTTCTGGCCAGATTAGAGAGCCTTTTACCATTGATCCTTCCGTATGTATTAAGTGTGGCGCTTGTGAAAGTGCGTGCCCGTTTGGTGCAATTCACGCAGAAAGTTAGGGGATTGAAAGATGAAATATATTACAGTTAATAATAGAAAAGTACCATTTGATGATGAAAAAAATCTTTTGACCGTTATTCGTAAAGCGGGAATTGATTTACCCACCTTCTGTTACCATTCAGAACTTTCTACCTACGGTGCATGCCGTATGTGTGTGGTAGAGGATGAGCGAGGAAGAATTATGGCCTCCTGTTCTGAGGAACCCAGGGACGGAATGGTGATTTATACCAATACGCCGAAATTACAGCATCACAGAAAGATGATTTTGGAATTGTTATTGGCATCTCACTGTAGAGATTGTACCACTTGCCGTAAGAACGGAAGCTGTGAGTTGCAGACATTGGCACAGCAGCTTGGTGTTAATTCTGTTCGTTTCCAGAATACAAAGGAGCAGCAGCCTTTGGATGATTCTTCTAATTGTATTGTTATTGACCCCAATAAATGTATTCTTTGCGGTGACTGTGTGCGTACCTGTGAAGAAATTCAGGGTATTGGAGTGCTGAACTTTGCACATCGTGGTTCTGAAATGCGAGTTATGCCCGCGTTTAATAAACCAATGGCAGAAACAGATTGTGTAGGATGCGGTCAGTGTCGTGTAGTATGTCCTACAGGTGCTATTACCATTAAATCCAATGTACATGAAGTGTGGAATGCATTAGCAGATAAGAATAATAGAGTAGTAGTCCAGATTGCACCGGCAGTTCGTGTGGCAATCGGTGATGAATTCGGTATCCCTAAGGGCGAAAACTCTTTGGGTAAATTGGTAGCAGCCCTTCGCAGAATGGGCTTTGAAGAAATTTATGATACCAATTTTGCGGCAGACCTTACCGTAATTGAAGAGTCAAAAGAATTCATGGAAAGACTGGAAAGTGGTGAGAATTTACCTTTATTTACTTCTTGCTGTCCCGGTTGGGTGAAATTCTGCGAGAACAAATATCCGGAATTCAGAAAGAATATTTCTACCTGCCGTTCTCCTCAGCAGATGTTTGGTGCGCTTCTTAAGGAAGATGGTCGTATGCGTACCGATGATAATAGAAGAACGGTTGTGGTTTCTATTATGCCTTGTACGGCTAAGAAGAATGAAATTGTACGTCCGGAACATTTTACTGATGGAGAGCAGGATGTTGATTTCGTATTGACCACCGTAGAAGTAACACGTATGATTCGTGAAGCAGGTATTGATTTAGCACAGGTACCTTCAGAGTCCTTGGATATGCCTTTTGGTCTTGCTTCCGGTGCAGGCGCAATCTTTGGCGTAACCGGTGGTGTAACAGAAGCAGTTCTTCGTAGAATTGTGAATAGTAGTCGTCCGGAGGACTTAGAAACCATTAGTTTCATGGGCGTTCGTGGTGATGATAGTATCAAAGAAACCTCCATCAAGGTTGGAGAACGTGAAGTAAAGATTGCTATCGTAAACGGATTGGCTTCTGCGGACGAATTACTGCAGAAACTTAAGGCCGGCGAAGCCCATTATGACTTTGTGGAAGTAATGGCTTGTAAGCGTGGCTGTATTACCGGTGGCGGACAGCCCACACCTATCGGACCTCGTACCAAGAAGGCACGTATGGAAGGTATTTACAATATTGATAAGGCTTCCCAGATTAAGCTTTCCAGCGAAAATCCTTTTATCACCATGTTGTACGATGGCTTGTTAAAGGGCAAGGAGCATAAATTGTTACACAATCATGTGGAGCATGCATGCAGCGACTGCAGTGAATGTAGCGGATGTAAATAAATAGTTTTTTAGAGGCTGTGAAAACAGCCTCTTTTTTTGTCACATTTTACACTTGCCCATCGTCTAATGTATAGAAACATGATAATCTTAAGTTGAGGCAAGGTATAAATGAGAGGTGAAAAGAGATGGACCTAATTAAAAGAGCTAAGAATGGGGATGCGGAGGCCTTTGACCTTCTGATGCGACCACAACTACAGCGAATGTATCGAATTGCCATTTCCATGTTGGAAAATGAGGAGGATGCGGCGGATGCCATACAGGAAACGGTACTGAAATGCTGGCAAAAGGTGGGACAACTGAAAAACGAGGAATACTTTCAAACTTGGTTAACTCGAATACTGATTAACCAATGTAAAGACATTTTAAAGGCCAAAAAGAAGTATGTTTTGGTAGAGGAGATGCCGGAGATAGAATACGAGGATCAGTATGAGACGGACGATTGGAAAGCAATACTTAATAATCTGGAGGAAAAGTATCGGGTTGTTATAGAATTATATTATGTGGAGGGCTTTTCTACGAAGGAAATTGCGAAGCTGTTACATATAAAGGAAGTAAATGTGCGTAGCAGAATGAGTCGTGGAAGGAAACAGTTGGAACAATATTTGCGTGAGTATGCAGTTGGTTAGGAGTTTTGAGTATGAAAATAGAGGATTATAAAGAAATGAGTAATAATGTGCAAGTGCCGGATAGGGTGCTGGAAGCCTATGAAAATGCTCTGGAAGAAATAAGGGGAAACCTTGTAAAAACAGAGAGGAGACATACGGGTTGGCAGCATTTTAGTATCTTATCCAAGGTAGCAATTATTTTTGGAGTGTTATTAATAGTGTCAGGTGGTACGTTTTTGTCTGTAAAGGCATATATAAGCCATTTGGAAAAACTAGAAAACATGAGTAATGAAGAAATCATTGATTTGTATGAAAATGTTTTTCAGTATGACAGTATGTTTCTTTCCAGAGAAGTGTCTGATGAAGAATGGGAGAGATATGAGGAACTGTACGATTTGTACTGTAAGGATATGGCGGAGCCGGTAGGAAAAGTAAAGATTATCGACACTAAGGATGAGTATAGAGGGGAGGAAATTGCTTTTTGCAAAGAAAACGGCATCTTGTATATTCCCCAGAGAACACTGACGGATGAAGAATATTTGCAGATGGTTGCTTTTTATTTGTTGAAAGACCATGTGGATTATGAAGCATATGTAAAGGCTAGTAATCCGGATTATTATATGAATAATCTGGAAGAAATGACGGATGAAGAAGTGGATAAATTTTATAGAGTTTATCGCACAGCTAATACAGAGACATGCCTTGTCAGCAGAGAGTTATCTCTTGAAGAATTAGGAAGAAAGGCGGATCTTAAAAATCTTTATAAGATCAACGGAAGATTACCTAAAGAGTCCATGCCCTTGATTCAGACCGGCGCGGAGTATACCGGTGAAGGTGTTGCGTTTTGCATAGACTCCTGCAAATACTATTTTCCGGAGAGAGAGCTTACGGATGAAGAGTTATTACAATTTATTGACTTTGAGATTAAAGTAGATTATTCCTGGTATAGAATACAGGATGAAATTGCAAAAGGAATTCGAAGCGACTGGCCTCATGTAGATTTTGTGGAAAGGGAGAAAGTGATTACTTTGGATCCCAATGGGGAAGTGGATATGTCAGTTACGGAGCAACCTTGGTTTAAAGCTTATAAGAGCTTTTTGGAAGATTATTTTCCGGATGAACAAATGATTAATGATTATGAAGAATCTATACAATATTATGCTAATATATGTTTTATTTATCTAAATGATGATGATGTTCCGGAAATGTTGTTGAATCATGGGTATGTACCGTTTGATTATAATGATAATTGCAACACCAGAAACTTTTTATATACGTATAAAGATGGAGAAATGATTCTTCTTTCTCCGGGAGAAGAGACCATAGACGATTTCTACGGATATCAAAAACCTTTTAGTTATGTGGAGAGAAAGGGAATGGTATATTGCGATTATTATTACCCATATACCTTCAATACAACAGATGAAGCAACCGGTTTGGATGATATGGTCAACGATTGGATGTCCCAAATGGATACCTGGGATTTTGATACCATGACCCGTACTTCTTCCAATGCAAATATAAAGATGTTGCATGCACTTTATGATTACGGTGTAGAGGACTACGAGGATGCGGATTTTTATTATGAGTATTATGTAAATGTATCAGAGATTATCCGGGATGGAATAACCGGTGAGTATGAAATCGTAGGAGAAAAGGTGGATGAGGAAACTTACGAAGAGTACGAAAAGGCATTGTGGAAGGGCGAACAGGTAACCACGCTTCAGGTCGAGGATTTTGATAAGATTTATTTGGAGGATGACTTGGAGAAGGCACTTGCCCAGTGTTTGAGCAAGTAGGAGTGCATTTTCACATTGACAGTCCGCAGGTCATTTCTTATGATAAAAGAAAAGACTTATAAAGCGAGATGAGAAGCAATGTTAGATATTTTAATTGTGGAAGATAATAAAGAGATTGGAAGTTTGCTCTGTGATTTCCTACGCAAAGAGAATTATACGGTAAGTGTAGCAGAAACAGGGGAGAAGGCCCTTTCCTTGTGGGAGAAGTATGGTGCCAAATTAATTGTTTTGGATATTATGCTTCCGGGAATGGATGGGTTTGCTCTTTGTTCCAAAATCAGAGAGACTTCCAATACCCACATTTTGATTGCCAGTGCCAAGGTGGAGAAAAGTGATAAATTGAAAGGACTTAACTTAGGCGCGGATGATTATATTGAGAAACCCTATGATGTGGATATTTTGATTGCCAAAATCAAAGGTATTTTTAAGCGAAAATATGCCAGGGAAGAAATTGTAGAAGGGAATCTTTGCTTAAATACAGTGCAACAGACACTTTATGTGGATAGCAGAAAAATAGATATGGCAGAGAAGGAGTTTGAGCTTCTTAAGCTTCTCATGGAGAACAAAAATGTCACTTTGAAGAAGGAATATCTTTTTAACTCAGTTTGGGGCAGTGACAGTGAGTCGGAACTGCAAACCCTGACAGTACATATTAAATGGTTACGCGAGAAAATAGAGGAAGACCCCAAGAAACCGAAGCATATTATTACGGAGTGGGGAGTAGGGTACAGATTTGAGTAGGTTTAAAAGATTTGTCGGGATCATATTAATCATAGAACTGGCGCTGATTGTTCTTTGTAATGTTATGTATATCCGCAGTGAGAAAACGGACACGGGACGTTTGTATCGAGTGGAGGCCAAGCGTGTAGCAGATAAAATTGCCGGAGAGAAACTGACTGTAGAAGAAGCCTGTAGCATGGACTTGTCAGGTTACGAAACTCTTATCAGAATTACGGAGTTTGTGCCGCAGGAGTCCTGTAATGATGATTATCTGGTAGAGAACATTAATGGCACATCGTATCGGATAGCGTACCGCACAACACAAGAAAATCAAGTCATTTACCTGGTGAATGCAGTGCTACTTGCCATGATGTTTATTACGGTAGCAGTATTTGTATATATTTATCACAAGGTTTTGAAACCTTTTCAGGCTATGAGCAATTTGTCCCATGAGTTAGCAAAGGGAAATTTGTCCACGCCTATTAAGGAAGAGAAAAGCAAGCTTTTTGGACGTTTCCTTTGGGGCATGGATATGTTGCGTGAAAAGTTGGAGGACAATAAGGAAAAAGAGTTGGAGTTCCAGAAGGACCGTAAGACTTTGATACTTTCTTTATCCCATGATATTAAAACACCGCTGTCTTCCATTGATTTGTATTCTAAGGCTTTGGCGGCAGATTTGTATGATACTAAGGAGAAAAAGGATGAGGCACTTCAGGGAATAGCCAGAAATGTAAAGGAAATCAAAGGCTATGTGGATGAGATTGTGAAGGCCTCCAGAGAAGACTTTCTGCATTTGGAAGTGGTGCAGGGAGAGGTGTACCTTTCAGAAGTTATCGAAGCAATTCGTGCCTATTACAAAGAGAAGCTTTCGGTGGTTCATACAGACTTTGTAGTGGCAGAATTATCAGAATGTCTGGTAAAAGGAGATAAGAACCGTTTAGTCGAAGTGCTGCAGAATATTATGGAGAATGCTATAAAATACGGTGATGGTAAGAACATCAGCATTTCCTTTGACGATGAGGAAGATTGCAAGCTCATACATATTGAGAATTCCGGAGAGGGATTAAAAGAAGAAGAGTTACCCAATTTGTTCGATTCATTTTACAGGGGCAGTAATAGCCATGGGGTAAAAGGAAACGGACTGGGACTTTATATTTGCAAAACCCTGATGCGAAAAATGGATGGCGATATTTACGCTAAAAATTCTAAGCAGGGTTTTGTGGTGACGGTAGTAGTAAGGAAGGCATAAAAAGGGCTATTAATTAGTCCTTTTTTACTTAAGGATTATTTAATAATTTCTCTTGTATGATAAGTTCAGAACAAGAGAAAGGAGTTGTAAAGATATGTTTTTACGAATCTTACAGAAGGATTTAAAAAGAAAAAAGACCATGAATGTCATACTGTTTCTTTTCATTGTATTGGCTACCATGTTTGTGGCCAGTGGTATCAACAATGTAGTGACGGTAATGAATGGCACGGATTATTATCTGGATAAGGCAGGCGTGGGGGATTTTATCATTATCACTATGGGAGACAATGCGGTAGGCTCTTTGGACGAGATGCTGGAAACAGAGGGGGCTATTAAAGAATACCGTCTGGAACAGATACTTTTTGGCTCCCAAGGCTATATGACCAAGGCAGATGGTAGTGAATTGAAATCGAAAAATTCCTCCCTTTATCAATCCATAGAGGGAGCGGCTATTACTTTTTTTGATAAGGAGAATGAACCCATTACAAAGATAGAGCCGGGGCATATTTATGTAGCAGGTATGGTCATGGAGGAAAATGACTTACAGCCGGGGGATGTCATCCGGTTAAAGCATAACGGCGTAGAGTTGGAATTTATAATGGATGGGATGGCAAAGGATGCTCTACTTGGATCTGACTTCATGGGAAACACGCGATTTATAATGTGTGATGCAGACATGCAGAAGCTGTTAGCCAATGAAGCGATTTATGATCATTATCGGGGAGAGATTTGCTATATTGATACGGATGATGTAAAGGCCATTAAAGCAGCTATGGCAGAGGTGCCCAATATTGCTTTTGATGGTCCTCGTTCTACCATTAAGCTGGCATATGTAATGGATATGATTGTGGCATTTGTGGTGTTGATTCTTAGCGTGTGTTTAATCATCGTATCATTTGTGGTATTAAAGTTTACCATCACCTTTACCATTACGGAGGAATTTCGTGAAATCGGTGTTATGAAGGCTATCGGACTGTCCAATGGGAAAATCCGAAGTCTGTATATTGTGAAATATTTGCTCATGTCTGTGCTGGGAGCAATGGTAGGATTCTTTGGCAGTGTCCCTTTTGGGAAGCTCCTCTTGGATTCCGTGAGTAAGAAAATGGTGCTGGGTAATGACAATGCGATACTCATTAATTTTCTGGGTGCCGTGCTGGTAGTATGTGTGATTCTTTTATTTGCATATCTTTGTACGGGCAAGGTAAAGAAAGCAACACCTGTGGATGCCATTCGTAGTGGTCAGACAGGGGAGCGTTATAAGAACAAAACCGTATTAAGGATTCAGAAATGTCCTACAGGAAATGCCCTGTTTATGGCATTAAATGATGTGCTAAGCAGCCCCAAGCGGTTTTTAAGTATTATTATTTCCTTTGGACTATGTACCTTGTTTGTACTTATATTGGTTAATACCACAGCTACCATGAAAAGCGATAAGTTGATTTATACCTTTGGAACCAGAAGTGATCTGTATCTTTCAGATAGTCAAGTCATGGATAATCTTGGTGGTGGTACCAAGGAGGATTTGCTTTCATATATGGATAAGCTGGAAGAGGAGCTTACAGAGGAAGGAATGCCTGCACAGTTAGCATTAGAGCTGATTTATAAATATCCCATTACCTTTCAGGGCAATGATTATATACTTACTTGTCAACAAGGATTAAATACAAAGGCTTCAGAGTATAAGTACATAGAGGGCGTAGAACTGGAGAGTATGAATGAGATTTCCATTACACCCCAGATATCAGAGATGCTTGGAGCCAAAATTGGTGATACCATAACCATCCACTTCGGAGAGCGGGATGTGGAATGTATGGTAACTGCATACCATCAGACCATGAACCAGTTGGGCGAAATTATTCGGTTACACGAGGAGGCACCTACAGATTTTAAATTTGCAGCAGGTTCGTTGCATTATCAGATTAACTTTTTAGATGCTCCTGATGAGGAAGAAATAGAGCTCCGCAAGGAAAGGATTAAGAAGCTTTTTGACAATGATAAGGTGATGAACTCTACGGAGTATTGTATTGATTGTACTATGGTGGCAGGTACTCTGGAAAGTGTACAGTTATTACTTTTAGGAATCACGTTGGTAGTAGTGATGCTGGTAACCATCCTCATGGAACGAAGCTTTATTGCAGATGAGAAGGGGCAGATTGCCATATTAAAGGCAATCGGTTTTAGAGATAGTGCTATCATTAAGTGGCATGTATATCGATTTGGATTGGTAGGGTTATTGGCAGTGATTTTGGCAGCAGTATGTTCCATCCCCATGACGGAGCTTTGTATCAACCCTATATTCGGTATGATGGGAGCCGTGGATGTTGATTATAATATTGACCCCTTGCAGATTTTCCTGTTATATCCGGGAGCTGTGCTGGTTATGACAGTCATAGTGGCATGGTTGACAGCATTGTATACCAAGACCATTAAGAGTAGCGATACCGCAAGTGTTGAATAGAATGGGAGGAAAAGAAAATGACAGTTTTGGAAGTAAAGGATTTGTGCAAAACTTATGTAGTAAATAAGAGACAGAATAATGTATTAAAGAATGTAAATTTCACGGTTGATGAGGGGGAAATGGTGGCAATCATGGGACCTTCCGGTTCCGGTAAGTCCACACTTTTGTATGCGGTGTCCGGTATGGATAGTGCAACAAGCGGAAATGTTTTATTTGAGGGTAAGGATATTACCAAGTTAAAAAGTAATGAATTGGCAGCTTTGCGCTTGGATGAGATGGGATTTATTTTTCAGCAGATGTATATGATGAAGAATTTAACAATTTTGGATAATATTGTGTTGCCTGCCATGGAAAGCAAAAAGACAGATGAAAGTAAGAAAGAGAAAAATGCACGAGGAGAAGAACTTATGCGTAAACTGGGCATTATTGAAGTGGCCGACAACGACATCAACGAAGTGTCCGGAGGCCAGTTACAGAGAGCCTGTATTTGCAGAAGTATGATTAATAAGCCCAAGGTATTGTTTGCTGATGAACCCACGGGTGCATTAAATAGAACCGCGTCTAATGAGGTCATGAACGAATTGGTGAAGCTTAATGAGGAAGGAACTACCATTATGATGGTAACTCATGATGCCAAAGTGGCTGCCAAGTGCTCCAGAGTATTGTATATTGTGGATGGCAATATAAAGGGTGAGTACATTAGTCCGGAAGGTGCAGAAGTACAGGAAAAAGATAGAGAGAGAATGTTGAATAACTGGTTAATGGAACTGGGCTGGTAAAAAGAAACCATATCCGACAGGTTTATTAGGAACACTGTTGGATATGGTTTTTATTTCTTAATTCTCGGGAGAAATTTTGGAGTAATTCCAATTGGGATAAATCATATTTTCCTCATCACGAGGGTTGCCGGCATAGATGCGATAGGACTGCCGAAAAGGAAGGAAACCTACAAATAGGCGGTCTCCGGAGGTATTTGTGTGATTCGATGTTACTTGACAAATTATTTGCGGTGTGGTAACTTTACCATAATCTTGCAGGATTAAAAGAAAAGGAGATATCGAAAAATGATGAAGAACTTACAGTTAAGTTTATGTTTACTCTTATTATGGACGTAGAGGCATGGACAAAAGCGCATTGGTGCATTGGTCTGAGCCTATAGGTCTCTTAATTCGGTGCATAAATGTGAGAATGTAAGTAGTAATTATATTTTCGTGATGATTAGGTGCACCGGATTATTTTAACCGGTGCATTTTTGCGTGTAAAAAGAAAGGAGAAAGAATTATGACAGATTTTGAAAGAATTAAAGGGTATTATAGTATGTTCGATGAGAAAAATCGATTGATTAGGGATAATAGCGGAAAGCTGGAATATGAGATGACCATGCATATTCTGCAGAAATATATGCCCACGGAAGGCAAGGTACTGGATATTGGTGGAGGAGCCGGTGTTTATTCGTTTCCGCTTGCTAAGGCAGGATATGAAGTGTATCTGGCAGATTTGTCAGAACGACTGATTGAGCAGGCGCGGGTACAGAAAGCGGAAGAGAATGCAGAAAATCTGGTTGAGGCAGAGGTTGTAAATGCTATTGATTTGAGTAGATATGAGAATGAGAAGTTTGATGTGGTTATTGCGTTGGGACCTTTTTATCATTTGACGGAGGAAAAGGAGCGCAAGCAATGTATTTCAGAAATTTTCAGGGTTTTGAAAGTGGGGGGAATTGTGATTGCCGGTTTTATTCCCTATTTGTCCGGAAGCATTGCGATTATAGAAAGATCCATTTATGCACCGCAACAGGTGGATGCTGATACGATTGCAGAAGTTTTTGATAGCGGTAAATTCCACAATCTGCAAAATTACGGATTTCAGGAGGGGTATTATGCAACCGCAGAGGAGATGGAAAGCATGTTTATAGCATATGGCTTTGAGACCACCTGTGTTCGCTCCATTCGAGGATTTGCTTATGAAAAAGAGGATATGATTTATGGGATAGAAGATAAAGCAGTGTATCATGAAGTCATGGAGGCTATTCATAAGACTGCAACGGACAAAGCGATTGTTGAAATGTGCGGGCATGCGGTGTATATTGGAAGAAAGAATGGATAATTTTAGGAGGCAGTACCCCGATGAACAAAATGCGCTTAACCCGTGATAAAAAATGGTTTTTTCAATATTTTCCTTATCATCAGATGTATATGGACAATGAACTGGTGAAGGGTTGGGTAGCCATTAATTATTTGACGGATGGAGAAACCAGGTGCTGGAATTATGAGAAATCAGGAGAGGTACCGGTTTGTGGAAAGGGTATGATTTGGCTTACGATTATTCCGGAGGATAGGTCAAGATGTATTGGCGCGTATTTCTTGCCTAATCGCCGTGTCAGTGTGTGGTACATTGATGTGATTGAGAAAGTCGGCGTGGATGAAGACGGTGTGGTTTATTATCTGGATAAATATTTGGACGTAATCCTTACTCCACAGGGGGATGTATGTGTCCAGGATAGAGATGAACTGGATGCAGCATACGAAAGCGGGGAACTCAGCACTACTCAATATGAAGCGGCACTTCGAGAAGGAGAACTTATTATAGAGGAATTGGCAAGTGACATTCATAAAACAGAAGAGTTTTGCATTAATGTATTAAAGAAGGCAGAGGAGATGATAGCAGAGGAACGGTTTACTATTTTTTCGCATATTGGTGAATCGTCGCAGTTAAAGAGTTTGATAGAAAGAACGATGGCGGATTTGGTGCCACTCTCAAATCAGAATCGTAATGACTTGTCAAATCGAATTGAAGAGATTAAGAGGTATTTGGCAGACCACCCGCAAATTAAACGTTATGTTATTTTGGACGATTGTTTTAATGAACGTTATGAAAGCGATAAGGAGCTTCAAAAGCATCTGGTATTTGTTGATGCTTTAGAGGGGCTACAGGTAGAGAATTGTATAGCGGCCTGTGAGATTATGAATAGACAGTAGAATAAAGGAGTTCAAAATACCTGCTTGCAAATTGTTTTGCAGGCGGGTATTATAGCAAGTGGAATGTTTTGTACATAAATCAATAATTGGGAAAGAGGACTATAATGGAAGTTTTAAAATTTTTAGAGAGTATACGAACACCTTTTGGAGATACGTTTTTTTCGTTAGTGACACATTTGGGAGAAGAGACCATCTTTATTGTAGTGGGACTTTTGTTCTTCTGGTGTCTGGATAAGAAAAAGGGATATTTTATTTTGTCCGTAGGATTTTTGGGAACGGTTATGAATCAGTTCTTGAAGTTATGGTTCAGGATTCCAAGACCTTGGGTAAGGGATCCTGAGTTTACCATAGTGGAAAGTGCCCGCGCAGAAGCGACAGGATATTCCTTTCCCAGTGGGCATACTCAGAGTACTGTAGGTGTATTCGGTGGTATTGCCAGAATACAGAAACAGTTGTGGATTCGTATTGTTTGTATTGCCATTTGTGTGTTGGTGCCCTTTTCCCGTATGTATTTGGGCGTACATACTCCTGCGGATGTTATTGTTTCCGTAGTAGTTGCGTTAGTGCTTATTTTCGTACTGTACCCGATTGTAAATAAGGTGATGGAATCGCCGAAAAGCATGAGAATTTATCTGACGATATTAGCTCTTTTGTCAGTTGTTTACTTGGTTTTTGTGTTGTTATATCCCTTTCCTGCGGATACAGATGTACATAATTTGACTGAAGGAATCAAGAATGCTTACAAAATATTAGGCTGTGTTTTGGGGTTATTTGTAGCATACGAGTTGGATGAGCGCTTCGTGCATTTTGAAACCAAGGGTGTATGGTGGGTGCAGATTTTGAAGTTGGTGCCGGGGTTTGTAATTCTTTTGGCCATTAAGTCAGGCTTAAAGGAACCCTTGTATGCATTGCTTGACGGTAATTATCTGGCAGATGCCATCAGATACTTTATCATTACTGCCTTTGCGGCAGGTGTCTGGCCTATGACCTTTGTTTTTTGGAACAGATTAGATAAAAAGAGTGAGTAGTACTCATAAGGAGATAAAAGGATGAAAGTAGTATTAGAAGGTTTGACAAAAATATTTCCCAGTCGTACCAAGGGCGGCGCGGAAGTGATTGCGGTAAATGATTTTAATTTTGAAATTCCGGATGGAAAGTTGATTGGACTTTTAGGACCTTCCGGTTGCGGAAAGAGTACTGCATTAAACTTGCTTTGCGGTTTGCAGAAGCCTACCCGCGGAAAGATTTTCTTTGGAGAAGATGAAGTGACCAATCTGCCTGCTGAAAACCGAGGTGTGGGTATGGTTTTTCAGAACTATGCGTTGTATCCTCATTTGACGGTGCTTAAGAATATTACTTTCCCCTTGGAGAATTTGAAGGGGGCAGCTAAGTTAACCAAGGAAGAAATGGTGAAGAAGGCTCATGAGGTAGCCAAGCTGGTGCAGATTGATGAATTGATGGAGCGTAAACCCAGTGAACTTTCCGGCGGACAGCAGCAGCGTGTGGCTATTGCCAGAGCTTTGGTGAAGATGCCCAATATTCTTTTGATGGACGAGCCTTTGTCCAATCTGGATGCAAGACTTCGTTTGCAGACCAGAGAGGAAATCCGCAGAATTCAGAGAGAAACGAAGATTACTACCATATTCGTTACTCATGATCAGGAAGAAGCTATGAGTATTTCGGACTTAATAGTGGTAATGAAGGACGGTATGTTGCATCAGATGGGCAAGCCCCAGGAGGTATATAATGACCCTAAGAATCTGTTTGTAGCCAAATTCTTGGGAACCCCGCCCATTAATGTTTTCAAGGGCGAAGTAAAAGCAGAGAAGTTATATATTGGTGAAGACTGTGTAATGGATGTGAAGGGTGTGGCAGACAAGGAAGTGTATGTAGGCATCCGCCCGGAAGGGTTTGTGTTGCAGGCGGATGGACCTCTTGTATGCAAGCTGGATGAAGTGGAAGTGATGGGACGTGATATTACCGTGGTTTCCAAGCACGAGCTTTGTGAGAATGTGGAAATTCGTTCCATTATCAGTGCGGAAAATATGGACGAGGTACAGGGCGAGCAAGTTCGTTTTGCTTTGAAACCCGGCAAGGTGCATATTTTCGACAAAGAGACAGAAGAGAGAATTTATTTTGAAAAATAAGTAAAAGGAGAACAGGACATGGAAAATAAAAATGCAAAGGCCTGGCTCTACCTTTTGCCGGCAATTCTTTTTCTGGGCGTTTTTATGGTGTATCCTTTGATTGATGTATTGATTTATTCCTTTGAAGAAGGATATAATTCAGCGTCCCAGACTTCCTTTGGAATCGGAAGTTATAATTATTCTTACGTATTACATGATCCGTATTTTTTGCAGGCCATTAAAAATACGTTCATTTTGGTTATCTTTACGGTGCCTATTTCTACGGGACTGGCGTTACTTATTTCCGTAGGTTTAAGTTCCATTCAGAAATTAAGGGAGTTGTACCAGACTATATACTTCTTACCCTATGTAACCAATACTTTGGCAGTAGGTCTGGTATTTATGATTTTGTTTAAGCAGACACCGTATTCAGATGGCATGGTGAATCTGGTGATAAAGTTTTTTGGCGGGGAAGCCGTGGACTTTATTAGCGGTCCTTATTGGGCGAAAATGTTTGTACTTTGCTTTTATACAGTTTGGGTGGTATTGCCTTTTAAGATTTTGATTTTAACCAGTGCTTTGGCCAGTGTGAATGAGCAGTATTATAATGCGGCAAAGGTGGATGGTACCTCTAGATTACGAATTTTCACCAGAATTACGGTGCCGATGATTTCGCCCACATTATTTTACCTGATTATTACAGGCTTTATCGGTGCATTTAAGGCATATAGTGATGCGGTAGCATTGTTTGGAACTGACTTAAATGCGGCGGAAATGAATACCATTGTAGGATATATTTACGATATGCTGTACGGTAACAGCGGCGGATACCCGTCCTATGCTTCAGCAGCAGCAATCATACTGTTCACTATTGTACTGACTATTACCTGTATTAATCTTTTGGTAAGCAGGAAACATGTACACTACGTGTAATCGTTCAGAGCAAAGCAGAAATATATAACTGTTGCGACGAATGCTAGCATTCGGGAGCATGTAGTTATATATTTCTATTTGGCAAGAGCCAAACAGCGAGGAAATACGAAGTATTTTCGAGCTTGCTCTGAACAAATGAAGGAGAAAATTATGAGTAACACAACTGACTACGACAAAATAGAAAAAGCGGCCAAGAACCGTCAAAGGGCAATTAATGTGGTAATCTACACCTTTTTGACCTTTTGGGGAATTGTGGTTTTGTTCCCTTTTTATTGGATGATTTTGTCATCTGTAAAAAGCTACAGTGCCTACAATTCGGAGTACATACCTAAGTTTTTTACCCTGTCGCCCACTCTACAAAACTATGTGGATGCGTTTACGGCGGTGCCTTTGACCGGTTATTTAGTGAATACATTGATTTTTACATTAGCGACTACAGCGATTATGCTGGTGGTAACCATTTTGGCGGCATTTGCTTTTGCCAGACTGGATTTTAAGGGAAAAGATTTGGTGTTCACCCTGTTTTTGTCCCTGATGATGATTCCTAATGAATTGGTTATTATTACAAACTTTGTGACCATTACCAATTTGGATATGCGTAATACTTTCATGGGACTTATTCTGCCTTCGGTAACTTCTGTATTTTATATTTATCTGCTGAAGGAAAATTTTGCACAGATACCGGACCAGTTATACTATGCTGCAAAAGTGGATGGTACCTCAGATTTCAAGTATTTGTATAAGGTTATGATTCCTATTTGTAAGCCTACCTTGGTTACGATTACCATATTGAAGGTAATCGAGTGCTGGAATTCTTATGTATGGCCCAGACTTATTACGGATGATCAGGCGTATTTCCTGGTATCCAACGGTATTCAGGAAATCAGGGAAAATGGTTTCGGACGTGAAAACATTCCTGCCATGATGGCGGCAGTTGTGGTTATTTCCATACCATTGATTGTGCTTTTCCTGATTTTCCATAAGAAGATTATGGAGGGCGTGTCCAGAGGAGGTACCAAGGGATGATGAAAAATGTGAAAAAATATTGTCTTCTTATTTTGGTGCTTGGACTGGTGCTGGGACTTACCGCGTGTCATGGTTCCGTAGAGAGAAGTGCCTTTGAAATTCCTGAGGAGTTTGATACTACTCAAACTTACGAAATAACCTTCTGGGCAAAGAATGATACCAACAAAACCCAGACGGACATTTATGAAAAGGCTATCGAGGATTTTCAGAAGTTATATCCTAATATCAAAATAAACTTACGTTTATACACGGACTATGGACGTATTTATAACGATGTTATTACCAATATAGCTACCAATACCACACCCAACGTGTGCATTACTTATCCCGACCACATTGCCACTTATTTGAGCGGTGAGAACTGTGTGGTGGATTTGGACGAGCTTTTAACGGACAAAAAGTATGGTTTGGGTGGTAGTGACGTGCTTTTTGATGCACCAACCAAAGCGGAGATTATTCCTAAGTTTTTGGATGAGTGTTTCTTGGAGGGGCATTTTTATGCACTCCCCTATATGCGTTCTACGGAAGCCTGCTACATTAATAAGACTTATGTGGAAAAGCTGGGTTATACCATTCCGGAAAAGCTTACCTGGGATTTTGTGTGGGAAGTGGCAGATGCGGCAACTGCGAAGGATGCGGATGGTAACTATCTGGTAAACGGACAGAAGGTAATGATTCCTTTTATTTATAAGTCCACGGATAATATGATGATTCAGATGCTTCAGCAAATGAACGCAGGTTATTCTAAGGACAATGGGGAGATTTTGATTTTCAACGACACCACCAAGGAACTTTTGTTTGAGATTGCGGAGCATGTAAAGTTGGGTTCTTTCTCTACCTTCAAAATATCCAGTTATCCTGCAAACTTTTTAAACGCAGGACAGTGTATTTTTGCTATTGACTCTACGGCAGGTGCCACATGGATGGGAAGCCATGCACCATTGTCGGATATTAGCGAGGATAAGTTTGTGGAGTTCGAAACGGTGGTAATGCCCATCCCTCAGTTTGATACGGAGAATCCACAGATGATTTCCCAAGGACCTTCAGTTTGCGTTTTCAACAAAGAAGATCCTCAGGAAGTATTGGCATCCTGGTTGTTTACCCAGTATTTGCTGACTAATGAAGTGCAGAATGCTTACGCAGCTACAGAAGGTTATATTCCGGTTACCTCCAAAGCGCAGGAAAGCGCAGAGTATCAGGATTATATGTCCAGAGGCGGCGAGGACAACAACTATTACTATGATATAAAAATTCAGGCATCACAGCTTTTGCAGGATAATATTGACAACACCTTTGTAACACCGGTATTTAACGGTTCGGCATCCCTTCGTGATGCGGCAGGGCAGATGATTGAGGAGACCACTAAGTCTATTCGTAGAAAGCAGACGGTGGATGATGCATACATGGAAGAGTTGTTTGCGGATATGGTTTCTGCGAAGCATTTGGATCAGATTGCGGTGGATGGAAGCGGCAAAAAGAATTTGGGAAAATTGCCCACGGCGTCTGTGATTTTGCTCTCTAGTCTGGCAGTGGTCTGGGTTTTAATGGGCCTGTATGTGTTAAAAGAAATATTAAAAAAGAAAAAATATTGATTTATTTGACATTTTATGTATAATGGTTAATTGTATTCTGTCGTTGATTACGAATGGAGGAGAAAAAAATGAAGAAATTCAGAGTTTTATTATTGACATTAGTACTTGCTATGGCAGTTCTTGGTTGTGCAAAAACCGACAAAGAACCTGAAGCAACAGCAACCCCAGTACCTACAGAAGCGCCCACAGAAGCTCCTGTAGAAGAGGCAACCCCTGCACCTACAGAGGCACCTGTAGAGGAGGATGCAAAAGCAGAAGGTGTTATGAGCTATGACGAGTATATTGCAGCACCTATGGACAGCGAAGTAGTAATCGAAGCTTATGTACAGGCAAAGCAGTCATGGTGGGAAGACAAGGCAACCGTTTACGCACAGGATGAAGACGGTGCATACTTCTTATATGACATGGCTTGTTCAGCAGAAGATTACGAGAAGTTAACCGTAGGTACCAAGATCAGAGTAACCGGTTTCAAGGGCGAATGGGCAGGCGAAGTAGAAATTATGGATGCTACCTTTGAAATTGTAGAAGGCAATTTCGTAGCAGAAGCTTTGGATGTAACTGCAATGCTTGGAACCGATGAGTTAATCAAGCATCAGAACGAAAAGGTTGCATTTAAGGGTATGACTGTAGAAGCAGCAAACGAAGCAGGCGATGCATTCCTTTACAAGTGGGATGGTTCCGGTCAGGACGGAGATGACTTGTACTTCAATGTATCTTACAATGGTACAACCTATACCTTTACCGTAGAGTCTTACCTTTGCGATAACACTACCGATGTATATGCAGCAGTAAAGGCATTAAAAGTTGGCGATGTAATCGATATGGAAGGTTTCTTATACTGGTATGAAGGTGTGAACCCTCACATTACAAGTGTTGCAGCAGCAGTAGTTAGTGATCCTTTTGCACCTGAAGGAGAAGCAAAATCAGAAGGCGTTATGACCTATGCGGAGTATATTGCAGCTGATATGGACAGCGAAGTAGTAATCGAAGCATATGTACAGGCAAAGCAGTCATGGTGGGAAGACAAGGCAACCGTTTATGCACAGGATGAAGATGGTGCATACTTCCTTTATGACATGGCATGTTCAGCAGAAGATTACGAGAAGTTAACCGTAGGTACCAAGATTAAAGTAACCGGTTTCAAGGGTGAATGGGCAGGCGAAGTAGAAATTATGGATGCTACCTTTGAAATTGTAGAAGGTAACTTTGTAGCAGAAGCTTTGGATGTAACTGCATTACTTGGAACTGATGAATTAATCAAGCATCAGAACGAAAAGGTAGCATTTACCGGAATGACTGTGGAAGCAATGAATGATTCAGGTGATGCGTTCCTTTACAAGTGGGATGGTTCAGGACAGGATGGAGACGACTTGTACTTCAATGTGTCTTACAATGGAGCAACCTATACCTTTACTGTAGAGTCTTACCTTTGCGATAACACCACTGATGTATATGCAGCAGTAAAGGCACTGAATGTTGGGGATGTAATCGATATGGAAGGTTTCTTATATTGGTATGAAGGTGTAAATCCTCACATTACTTCTGTAACTGTAAAGTAATTACATAAAGTTTATTAGGGGCATTCCGGAAGGGATGCCCCTTTTGTAATAAATAGTACGAATAGTTCCAAAAACTTTACCACATTAATACATTAATCTGTTGACAAATGAATGTTGTGTATTTATAATGAAAATGCAAAGAGTTGTCGCTTAGGAAATCAATAAGAAGACAACTGCGGAAGGAGATTATTATGGCAAACTATTATCAGCCGGAAATGGAATGTGCTTCTTTAGAGGAAATGAGGGCCATTCAAAATGAGAAACTTGTAAAGCAGGTAAAGCATGTTTATGAAAATGTAGAGTATTACCGTAACTTAATGGATGAGAAGGGTGTTAAGCCTGAGGATATTCAGTCCATTGAGGATTTACATAAATTACCCTTTTTAACGAAGGCTGACTTGCGAGATGCGTATCCCTTTGGACTTCTTGGTGCAAATTTAAAAGATTGTGTACGAATTCATTCTACCAGTGGTACCACAGGTCGTAGAGTAGTTGCTTTTTATACACAGAATGATATTGATTTGTGGGATGACTGTTGTGCGAGAGCGATTGTTGCAGCAGGCGGAACCGATGAAGATATCTGTCAGGTTGCATACGGTTATGGTTTATTCACCGGTGGTTTTGGTTTAAATGGCGGTTCGCAGAAGGTAGGTTGCTTAACACTTCCTATGTCTTCCGGTAATACGGAGCGTCAGATTCAGTTTATGCAGGACTTGAAGTCAACAATTATCTGCTGTACACCTTCTTACGCGGCATTTATAGGTGAAACCTTAAAAGAAATGGGTCTTACTCCCGATGATATTAATTTAAAAGCAGGTATTTTTGGTGCAGAACCCTGGACGGAAGAGATGCGTCGCGATATTGAGAAATCTCTTGGAATCAAGGCTTATGATATTTACGGTTTAACAGAGAGTACCGGACCGGGTGTTGCTTTTGAATGTGAAGAACAGACCGGTATGCATATTAATGAAGACCACTTCCTTGCAGAAATCATTGATCCTGAAACCGGAGAAGTACTTCCCGAAGGAACCAAGGGTGAATTGGTATTTACAAACCTTGATAAAGAAGGTTTCCCTCTTCTTCGTTATCGTACCAGAGATATTTGTGTACTTTCCAGAAAGAAATGTTCTTGCGGACGTACCTTGATTAAGATGGCAAAACCTATGGGTAGAAGTGACGACATGATGATTATCCGTGGTGTTAACGTATTCCCTTCACAGATTGAAACCGTACTTTTGAAGGATGGTTACACTTCTAACTATCTCATCGAAGTTGACAGAGTAAATAATACAGATACCATGGATGTTTCTGTAGAGTTGACTCCTGAGCAGTTCTCTGATACCATGAAGGATTTGGCTGCCAGAGAAAAGGCACTTGCAAATGATCTGAAGACCATGTTAGGTATTAATCCCAAGGTACATTTGGTGGCACCTAAGACCATTACCAGAAGTGAGGGTAAAGCAGTCAGAGTAATTGATAGAAGAAAATTGCATGACTAATTAAGAAAGGAGTAGGGGCTATGAGCGTAAAACAAATTTCCGTATTTATTGAGAACAAAAAGGGTAAATTAGCAGAGGCAACCAGATATATTGCTGAACATGATGTAAATTTAAAGGCGCTTTCTATTGCAGATACTCAGGATTTTGGTATTCTTCGAATTATCTGTGAAAATCCGGAAAAGGCTAATGAGGTATTACAGGAAGGTG
Source organism: Acetatifactor sp. (assembly GCA_045537405.1). Lineage (GTDB taxonomy): Bacteria > Bacillota > Clostridia > Lachnospirales > Lachnospiraceae > Acetatifactor. The sequence continues at coordinate 112,527 of JAZSPK010000022.1, forward strand.
GTTATATTACTACCATGACCGATGTATTGGCGGCAGCAATCGCCGATACTCCGGGAAGCTTGGCTTCTATTTTGGAAGTACTGTCAGAGGCAAATGTAGTGGTGGAATATACTTACGCATTCCTTTCAGCAAAAGCAGGCGCATATATGATTTTCCGTGTGGATGATAACCAAAGTGCAGCGGCGGCATTAGCAGCGGCGGGCATAAAAACAGCCAACCAAACAGACTTGTTTTAAGAATAGCAGGAAGGCACTCTTACCAAAGCGGTAAGGGTGCCTTTTGCATTATGGAGAAAATATTTTAAAAAGTATTGTCTATTCTCATAAAGTCATGTTACAATTGTTCCTTGTGATAGAATGAGAAAGGACTTAAGAAGAAGTATGATGAATGTTAAAAATTTGTTTCAACCCACGGATATGACCGAAGGAACACCATGGAAAAGCATTGTTGCATTTTCCGTACCTTTGTTAATTGGTAATATTGCACAGCAATTATACAGTACAGTGGATAGTATTGTAGTAGGACATTATATTGGGGATAATGCATTGGCAGCAGTGGGTGGTTCGACACCTTTGTTTAATATGTTGCTTGTGCTTTTTGTAGGTATTTCGGCAGGTGTTGGTATTATGGTATCCCAATATTTTGGGGCAAAGGATAGGGAGCAGTTGTCAGCGACTATTGGAACCAGTATCACGTTGACTGCTTTGGCATCCCTGATTTTGTTGATTGTAGCACCGCCCTTTATAGAAGATTTGTTAATTTTGTTGAAAACACCGGAAGAGACTTTGAAGGATTGTACCAATTATCTGCTGATTATGATGTATGGTGGTGCCGGAATGGCCTTCTATAATATTTTAAGTGGTATTTTGAGAGGAATGGGAGATTCTTTCTCAGGACTTGTGTATTTGGTTATCGCTACGGTGTTAAACATTTTTCTGGATATTTTGTTTGTAGCAGGTTTTGATATGGGTGTGCCGGGAGTGGCACTAGCTACGGTAATTGCACAGGGAATTTCTGCGGCACTTTGTTACGTAAAGCTGATGCATATGACCCATTTGTTTGATTTGGGCTGGAAACAGTTAAAGATGAGCGGGGAGCATGTAAAGCAAATTATCCAATTGGGTATTCCTTCCGGTATGACCCAATTAATCTTTTCTTCAGCTATGGTTGTGGTACAGAGATTGACCAATGAATTTGGAGCTTCTTTTGTTGCGGCCAATACTATTGTAATGCGTGTGGACGGTTTCGCTATGATGCCTAATTTCTCTTTTGGTATGGCAATGACCACTTATGCAGGACAGAACGTAGGCGCCAAGAAATATGATAGAGTAGTAAAGGGAGCCAAGCAGGGAACTTTACTTGCAGTAGGTTGTTCGGCTGCCATTACCGGAATTATACTTTTGTTTGGTAAGTATTTAATGGCAATTTTTACTGAGACGGAAGCGGTGGTAAATTTAAGCTATCACATTATGTGTATATTGGCGGTGGGATATATTGCTATGGCGGTGACACAGAGTTTGTCCGGTGTTATGCGAGGTGCAGGAGATACCCTGACTCCCATGGTGATTTCTCTGATTACTACGGTCTTTGCACGTCTTCCGTTGGCATATGGTATCTCTTATTTGACCAGAACAGAAGATTTACCTTACGGAAACAGTGATTGTATTCCTGTATCTTTACTGATTACTTGGGTATTGGGTGCCATTTTAACTGCGATTTTTTATAAAATCGGCAAATGGAAAAAGAAAGCAATTATGTAAATGTATTTGGAATGGGTATTTTTGAACGGAAGTCAAAATATCTTTTATAAAGTCTTGTTAGGAGATATAGAATGATACCCTATATTGATATGCATTGTGATACGCTTATGCGGGCGTACTTGGACAAAAAGAATAATGTTTATGAATTGCCGGAGCTTATGCTGGACGTAAAGAGACTTACGGAAAGCGGAGCTTCGGCTCAGTTTTTTGCAATGTTTATGCTACCGGAGTATGTGCGCGAGAGGTTAAAGGACGCTTTTCCTAAAGATAGAGATTATGTGGAAACGTTGCTTTCCATTTATGAAAAAACATTGGCAGAGCATGGAGAAAGCATTGGAAGATGCACAGCTTATTGCGACTATTTGGCAAATAAAAAAGCAGGAAGGGTAAGTGCCATCCTTTCGGTAGAAGATGGCAGAATGGTGGCCGGCAATTTGGATAATTTGAAGTGGTTATATCAGATGGGTGTACGTATGATGGCACCTCTCTGGAATTATGAAAACTGCTTTGGTTACCCAAACTCAGAGGATACCATCATTATGCAAAAAGGGCTTACTCCTTTTGGTAAAGAAGCAATCCGAGGGCTGAACGACTTGGGAATAATCATAGACGTGTCGCACTTAAACGATGGAGGTTTCTGGGATGTGGTGAAGCTTTCAAAGAAGCCTTTTGTGGCAAGTCATTCCAATTGTCGTTCCCTGTCACCTCATCAGAGAAATCTCACGGATGAAATGATCCGTGCGCTGGCAGACAAGGGTGGCGTCATGGGACTTAACTTTTATGGTCCGTTTTTAAATCAGGACACTTCTTGCATGGAGAGTCGTATTCCACAAATGCTTGTCCATTTAAAACATATGATAAAGCTCGGAGGCAGTGACCTGCCTGCCATTGGTTCGGATTTTGACGGAATGGATGGAGAATTTGAAATTTCGGATTGTTCCAAAATGCAACTCCTGTTTGAAGCAATGGAACGAAACGGTTTTAGTAATGAACAAATAGAGAAGATTGCATATAAAAATGTGGAGCGAGTTATAAAAGAAACCTTTTGAGGGAGAATACACATATAAAAGAAGAGGTGTTTATATGTGTACAGCAATAACTTATCATACAAAAGACCATTATTTCGGAAGAAATTTGGACTTGGAATATTCTTATGAGGAGCAGGTGGTGATAACTCCCAGACGATATGAGTTTACATTTAGACAAGCGGGAACCATGCTCAATCATTATGCTATGATTGGTATGGCTTATGTACAGGAGGGATATCCTTTGTATTATGAGGCCACCAATGAAAAGGGCTTGAGTATGGCAGGCCTGAATTTCCCGGAGAATGCGTACTATGGAGAGGTGATACCGGGGAAAGATAACGTGGCACCTTTTGAATTTATACCGTGGATTCTGGGACAGTGTGCTACGATTTCAGATGTGAAATGTCTGTTGGAATATGTTCAGATTGCCAATATTGCCTTTAGTGAGGCTTTGCCACCTTCGCCTTTACATTGGATGGTTGCAGATAAGGAAAGTGCGATAACTATAGAAGCGGTAAAGGAAGGTATTAAGGTTTATGAGAATATCATAGGAGTACTTACTAACAATCCCACCTTTGACTACCATATGATGAACCTGAATAATTATATGAATCTGTCCAATCAAACACCAATGAATCGTTTTGCACAAGGGGTACAACTGACAGAGTATAGTCGTGGAATGGGTGCCTTGGGACTCCCGGGGGATTTGTCCTCTGCCTCCAGATTTGTGCGAATGGCTTTCAATAAGTTGAATTCTGTGGTGGAAGAAGATACGGAAGAAGCGAGTGTAGGGCAATTCTTTCACCTGTTGGATAGCGTGGCCATGACCACAGGTGCTTTGCAAATGCCAAGTGGTTTGTATGATAAGACGGTATATTCCTGTTGTTGTAATGTAGACAGGGGGATATACTATTACACCACCTATGAGAATAGGCAGATTTGTGCCGTGGATATGCACAAGGAAGACTTGGAAGGGACGGAAATAGCGGCATACCCTTTGTTGAAATCACAGAATGTATATATGCAAAATTAGTTATTGACAATGGTTGGCGCGACTGATATAATGAAATTCCTTTCGCCTTTGGCGGAGGACAGTTCAGCCGCGCCATTCGCGCAGAACTGAACATTGCAGTTCAGCCGCGCCATTCGCAAAGTCGCACCTCCGGTGCTTTCCCGCTGCTATGCAGCTAACTTTGCTCATAAACGGGCGCTCAACTCATCGCCTGCATGGCAGTCTCGTTCATGCGAGCATGACGATTCTGCCATATGGGCGATGGCAGAACTGAAAACTAAATATTTTACCTGCGGTGATTATCCGGCAAAATCCGGATAAGAGCAGACCGGCTTGGCAAGATATGAAAATATAACTACCAGGAGGAAGCAAGAATGATTACGATGGAGAATGTATGCAAATCGTACAAGATTGCAAAAAGAAATGCAGGATTCGGCGAGGCCTGCAAAGCACTTTTTCGCCGTGAGTATGAGGAGATTCATGCTCTGAAGGATGTAAGCTTTACCATTGAGGATGGAGAAATGGTAGGGTACATCGGACCGAATGGAGCCGGCAAAAGCTCTACAATCAAAATTCTAAGCGGAATACTTCGACCTGACAGCGGAACCTGTCTGGTGGATGGCAGAGTGCCTTGGAAAAACAGGGTGTCTCATGTGGCACAGATAGGTGTTGTTTTTGGACAACGTTCTCAGTTGTGGTGGGATGTTCCGGTCATAGATTCCTTTGAGCTTTTAAAGGATATCTATTCTATTTCCGACCAGGTTTATCGGTCAAATTTAGATGAATTAACAGAATTATTAAATTTGGGAGAGTTTTTAAAAACTCCGACCAGACAATTATCCCTTGGTCAACGTATGCGCTGTGAAATAGCAGCGTCTCTTTTGCATAGTCCGAAAATACTTTTTTTGGATGAGCCGACCATTGGATTGGATGCGGTCTCTAAGTTGGCAGTCAGAGATTTTATCAAAAAGCAGAATGAGCTACATAAAACCACGGTGATACTGACCACTCACGATATGCAGGATATTGAGGCGCTGACCAAGAGAATTATTTTGATAGGTAAGGGACAAATCTTATTGGATGGTACCCTAGAGGATATAAAGAGAGGGGACGCCACCATTGATGAGACGGTTGCCCAGCTGTACCGTGACTATGAAATATAGGAGGTGCGGCATGAGGAAATATTTGTCTTTTTTTAGATTACGTTTTTCCATGGGACTACAATACCGGACAGCAGCATTGGCGGGAATTGTAACCCAGTTTTTCTGGGGCTTTATGGAAATAATGGTCTTTCGCGCCTTTTATGTAGCGGAGCCGGAAAGTTTTCCTATGGCCTTTGAGGCTATGGTGTCCTATATTTGGATGCAGCAGGCGTTTCTGGCCTTTTTTGCTGTGTGGATGTTAAATGGTGAGATTTTCAATGTGATTATGGATGGCAATATTGCCTACGAGCTGTGTCGTCCCATTCGAATATATGATATGTGGTTTAGTAAAGAAGTGGCAAATCGTATGGCAAGAGCAGTACTGCGTTGTTTCCCCATATTGTTGGTGGCAGTTTTTTTGCCTGACCCCTTTGGATTGCAGGCTCCGGCAAGTTTGTTTCACTTTGGAGTATTTATGGTAACCTTGATTATGGGACTGTTTGTAACGGTTGCCTTTTGTATGCTGGCATATGTACTGTCCTTTTTTACCATTTCACCTATGGGGCTTTGCATGCTGTTTACTTCTGTAACAGAATTTTTTGCAGGAGCAATTATTCCGCTGCCCTTCTTTCCGGAAAAAATACAGTTTGTTATGGAGTTGTTACCATTTGCGTCCATGCAGAATGTGGCACTTCGTATTTACAGTGGAAGCATGGGAAGTGAAGAGATGTTGAAGGCAGTTGTTTTGCAGGCGTTTTGGCTGGTGGTCTTAATATTAGGCGGCAAAGGGCTTTGCGGAAGGGCCGAAAGAAAAGTGACTGTACAGGGTGGCTGATAAAACAGGATAGATAGGAGGAAGCTATGAATGGCGCATTAAAATTATATAAGCATTACATGTCCATTAATATACGTAGTGCCATGCAGTACAAAACGTCCTTTTGGCTTATGGTAACAGGACAGTTTTTAGTATCCTTTAATGTATTTTTGGGCATATATTTTATGTTTCAGAGATTTTCAAATGTAAAAGGATTTTCTTATAGTGAAGTGATATTGTGCTACGGGATTGTACTTATGCAGTTTTCCTTGGCAGAAATGTACGCAAGAGGCTTTGATACTTTTTCCGGTATGGTGCGAAGCGGAAATTTCGACAGAGTGTTGGTAAGACCGAGAAGTGAAGTGTTGCAGGTGTTGGGGAGCAAATTTGAGTTGACTCGTATCGGCAGAATGTTTCAGGCGGTGGTTATGTTTGTATATGGTATCATAAAGAGCGGAGTGGATTGGGATGTGAAAAAGGTTGTGACATTGATTTTTATGATAATCGGCGGCATGGCTTTATTCAGTGGATTATTTTTGATTTATGCAGCGCTTTGTTTCTTTACATTAGATGGATTGGAGTTTATGAACGTACTTACGGATGGGGCAAGAGAGTACGGAAAGTACCCTATTGGAGTATATGGTAAACGTATGCTGCAGATTACTACCTTTATTATACCCTATGCACTGGTGCAGTATTATCCGTTGCTTTATGTATTGGGCAGGTCAAATAATGTGTTGTTTATATTTTTACCCTTACTGGCATTTGTGTTTTTAGTACCCTGCTACGGCTTGTGGAAGTGTGGTGTAAGCAGTTATAAATCCAGCGGTTCCTGATTTTTTATGCTTTTTGAAAAGTTGTACAAAAAATATGTAAAAAAATGCAATTCGTGCTTTGCGAGTTGCATTTTTTATGTTATACTACTGTGGACAATGAAAATGGGGAGGAATGGTGTTTGTTCCCCAAAACTAATTTGTTAGTACATATTTATTATAAATGGAGGGCTGAAAAACATGAGTACTACTTCAAAAGCGAGTCAAAGAATCGAAGCTTTACTCGATGCAAACAGTTTCGTTGAAATCGGCGCATTGGTTACTGCCAGAGCAACTGATTTTAATCTGAAACAGAACGAAACTCCTTCTGACGGTGTTATTACCGGCTACGGAGTAATTGACGGTAATCTTGTTTATGTGTATAGCCAGGATGCATCCGTTATGAACGGTTCTGTTGGCGAAATGCACGCAAAGAAGATTGCGAAACTCTATGATCTGGCTATGAAAACAGGAGCACCTGTTATCGGATTGATTGATTCTGCCGGACTTAGATTACAGGAGGCAACCGATGCATTAAATGCATTTGGTGAAATCTACTTTAAGCAGACGCTTGCTTCAGGTGTTATTCCTCAGATTACTGCTATCTTTGGAAACTGTGGCGGTGGATTGGGACTTTTCCCTACTTTAACTGATTTTACATTTATGGAAGAGAAGAATGCGAAGTTATTTGTAAATTCTCCCAACGCATTGGATGGAAACACTGTTGCTAAGTGTGATTCTGCATCAGCAGCATTCCAGTCAACCGAGAGCGGTATCGTAGATGTTGTGGCTGACGAAGCTACCGTAATCGCTCAGATTAGAGAATTAGTTGGCTTCTTACCTGCAAACAATGAAGAAGATGCATTTGCAGAGGAAGTTACCGATGATTTGAACAGAGTAAATGCAGAGCTTGCTAACTGCGTTGGTGATACTTCTGTTGCTTTGTCAATCATCGCTGATGACAATAACTTCTTTGAAGTAAAGGCAAACTATGCTAAGGATATGGTTACCGGTTTTATCAGATTGAACGGAACAACCATCGGATGTGTAGCTAACCGTACTGAAGTTTGTGATGAAGAAGGTAAGGTTGTAGAGAAGTTTGACGCAGTTCTTACTAAGAAGGGTGCTGAGAAGGCTGCAGATTTCGTAAACTTCTGTGACGCTTTCAATATCCCTGTACTTACTTTAACAAATGTTAAGGGTTATGAAGCTACCATGTGCTCTGAAAAGGGTATTGCAAAGGCAGCAGCTAAGCTTACTTATGCATTTGCAAACGCTACCGTACCTAAGGTAAACGTAGTGATTGGTCAGGCTTACGGTACTGCTTATGTGGCAATGAACTCTAAGGCAATCGGTGCTGATATGGTTATGGCTTGGCCTAACGCAGAAATCGGTACTATGGATGCTAAGCTTGCAGCAAAGATTATGTACGAAGGCCAGGGTGCTGACGTGATTAACGAAAAGGCAGCTGAGTATGCAGCACTTCAGACAAGTGTAGTAAGCGCAGCTAAGAGAGGATATGTGGATCAGGTCGTAGAAGCAGCTGATACCAGAAAATATGTTATCGGTGCTTTCGAAATGTTATATGCAAAGAGAGAAGACCGTCCTGATAAAAAACAC
>JAZSPK010000019.1:0-23984 GCA_045537405.1 Acetatifactor sp.
TTCACTAACCGGAATAAAGGCTCCACTTAAACCACCCACATAGGAGGAGGCCATAACGCCGCCCTTCTTTACCTGATCATTTAACAAAGCAAGAGCTGCTGTAGTTCCCGGTGCACCAGCATACTCCAAACCAATTTCACATAAAATATCTGCCACACTATCACCGATAGCCGGTGTGGGTGCCAAAGATAAATCTACAATACCAAAAGGGACACCCAGAATCTTGGACGCTTCCTGCGCTACCAACTGTCCCACACGGGTTACCTTAAATGCAGTCTTCTTGATGGTCTCACAAAGAACTTCAAAGTTTTCACCGCGCACCTTTTCCAGTGCAGTCTTTACAACACCCGGTCCACTAACGCCTACATTAATAATTTTATCAGCCTCTGTCACACCATGAAACGCTCCCGCCATAAAAGGATTATCGTCAGGAGCATTACAGAATACCACAAGCTTAGCACAGCCTAAAGAGTCCTGTTCCTTGGTATATTCAGCAGTTTCCTTAATCATTTCACCCATAAGTTTTACTGCATCCATATTAATACCGGTCTTAGTAGAACCTAAATTCACAGAACTACATACTCTTTCGGTAGTTGAAAGTGCCAAGGGAATAGAACGGATAAGAAGCTCATCCGCAGGGGTCATTCCTTTACTTACCAGAGCGGAGTATCCTCCGATAAAGTTAACTCCAACCTCATGAGCAACTTTATCTAAGGTCTTTGCAATAGATGCAAAATCCTCAACAGTTTTACATGCAGCACCACCAATCAAAGCAATGGGGGTTACAGAAATACGCTTATTTACGATAGGAATACCATATTCCTTGGATATCTCCTCACCCACCTTTACCAAATCCTTGGTGGCTTCATAAATTTTATTATAAATCTTTTCGTTTAAAGCCTTAATATCCGAATCAATACAATCCAACAAACTGATACCCATAGTAATCGTTCTTACGTCCAGGTTTTCTTTTTCAATCATTTCATTGGTTTCTGCTACTTCGTAACGATTTATCATACAAGCAATCTCCTAAATTCTATGCATTTTATCAAAAATTTCTTCCTTCTGGCATTTAATCATAACACCGATTTCTTCACCCAAAGCCTTTAATTCATCAGACAAATCGCCATGTTTCTTATTCATACGTGAAGTATCCACAATCATCATCATATTGAAATAATCCTGAACGATAGTCTGTGAAATATCTAAAATATTAACGCTATTCTCTGCCAAATATGTACACACCTTTGCAATGATACCAACTGTATCCTTACCAACTACGGTAATAATTGTTTTTTCCATGTTAAACCTCCAAAAAATTTTAAGCTAAGCATCTTCACTTATTATATACCCTTTTCTTTTTTTTGCAAGAGTACAACCTATCAATAACTATTCACCTGCACCACAGGCGAAACTTCACTTCTTCTTGCCACCTGCAAATCAAAATCCTCCGCTTTATAAGGATTATCACCAAGGGTAATCTCCATTCGAACAGCCTCATATGCCAGCTCCGGCAAATTATTCTCCTTACTTAAATGTCCCAGAATAATGGTTTGTAATTTATCATGCAAAATTCTGTTTAATAATCTCCCCGAATTTTCGTTGGACAAATGCCCTCTATCTCCCAAAATTCTCTGCTTTAGATAATAGGGATAGGGTCCCACCTGAAGCATATTTACATCATGATTGGCTTCAATCAACAAAGCATCCATCCCCTTCAGACATTCGACCGTATAATCATTAAACACACCCAAATCCGTACAAACCGCCACCTTCTGATTACCATATCCGAAGCGGTACGCCACCGGATCAGCAGCATCATGGGAAATCCGCATAGGATTAACAGAAATGTCTTTAATAGTAAACTTTTTATCTGCCTGTACTTCTACAAACAACTCCTCATCAATCTTCCCCACACTACTATTGGCTTTAAGCGTCTCAATAGTTCCTTTAGTTGCATAAATGGGTATATCATACTTTCTCGCCATAACACCGATGCCTGCTATATGATCCGCATGCTCGTGAGTAATCAATATCCCGTCCAAATCCCTGCCGGAAATATCCAAACTATGCAAGCCACACTCTGTACGCTTTCCGCTTATACCCACATCCACCAGCAAATGCGTGGTATCGGAACCTACATAAATACAATTACCGCTGCTACCGCTGGCAATACTACATAATCTCATTCTAATCCACCCATGTAAATCCTTTTAATTTCTTTCTAATCTGTCTGTACGTGTCCGCCAAGATTCCGCTGTTATCAATCACAAAATCACATTCCTTACGAAATGTCTCCTCTGACAATTGTGCTTCCATTATTTGTCGAATTTTTTCTTCAGAATATCCTCTGCTGCTCATAAGACGCCTCTTACGTACATCCACATCTGCATAAATATACCACAATTCATCCACCATTTCTTTGTAGCCAGCCTCAATTAACAAAGCAGCTTCAATAAACATTATCTCTATATCCGGATTGTCCTGTGCTTCCGCTATTCGCTTCTCCAAATAAATTCTAACCTGAGGGTGAACAATCTCATTCACTTTCTCCAATAAAGCATCATCTGCAAAAATCTTGGTTGCCATAGCTGATTTATTAATCTCTCCGTCTGGTTGCAGAATATCTTCCCCCAACAAAGCAACCAACTCACAATAGCATTCTTCGCCTTTTTCTTTTACCAGATGTGCCACTTCATCCGCCAGATAAATACGACATTTGTAATGTTTTTTTATATAACTTAGTACCTCTGATTTTCCGGCACCCACACCGCCGGTAACGCCTATCAAACGCATTCTAATCCTCTTTCCACTATTTTAATGTGCCTCATACCAATTATCACCCACATGTAAATCCACAGCAAGCTCTACCGCCAAATCAGCTGCCTGACGCATATTGTTCTCTAATATAGTCTGCACCTGTTCCACTTCTTCATTACGGGTTTCAATCAACAATTCATCATGAACCTGCAAAATCAGTTTGGATTTCAAATTTGCCTCTTTTAAAGCCTTCCAAACCTTAATCATGGCAATTTTAATAATATCTGCAGCTGTTCCCTGAATAGGCGAATTCATAGCCACACGTTCTCCGAAAGATCGTTGCATGAAATTCGAAGAATGAAGCTCCGGGATTGGACGTTTGCGACCAAACATAGTCGTTATATACCCTTTTTCCTTAGCATCACTAACTAACTTATCCAGAAAATCCTTTACCTTCGGATAAGTTGCAAAATACTGCTCAATATACTCCGCCGCTTCTTTTCTGCTGATACTCAAATCCTGACTCAGTCCAAAAGAACTGATACCATAAACAATACCAAAGTTAACCGCCTTTGCATTTCTTCTCTGCAAAGGAGTCACCTCATCCAAGGGCGTATTAAACACCTTAGCGGCAGTAATTTTATGAATATCCTGATCGGTTTTATAAGCATTTATCAATTCTTCGTCCCCGGACATATGTGCTAATACACGGAGCTCAATCTGGGAATAGTCTGCATCCATAAGAACACATCCTTCCGAAGCCACAAATGCTTTTCGGATTTTACGTCCCAATTCCATTCGGATAGGAATATTCTGCAAATTAGGTTCTGTGGAACTGATTCTGCCGGTTGCCGTGATTGTCTGATTTAAGGTTGTGTGTATACGCTTATCCTCTCCAATATAAGCGGTAAGACCATCCGCATAGGTGGATTTTAGCTTTGCAAGTCCTCTGTACTCCAGGATATCATTGACAATGGGATAATCCGGAGCAAGTTTTTCAAGTACATCCGCCGCTGTAGAATAACCGGTTTTCGTCTTCTTTCCTCCCGGTATCTTCATGTGTTCAAAAAGCACCTCTCCCAACTGTTTCGGAGAATTGATATTAAACTCCATTTCTGCTGACGCATAGATACTCTTTTCCAATTCTGCTATCTTTTCGCCCAGATATACACTATATTCTTTCAGCTCTTCTTCTTTGACCGTAATTCCTTCACGCTCCATATCAAAAAGCACGTATGACAAAGGCATTTCTACCTCCTTCATCAAAGAAAGCATACCTTCAGACTGTAGTTTTTGGCTTAATACCTCTTCTGCGGCAAAGGCCACATAAGACTGATACATATAGTACTCTGCCAGTGCTTCTTTATTTTCCGCGGCATATTCTCTTATGGTTTTCTTCCCGAAAAATTCTTTTTGACCTGGAATCGACATATTTAAATGCTCTGCCGCTATACTCTCTGCGTCGTAATCACTTTTTAACGGATTTAATAAATAAGCTCCGATAATTACATCAAAATATTTACCCACATCTTCTGTTTGAAAATACGGATATTGCTTTTTTATGTCCAAAGTAGCTACGTTCACCTTATAACTAAGGTTCTTTATAGCCTCTTTTAAATCCTCATAATTTTCCTCTTCAAAAACATCAAATAACGATAATTGCTGATTTTGGGGTGCCGTACCATCCATATAATAAAAATATGACTCCTTGTCACTTACGGTAAATGCAAGTCCCAGCCATTCACCCTCCTGCTCCACAATAACAAGACCGATTTTCTTAACTTGCTTTTCCACTCTTGGAAGTAACTTTATACAATCCTCTTTTGTCGAAAGCACATGGAAACCTTTTCTTATATCATCATTTGTTTGAGACGCCTGTACATTCTCAAATTTTGATAACATATTCTTAAATTCCAATTGCTTAAACAGATCATACGCCTCTTGTGTAAAATAACCATCTGCCTTTGCCGCTTCATAATCAAATGCAAAATCACAATCCGTCTTAATCGTAGCCAACACCTTACTCAAATCAGCCAATTCTCTGTTATTTTGCAAAGTTTCCTTCACACTTTTCTTAGTTATAGACTCAATATTTGTATATATATTTTCTATGGAACCATATTCCACCATTAAAGATGTGGCAGTTTTTTCACCAATCTTGGGCACACCCGGAATATTATCTGAAGTATCACCCATTAAAGCTTTTAATTCTATAAACTGAAGTGGTGTTACTTGATATGTTCGCTTTACATCTTCTGCATAATAATCTTCAATTTCGGTTTTGCCCTGTTTCGTTTTGGGAATACGTATTTTAATTACATCTGTGGCAATCTGAAGCAAATCCCTGTCACCTGATACCAATGCTACTTCCATACCATCGTTTTGTGCACGTTTTGCAAGCGTACCCAAAATATCATCCGCTTCCAAGCCGGCCTGTTCTACTATTACCACCTTCATAGCACGCAAAACTTCCTTCATAACCGGCACTTGTTCACGTAATTCCTCCGGCATAGGCTTACGTGTTCCCTTATATTCTTTAAAAATCTCATGACGAAAAGTCGGTGCTTTTACATCAAAGGCCACCGCCAAATAATCCGGCTTTTCCTCATCCAGAATCTTAAACAAAATATTCAAAAAACCATAAATAGCATTGGTATGCAAGCCTTTTGCGTTGCTCAAATCCGGGACTCCGTAAAAAGCTCGGTTTAAAATACTATGACCATCAATTAATACAATTTTTTTCTTCATGCCTAACCTCTTTACAAAATCACAAGCGCCAAAACAACCGCCAGTACTGCAACCATAATTATTACCTCAACAATTTTACCGCTCTTAACAGCCTTCTCATGAACTCTTATTTTTTTATCCGATTCCTTTAACAGCTCCTTTATCTCTTTTTGTAAATCAAAAGCTCTGCCGTCTTCTAATCGAACAAGTCCTTCTTCTACAAGAAACTGAATATTCAGTTCCTCCCTACAAGTAGGACATGCATGCAAATGCTCCACAAATTGCTTTTCTGCCATAAAATCAAGCTTCTTTTGCATATAATCAGGTATGATTTTTTCAAACTCTTTGCAAGTCATACTGCATGCCTCCTATTTTTACATAACAAAATCAAACAAACTAATCTGATTGGTTTCAGGAAGATTACCCAACAGTCCCAAACTTGCCATCAAATCAATAACTGTTTTAGACACCTTTGTTCTCTGTCTGAAATCATCCTTGGATAAAAACGGACCGTCTTTTGCCGCTTCCACAATAGCATCCGCCGCCTTTTCACCCAAACCGTCAATACTACTTAAGGATGGCATAAGTTTACCATCAATAATCTGGAATAATCTGGATTGTGCACGGAAAATATCTATGGGCATAAATTCATAACCACGTGCGTACATTTCCTGCACAATACGCATATCTCCGTAAGCTTCTTTTTCCTTGTTGGACAAGGTATCTGAACGTTTTTTATAGTCTGCCATAACATTCTCCAGATGTTTTTGTCCCTGACACATAATCTCATAAGAAAATGCCTTGGCACGAATACTGAAAAATGCTCCATAATATGCCAAAGGATGATAAATCTTACAATAAGCAATTCTCCATGCCATCATAACATAAGCCACCGCATGCGCCTTAGGGAACATATATTTAATCTTTTCACAAGACCATACATACCAATCGGGCACATTATGCGCCAGCATATCCGCTTTCCACTCCGGCCATTTATCACTCTTACCCTTTGCAACTACACCTTTTCGTACTGCTTCCATAATCTTAAACGAAGCATCAGCTTCCACACCCATACGTATTAAATACGTCATAATATCATCACGAGTACAGATAGCCGTAGAAATAGTCGCTTTGCCCTCTTGAATCAATGTCTGGGCATTACCCAGCCATACATCGGTTCCATGAGAAAGACCTGCTATTCGAACCAAATCCGAAAAGGTCTGCGGTTTAACATCAATAACCATCTGCATAGCAAAATCGGTACCAAACTCCGGTATACCTAATGCTCCTAACTGCGTTCCCCCAATCTGCTCCGGTGTAATACCAAGTGCATTTGTATTCTGGAACAGAGACATTACATTCTTATCATCCAAAGGAATGGTTACCGGATCCACACCGGTCATATCCTGTAGCATACGAATCATAGTCGGATCATCGTGCCCCAGAATATCCAGCTTAAGTAAGTTGTGGTCAATGGAATGATAATCGAAATGTGTGGTAATAGTATCCGTAGTCATATCATTTGCCGGATGTTGCACCGGAGTAAAGGAGTTAATATCCTGCCCCAGTGGCAATACTACAATACCACCCGGATGCTGTCCCGTACTTCGTCTTACACCCGTACATCCCAAAGAAATACGGTTAATTTCCGAGCCACGTTTATTCACACCACGTTCTTCATAATAATTCTTTACATAGCCATAAGCAGTCTTATCTGCCAAAGTTCCGATGGTACCTGCACGGAAGGTTTGTCCTGCTCCAAAAATAACTTCTGTATATTTATGAGCCTTTGACTGATACTCTCCGGAGAAATTAAGGTCAATATCCGGTTCCTTATCTCCCTTAAAGCCAAGGAAGGTCTCGAAGGGGATATCAAAACCATCCTTACATAAAAGTTCTCCGCAAACAGGGCAATTCATATCCGGCATATCAATACCGGCTGAACCCATATCCGCATATTTTTTTACATGCTCACTGTCAAAATCTACATAATGACATTTCTTACAATAATAATGAGGTGCTAAGGGATTAACCTCCGTAATACCTGCCATGGTTGCCACAAAAGAACTTCCTACGGAACCACGGGAACCTACTAAATAACCGTCTTCCACAGACTTCCACACCAGCTTCTGTGCAATAATATACATAACTGCGAATCCATTGCTGATAATAGAGGTTAATTCTCTTTCCAAACGTGCTTCTACAATCTGTGGCAAATTCGGTCCATAAATCTCGTGCGCCTTGTTATAACAAATTTCACGCAACATCATGTCACTGTTTTCAATGACCGGCGCACATTTATCAGGACGTACAGGAGCTATGGTTTCACACATGTCCGCAATCATATTGGTATTGGTAATAACCACTTCTCTTGCCTTCTCCATACCAAGATAAGAAAACTCCTCCAACATTTCTTCCGTAGTATGCAAATACAAGGGGGCCTGGTCATCTGCATCCTCGAAACCTTTTCCCGCCATAATAATACGACGGTATATTTCATCTTCCGGATCCAAAAAATGCACATCACAGGTAGCCACTACCGGCTTTTTAAATTGTTCACCCAGTTTTACAATCTGGCGATTAATCTGACGAATATCCTCTTCTGAGTTAACATTACTTACCTTATCAGAGATAATCATAAACTTGTTATTACCGGTGGGCTGTATTTCCAAATAATCATAGAAACTTACCACTCTTGCAATCTCAGCATCTGACTTTTCATCCAAAATAGAACGATACAATTCTCCGGCTTCACAGGCACTACCTATAATCAAGCCTTCTCTGTATTTCTCAATAAGACTCTTTGGAATTCTCGGTCGCCTGTTGTAATAGGTCAAATGTGACTCCGATACCAAACGATACAAATTAATGCGTCCCATATCATTCTTTGCCAAAATAATCACATGATAGGTAGGCAACTTTTTAACAAGCTCCACGCTGGAGGCTCCCAGTTCATTTAATCCCTTTAAATCCAGAATACCCATGGTTTCCAGCATAGGAATCATCTTCACAAAAATTTGTGCTGTTGCTTCTGCATCATCCACAGCCCTGTGATGATTATCCAAGACAACACCTAACCCTTTTGCCACTGCATCCAAAGTATGCTTCGCCTGTCCGGGCAAAAGGATTCTGGCAACCGGAACGGTATCTATGTAAGTGAAATCATTTGTATAACCTAAACGTTTCACATTTTCTATTATGAAGCTCATATCAAAGCCTGCGTTATGGGCTACCAGCACACTATCCCCACAGAACTCTAAAAACTGTGGCAATACAATATCAATCTGAGGGGCCTCCAAGACCATACTGTCATTAATACCGGTAAGCTTCTCAATTTCAAAAGGAATGGGCACATCCGGATTAACAAAGGCCGAAAAACGTTCTGTAATCTCTCCCTTTTGTACCTTAACCGCACCAATTTCAATAATACGGTTTTTAAGAGGCGAAAAGCCTGTGGTTTCAATATCAAATACTACAAAATCTCCAGTAAAATCCTGTTCCGCAGAACCGGTAACGATTTTCTTCAAATCATCTACCAAATACCCTTCTACACCATAGATTACTTTAAAGAAATCATTCTTATCCGGATTATCTTCTCCATTTTCTTTACGTTTTGCTTTCTCTGCCTTCCACAAATCTTCCCATACATGATTGGCATCCGTAAAACTTTGAACTGCTCCATGATCTGTAATAGCAATGGCCCTGTGTCCCCATTCATGAGCTCTCTTTACAATATCTTTTACATCGGAAACCCCATCCATATCACTCATTTTGGTATGACAATGTAACTCTACACGCTTTTTAGCAGCAGTATCTACCCTGGGAACCCTGAAGTTCGGTATCTTTTTTACGCCTGTAACAGAACCTATGGAAAGCTCGTGGTCATATTTATCAATCATGCTGATACCCTTTAACTTTACAAAGGCACCTGCTTTAATTCCCGCCTCTATTTCCTTCATTTGTTCGTTACGTGCAAACATCTTTACGGTAATGGTATCTGTAAAATCAGTAATGTCAAACATATAAATGGTCTTTTCGTTCTTGATTTCACGTTTATCGGTGCTTACTATTTGACCACGAATGATTACTTCGCCCATTTCTCCCACAAGCTCATCCAAACGCATAGCCTCTTCTTCAAAATCACGACCATATAAAACATCCGGATTATCCGAACGTTTCACGCTCTTTCCATAATCACCACCGGACTTGAAATCTTTTTTCTTAAAATCGCCCTTACCTCCATATACCTTCTTTACACTAGGACCAGGAGCGGTCTTCTGTTGCGGTGCTTTCTTGGAAGCTGCCGGTTCTTCTTCTTTTGCAGATTTTACCTCTATAAAGGCATCATCCTTTTTCTGCTCTTTTTCCACCGCATCTTCATTATCCTTGTTGACACGACGAAAGATTTCAGCCACTTCCTGCTTCATCTTTATCTCAGCTTCTTCTGCAAATTTGCTGGTTCCCACTTCTCTGTACTCCAATTGAATACTCAAAGAAAAGCCGCATCTTTCCACCAGAATTTTTTGCAAAATGTCGTAAAGTTCTTCCTCCTTGCTTCTTGCAATAACCGAATCCTCCAAACTCAGAATTACAATATTCTCCTGCGGAAAAGAAAAAATCGCATTCTTTAACAAATTGAATATCACATTGGAATATTCCCGCACTTCCTCTAAAATACTGTCTAAATACATATCCAGTAATTTCTCCGGTGTATATTGAGAAGAAAGATTAAATTTTTCATAAATCTTTACCACAAGATTCACATTTGGAAACAACTGTGCTTTAATACAATTTTCTGTATGCCATATATCCTCTTTCAAAATCAATCTGTTACTGTGAATATAAATACGTAAATAATCTTTTTTCTTTGTAGCAGATACTTTTTCAACTGTCGTCCGCTCCATTATATCATGAACATTCTGTTCCAACTTCAAAGAAGGAAACACTTCAAAAAACGGTTTTCCCACAATACATTCCTCATTTCATAACTTGCTTTTTTATTTATTAACCCCAACTCTATAGACTTACTTCCAATGATCCAACTCATCTTTTAAAGTCTGTAAAAGTTCTGCTTCCGGAACCTTTTTTACAATTTCACCCTTTTTGATTAAAAGACCTTCACCAATTCCACCTGCAATACCCAAATCCGCTTCTTTCGCTTCACCGGGACCATTTACCACACAGCCCATTACTGCCACTTTAATATCTAAAGGGTAGTCCTCAACCAATTTCTCCACTTTTTGTGCCAATCCTATCAAATCGATCTGGGTTCTACCACAGGTCGGGCAGGATACTACTTCAATACCACCTTTTCGAAGGCCAAGTGTACGCAAAATAAGCTTTGCGGATTTAATTTCTTCTACAGGGTCTCCGGTTAAGGAAACCCGTATGGTATCACCAATGCCCTGATTCAAAATAAGTCCCAAGCCGATAGCAGATTTAATATTTCCACTCTGAACGGTTCCCGACTCGGTAATGCCCACGTGCAAAGGATAAATGGTCTTATCAGCCAAAAGCTCATGCGCTTTTACACACATCAAAACATCCGAAGACTTTATACTTACCACCAGATTATCGTAGCCCAAATCTTCAATTATACGCACCTTATCTAAGGCACTTTCTACGATACCTTCCGCTGTAACACCATTATATTTTTCCACCAAAGTTTTCTCTAAGGAACCGCTGTTAACACCAACACGGATGGGAATATTCCTCTCCTTTGCCACTTCCACAACAGCCTTTACCCTATCCACACTACCAATATTTCCTGGGTTAATGCGTATTTTATCCGCACCATACTCCATAGCTGCAATAGCCATTTTGTAATCAAAATGAATATCTGCAACCAATGGAATGGTTATCTGCTTTTTAATCTCTCCGATGGCTTTGCAGGCCTCCATAGTAGGCGCCGTACAACGAATAATTTCACATCCCGCCGCCTCTAAGCTTTTAATCTGTGCCACGGTAGCCGCAATATCCTCCGTCTTGGTATTGGTCATGGATTGAATTAAAATCGGATGTCCTCCACCTATTTTTTTATCTCCTATTTGAATTACCTTAGTATTATCTCGGTACATATTTATCCTCCAAAAATTTGATTATTCTACCATTCTATATGCCTTGCCCAGCATCTTCATCTTGATAAGCGTATTATCCCGATTACGCAACAAGGTCTTCCACAAATTACAAAGTCTTTTAACATATTCCTCAAATTTCATATCCGGATTTTCTTTCATTTCTACCACATTTAAATCCTTGAAATAGGACTCCAACGTCCAGACAACCTGTTCACAAGCCTTTTCATCATAAAATTTTATAACATGACCTTTATATAATTCTATTTTCCTTTCTTTTTTATCTTTTTCATACCAAGATATAATGTTCGTCGAATAAAGTATGTCCGAAGAATATGAAAAGGTCAAATCCCCTATTTTCACCTGATAGGCCCAGCTTGATATAATAAAAGCCCTCAAAAACTCCCAAAACAAATCCAATACTTCTTCTTTTTCCTGGGTCAATAATTTCCCTAAAATAAAAATCATTTGTGCCGGACAATTACATTCCCATAATTTAATTTCTTTTAGGGATAAATTATTTTCATCCTCAAAAAATCTTACAGTCACTTGTTTATAAGCACCATCTATAGTCTCTTCCGGCAATAATAATACACCATTAGGAAATTCTTTTTCAATGTATTCCACACCCATCACTCCTCTCAAATCACGCCTTATAAATATATCATATTTTGGCTTTTTCCTCAATATTATTCTCAGGAATTCCGAAACAAAAAAAGAGTAACGCATTAATGTTTTTTACGCCTTACTCCTTCTCTATTTTATGCTATTCTTTGCAAATAAGTACAATTATAAATTTATATTATTTTTGAATACCAGCCCTGGCTATCCTGTTTTACAAGCCCAAGAATACACAAATACATCATTTTAGAAGTTATCTCCTCTCGTCTCACTTCCAAACCAAATCGTTCCTTCAAAACAATTATAATTTTTTCCAAAGATTGCGGGTAGAAATCCAATACCGCCAATACCTTTTTTGTAAAAGCATCCGTTGTATTCTTTTCTCCACTCCCCATCTTTTCTTCTGCTTTCTCATCTTCTGCATCCATCCATCGATTACATGCTCGAATCTTTAATTCTGCCATTTTAGAAGGCAACAATTCTTGCAAATCCAGCAAAAAATCCTCCGGCGAAAGTAAAACATGAGCACCTTCCTTAATCATTTTATTGCAACCATCACTTAATCTGTCCGTCACTCTGCCGGGAACCGCAAAAATATCTTTCCCCTGTTCCAACGCCATCTCCACTGTTATAGAAGTACCGCTGCGACGTCTTGCCTCAATCACCACCAAAACATCTGCAAGACCACTCACAATTCTATTTCTGGCCGGAAAAAGCTTAGCCTTAGGTGTTGTCCCGGGTGGATAGGTTGAAATTATACCACCGTTCACAAGCAACTCGTCATATAGTCTTTGATTACTTTTAGGATAACACACATCAACTCCGCACCCTAAGACCGCATAAGAGCTTCCCCCTGCCTCAACAGCCTTCGTTTGACTGATTCCATCGATTCCCTTAGCCATTCCACTGATGACCTGTATCCCTTGTTTTCCCAATCCAGTCCCCAGTTCCTTTGCAATAAATTCCCCATATGCCGAACATTCTCTGGCGCCAATAATTGCTACGGAGGGAATATGCTCTTCCGGTAATTTTCCTTTATAATAAACCATAAACGGAACATCCGGTATCACCTTTAATTTTTCCGGAAAATCGACCTCGAAACAACCGGTAAATTGAATATTGTTATGTAATAATTCATCATAAACACGATCGAGATTTCCATTCTTTCTGGCTTCTAAAAACAAACCCATCTTTTGGGTTTCCAGAATATAATGCAGCAGCTTCTCCGGTGCATAAAATACCTCTTTAGCACTTCCAAAGGCTTCAATTAAATTTCTCTTGGACTTTGCGCCTAATCCTTCTATACAGTCCAACCAATATAAATATTTATCCATCCTTTCTATCATTCCTTTCTGTCAAACGATAAGCCAGAGCTTCTGCTATATGATGCCTTTTTATACGTTCACAGCCTTCCAAATCTGCTATTGTTCTGGCCACCTTTAATACACGGTGATAGGTTCGGGCACTTAATTGCAAATTACGATAAGCAAGTTCCATTAATTGCTTCTCTTCCTTCCCTAACGAACAAAAAATTTCAATATCCGAAGAAGACATTTCCGCATTAAAGGAATACTCTCTGTTCTGAAATCTCTTTTCCTGTATTTTTCTTGCTCTTTCCACTTTTTTTCGAATACTTTCCGAATTTTCTCCCTTCCCGGTACTTTGTAATTTGTCCAAATCAACCCTCGCTGTTTCCACATACATATCTATTCTATCAAGCAAAGGACCAGACAATTTACTTCGATAATTATTTATTTCCTTTTCACTACAGGTACATCGGTTTTTATCGGGATAATATCCACACCGACAGGGATTCATGGCGCATACCAACATAAAATTTGCCGGATAGCTAAAACTTCCGTTTGCTCTTGCAATGGATACGGTATGTTCCTCCAAAGGTTGTCGCAAACATTCCAAAATATATCTTGGAAACTCCGTTAATTCATCTAAAAACAGCACTCCTCTATGGGCCAAAGAAATCGCTCCCGGTTGTATTCTCACCCCTCCTCCCACTAATGCTGCATTCGATATGGTATGATGGGGACTTCTAAAAGGCCTTACGGTAATCAAAGGCTTCTCTGCACTTAATAATCCTGCTACGCTATATATAGCTGAAACCTCCAGGCACTCCTTAGGTGTTAATTGTGGTAAAATACCGGGAATTCGACGAGCAATCATACTTTTTCCTCCACCGGGAGGTCCAGACATGAGCAAATTATGAAAGCCTGCCGCTGCAATCTCCGCTGCTCGTTTTGCCACCTCCTGCCCTTTTACATCTTCAAAATCCAACTGTTCCTTTTCTCGATTTTTCTTCTGAATCGCTTCTAAAACACAGGGATAGGTAGGCAGAATACGTTCTCTTTGTTTTTCATCTTTTTCTTGTAAATACCCAACTAATTGCGTAATATGAGTTACCCCTTTTACTTTGATTCCCGGAATTGCACTTCCTTCCATAACATTGCCAAAAGGCACTATACAACAGTTCACCCCCGAAATTGCAGCTTCTCTTACTACCGGCAAGATACCGCTTACCGGTTTAATTTCTCCGTTCAAACCTAATTCACCCACAAATAGAATATCTTTTGTACCATCCTCTTCGAAATATCCTAAATCCTGTAAAATTCCCACCGCAATAGGCACATCATATCCTGTACCATCTTTTCGAATATTGGCAGGGGACAAATTAATCGTCACCTTATTAGGTGGAATATGATATCCACAATTTTTAAGAGCAACCTGCACTCTCTCCTTTGCTTCTTTTGCTTCATTTCCCAAAGAACCCACCATACAAAAACCCGGCAATCCATTGGAAATATCCACCTCTGCACGCAAAAGAAAAGCCTCCATACCAGCCACACAACCAGTTAATATTGAACTAAACATAAATTCTCCTTTCACAAAATCATAATTTTGGGTCTCTTTTCGTCTTGAAATTTGGCAGAATATGCCGGAAAATATGAAATGTATAGACAAAATATATAAGACTTATACCTATATTATCATAATAATATTATTTTTCAATACCCAAAAGCAAAAAAGAGTCCGAATTTCTTCGGACTCTGATAAATTTATTAAATTCTTGCTTCCATTGCATCAGGATCCTGTGCAAACTGAATTGCCATATCTCTGTCAATACGACCATCCACATACAACTGAACAATTGCATCATCCATGGTAATCATACCAATCTTACGATTTGTCTGAATAATAGAAGGAATCTGATGTGATTTACCTTCACGGATCAGGTTACGAATCGCATGATTTGCATGCATTACTTCAAATGCTGCCACACGACCGTTTCCGTCTGCGGTCATAATTAACTGCTGAGAAATAACCGCTTCCAAAACGTTTGCAAGCTGTACTCTGATCTGCTGTTGCTGATGAGGAGGGAATACGTCAATTACACGGTCTACGGTACTTGCAGCACCAATGGTATGCAAGGTTGACAATACCAAGTGACCGGTTTCAGCCGCTGTAATCGCAACACTAATAGTTTCGAAGTCACGCATTTCTCCGATAAGAATAACATCAGGGTCTTCACGGAGTGCAGCACGTAATGCATTTGCATAATTTTCAGAGTCCAAACCAATTTCACGCTGGTTAACCATGGACAATTTATGCTGATGCAAGTACTCGATAGGGTCTTCCAATGTAATAATATGAGCATCTCTGCAACTGTTAATCTTATCAATAACTGCAGCCAAGGTAGTTGATTTACCACTACCGGTAGGTCCGGTTACCAACACCAAACCACGCTTACGCTGATACAAATCTACGATTGATTTCGGAATACCTAATACTTCAGGTGACGGAATCTCTGTACCTACCAAACGGAAAGCCATAGCAATGGAGCCACGCTGCTTAAATGCATTCAAACGATAACGTCCTACGTTGGGTAAAGAGAATGACATATCGTACTCACCACGTTCTTCAAAACGTTCACGCTGCTGTTCTGTCATAATAGAAATCAAAATATCCAAAGTGTCTGCAGGGAGCAACTTAGGATAATCCATAGTAATCAAGCTACCGTAAACACGCATTTTGGGCGGAATACCAACCGTTAAATGTACGTCGGAAGCTCCCGCATCTTTTGCTACTCTGAGAATGTCTTCTATATTTGGCATAATATATCCTCCTCCTAAAATCCTGCCATTTTTAGCTTTTCATAATCAATAATACATCGGTTATCCAGACTCTTAAGCACATCAACAACTTCTAAATCCGAATAATCCGCCAAGCCCAAATCAATCACACTGTTATCCCTGAAACTAAGCAAAGTGGGACGCAATATATTTCTTGCATTTTCTTTTAAAACCAATGCTTTCTCATCACTGTTCAAAACCACGCTGACTCCGGGAGCTAAAATATGTATTACCTTGGTTAATGCCTGTACCACTTCAGGGTCATAAATCTCAGGCTTGTCCATTAACTCTTTAATAGCCCGTACTTCCGAGTCCGAATTATTATTATCCAATTGCATGGCTGTGATTTCATCATATCTATTGGCTACCATTAAAATTTTCGCACCGGTAACCATTTTAACCGGATTCACCTTGCCTTTATCAGCCTCATTTTGTATCCGTGCTGCCTGATAGCAAATTCGTCTGACACTGATACCATCCAAAAATGCACCTTCTATTAAGGAACCTGCGGCAAACTGTGCATCCCAAAGCTTGTCCGGATGAACATTCATATTTTCACCCAACATACTATAAACATCCAACTTGCCAATATCATGTACTAATGCAGCGCTAACGGTATTAACCTGTTCCTGCAAGGAAATATTCATCACGTGGCTTATCATGGTACATAGAATAGCTGTATTTAAAGAATGTTTATATACAAAATCTGTTCTGCTTCGAAGATTCTGATAAAAATATACCTTTTTATCTAAATGACCATATTTCTTTATAATCATGCTAACCAGACTTTGCATTTTATGGATTCTGGAAGTTTGACGAATTTTCTCCAACTCTTCTTCAATCAAAGAAACCATCATTGTCTGAAAACTTTCAAACTCCAAATCCTCTTCCGTTAAAGGCGGTAATGGTTCTGCCGGTTCTAAAATATATACTCCCAGCAAGCCAAAATTTTTAATACTATTTATGGCCTGCTTAGAAAGACCGGAATCTCTGTCAAATAACAAAACCCCTTGTTTACTATATATAGGTCTTGCCAGACGCATCCCCTCTTTTAAGTCTTGCGTTTTTACAAATTGCATGTATAATCCCCCTAATACCATATATATTATACATGAATACCCATCTTTTGACAACTAAAAATCACTGATTATCAAGTTGTATTTTTAACTTATTCAAAGCTTTCTTTTCAATCCTGCTCACATAACTTCTTGAAATGCCAAATAACTCTCCTATCTCATTTTGCGTTAAGGCTTCTTCTCCGCCAAGCCCATAACGTAATGACAATATTTTTTTCTCTCGGCTTGTAAGCGCATTATTAATACAATCGGACAATTGAATAATTTTTTCCTTACGGTCCATATCTTCAATTACATCAAATTGCTGCTGTTCAACAATATCCATCAACTGGATTTCGTTCCCTTCTTTATCATGTCCGATGGGTTCAAACAACGATACTTCCTTTGAAGTTTTTTTCTTTCCTCTAAGCATCATTAAGAGCTCATTTTCAATACATTTGCAGGCATACGTAGCCAGTCTTCCTCTTTTCACATCAAAAGAATCTATTGCCTTAATCAGTCCTATGCATCCTATGGAAATCAAATCCTCTGTCTCTTCGCCAGAATTTTGATACTTTTTAATAATATGTGCAACCAAGCGTAAATTCCGTTCCACCAGAATATCCTTCGCCTTTTTTGCCTCCTGCACATCCCCATTTTTTTTAAGCTCTAAATAACGAGCTTCTTCTCCCGCGGTTAATGGCTTTTGAAATGTTTTCAAAGCAAACCCTCCGTAGGAATTCTCTTAGAAATATTCTATGTGGGTAGGACAGTTACAGTGCTCCTATTTTTAAAAAAGAACAGGCTCTAGAAAATCTGACATTACATAATTACACACATCCATTCCTTTGTCGGTCAAACAAAGATACCTTTCCTCTCTCCTTTGCGTTATTCTTAATAAACCTTCACCTATATGCTTTCTGATAACCTCTCCATAAACTGCTTCCAGCTCTATACCAAAAAGCTTCTGAAATTTCTCCAAAGACACGCCTTCCACCATACGAAGCCCCAAAAACATAGTCTCCTCCATTTCCTCTGCCAGACTTAATTCCTGTAAATCTTCATAAGACTCCGTGGGAAAAGCAATATATTTCTCTCGGTTTTCCGTATTATGAAAACGACGGTTTCCGATTTTTGAGGCGGCTCCGATTCCGAAGCCCAAATAATCAACCCGCTCCCAATACCCTTTATTATGCTTACATTCTTTACCGGGACGGGCATAATTGGATATCTCATATCTTTTATATCCATACTTTAATAGAAACTCTTCTGTAAGCTCATACATTTTCCGTTCTTCCTCTTCATCCGCAAGTCGCAATTGTCCCCTATCATATTCCTCTTTTAAGGGTGTTCCTTCTTCCAAAATCAAACTATATGCAGAAATATGCTCCGGTGCCGGCTCTAATCCTACCACCCGCTCCAGAGTGCTCTTATAGGTTTCTAGGGTTTGTTCGGGAAGTGCACTCATAATATCTATATTGATATTTTGAAAACCTGCTTTTACCGCCTGCTCATAACACTCCAAAAACTGTTCATAATTATGTATTCTTCCAATATTTTTCAATTCTTTGTCATTTGCCGATTGCAAACCGATACTTAACCGATTTATCCCGGCCTTCCGATAAATTTTAAGCGTGTCCGAATTCACCGTAGCCGGATTTATTTCCATAGATATTTCAGCCTCTTCTGCGATGTGATACCGTGCAAATAAAATATCCATGAGCTTAGAAATAGACTCTGCTTTTACAACACTGGGGGTTCCACCACCAATAAAAACAGTCTCTATCACTCTGTCTTGATACTCTGAACTTCTGTATTCTAACTCCTTGCACAAAGCCTCCATATAAGCCTCCTGCGTAGATGCTTTGGCCGGTCCGGATAAAAAATCACAATATTTACACTTCTTTACACAAAAAGGAATATGAATATAGATTTCCATGTTTGTCTCCATTCTAATAAAAGAGAGCCGAAACGACTCTCTTTTCATTAATTTCTCTCGTCTAATTTCAACACGCTCATAAACGCCTTTTGAGGAATTTCCACATTACCTACCTGACGCATACGTTTCTTACCTTCTTTTTGCTTCTCTAAAAGCTTCTTCTTACGGGTAATATCACCACCGTAACATTTTGCCAAAACATCCTTGCGCATTGCTTTTACGGTTTCTCTGGCAATAATCTTACCGCCAACTGCCGCCTGAATGGGTATTTCAAACAAGTGTCTGGGAATTTCATCCTTTAACTTTTCACACATCTTCCGACCGCGCTCGTATGCGGAATCAGCATGTACGATAAAGGATAACGCATCCACCTCTTCCTTGTTAATGAGAATATCCAGTTTCACTAATTTAGATTCCTCATATCCCTTTAATTCATAATCAAAAGAAGCGTACCCTCTGGAACGGGACTTTAAAGCATCAAAGAAATCATAAATAATTTCATTCAAAGGAAGCTCGTACTTAATCAACGCACGATTTTCCATATACTCCATGCCAAGATAACGTCCTCGACGTTCCTGACAAAGTTCCATAATAGAACCAATAAATTCCTGGGTTACCATAATTTCCGCACTGACAATAGGTTCCTCCATATGTTCAATTTCTGCAGGATCCGGCAAATTAGAGGGATTGGTTAACTCAATCATTTCACCATTGGTTTTAAATACTTTATAAATAACACCGGGGGCTGTAGTAACCAAATCCAAATTGTATTCTCTTTCCAAACGTTCCTGAATAATCTCTAAATGAAGAAGTCCAAGGAAACCGCAACGGAAGCCGAAGCCCAATGCAATGGAAGTTTCCGGTTCATAATTAAGAGACGCATCATTTAACTGTAATTTCTCCAAGGCATCTCTTAAATCAGGATATTTCGCTCCGTCCGCAGGATACATTCCGCAATATACCATAGAATTTACTTTTTTGTATCCGGGCAATGGTTCTGCACAAGGATTCTTATCATCGGTAACGGTATCTCCTACCGCCGTATCACGTACATTCTTAATGGAAGCAGTAATATATCCAACCATACCGGCAGTCAATTCTTCGCAGGGGATAAACTGTCCTGCACCGAAATATCCAACTTCCACCACATCCTGCTTTGCACCGGTAGCCATCATTCGAATAGTTGTACCTTTTTTAACTGTTCCTTCTACAATTCGACAGAAAATAATAACTCCCTTATAAGAATCATAAACCGAATCAAATATAAGCGCTTGTAATGGGTTTGACGCATCCCCCTTGGGTGCCGGTATCTTTTCTACAATAGCCTCCAACACCTCTTCAATACCGATACCGTTTTTTGCAGAAATCAAAGGTGCTCCCTGTGCTTCAATACCGATAACATCCTCAATTTCCTCTATAACACGGTCCGGGTCCGCACTGGGTAAATCAATCTTATTAATAACCGGGAAAACATCCAAATCATGATCCAGCGCCAAATAAACATTTGCCAACGTCTGTGCTTCAATCCCCTGCGCTGCATCTACTACCAAAATAGCACCGTCACACGCCGCTAAAGAACGACTTACTTCATAGTTAAAATCTACATGTCCGGGTGTATCAATCAAATTGAAAACATACTCTTCCCCATTCTTAGCCTTATATATAGTACGCACAGTTTGCGCCTTAATGGTAATACCACGCTCTCTTTCCAGCTCCATATTATCCAGAATCTGTTCCTGCATCTCTCTGCTGGTTAACAAGCCTGTCTTCTCGATAATACGATCTGCCAAAGTCGATTTACCATGGTCTATATGCGCAACAATACAAAAATTTCGAATTTTGCTCTGGTCTGTTACTGCCATCTAAATATCCTCACTCATCTAATATCTGCATAATTAGTATGATTGTAACAGAAATAAAAAAATAGCGCAAGACTTAGGCTCCATTTAACACCATATCTAAAATATGTGCAATCGGATCACAAGCATTCATAGCCTCCTCCACAGTGTTATTCTGCGCCCCCAATTCAATCAAAGTGGTTCGAGGTAATAAATGCATATTGTAACGATATCCATGAATATAGTTCTTTCTTGTCAGTCCCGGATAATATTCTTCGGCAACCTTTTTCATTTGAAAAGAAAATGCCAGATTCTCCAACTGATTTTCATTTTCCAAATAACCGATTTTTCCAGTATTCTTCGTACAACTCACACCATTAAAAAACATAAACCTTGCCGTAGGTCTTCCATCCAAATCCATAACCAGCTTATAATCATCCGCTACTGCATCCCTATGTAAATCAATAATTACCTCTATACTTGGATTCTCCTCTAAAATTTGTACTACCTCTGGCAGTGCCCTGGAATAAGCATTATCCCTGGTTTCTACATCATATTTGCCTTTATGATGCAATACCTTGTATCCATATTCCTCCTCCAAAATTTTTGTCAAATGGTCTCCCACTCCCAAAATCGTAGTTGTTTCATCCCCGGGAACAGAATCTACAAAACCTTCTTGCGAATGAGTATGATAAATCAAAATCTGTGGTCCTTCATTCTGCTTTGTTATACGCAGGTCAACTTGTGACAAATTTTCTGCATCCAAAAATTCAGTTCCTACCATAGCACAAGCATCTATAGTGTAAAAGTTTTTGACCAACGATTCATAATCCGCCAATGTATTTATATCAATAATTTTTTGTAAGGAATGTGGCTGAAAATCCGTATTCACTATTGTATCCGGTACCTGAGCAACGATCTGGGTTTCTTCCACGGGCTCTCTATCAAGTATTTCTTCCGGCAACTCTACCGTGCTCACTTCAGACATACTGATTGTTTCCAGGCTCTCTTGCATGTTCTCCGCCTCCATCATAGTAAGAAGTTCTACCGGTTTAATACTCTTTAATTTAAAAAAATCTTCTCGTTTAGCAATAATCCGATTATCATCCTTTTTCAGTAATAAAGGAAATATTTTTTCCAGAGTATTATTCAGCAAAATTTCCGCTCCGCTTTCATTCTTATAACTTAATACCGGTAATATATTCTGACTGCCTTTTTCCGCAAAACAATCTGTTGCAATAATACAGAAAAATAAAAACATCCCCAGCACTATAAAAATCATGCTGTATTTTTTAATCATTCCTTCTCCCAATTCAGTTTGTTTAATCTAATATATGAGTAAGCGTCTTAAGCTATTCCTTAGCGGACAAAGCCATATTAATTCCTTCCGATAAAGTAAAACTAACCCGTTTAATCATTGCATCAATATCTTTACCCGTCATATACATATTGTTCAATTCCGAATAGGTCTTTTGAAAACCTTCTGTCTTATCGAAATGTATCCAATCCATTTTATTACCACTGAGTTTCTCCAAAGCATCCTTTACAATGGTTGCCGCATCCACAACGGTAGGAACTCCAATTGCAATCACCGGCACTCCTAAGGTTTCCTCCGTAAGTGCATTTCTGTGATTCCCTACTCCTGAGCCCGGTTGAATACCTGTATTGGTAATCTGTATGGTTCTGTTAAGACGCTTTGTACTTCTGGCAGCCAGCGCGTCTACTACAATTACTGCATCCGGTTTTGCTTCAGAAACTACCCCTTTCACTATTTCCGCACTCTCCATACCCGTTTTGGCCATAACACCCGGTTCAAAGCTACTAACTTCATTTATATTCGTATTTTCATACGCCGACTTTCCATAGGTTCTTACAATATGTCTTGTAATATAAAGATTATCCAAAACCCGCGGACCCAAAGCATCTGCTGTCACCTCACGATTTCCCAAACCTATCACCATTACAGAAACACCTTTTTCCTGTATGGATAACATTTCCTGCAATTCTTTCGCCAAACACCCGGAAATCTCTCTATGATAATCCTCATCTGCTTCTAATAATTCCGGTGCTTCAATGGTAATATAGGTTCCCAAAGGTTTTCCCATGGTTTTTGCTGCATTTTTGGACTCAATTATCACCTTTGTAATATGAATATTGTTTTCTGAAAGTTCATATTCCTCTACTATAACACCGTGAAGCTCCCTTTTTCCTTCTGTAATGCTTTCCCTTGCTTCTAATACCAAATCGGTTCTAACCTGAAAATGACTCATGTAAACCTCCGCTCACCATTTCAACAATCATAATATCAATAACTTAATGACTATTTTTTCAAAAAAAACATGAAATATGTATTGACAAATTGGCAATCCTTGTCTAAAATACAAGAGTATGTTTACTTAGTCGTCCGTGTCTGGCTTAAGTGAAACATTTTCTAGTAAAAAAATATCATCTAATGGGAGGTGTAGAACTTTGGCTAACATTAAATCTGCAAAGAAGAGAATTGAAGTTGCAAAGATTAGAACTGAGAAAAATAAGTCAATCAAGTCCGGTGTTAAAACTGCTATGAAGAAAGTTTTCGCAGCAATTGAAGCTGGTGACAAGGCAGCAGCTCAGGCTGAACTTGCTAATGCTACTAAGGTTATCGAGATGGCTGCTTCTAAAGGCGTTTACCACAAGAATAACGTTGCTAGAAAGGTTTCTCGTCTTAGCAAAGCTGTTAATGCAATGGCTTAATTTTATGAAATATATAAAAGCACTCGTACCGTCATGCGAGTGCTTTTCTTTGTCTAAAAAGAGTTCGGAAAATTTCCGAACTCTTTTTGCTATCT